>CAYUUL010000037.1:10114-23284 GCA_964447865.1 uncultured Planctomycetaceae bacterium | reverse complement strand
TTATACCACGGAGCCCAACTACGTCAACGACCTTTTTTTATTTTTTTTCGTTTTGCGAATCCGCGCCTGAACGGCTTCTTTCGCAAGTTCTTTTATACTATCGTTTATTTAAAATTTCAAACGGAGGTTCTCTCCTGTTTTTCTTTATCTCAAGGGCGAAAGATTCGTTCTGTTTTTCGTTTATCGTTTATAAACGCGTCTCAAAAGCGCTCCCTTTTGTCGTTAAAAAACTCCGACGAAACAAAGAACGACCGGCAGTCGAACATTGAATCGTCGGAGTCTGTATAACTTGCGAAGGCAAGCGTTTTACTTTTTACCTTTTGACTATTTTGTTATCAATATATGCCCAACTATTCGTCAAGATTAAAGTCAAAGACGTTTTGCGACGCGTCGTCCGAAACGGTCACGGACAGCGGCGTAAGTTGGGGATCGATGAACTTGCGCGGGGTAATCAGTTCGCCGCCAACCGAGCGTCCGGTTTTCATGGACTTACGTCTTTGAAGTTCGTCGTAATCGATTTCTCCATTTTCGTACGCCGTTTCATCGGGATCTTCGATTAACTTGTTCTTCAAAACGGTAACTTTATACAGACCTGGCTTAAGCCCGGTGGAACCGTTTGTAGCGCCGGTGGAGGTAACTTCGTATTTCCCCTGTTCGTCGGTTAAACCGCTTCCGCCTTCTCCAGTCGCGGCGTCCTGCGGAATGAACGAAACGATACATTTATCGAGCGGGGCGCCGTCGAGCGTAACGGTTCCGGTAACGTATCGATAATCTTTATCCGGATTCGAACATCCGACCAGGCAACAGAAATTTATAGCAAAAAAGGCTCCAAGTAAAAGTCTTGTCAATTTCATAATTTATCTTTCCTAAGGTTACAAAAGACAGGGGCGTCGACGTCCGCAACACCCCTTTAATTCGCTTTAATCAGCCTTGTTTTACGATAACGCGATTATACTTCCAGGATCGGCAACAGACGCGTTTCGCAATATCATTCCTGGCGTTAAACGCGCGTCACAGCGAAACGGTTTCGCCGCCGTTCGCGGATCCCATAGCGCCCCAGACGCCGTAGATCGATTTTCCGCTGTAATTTTGCGGATTATTTTTATCGGTTACTGAATTATAGAGGTCGTTTGTCTGATCTCCGGCGTCGACGGTATCGCTGACAAAGCGGACGGAACCGTCGCCCATGCAGACGTTGACGCCGCCGCTGTGATAACTGGAAGCGGTCGTGACAACCTGGTTTTCACTTAAACGCGAGCAAGTCGGGGAGTTCGGTGGGAGGATCATGAAGTACTGAGAGTAAGCGGCCTCGGCGTCGCCCCAACGCACGCCAAGGTAACGATCGCTCGTCGTTTCGACGTCGTACCCGGAAGCAAAAGTTCCGTTTTGTCCTTTCGTGCCCGCGCAAGTGGACGGACGGTAATAGAAAGGAACCCACGAGGATTGATTACTGTAGTAAGCGCCGCCAAGTTTGACGTAACCGCCTTTAATTTTATTCGTCGTCGAGGAGGAACCGATGCATACTTCGCTATAGAAGGCGGTGTTGCTCAACCCGTCGGTAACGCCGCTAAAGCCTCTTGCGGCGGAGGCGGTGGCCGCGAAAGGTCCGCGACCTTGTCCGCACATATCACTCCAGTTCACGGTAATATCACCGGCATTGAGGTGGTAACTTGTAGGGGTAAGATTATAGTTTCTCGAGGTCGTCACGGTACTTCCGGTATTTCCGTCGGACGGACAAAAGTACGCGGTGATTTTCTGTTCGATCGCGGAAGAATATTTCCAGGGACGAGCGCCGTTATTTTTAACGTCCTCGACAACCTGTTCAAAGAGCGCGTTTTGCTCAATGTAAGGCAACAGAGTAACGAGACCGGACCAACGATCGTAATCTTCCTGTCCAGAGAGGTACGTCGATAAAAGCCATTGATCGGCGCGGTTCGGCAATTTTCCGTGAATATCATGAACGTTATGGGTGGCAACCCCCAGTTGTTTCATATTGTTCGTACACTGCATACGTCTTGCCGCTTCACGAGCGGCTTGAACGGCTGGAAGGGGCAGACCAATTAAAATACCAATAATGGCGATAACAACAAGAAGTTCGACGAGCGTAAACCCGTTCTTTCTACCATTCTCCATTTTATTCTCCAAATTGGAATAATACAAAAAATAAACTAAACTATAAATTAAACGTTAAACGTCCAAAACTAAATTGGGCAATATATTCGGTTCTAATAAGAACGCCTCGCCGCGCGCGCCGCAATAGATATCGCGGCGTTCGTATAAGTCACAATCACAAATAAACTCACGTCAGCGTGGAGTAACCTTACCACAAACATCGTCCAAATACAAGACTGTGAGTAAAGGCAGGTATAAAAAAATTTCAAATAAAAAACTTTCAGGCGTAAAATCGCTACTGTTTAACTAAAAAAAAAAAACGCCGCATTTTATCAACACGACGTCCTTGCGTAATAACTCGTAAAAAGAAATCGGTTACAACAACGCTTCCTGAGCTTTAAAATGGTATAACTTCCGTTAAGTTTCCATCAAAAGATCCGCAAATTCCCTTTTCTTCTTTCGATTTTCGATAAAACTTGCACGAACGTTAAATTCAAAATCAGAGCGAAACAGATTCGCCGCCGCATGAAGATCCCATAGCGCCCCAGACTCCGTAAACAGACTTACCGCCATAGTTTTGCGGGCTGCTCGCGCTGGCGACGGAAGACAAATCGTTTGTTTGATCTCCGGCGTCGACGGTATCGCTGACAAAGCGTACGGATCCGTCGCCCATCGTTACGTTGACGCCGCCGCTGTGATAGCTGGACGCAGTCACATTGACCTGGTTTTCACTGGTACGCGAGCAAGTCGGGGAGTTTGGCGGCAGGATCGTGAAGAATTGGGTGTAGTTGAGTTCGGAGTCCGCCCAACGCGTTCCTGGGAGACGGCAGGCGTTTGTTTCGAGGTCGTATCCGTCGGCGTAAGCGCCGTTTTGTCCCTTTGTGCCCGCGCAGGTAGACGGACGGAAGAAGAAGGACGACCATGAGGAAGAATTGCTGTAGTAAGCGCCGCCAAGTTTGACGTAACCGCCTTTGATTTTATTGGTAGTCGCGGAAGAACCGACGCACACTTCGCCATAGAAGACGGTGTTGCTCAACCCGTCGGTGTAGTTGCTGAAACTCATAGGAGCGCTCGCGTCGCCAGAGAAGGCTCCTCTCGTTCCCTGCGCTCTGTATCTCAGCGGAATGTCGCCGACGCTAAGGTGATAACTTGTGTGCGCCAATTGCGAACCGCTCACGCCGCTGCTTCCAACGTGGGTTGTGGTTCCCGGCGCGTTTCCGTCGGACGGGCAGATGAACGCGGTAATTGTGTGCGTGATCGCTTCGCTGTCGCCCCACGGGGTTCCGTTATTTTTAATATCCTGGATTAGAGTATCGTAAAGGGACGCCTGTTCGACGAACGGCAAGAGCAGGCAAAGTCCGGACCAACGCTCCGGGTCTTCAGTTCCTTCCGTGTACTGCGTCAAGAGCCATTGATCGGAACGGTTTGGAAGTTTCCCGTGAACGTCGTGAAAGTTATGCGTAGCGATTCCCAATTGTTTCATATTGTTCGTGCACTGCATACGTCTTGCCGCTTCACGAGCGGCTTGAACGGCTGGAAGCAGCAGACCAATCAAAATCCCGATAATAGCGATAACAACCAGAAGTTCGACGAGCGTAAACCCGTTTCTCCTACCACGATCCATATTGTCCTCCGAGGAATAAAGCCTGGCCACAACAAATACAAAAAAACAATCAACAGTGTGGCGAATGAGAAAAAACTACCATAAACTTCGTCGTAAAACAACGCTGCGCCCAAGATAGAGTTAAAAAAAATGTAAAATAAAAAATCTCACGACATAAAATCCGCATTATTTATCTAAAAAAAAAAAAAAACGCCGTATCTTATCAACACGACGTTTTTTAACGTTAATCCATCACAGGAGCCGCGTTATCGCCATCCCAAGATGGGCGGGATCAGCACGCTTAGTATGGAAAAGTCATTTCGCCAGAAGCGTTTTTCTCTTTTTCCACCACGCGACAGCCTTAGGGACGCCAAGATCAGCGGCGTTTTTAATATATTTCAGACCATGTTTAACGTCTTTCGCGCAGTCGCACCCCTTAAACATCATAAACCCAAGATAGAACATAGAGAGCGGGTCGCCCTGTTGGGTTCCCAATTGGAAACACCGCAACGCCTCTTTTCGATCCCCTTTTATCTTAAAGTAAAAGACTCCAAGTTCGCTCCAGGCTTTTACAAAGTTGTTCTCTATCGCTCTAACCAACAGTTCGCAAACAGCGTCGTAGTTTTCTTCGGCTCCTTCTTTTAGCGTTCTCAGGGCGACGTCGTACGCCAATTTCCCTTCTTCCCAATCAGATTTCTCAAAACAGGAATTTTCCAGATCAAAATAATTCGCTTTCATAATTTTCATCCTTTCAATGAAGCAATAACACACCGTTAGTCAATCGCCGCGCCACTTCTTGCCTTGCGTTCGCCCAATAAACGGCGTCCGCGCGCAACGCGGCGTATCCCAGATTCACAAAAACACCGTCAAGCCAGACGACAATCGATAAAATTCGCGCCTAAACCGCGCGTAAAAACCGGAGTCGTCCCCTCGACGTCCCAATGGCCGACGCAATTTAAGAGAGGTATTGCGCGCCAAAAATTCCAAACAAAATCATTAAACAAGGACCGGACTTACCCGGCGCCAGCATCGTCTTCACGCTGGAAGACGTCCGAATGGACAAGTTCTCGAGATATCAAACAAAGCAATTCAACAAATGAAACGACGCCGCCCGACCTCCTTTAAGCGTCCAACATTGACAAGCTATAGAACCAACTCGAGAAATGAACAAGAATATAGTTTTTACCGCAAACTCGCCCATACAACAGATGAGGCTATCAAAAATAGCGCCCAAAGTCAATAGTAAGAAAAAAATTTTTTACGCGGCTGAAAAGTCCCACGAACAAAAGCATAATAGAGGTTAGGAAAGTAAACGCCGCGAGCGTCAAAACAGGGAGTTCCACTTTAACGCTCGTTCAAGACGGCGCTTATTCAAAAAATTTCTTTATTTTTCAAAGACAAAGAGTTTTCCATGACCGGGAATGATCCAGAAACCGGCTTTTAAGTCTTCTTCGGAAACAATCTCTTCCGACCCGTCCAGCGGCGAGACGACTTTTACGGTTTTATATCCGTCCGGGATCTCGAAATTGACTTTAACGGATCTTCCGAAGTTCAAATTGACGGCGAGCGCGGCGACGTTTTCACCGTTGTTTTGAGCAAATTCGCCGACCATAACTTTTGGTTTCTGAGTTTCAAAATCAGCCGCGTTCGTCGACAAACGGTAAGTCAAGTTTTTGAGGACGTTTTTTGGTTCTTGCGGGAACTGGGGTAAGCTCTTCGCTTCTTCCTTAGTGTAAAGCGGGGTAAGTCCGACGTTTGTCGAGCGGTAACCGGTCAGATATTTCCCAATCGCTTGCGCCTGCTGGTTGACGTCGCGCATATAGAGCCACGACAAAGATTTTTTCCCGTTTGCGTCGATAGGAGATTCTTTCCATCCGAGCGGATAATACAGGAACCATGTAAGTCCTTTAGCGCCGGCGGCCAGAGCGGTATACGCCTGGTACGCGAATCTCGCGGCGGTAGGGGGCGTGGAATCGGACAAAATACAGAGACTGCTTCCGATAAACCAGAACGGCAAATCGTACTTTAGGGCGACGTCGCGCATTTCCAGGAGGTCGGCGAAATGTCGGTATCCGAAGTTCAAATTGACCATATCGTCGGAATATTCAACGGCGTAGTTGTCGTAGCTTAGCAGTTGCGGCTTGACCTCCTGTACGAACCGTTCGAGATATTCGCGGTAGGAGTAAGTCCCCAGTTGCGAATCGGCGTCGGCTCCGATCGTGGAGGCGTAACCGGGGTACAGGTTGATATACGCGAGTTTCCCCGGGGCGTATTTTTTAACGGCGGCGACGGCGGCGGCGAGGGCTCGGAAATAATACGCGCCCGGCTCGTCGCGGAGATAGTACCCGACGACGCATGGATCGTCTTTTGTCGACTGCACGCGTTCTTTCACATGTTGGTCGATTTTTTCGAGTTTCTCCTGGATCTGTTCCTCCGACAATTCTCTTTCGTCGAAAATCTCGAGTCTCATTTCATAGAGGCATTTTAGACCGTTTTCTCTTGCGTAATTTACGGTTTTTTCGTCGAAGACAAAGGCGGACATCGAGCAATCGCATTCCGCCATCGTTTTAATTCCCTCGTCGATCGGTTGGAATTTTCCCCCCCAGTCTTCCAGGTGATCCCAGAGGAATACGGGGAATTTATCGCCGGGCATAACGAATGGTTCCAAACCGAGCGACTCGGCGGTCGCGTTTTCGTCGTAAGATTTTTCATTTTGCGCTTCGTTTTGAGCAAGAGCGGCGCTCGACACAGTAAGCGCGGCGGCGCAAAATAACGCCGCGAAACGATCAAATTTCATTTACGCATCCTTATAAAAAACGTGGAAGTCCGACAAAGCGCAACAGATAAGCGTCGCGCTTTCCAGATATAAATTGTATCAAAATGGCGATCAAAAAAAACACGCGAATGAAAAATTCCAAAAAAGTAAAAAAAGGCGCTCGACAACCGCGTTCTGTACGCTAGAATACATTTTGTTGTTTGCGACGTAACTAACCGCGACGCGGCAACGGTAAATGATCGCGGGGTGGAGCAGTTGGTAGCTCGCGAGGCTCATAACCTTGAGGTCGTAGGTTCAAGTCCTGCCCCCGCAACTTTAAGCCGACGTTTTTGTCGGCTTTTTTTGTTTCTTGAATAAATCGCGAGCTAAAATCAGCGTGTCTCTCCGTTCTCTCACGGTCTTATCGGTCGTTCGTCTCGTCTTGTGTATCGTGGAAATTGGATTAAAATGGGTCGGAAAAATTGACAGCGTTCTTAACACCGAACGCACCTAGAACCCCAGTCGTTATAATTAGGAGACACGCGCATGACCGAGACGCTTTCGGCTAGCGACTATTTTAACTCGTTCGACATACTGAACGTGAACGGCAAGAAATACGGCTATTACCGTCTTGGAGCCCTGGAAGACCGCGGTTTGACGCAACTTTCTTCCCTTCCCTATGGGATACGCGTCCTTCTCGAAGCGACGTTGCGGCACTGCGATAACTTCGCGGTAACGGAAACCGACGTCAAAAGTCTCGCGGGTTGGACGTCCAACGCGACGACGTCGGTAGAGATTCCGTTCAAGCCCGCGCGCGTGATATTGCAGGATTTTACGGGCGTTCCTGCAGTGGTCGACCTTGCGGCGATGCGTTCGGCGATGCAACGTCTTGGGGGCGATCCGAACAAGATCAACCCATTGATCCCAGTCGACGCTGTAGTAGACCACTCGATTCAAACGGATTATTTCGGATCTCAAGACGCGTTGCAAAAGAACGTCAATCGCGAATTTGAACGGAACGCGGAACGTTACTCTCTTCTTCGTTGGGCGCAACGCTCTCTCGATAATTTTACGGTCGTACCGCCCGCGGTCGGCATTATTCACCAAGTCAACCTGGAATATCTGGGGCGCGTCGTGTGCCAATCGACGGGCGCGATCGCGGAGTCCGCGGGAGTCGACGCGATCGTATATCCCGATAGCGTAGTAGGGACGGACAGTCATACGGTCATGATCAACGGTCTCGGCGTACTCGGTTGGGGCGTCGGCGGCATCGAGGCGGAAGCGGTCATGCTTGGTCAACCGTATTATATGTTGGCGCCTCAAGTTGTCGGTTTCGAATTAACAGGCAAATTACGCGGCGGCGTAACGGGGACGGACCTGGCGTTGACGATCGTTCAAATTCTTCGTAAAGAAGGGGTGGTCGGCAAATTTGTCGAGTATTTTGGGGACGGGGCGACAAATCTTGAAGTTCCCGATCGAGCGGTATTGGCGAATATGGGTCCAGAATACGGGGCGACAACGGGCTTTTTCCCAATCGACGAGAAGACGCTTCAATTCCTTCGCGACACCGGTCGAACGCCGGAACACGTCGCGCTTGTCGAAGCTTACGCGAAAGCGCAAGGTCTTTTCCGTAGCGCGGACGCTCCGACGCCTTGTTACAGCAAAGTTCTCACGCTTGATCTTTCGACGGTGGAACCGAGTTTGGCGGGTCCGAAACGACCTCAAGACCGCGTGCCTCTCCGCGAGATGAAGACGGCGTTTCAGAAGTCTCTACGGGCGCCGATCTCGGAACGCGGTTTTGCGTTATCCGAGGCCGAGATCCAGAAGACGGCGACGGTCGTTTGGGACGGGACCGATTGTCCAGAATCTCCGCGTCTTCCTAAGAGCGGGACGTCGGAATTGGGTCATGGCTCCGTAGTAATCGCGTCGATCACAAGTTGCACGAACACGAGCGCGCCGCGTCTTATGATCGCCGCAGGGTTGCTCGCGAAGAAGGCGGTCGCTCGCGGCTTGAGTCCGAAGCCGTACGTTAAGACGAGTTTTGGGCCGGGCTCGCGCGTAGTCGTCGATTATTTGAAAAAGGCGGATTTGCTCACGCCTCTCGAACAACTCGGCTTTAACGTCGTCGGTTACGGCTGTTTGACGTGCATTGGGAACAGCGGACCTCTTCCAGCGCCCGTGGCGAAAGCGGTAACAGACGGCGACCTTGCGGTAAGCGCGGTCATTAGCGGCAACCGCAATTTCGAAGGACGCGTCAATCCTCTGGTGAAGGCGAATTACCTTGCGAGTCCGCCGCTCGTCGTGGCGTTTGCTCTCGCGGGGACAACGAATATCGATTTGACGACGGAACCGGTCGGGTACGACCCAAGCGGCGCGCCGGTAATGTTGTCAGAAATATTCCCGACGAACGAAGAAATCGACGCGATTGCGAAAGACGCGCTCGACGCGGAAGTTTACGCGGCGAATTACCGCGGCGTATTCGATTCGAATCCTCTTTGGAACGCGATTCCGACGGAAGCGAGCGAACTTTACGCCTGGGACGAAAAGAGCACGTATATCCAAGAGCCTCCGTTCCTTTCAGAAATGACGCGCGAACCGGCTCCTCAAACGTCCATCGAAGGAGCTCGCGCCCTGCTTTGCCTCGGAGACTCCGTAACGACGGATCACATTTCCCCGGCGGGCGCGATTAAGAAGGATTCTCCGGCGGGCAAGTTCTTACTTGAATCGAACGTGGAGTTCCGGGACTTCAACAGTTACGGTTCTCGACGCGGGAACGACCGAGTCATGACGCGCGGCACCTTCGCGAATATCCGTATACGCAATCTTTTGGCGCCCGGTACAGAAGGGGGCGTAACGAAATACTTCGGAGCGACGTCGAACGACGGTCCAATCGAGAGCGTTTACGACGCGGCGATGAAGTATCGTTCGAACAACATTCCTCTTATCGTTCTCGCGGGCGCGGAGTACGGGACGGGATCCAGCCGCGACTGGGCCGCTAAAGGCACGACGCTTTTGGGAGTACGCGCGGTCATCGCGACGAGTTTTGAACGTATTCACCGCGGCAATCTCGTCGGCATGGGAGTTCTTCCTCTCGAATTTGTCAACGGCGAGAGTTGGAAATCTCTCGGTTTGACCGGAACGGAACAATTTGCCATTCCGACGCTGTCTAAAGATTTCGCGCCGCGCTCGGAAATTGAAGTGACGGCGACGTCGACCGACCCCGCCTCGCTTGGAAAAGTCACGAAGTTTAACGTTCGCGTTCGCATCGACGCGAAAGTCGAATTGGAATATTACTTCAACGGCGGAGTATTGCAGACAGTTTTGCGGCAACTTCTGAAGAAGTGATATCGAGCGTATTCACGCGTTAAAGTTTGGAGGCCGACGTTTGTTTTTCGCAAGCGTCGGCTTTTTTATCGAGAATCGTCGAGTCAGAGTTTGCAGTAAAGAATCGTAAAGGAACCGATTAGCGGTCTCGAACAAGATAATTCGCGCTTAACGTTTGTCAACGCGGTTGTTATCTCGCGTCGTCCGCGTCGGACGTAAAGAGACGTTCGCGAATGGCGTCCGTCGCTTTTTTGAAGAATTTTTTGAACGCGGTCCTGATTTTCTCGCCGTTTGCGGTCCCGTTTTGTTCGGACGCAATATTCTGAATTTTAGGCGGGTAAGCCAACATACCTTCAGGGTTGTCGGCGGTAAATTCCGCGATGCGGAGCACGGCAATTTCAACGAGCAAGTCTTTGAACCATAGCGCTTTCGCGAGATTATCAAGGGTAGAACACTCAATCCATCCGTCAATATTCGCCTCAAATTCGCGCAAGGTATCAACGCGGGAATCGCCGTCGTAACCGTCTTTTTCCGTAATTCGTTTGTAGAACGCCTGGAAACGTTCGAACTCGTCGGAAATCTCGTCGAGGACGTTTTTCTTTTGTTCGTCGGGGGCGGAATCATAACGATTCATTTTATCGAGGAACCACAACATAAGGAGAGTTTGCGTATTTTTTTCGACGCGCGTCGTCTTTCGCGGATTCTTCTCTCGTCTTGCGCTCCATCTTTTTTCGAGGTCGGGTCCCGGCGCCACGTCGCTTGAAAGAACGTATTCGCTCGTTCTCTTTTTTTGCGGGACAATTATGTAATCGACGCGCAAAAAACCTGGACGAACATAGGTTTTCCGCCAATCGTCGATTCTTTTTTTACGATTGGCAAGCGCGATTTCCGCGTATTTCTTTAGATTTTCTGGGAGTTCGTAATCGACGGCTCCGTCTTTATTTTTGTAAGGGACGGTAATTTTCCCAACGTACATGTCGAAGAGTTTCTTTTGTATTTCCGGAGCCTCCTCGCTTAAATCGCGGCACAGCAACCACCCGACGGCTTTATCCGGAGTCGCTTTTTCCACGAGGATAGGGGCTAAGTATCTCGCTCTAAGCAAGCCAATCGCGGCGGCGCACGCAAGCGCAAGGACAAGTAAAACGCCCAAGATCAGCCGTCCCCAACGGCATTTTTTTCCCTTTTCAACCGACGCGTTTAACTCATCGCCGGGCGCTTTCAATCGCCGATTCGTCATTTCAGCATTTCTTTCCAGCGTCGCGCTCCTCGCAAGCGCGACGGTCGCAACGCATAAAACGATTATTCCAGTTACCTAATTCCATTCCAAGAAAAGAAAGCCAAAGGGTTCCGGTCAAATTACAAAAACCTATTCCTTTTCAGGCGGAAACCAGTTATAATCATGAGTTGGTCGACAGGCTTTTGCGCGCGCCGCAGAGACGCGTACAAGAGCGGACTAAGGTCCAGTTTGCGTCGCAGACGTTTTCCGGACATTCGCCGCGTCATTATAGATAAAAATAACATCTCTGCAATATAGTCGTTTCCAAGTCGTCGCAGATTGCGGGGCTTAGGTTGTGGGAGTCAGCTATGCACATCGCCGCCGCGTCCTCGGACGCCAGTTCGCGCTCGACGCGCGTCGCGTCCTTTCGTTTGTACATTTGCGCGTTATGGCTAATTTCCGTCGCGATAACGTTTGGCGGTCGCGTTTTTTCGTTTGCCCAAGACGACAACATGCCTTATTTTGAGGACGAAACCGCGACCGGGGGTTCGGGCGCGCCTAATCAACCGTCGTCGGGCTCCGCGGGCGATCAGACGAACGCGGTTTTTTCGCCGAACGCGCAGCCGACCGGAGCTCCGCCGCAACGTCCTGGCGGCGCGCCCAACGGTCAACAGGGAGTTCCGCCGCAACAACCGGGTTCCGGCGCGTCGCCTACAAACGCGTCGCCTCAGGACAACGCCGGGGCTCAAGCTCCTCAGGCGCAAACGCAATCTCAGGCGCAAACGCAATCTCAGGCGCAAACGCAATCTCAGACGCAAACGCAACCACAGGCGCAAAACAGGAGCGCGGACGTCGCGGGCGCGCAACTTTCGAAGTTATTCGTCATGCCTGGCGCGAACTCGGAGATTGGCGGCGATCCCCTTCCCCTTGAGCGCGCGCTTTACGGAGTTTATTATCCGAGCGAACGCAAGCGGCGTTTGTTTGCGTATTGGGATCTTTCCGGCAAATACGCGTATTACAACTTGTGCGTCCGTTCAAGTTCGTACGTAACGCAATGTTGCGGGGCGTTGGGAAAGAAGTATTCCAGCTCGGCGCCGACGGAAGTTCTAGCGCTCGCGAACGCGGCTAGAAATAACGCGAAACAGAGATTGGAAAACGCGCGCTTGAATTTCCTTCAAGCGCAATACGATTTTGACGCGGCTTTTTCGACTCCTGCGGGGCGCGAGGCGGCGTTGAGCCGCGCCAACGGACGTTCGACTCCGTCGGTAAAGTTATCCGGTCCCCAAGTAATCGTGTTGTATATACCGTCGGCGATTCCCGCGACGTCGTATTACGAGACGCGATTCGTCGAACTTTCCCGTCGCGGCGCGATAAGCGCGGAGGCCGCCAGGCTGAATTCTCTTTTACCGCTTCTCTACGAAGCTCTTCAATCTCGCGCGCTCCAAGCGAACGCAGAGCTCCAGCTTCTCATGACGGAATTTCAATCGACCGACTCGACGGCGGCGACTCTTTTTGGGTCGGTGGATCGTTATTTTGAGGCGCAAAAGGAGGCGATATCGGCGGCAATTCGTTACAATCGAGCCATAGCGGCATATAACGCGGAGACGGTTCCCGGCTACGTTCAAGGCGAGAAATTTCTCGCGACGCTCAATCAGCGTCCAAGCGCGACGCAACAGCAGACTCCCGCGACTTCGCAACCGGCGATCCAACCGCAGGGCGTTTCCAACGGAGCGCAACCGCAACAAGGTCAGCAAACGCCGCCTCAGCCGCAAAGATCGACGTTTTCCTATGAAATTCTCCCGGGGTTAAGTTACGGATCGAACGCGGATATCGTAACCAACGCAAACTATTCGCCCTATCCAGGCTTCGCGCAGTCGAATGTCCAAGCGTCCAGTTACTCAAGTTCGCCCACAAACTTCTGGAACGTACTCCCAGGATTTTCCGACTCGCAGTATCCAACCGGCGCGGAATTAGCGTCGACGCGCCACTCGCCGCAAAACAATTATTCGAACGCGTCCTTACCGCCGCTTGGATCCCCGCAGGGCGAATCGAGCGGCGTAAGTTTTGCAGGTTATCAAGTTCCGCAATCTAACGAGGCGCGGCTTACTCAAGTTAGCTACGAAAGTCCGAGGACGTCAACGCAAGGCCAGAACGTTCCAA
>CAYUUL010000037.1:0-10014 GCA_964447865.1 uncultured Planctomycetaceae bacterium | reverse complement strand
CAACTGAACCGGCTCCAACAACTGAACCGGCTCCAACAACTGAACCGGCTCCAACAACTGAACCGGCTCCAACGTCTGAACCGGCTCCAACAACTGAACCGGCTCCGGCGACTGAACCAGCTCCAACGTCTGAACCAGCTCCAACGTCTGAACCAGCTCCGGCGACTGAACCGGCTCCGGCGTCTGAACCAGCTCCAACGTCTGAACCGGCTCCAGCGACTGAACCAACTCCGGAAGAACCCGCCCAGCAAGACGCAGAACCAACGGTCGCCGTTTCAAACGAACGTTCAACGAATCCCAACGCGGCTCCGGTCGAAACCATTGTAGGAGCGACGGTTGACGACGACGATTATTTCCCGCTTGTAATCACGGGTTACGAACAATTCCCCCTTATTAAGCCAACGCAACAGACGTCGAATAGTCAGCCTGCGCAAAACGCGGACAGCGGCGACGGCGCTTCCTGGCGTCAATTTGAACGCGAGGCGACGGAGTTTTTCGCGTCGCTGACCCGCGGGGTCGAACGTTCCAACGAACTTGCGAAAGTAAGGATTATTCGCGGTCAGGATCCGAACGCGGGCGCGGCGACGCCAACCCCGCCAAGCGGACAAACGCCGTCTTACGAAACGGAGGTTCAGAACGCGAAACAGCCGCAGTTTGACTATAAACGCGCGGAACAGGTCGCGGCAAGATATTTCGCGCCGCAACGTCCTCAAACCAACGAATCGACGGGCATTTCTGAACGAGAGTTATCGCTTCGCGAGGCTCTTTCCCGAGTTTACCCTTCCGCGCCTTATCGTTATTCTCTCGCAAAGCAATATTGGGAACTTCAAGGGGCGTTCGCGAAATTGAGGTTGGAAACAATCGTCCTTTCCAATTATCTGAAGGCGCGTCAAAGCGTTCAAGGGAACGCGTTTCTCGATACTCAAACGCTGGGAGCGCAAGCGCGTTACACCGACGCGAAAACGAAAGTACGAGAAGCGCAACTCAAACTTTTGCAGATACTTAACATTTCACCGGGCGCGGGTTACCCGATTCCGACAACGACGCCGTTTTGCGGTAAAACCTTTGACCTTGGAACCCCGCAAACGTTTAACGCGCACATGACGCGTTCTTGCGGAATGATATTGGAACGTCTTAAAGTCGCGCAAGAATTGAGCGCGCAACTTGCGGAACCGGAAGACACGTTGAAATTGGATCTTACGAACACGACGGACGTGCAGTCGTCGATCGCGGCGCTTGAGGGACGTCGCGAACTCGCGATCGGGTATGTTCAGACGGTTGTCGATCTTAATAAGTCAATAGCGGAATACGTCTCGTTCTACCCGGCTTACGCGACGAACGAACAATTCGCGAAGGCGCTTGGCGGAAAGGACAAGGAATAACCCGGCATATTTTCCAATTAAGGATTTTTTGACGCGCTTTCAAGGCGCGTTTTTTTGTTCTTGCACGCAGATTATCTCGTTTGGAACGTAAGTTATCGCGCAATATCGCTCCCCAATAGATAAGCGGAATTATTTTAAAGAGCGCGACGTTTGGAGCATAACATCGTCTATCGTCGTCACTTACAATATCGAGACATTCGTAGATAAGAGTCGAACGCAAACGCGGTTCCAATCGGTCGTATCAAATCGCGTTTTTCCAATTGCGCTTAACAATGCTTGAACGGAGATCTAAAACGCCCAAAAAAGAATGAGGCAACACAGTTTCATATAATTGGGAATAAAATTTCCACGCGCGGTATTCCAATCAGCGCGTAAAAAAGGCGTCGATTCGTTTATTTCGCGATCGGCGCCATTTTTATAAAGGTTCTAACCTTCGAACTAGTCGGTCGTTATTACAACTTGATAAAGATCTTTTTCTTATAGAGCCAGAACAGGAAGAGCCACGCGACGATTAAGCCCGCGACAATGGTCGCAATATTCTGGAAAGCGCCGCATTCAATCATAGGAATTTCCACGGCGCCTGGATCCGCGACGCTCGGGTCGGGGACAAAATTTGGATCCGGATAGCTATTGGGAACAAACCTTTCAATCGCGTCGGCAAAGAAGAAGTTGCGAGCGTTTGTGAAATCGACGATTCGACGAATAACGAAGATCGCAATCGAATTCATTCCGATAACGGCAAACGGCCATCCCAGCCAGCGCAAAGGCAGGACGTCGATCAGGAGATATGAACACGCAAGCGCAAGGGCGGAATATCCTCCGACGAAGCAAACGAACGAACTGTTCCACAAGTTTTTATTGATCGGGAAGATCAAATGCCACAGGAACCCGACGACCAGGAGTATTACCCCGTACCCGACAAGTATCCCAACTTTTTTCATTTTCGGACAAAGTAGATCGTCTTTCCGCAAGACGCCGCCAAACAACATCCCGAGCAAGGCGGTGACAATAGCGGGGAACGTACACGCAAGTCCTTCGGGGTCGCGCATGTTGCGCCATAGAGACGGATTGTAAGTATTTTCAATTTCTCCGTCCGCAATGGCTTTTCTTACGTTGTCTCTGTCGTGATAGAGTTTGCACGGGACATATTGACGATCAAAATAATTGACGACGCATCCTTCCGGCAAGAGATTGTGATCGACAGTCCCCGGTTCAGGGTAATTTGGGTCGTCAAAATTCGGGAGCGGATCTTCCTCGAACAATCCGGCGACCAAACCTTTAAAGGAGTGTTTTTTAGCGGTCGGTTCTTCGTTTTCAGAGTCGGCAACGTTTTCCGTCACAGCGCCGTTTTCGTTTTCGGCGAGACTTTGTGCGTCAGTAATATTTGCAACGTTTTCGTCGGAAGCTTCGGCGTTATTTTCATCTTGCGGGGGCAAATCCGGTAATTTTTCAAACGCTCGGACGACGAAGAGTTGCGCGGCGCGATGTTTGAAGGCGTCGGCGGTAAACGCTTCGTCTCCGCACACGTCTCGGGCCGGAATCAAGGCGACGCCCAGCCAATAGGCAACGAGGATCGCGGCGCAAACGGCGACTTGCGTTTTGATTCTTTTCGCCAGACACAGGTACAAAAACGCGGCGATCATCCACGCTAGCCCGATATGTTGGAGCACGCCCATAAAGCGCGTATTTGGGAAATCGAAGCGCACTTTGTTCTGATAGAAATACCCAACGACAAAGAGAGCGAGGCCTCGGCAAACAATTTTAAGACAAACGCGCCACACAGGTCGTCCGTTTGCGCGTTGTTTCGCGAATGAAAAGGGGAAGGAGACGCCGGCGAGGAAAAGGAAGAGCGGAAAGATCGTGTCGTGGTGTCGCAATCCGTTCCACGTAACGTGATCCATCTGATTTTTAATGAAATCGGGCGAAGGACCTTTCCAGTGTTCTCTGAAGGCGGCGACTTTTTCAACCGCAGCATCCCCAAAGACGCGAAAATTTTCCGCATGCAGGTTACAAATCGCGGCGATTAAGGAGGCGAGTCCAATAATGCAGAGCATATTGAGACCGCGCAGGGCGTCGAGCGAAGCAAGTCTTTTATTTGCTTTTTGCCTTAGCTTTTCTTTTACGACGGCGGCGTCGATAGCCGGCGTATTTCCAGTCGGCGTAATTTCCGGGGGCATATTGTCACGATCCATTCGCAACTCTCCGATCTGAAGTTTGGAAAACGGGACGAAATCGATCGAGCGTCAATCGTTTGACGCGTCTATAGTTATTATAGGAATGGGAGATAAACGCGTCAACAGTCCTAAAAAAGGAACGCGAAAATCGTCGTGTCGTCATTCTATTGTTTTTTTAAAACACGTCTGATATAATTAAGTTAAAGCGACGTGTTCGCGACAATGAGGTCGCGCGTTTCATTCCCAGGTATAGAAAGGCATTTGTTATGTTTAACGGTCGACGTTTCCTTCAAAGCGCGCTTTTAGGCGCGATTCTTTTTGGCGCGGCGTCATTCTGCGCGCATCCGACCTACGGGCAACTCGCCAACGACTTGACGTTTTCTCATCCAATGCCCGCTCAAACGAATCAATTACCGACTAATCCAAGTCGTTCGGATCTTTACGCCGGTTTTGAGAATCCTTTTGGGAAGGTACGGACGGGAGCGTACTGGTACTGGCTTTCCGGGAACTCGTCTCGCGAAGGTGTCGCTAAAGACTTACGAGCCATGAAGTCGGTTGGCATAGACCGAGCCTATATAGGAGATATTGGAGTCGACGGCGTGCCAACGGGTCCGGTTCGATTTTTCTCCGACGAATGGTGGGAAATCGTCCACACGGCATTCAAGACGGCGTCAGAAATCGACGTTGAAATGGGGATATTCAACTCTCCGGGCTGGAGCCAATCAGGCGGTCCCTGGGTCTCTTATAAGGAAGCGATGCGGTATCTCGTATCGAGTCGAACCCCAGTCAAAGGACCGAGCCATTTCCAGGGAGAATTGGCGTTTCCGAGCTACGACGTAAAAGTTAAAGGCGAATATCAAGACATGAAAGTCCTGGCTTATCCCGCGCCGAAAGGTTGGGACAAAGTCGTTAAGACGACGTGGGATAAGCCGTTTGAATTACCGGCGCGGGAGGCTCAAACAATCGAGATTACGAACGACCAGGGAGTTCTTGCGTCGATCACGGTAACCCCCAGCGCTCGCCCGTTAATCGCACAAGCGGAACTTTACGCGGTCGATGGTGACAAGAAGACCAAATTGACGTCATTTGAAATTAATCGATATAACCCAGGGTTGAACGTAGGCTTCATACCTTACGCGCCAGTCACGGCAAATTTTGCGCCGACGTCCGCCAATAAGTTCGAACTTGTGGTAACGAGCGATCGAGCGTCGTCTCTTGAGTCGGTAGAACTTAGCGGGGCGAGCAAAGTCGCCGACGCGTACAATAAGTCGTTGGCTAAGATGCATCAGACTCCGCATCCATTCTGGCACGATTATCAATGGAGTCCCGCGCCCGAGTCTTATCGTACGGACAATTCGCTCGGATACGATCCGAGTAAAGCGGTCGATTTAACGGCGCAATATAAGGACGGGGTTCTGACTTGGGACGTTCCTGAAGGGGACTGGATCATCGAACGTTTCGGGGCAGTTCCGACGGGGACGACAAACGCGCCGGCGGTTCCGGAAGCGACCGGGTACGAGGTCGACAAGATGAGTCGTGAACACACAATCGAACACTTCAACGCATATATGAAGGATCTTATCGAACGATACCCCGCGGAAGATATGAAATCTTTTACGACGGTCGTCCAAGACAGTTACGAAGTAGGCGGGCAAAATATCACGGACAATTTCGCGGAGAAGTTTGAAAAATCTTTTGGGTATGATCCGACTCCTTATCTTCCAGTCTACTATGGAGCTGTAGCGGGTAATCTCGACATTTCCGAACGTTTCCTTTGGGATCTTCGACGCTTCATCGCGGACGAAATCGCTTATTCTTATGTCGGCGGTCTTCGCGACGCGAGCAACGAGTACGGTAAGAACACCTGGCTCGAATGCTACGGGCACTGGGGTTTCCCCGGCGAATGGCTTCAATACGGCGGTCAATCAAACGAGATCGCGGGAGAGTATTGGAGCGAGGGCGACCTTGGAGACATAGAAAACCGCATCGCGTCCTCTTGCGGTCACATTTACGGTAAGACGAAGATCTGGGCGGAATCTAACACGTGTTCAGGCAATCCGTTTGGTCGTAGTCCGGTCAATATGAAGAAGCGCACCGATCGATTCTTCGCGGACGGTATCAACAACACGTTGCTTCACCTTTTTGTAGAGCAACCGGACGAGCGAGTCCCCGGTTTCAACGCGTGGTTTGGTAACGAGTTCAATCGTCACAATACCTGGTTCAAGCAACTTGACCTTTACATAACGTATCTTAAGCGCGTCAATTACATGCTGCAGCAGGGTCTTAATGTCGCCGACGTCGCGTACTTTATAGGCGAAGATTGTCCGAAAATGATGGGCGTATGCGATCCCGCGCTTCCCAGCGGTTATCAATACGACTTCATCAACGGGGAAGTTCTTAGAGAGACGACGAGCGTCGACGCAAACGGCTTGCTTACGCTTCCTCACGGCACGCAGTATAAACTTCTTGTTCTTCCGAAGTTGGAAACGATGCGTCCTGAAGTTCTTAAACGCGTCAAAGAACTTGTAGAAGCCGGGGCGTTCGTACTTGGACCTAAACCGACGCGTTCTCCGAGTTTACAGAACTATCCCAACGCGGATAAAGAAGTCCGGGAATTGGCGGACGCGCTTTGGGGCGAGGTCGACGGGGTCAACGTCAAGTCGCGCAAGGTCGGCAAAGGGGTCATCGCGAGCGGCTTAACAATGGAAGAGGCTCTTGCCGCGGTCAAATGCGTTCCCGATTGCGAGTATCCTTCGGAAACAGGTCTCGTTTACGGTCGCCGCGCCATGAAGGATTCAGACATATACTTTATTGCGAATCAAAAAGACGCGGAACTTAAAGACGTTCCGGTAACGTTCCGCGTTTCTGGCAAACAACCTGAGATTTGGAATCCGACGACGGGCGAGACGCGCAACCTTCAAGCGTGGACGACTCGGGACGGACGTACGACGATACCGCTTTCCTTCACGGCGCAAGAGAGTTATTTTGTGGTTTTCGAAAAGGACGCGGCGTCGACAAGCGGATCCGCAAAGACGAACACCCAGGCGTTTACGGAACTTGTTTCCCTCAACAACGATTGGGACGTAACGTTTGATTCCGGCGAGATCGCTCGCGGCCCCGAGGGGGTGGTGAAATTCGCGGAACTCTCCGATTGGTCCAAGTCGACGAATGAATCAATTAAGTATTATTCCGGGACCGCGGTCTATAAGAAGACGTTCCATCTTGACGCGGCGCCAAGCGGCAAGGTATACCTTTCTTTCGGCGCCGTTTCCGAAATGGCGAAAGCGAAGATCAACGGCATAGAAGTTGGCGGAGTCTGGACGGCTCCTTATCGTCTCGACGTAACGAGCGCGCTCAAGTCGGGCGATAACACAATCGAGATAGAAGTGGTCAACTGCTGGGTCAACCGTCTAATCGGGGACTCCGGTCTTCCAGAATCAGAGCGTAAGACGTGGTGTCCAGTGAACCCGTATAAACCCAATTCTCCTCTGAAGCAATCCGGTCTTATTGGGCCCGTCCAACTTGTTTCAGAAGACTAAACTAAAGAGGGGGTCAATCCATGACGCGAACGGTGAACGAGTCGATCAGAACAGTACGACGTTTCGCGCCATGACTTTTTCTTCTTCCCTTTTCTCTTTCGCAACAGGAAACCGCCAAAACGGCAATGGAGGCGCTCGTGATAGTTCGTCCCAGGACGTGGGAACTTAAGACGCGTTCGCTTGAAATCGAACGCTTACCGATCATTATGGGGATATTGAACACGACTCCGGACAGTTTTTCGGACGGAGGGCGTTATCGCTCAGACAATGCGGATCAATTTGAAATAGACATTGAGAAAGTAGTCGCAACGGCTCGCGCGATGTTGAGAGACGGCGCTGGTATTCTTGACGTGGGCGGCGAATCGACTCGTCCCGGTAGCGAACCGATTAGCGAGGCGGAAGAACTTCGCCGCGTAATACCGGTAATTCGAGCGCTTCACGAGGCGTTTGACGCGCCGATATCAGTCGACACGTACCGTCCGGAGGTCGCGAACGCGGCGTTAGAGTCGGGGGCGGAGATCATTAACGACATTTCCGCGGGTCGTTATATCGGGACAGAACAACGTCTTGCGGGGGAAACCGAAACAGGCTTTCCCGAAGAAATGGCGGAAGTCGCGTTGTGCCATGGGGCGGGAGTCGTTCTTATGCACATGCGTCCGTTCGACGAGCCGGAAAAATATCCGAACGGAGTCATGGAGGAGGTATTCGCCTTTTTGAAACGGCGTCGTAATCGCTTTATCGAGCTCGGCGTTTCGTTAGATAAGTTAGCGTTTGATCCGGGTCTTGGCTTTGGCAAGACATTTGATCAAAACTGGGAACTTTTGCGCCGGGTCGAAATGCTTAGCGCGCTTGGCGGCGTAACGCTCGTCGGGGATTCCCGCAAACGTTTTCTCGTAGAAACGGCGTGGCGTTTCAACGCTTCTCGCGGGGTCGATTCGGACGAATTTGTCGATCCGACGTCTTTGTCGACGCGGGACGCGGTAACGGCGTCGACAACCGTTTCTCTAGCGCGCCGCGGAGTAGAGATCATCCGCGTCCACAACGTAGCCATATCGGCGTTTGCGCTCGAGACGGCAAACCGGGCCGGGGATCTTGACGTTCTTGGATCGACGTAAAAACGAGGGGCACGTGAGCGCGAGTTCAGATCTTTACATAATAGGAACCGACGAGGCGGGTTATGGTCCGAACCTTGGTCCGCTTCTGGTAGGGGCGTCTTGTTGGCGTCTTTCAAACGCGGGTCCAAGTACGTATGAAAACTTCCTTCCAGCTCAAGAGGGCGTCTCTCGCGAACCGTCTAAGCCTTCTGGGCGCGGTAAGAGAAAGTGTTCGACCAGTTCGGATGGGGTAACGCTTTTTGACCTTGTCGGCGATCTTAACGCGAACGGCGCGTCCCTTGCAAGCGAGTACGACGCGGATTTTACCACGCTCGCAATCAATCGTCTCAACGCGTCGCTGTCGTCGATTTCATCACGCAAGGGGTTGTTCCCGCTCGTCGATTCGAAAAAACTTTACGGAGGGTCTAAATCGCTCGCGGCGCTTGAACGGTCATATTGGCTTGCCAATGGATTAGTTGATCGCGCCTCGTTTCGCGAGCCAAGTTTCCGAACGACGTTGGAACGCGTCGCGGTCGAAGATTTGGAGGGATCCGAACCTTGGGAAAAAGGCGTCGACTTTCCGCTTCCTTTTGACGCAAAGACGGGCGTTTTAAGCGAATTCGAGCAAACGTTGGAGGAGATCGAGGCTCTTTTTAGCGCGACGGGAATTGAACTTGTCGAGATATTGGCGCGCCGCGTTCAACCGCGCGAATTTAACGCGTTAATTGATCGTCTTGGTCTGAAGAGCGACTTGATAGCCGACGTTACGACGTCGCTCGTCGCCGAGACGCTTTCTCGAACGTTATTGAAAAAGGGAGATAGTTTAGGGGCGTCGACGTTTGTCGTTCTTTGCGACAAACTTGGGGGACGCGATCGTTACGGGAGCATACTTTCGGAGCGATTTCCCGACGCGACGTTATTTGCGATAACAGAAGGGCGTTCTTCCAGCATCTATCGTCTGACGACGCGTAAAACGCGCGACCGTTCGGGCGTTCTCGTAGAATTTGAGCGCGAGATCGCCGTAGAGATACGTTTTACGGCCAAGGGCGAATCGAATGTTCCGACCGCGCTCGCGTCTATATGCGCCAAATATTTACGCGAACTTTCGATGAACGCTTTTAACGCGTATTGGCGCGTCCAGGTGGGCGACGCCCTGGTTCCGACGGCAGGCTATCCGGTCGACGCGCTTCGTTTTCGGGCGGACACAGACTCCAGGCGCCTCGAATTGGGAATACCCGAGGAATTATTTTGGCGAAAAAAATAACGACAGATAGAGAAAGTCCGGACGCGGTATGAGTCTATTCAAGCCTGATAAATCACGGAGCTTTACCAAGACGATTCGTTCGAAGAAACGCGTCGTCGCGGAGGCTTTTTTTGGATTTATCGGCTTTACCTCCTGGTTATTCTATTGGGAAAACAACGTAATAGAGACAACGCGATTCGAACGTTTTGACAAGCGCGTTCCCTCGAGTCTCGACGGTCTAACCATCGTTCAAATATCCGATCTTCACGGCAAACGCTTTGGTCGCAACCACGAGCGATTACTTGCGAAAGTCCGCGCGGAACGCCCCGATATTATCGTGATCACGGGCGATTTGCTCGACGAACGTTCGCCTTTTCCGGAATTTGCGCGGGAAGTAGTTTCTTCTTTACGCGCCGAGGCGCCAGTATTCTATGTAACGGGCAATCACGAAGGTCAGTTTGTCGAAGCAATCAGACCAGTAGCGCTTGCGGCGATCGAGTCGGGGGGGGCGTATATGCTCGACAATCGGGCCGTCGAATTGAGTCGCGACGCGACGGGCGAACTTACCGTACGAGCGCTTAC
>CAYUUL010000036.1:0-24416 GCA_964447865.1 uncultured Planctomycetaceae bacterium | reverse complement strand
CCGGCGTTTGCGCGAGGAATGCGCGTCAAACTTGAAGAACGCGTTGAAAAGCTCTCGGAAGCCGCGTCGAAATCCCCGTTGAACAGGATCGAGTGGAACGCGGACGGCAAGCGCGGTTACGGTATCGTGACGTCCAGCGCCGCTTATCAATACGTCAAGGAAGTCTTCCCGGACGCGAATATCCTGAAACTCGGCTGGTGCTATCCTTTCCCAGACCAACTTTTGCGCGAATTTTCCGAATCGGTCGAACAAGTCGTCGTTATCGAAGAACTTGAAGATTTCGTCGAGAATCATATGAAGTCGCTCGGAATCAAGACGATCGGCAAGAAGCTCGGTTCCGAAAATCTCGTTCCGAAATACGGGCCGCTCGACGTCGACGTACTCAAGAAGATCCGCAAGAGTCTGGCGTCGAACGCGCTTACGTCTAAATACTTCCCGAACGAAACGGTCGAAGCGGTCGTTAAATCGTCCGACGTCGCGCTTCCAACGTTGCCGAATCGTCCTCCGGTGCTTTGTCCGGGCTGTCCTCACCGCGGTCTTTTCTACGCGCTTGGCAAATTTGACGTCGTCGTTTCAGGCGACATCGGTTGTTATTCGCTCGGAGTCGCTCCTCCGCTTAACTGCATGGACACGATTATCTGCATGGGCGGCGGCATCACCATGGCGCACGGTATGGATTGCGCTCAAAACGATCGACCTGTCGTCGGCGTTATGGGCGATTCGACCTTCTTCCACAGCGGTATGACCGGGCTTATGGACGTCGTCTACAACAAGGGCAAGTCGACAATCGTAGTTCTCGACAATCGTATTACCGCGATGACGGGGCATCAGGACAATCCTGGAACCGGCAAGACGATCACGGGCGAAGAGACGTTCGCGGCCGACATTGCCGAAATCGCGAAAGCGATGGGAATGAAGAACGTCGTCACGGTCAATCCTCGCAAACTTGACGAGACGCAAATCGCGCTCAAGACGGCGATCGAATCCGACGAACCGTGGCTCATTGTCGCGAAAGAACCTTGTCCGTTGGCGTACCGCAAGAAGCTCGAGAAGGGCGTGCGCGTCAATCAAGACAAGTGTAAGAAGTGCGGCGCGTGTCTGAAAGCCGGTTGTCCGGCGATTGAACGCAACGCCGATAAAGTCGTCTCCATCAACGACTCCATGTGCGTCGATTGCGGACTGTGCTTGCAGATCTGCAAATTTGGCGCGTTGGAAGAATACGATCTTAAATCGTCGAAGGGAGGTCTCGTATGACGGCCAAAGAAACAACGAACGTCGTGCTTGTCGGAGTCGGCGGCCAGGGCATTCTTCTCGCGAGCGCGATCATCGCGACCGCGGCGCTCGATTCGGGCTACGACGTAAAAACGAACGAGATCCACGGCATGGCGCAACGCGGCGGCTCGGTGCTTGCGCAAGTGCGCTACGGCAAAAAGATTTATAGTCCGTTGATTCCACAAGGAACCGCGTCGGTGCTCGCCTCGCTCGAGCGAACCGAAGCGATTCGTTACGTCAATTATCTCGCTCCGGACGGTCTGACGGTAATTTCCGATCAGGTCATCGTGCCGGTCACCGTTTCGTCCGGTTCCGCGAAATATCCGGAAATGGGCGAAGAAGAGTTGCGTAAGATTTTCCCGAACCTGGTTTACGTTCAAGCGGTCGACAAAGCCGCGGAACTTGGCAACGCTCGCGCCGCGAACGTGATTTTGCTCGGTTCACTTTCTACGAAGCTTGATCTTACGGACGACGCCTGGCAAGACGCGATTAAGAAATGCGTTAAACCCCAATTTGTCGATCTCAATCTTAAAGCGTTCTACCTTGGACGCGAACTCGCGCAAAACGCGTGAGAATAGCGAACGAGCGTTTAACCGTTCGTTTTAACTAACGCAACCGTGCCGCGCGCATATCAAACGCGCGGCGTTTTTTTATTATGTAATAAAAGAATCCCATTCAATTGAACAAGGCAAATCTATGACAACGGCGGCTCCGGCGCTACCAATCGCCAAACCAATTTCAGAGCGTCTCGTTTCGCTTGACGCGTTGCGAGGTTTCGATATTTTTCTCCTTCTTATGCTCGACGTCGTCGGACAGTTCACGCGCGGCCCCCTTCCCGGCCTTCTCGAAGGAAAGTCGGAAAGTTGCAAGTTATTCTGGATAAAATTGGTCAGTCAATTCAAACATGTTCCCTGGGAGGGCTTTACGCTTTGCGATCTCGCGATGCCTTTATTTGTGTTCATGGCGGGAGTAGCGATTCCGTTTTCCCTGGCGCGGTACATTCGCGGCGAAGATAAACGCTGGGGTCGACTTTGGTTCCGCGTCATACGTCGCGTCGTCGTACTCTGGGCGCTCGGCATGGCGATCCAGGGTCGGCTTCTCTCACTTCACATCGCGGACTTTAAGTTCTTTTCCAATACGTTGCAGTCTATCGCGGTCGGGTACCTTTTCTCGTGTTTAGCGTATCTTTTCCTTCCCAGGTGGGCGCAACGCGGTCTTTTTGTCGCGTTACTCGCGGCGTTCTGGGCGGCGATGAATTTCATTCATGTCGGAGGAACCGGCGAAACCGAAGGTCTGACGGAATGGACGATGAACTGGATTACCGCGCGAGGTTGCGGAGGAGGGAGTTACGCGGAAGGAACGAATTTGGCGTATTGGATCGACTGCCAAACATTGGGCCGCTGGATGGACGCGGCGAGCGTCAACGAGGCGGGCGAAGTCGTTTTCTCACCGGGTTACCAATACACCTGGATCCTTAGTTCGCTGACGTTCGTCGCGACGGCGCTCTCCGGTATGATCGCGGGCGACCTGCTCTACGCCGCTCGCGAAAAACTCAAGACGATTGCGAACGAGGACGTTCAAACGCGTAAAAACCTCCAATGGACAACTTGCGCGTACCTCGTCGCGTTTGGCGCGGCGTGCCTGTTGCTCGGTCGAATCTGGAATCGTATTCCGGAAGGTTCCGCGTTCTATTGTCCGATCATAAAACACATTTGGACGTCGTCTATGGTTCTTCATTCGTCGGGAATCAGTCTGCTCCTTCTCGCGTTTTTCTACGCGGTATTCGACATTTTGAAGACGCCGATACTTAAGACGTTCCTGGTCGTACTCGGAACGAACGCGATCGCGGCGTATACGCTCTCGCATATTCTGCATTTCGACCAGATTTCAAGTTGGTTCCTTTACGGTCTCGAACGACATATCGGTTCGTGGTACGGGTTCGCAACCTCGGCGACCGGAGTCGCTCTCATTTGGCTATTGCTCTGGGATCTCTGGCGTCAAGGCAAGTACATTCGCGTCTAACGCCGAGTTTATCGCGTTCGAATTTAGCGCAAGGTAGTTAGAGTCGGTTCAATCGAGAATAGAAAACGCGCTCCACTGGAAATATCATCCAATAGAGCGCGTTATTTATTTCCGCAAGCCTACCGAGCGTTCAACCGCGCGAACGTCCAACGGAACTACCGTCGTAGTCGCCAATTGCCGCGACCTGAGCGCCGCAATGCGGGCAACTCTCGCCGGCTTCCATTAAATCCAGGTTGGCGCCGCATCGACAAACAAACCACGCGGTGCGTCCGCAATAGGGGCACGTCGGCAAATCCTCGATTTTTGTAGCGTCGGCCTGGGGCGCCGCTGAACCGGACGAGCCGGACGTAAAATCGTCCGGGACGGGATAAGCCTTTACAAATCGGTAAAGGCCCGTCTCCTTTTGGTAATGGTACCGCGCCATATATTTCCCTTGCGTCGACACGCAGGTGAAATGGAAAAAGTACTGCAGTGGGAAATCTGGCGCTTCCGGGAAATCGTCGCCGACTTCCGTAACGCCTTCCGGCAACGGCGCGGCGTCGTCGTATTTGCCGGGCGCGGCGGCTCGACTCGCCGATTGAATTGAAGCGCTCATCCAGACGAAAAGATCGGCGAGTTTTTCAACGGTAAGCGAATCGGCGCGCAAAGTGACGTCGCCAATTTCGCGCAATAGTCCGAAGTCGACTTCGTCGCCGACTCCAATCGCGTAGATTTTCCCCGGTCTCGGCTTCTTCGTCTTCAATCTTTTAACGGCGGAACGCCACTTGTCGGTCGGTTGACCGTCGGTCAAGAGGAATACGATAGGACGCCAATCCCCTTTTTGGTCGGAGTTCGCTTTTTCGACTTCCTTTTCGATTCTATCTTGCAAGAGATCGACGGCGGCGCCCAGGGCGGTTCCGGGCCGCGCCTGTAATTTTGGGAGTCTAAATTCCATGAGCTCGGTCAAAGGTACGGCGACGCGCGCCTGAGAGTCAAAAGTGAGCAACGAAAGCCAAACCGTTTCAAGCGCGTAAGGGTTTCGGTACAACGTGGACAACATACGGTCAAGACTCACGTTGATCTGATCGATCGCCTCGCCGATCATAGACTCGGACGTATCGACAACTATGTATACAGGCAATCTTCTCATTTGAAATCGTTTAATCTTATTTTTACAGGGAGCCAAACACGCGAAATAGCGTCAGCCTGCCGAGGGGCGCAATTGGCAGTCCGCGCCTTCGTCCAGGAACGTCAAGACCTCGCCGCAAGCCGGACAAACGACCTTTCCCCCTTCCTTCATTACCTCATTATTGTTAAAACAAAACGCTTCGTTGCACGAGAGACAAACTCCGGTATCCTGATTATCGCAATACGGACAGTCCGGGAATCCTAAAATTTTATCAGCATCGACGCGCGGAGGCTCGAAACCTCCGTCGGAAAGAAAATCATCCGGGACTTTGTAAGCGTTCGCGGGAAAGTACGCCTCGAATTGATCAACATAGCGCAACCGCATAAGATATTTCTTTTTGGTCGTCGAACAGGTTCCGTGGAAAAAGAGTTGGCGCGGGAAATCGGGCGCCGCGGGATAATCGTCGCCAACGGTCGTAACGCCGGCCGGAGTATGCAGTTCTTCCGCGCTTAACCCTTCCTGCGAAGCGTTCTTACTTACCGATTGAATCGCCGAACTCATCCAAATAAAGAGTTTCGCGAGGGTCTCTGGAGTCGCTTCCTCAACCTGAAAAGTAACGTCCGCCAACTCTTTTAAGATTTTGAAGTTGATCTCGTTTCCGACCCCGATCGCGTAGATATTCGCGGGCTTGGGACGCGAAGCGCGTAATTTAGCGCAAGCGCCGCGCCATTCGTCGGTCGGCTGGCCGTCGGTCAAAAGAAAGACGATCGGGCGCCAATCCCCCTTATTGTCGGCGGAACTCAATTGGACTTCCTTCGCGATTTGACTTCTCAGGAGTTCAATCGCGGTACCCAACGCCGTACCCGGTCGAGATTTAAGGAGCGGCAATTTGAAATCGGCAAGTTCGGTGAGCGGCGCCAGCACGCGCGCGTTCGAATCAAACGTTATCAACGATAGCCAAACCGTTTCCAACGCGTAAGGGTTGCGATGCAACGCCGCCAACATATTGTCGAGACTACGATTGATCTGATCGATAGCCTCGCCGTACATTGATTCGGACGTGTCGACAACTATGTAGACGGGAAGTTTTCGCATTTCGTTCTCCTTCTCCTCGCGGCAAACTGTCTTTTAATTCGCCGCTCGTTATCCATTGACCATTTGAACATTTACAAGGCGTCCTGTTCTCGCGGAGGAAAGTTTGAGTTGCAATCCGCTCTTCAAAACGATTCCTTTTCCGATAGCGACAGGTCCGGGAGTATCGCCGTTAAGCGCTTCCAAATCGGGCATACCTTCGTTGACAAGCATCCAACGTCCCTTGTAGAACGAGAAGTATCCGAGGCGCTTAGTATCCGCCGGCGAAATTTTTTCGTTTGGCGTGACGAGTCGATCGACGTGCCATTTGTAGAGCGATTGTCCGCTGAAGATCATCATGCGGCGATTTTCCGGTCGGTAACTGTCGCCGTTGTTGGAAATATAGAAATCGAAGAGCGGCATCGGCTTCGTATATCTCGTTCCGCAATAAGGGCAAACGGGGCTTTTTTTATTGTTGTACACGAACCATTTTTTGACGCAACCTGGATTTTCGCACGGCTGAATCAGGTCGGACGTCTTAATCAAGGCGTCTTCCCAATCGTCGGCGCTCGGGCGTTTCGAGGGGTCGTGCAGACCGTCGATAAACGCTTTGTCGAACAATTCTTTAAGGTATGGACCGCATATTGTGTAGGGCAATTTCGCGACGTCGATCCACGGCATATACGCGGTATCGTTTTGTCCAATTTTCGGACGGTTGCTGGTATCGCCAGGATTTTCAATAAAGAGCGCTTTTTCGCCCATTTCCATTTTTTCCTGGACGTCGTTATCCTGACTGTGAACTTTTCTTCCGCGCAACGGATGGCGGTGAAGCATATAAAGATAGATCAGTACGGCGAGCGCGTGCAAGTCGGTGGCGCGGCTCGGAGTAACGCGTTTTTTGGGATCGCTTTCGTCGGCGGTCATAACGACTTCCGGAGCGATAAAGTCGGGCGTGCCGAGCACGTCGGGCGGGAACAACCCTGGAACGACAAGGCCGTCGACGTCAATGATACAGGCGTTGCCGCCCTTTGGATCGATCAGGCAGTTTTTGTACGAGAGGTCGCTGTGCGCCAGCCCCGCGGCATGGAGTCGCCGCACGCCGCGACTCAAAAGCAAGCAGATATGCAGGAAATTGGTAAAACTCCCCTTTTCCTCAGGCGGCACAAAGCGATTGAAATTCTTTGCCGAGGCGAACCACTTCCCTTCTTTTTCGGCGCCAGACAAAGCTCCTGCTCCAAAAAAGAATTCTTTGCGATAAGCGGGCACGACGATACCGGTCTTGCCGTCGTATTCGACGATTTTCTCCGGCCAGCAGAAAATATCTTTCCAGTACTCCCCTCCGGCCTGGTCGAAGATACTGCTTCGGTATTGCCCAACGATTTTTTCGACGCGCTCTCGGCCCGCGGGATCAAGCGGTTTCCGAAAGAACGCGACCACATAACTTTTATCCGGCGCGAAATAGACGTCTTTAATCGCGCCCTGCGCGGGGTCCTTGTATATAAATTCGACCTTCGAACCGTCTTTTGCCACCGTTCGCACAACGTCCGTCATTATGATTTCCTCTACGCTAATTGATATTCACGCCGTACCTTAACCGCTACAAGGCGTTATGACTTTTCGTCAAACCGAAAAACGCGCGCCAGGACGCGTTCGAATGTTTATTTTTTTGCAGGAGCGGGATCTTGCGCCGCGTCCGACGCGCTCGAATCGTTCGGAGCGTCTAAAACGTCGCCGGACGAGACGGCATGTTCCGCCGAGCCGGACTCGACGTCAAGAACTTCCTTGACTTCCCAGGTTTTAGAAACGTGGACTCCGGAAAAACTAAATTCGCCCGGAATTTTACTCGTCTGAAACAGGTGATACGTTCGATAACGCCCGGCGAAATAAACTTCGATGCGACCGTTATACGAACGTTCGGGCACGCCCGAAATAATCAACGCGTCGTTTTCAACGGAGCAAACGAGTCCAAAATCCTCGAACCCCTGCGTTTTCGCGATCGAGACGGAAACGTTTCTACCCGACGCCGCCAGGTCTTTAAAGTTCAAGGCGCATTGATACGGAACGCCGACTCTACCCGCCGTCAGTCCCCATTTCAGAACTCTCTGTAAAAGCGCGTCGACTCGAGTCGCCTCTTTCGAGATTGACGAATCCGCGATTTCCAGGAAGAGCGCAAGGGCCGCGTCGGATCCCAAAGCCTTACGCTGATTGACTAAACGAATCTGCGCGACGTAACTATTCTTTTGCTCGCTTAAAGAGAGTCTTAAGTTTTCCGTCAATTTGACGGCTGTTCCACATGGGACGGGCTTTTGATTCGTCAGGTCGTAAAGGTTTTTGATTCTTTCGTTGTTCAGGAACCAGTCGTCGCCTTCTTTCGATAAGAACGCGACGCGTAGAAGTTGTTCAGTGGCGAGTTTTTCGTTGAACTCAACGTTGCGTTCGACGTTCCACAGGAAGAGTTCTTTTCCAACGTACCCAACCAACATACGTCCGTCCGGCTTGTAGTCTATGCCGTTTCTTGAAAAATAGAAATCGAAGACCGGGACGGAATCTTTATAGGGCATGCCGCAGTAAGGACAACTCTGTCTCGGGGAATCCGCCGCATAGACGAACTCGTGTTTCATACATTTCGGATTAGCGCAGGGAAGAATCAAGTCGAGAGTTTTAATAAGCGCGTCTTCCCAATCGTTCGCGGTCGGTCGTCGCATCGGAGTCAACAACCCATCGATAAACGCTTTATCAAACAAATTCTTCAAGTAAGGGCCGCATACGGTATACGGAACGCGTTGCGGGTCGACCCACGGGAGTCCCTTTTCGTCGCCGCGTTCCATTGTAAATCGATTGCTCACGTCCGAGGGGCTTTCGATAAAGACGGGATCTTTACCGAGTTGCATAAAATCATGTTTTTCAGGGTCTTCCATTTCTCTGTATTTTTTCCCCTGCAACGGATGCCGATGGAGAAGACAAAGATAAATAAAGACCGCTAAGGAATGCAAGTCGGTCAAACGCGAAGGCGAGACGAAATTGGGATCGTTTTTTGGCAACTTTGAAGTCACAATGATTTCAGGCGCCATAAAATGTCTGGTTCCGAGCACCGCGGGCGGGAAAAGTTCCGGAACGACAAGACCGTCGACGTCAATTAAACAGGCGCGTCCCTTAACAGGGTCAATCAAACAGTTTTTGTAGGAAAGGTCGCTGTGCGCCAAACCAGCGGCATGCAGACGTCGGACGGCGCGACAAAGTTCGAGACACGCGTGAAGAAACCCGGTCAGCGAACCGCGCTCGGAAGCCGGAACAAAACAATTATAATTTTTCGCGGCGGCCCACCATTTCCCCTCTTTCTCCTTTCCTTTGAGATTACCAGTCTGAAAATAGAAATCAGAGTCGTAAGCGGGCATAACGAATCCGATTCTTTTCTTCCCCCCGACCTCGCCTTCGACAATTTTCGTAGGCCAACAGAAGACCTTGCGCCAGTAGTCTCCGCCGACTCCGTTAAAAATACTCGTTCGATAGTTTCCGACAAGTTTCTCTAGCCGACGTTCGCTCTGTTCGTCAATTTCCTTTTTGAAAAACGCGACGACGTAGGAACGATCTTTGGAGAAATAGACGTTCTTAATCGAGCCCGATTTAGGTTCGCCGTCGACGACATATTGCACAACGCTACCGTCGCGAGCCGTAATTTCAACTAGATCCGCCATAATCTACCTTTAATACTACAGTTGACTTTAATCAAGCGCAATCACCCATTTGCGCCGCAAGTCGAAGTGAATTGTCAAAGTGAATCCCTACGCTCCGCGTAGACGCGCAACATCCGTTCCGAGCGTCCTTTAGCAGTTCGAATCAGGCGTTTGTCGTCCCATCCGTATTATTCGCGTTCGCCGAAGGTTCTGAGGTTTTAGAGGGAGTCGAATCGGGCGCGCCGTTGGCGTTCGGTTCGTTCTTTGGCTCTAAATCGTTATCCGAAGCCAAACTTAGTTCAGTATCGATAGAAACGTCCGCGGCGTCGGTCAATTCACAATTATCGTTGACGATCATCAGCAACGTACGGTCGTCGTGATTACCCGTTCTAAAGAACCCCATTCCTTTCAGAAGGGCTTGAGAACGCGCTTCCGGGGAAGCGTTGACGTCGAGCGCGCCGGGAAATTCGTTTTCCAAAATATTTTCCCAAAATTCTTTCCAGTTGCCATACTTTTTCAAGTCTTCTTCAGCCGTAAAGAACGCGTCGGTCAACCCGTCGGTCATTAAGACGATCGCCTTGAAATCTTCCACAAAATTCAACCGCATTCTCGAAAGTATCTTTTGCTGATTGATCTCGTCGACCATCGTAATGAAACGCGTTTGGCCCGCAAATTCTCCGCCGTCCGGAACGCCGAGCGGGATCGTCGTCGGCAAACCGTTTGGACGATAGATGGCCAGACCGCCGTCGCCGACCCAATAGGAGACGACGCACCACACGGCGGGAATTTCACCAACCGCGGGGAACCGCTTAAGCGCGACGCAAAGAAACGTCGTGCTAAACTCGTTGATCCTTACGGAACGTTCGGTCGCAAGTTTTTTGAGTTCGTTCCAAACGTTGTAGACGCCCTTATAGAAGAACTGATAAAAATTCGTTCGTTCCAACGCGTTTGGCTCGCAAGAAGTATCGTCCCAATTTTTCTTTGCGTCGAGTTCCTTACGAACCGCGGCGTCGAGTTGTTTGGCGTACTGCGTGAAATCTTCTCTTAACTCTTTGACGACATTCTCGCAAACAATCCTTGAACCTTCGCGCGAATACTTAGCGGAACCCGCTCCGTCCGCGACCGCAAAAAAACTCCAATCTTCGGGAGTCGCTCCTATATTGACGGTTAAATGGTCGTCTCGATATTTGCCCTCGTTCGCGTGAGAACGACCGCGTTGACTCGCGCCAAGAACGACAAGCGGGACGTTGCCCTTGATTTCTCCGTACTCAACCTTCGAGTTGTCTTTTGGAAATTCCGGATCCGTAGGTTCTTTCTCAACCCACATCGTCTTTGGATCGGGATTGACGCATAGATTTTTCTCCGGAAAAGGAACCTCGTCAACGTTGACAACACATTGTACGGTAGTCCTTTTATTTTTATCGTCGCAACATGGATTCCCTTCAAACAAACTCTTGAGATCTGTGGTTTTGTTAATATAAACCTTTACCTTCGCGACAACGGCAACCTTCCCATCGGGTAGATCGCAAGCGGGTTTTTTCCCATTCTCCTCGCGACCTTCCAGACTAAACGTTCCCTCTTTAATCTGAGCGACCAATCCTAAGCTTTCAAACCCTTCGGCGGCGACGTCTAACTTTTCAATTTGCTTCAAATCCTCAGCGTCAAATATTTCGTAAGAAAAAGAGTACGGTCTCAGGACGCTTCCGGTCGCCAAACGCATCTCGACCAGCTTATGACTGAATTTAGTCAGGACTCCCTTATTTTTCCTTTCTGAATCCTCTTTAAAGTCAGCCGTAAAAATCAATTTCAGCGCGGGCGCTCCAGGAACGTTCCCTTCCTTTTGTTTTTCACTTCCAGCGCTAACGGCGGCCTCTTCTTTTTCAAGGGCAACGTCGCTCTTCTTTTCCAGGGAAACCGTTTTTTTCTCCAGGTCAAGCGGGCTCTCTTTCGTTTGAGCGGATCCTTCAGGAACGTTTTTTTCAGGATTTTCCATAAGCACGTCTCTAAAAATATTCAAAAGCAATAACCTAACGTAACAAATAAAGTTAGTCGTCGCCAGCATTTATTTCTGTTTAGAGTTTTGTATTTTCTCAACCAATCCGTCATAGTTGTCGTTAATGAGCGTCAACATCGTCCGATCGTCGTGACAACCTTTCACTTTAAATTCCATACCTTTCAGGAGGCTCTTTGCTCGATCTTCCGGCGACAAATTCTTATCCAGGGCGCCCGGCGCTATTTCCGGCAAGATCTCGCCCCAGAATTTGTTCCAGCAGTTAGAGTCCTTCAACCTGGAATCGGTTGGAAAATACGGGTCGGTCACGCCGTCAGTCGTCATAACGATCGACTCGAAATACCTGACAAGCGTAACTCTGGTTCTCCGAAGTATCGGTTCTTCCGCGATTTCTTCTTTCATCGTCAAAAATCGAGTTTCACCCGCGTATTCTCCACCGTCTGGCGAGCCCAACGTAAGTACGGAATCTTTCTTTCCACTTGGACGATAGATCGCCAACCCTCCGTCGCCAATCCAGTAAGAAATGAGCGCCCACATCGGATGAAGCATCTTTGGTTTTACAATCCGTTTAGCGGCTAGAAACATCAGGGTCGTATGGTAATCTCGCACCGCGGTATTGTCGCGGACTTCGGCGTTCCTTTTTTGCGCCTCGTTCAGAATCGCCATATAGGCTTTATAAACGGCGTTATGAACGTATTTATCGACTCCGAGTTCTCGGGCGTCGCACTCAATGAGTTCGGGATCTCCAACGCGAAACCCACCATCCGACTCGCTTTTTCCGTCCCATTCGGTCATTAATTTTTTGACGATTCTCTCGTCCAAATCTTTGGAACCTTCCAGGACGTCCGAAAGATAATTGACGACGGTATCGCACGCTAATTGCGATCCTTTTCGCGAATATTTAGCGGAACCCGCCCCGTCCGCGACCGCAAACACATGCCACTTGCGGGAGTCTTTCTCCGAAACAACCCCCTTGTATTCCTCCGGAGTTTTGTTCGCCAATCTCATCGCGTAATGATCGTCGCAGAAGGATCCGACGTGTTCATGCGAACGTCCGCGTTTTCGCGCGGCCAGAATCGTTATCGGACTCTTCAAATCCAGTTTAACGCCCTCGCAGACGTCAAGCGGCTTAGCGTACGGCAAACCTTCCGAAGGGTCGTGTTTTTCCCAAAGCGAAAAGGGATCGGAGGCAATTACGCTAAATGTTCTCGAGGTATCAAAAGTCTCGGTCGGTTTACCGCCGTCTTTATTTACAGTCGCCCATTTAAAACAAATGTTTCCGTCAAACGTCTGTTTTGGGGTTCCAAAAATTATCAACCTCCCATTTCCTTCGATCCTGGCGTCTAACCCAAGCTCGCTCAGACCGGTTTTACCGACAATTTTACACGAACCCTGATTTCGCGTTCCCTCTTGCCGTTCGTTGAGGAGATCAACTTCAAAACAGTACCTCTCTCCGACGCGAGCGTTCGGTAAACTAATCTTTTGCGCCGCTCCCGTTAAAACAGTCCACTGGTAACCTTCAGGTTTATTGTCGTAAAAGGTTATTTCGACGACAATATCTTTATCGAGACGCGTCTTTCCGGCGCCGGAGGTCATTCCGTCGCCAGGAGCCGAAAAAATACTCATAAACAATCCCAACCTCGTGTCTAGGAACTTTTAGCAAACGATTACAAAACCAGCTTAATTTCATCAGGCGGCGGAGGCAATTCCTCGTCGACGGCGTCAGTCGCTCGACTTTTAGCGCCAACGGTAGTCGAGACCCACGCCCAAAACTTTCCGAAGGTCGACGCGTCCATGGTATCCAGGGAATATACGTCGTTTGTCAAATTTTTGAGCGGTTCCGTTTTAGCTTTTGGACCGGCGGCGCACGCGATAATTCTCGCGAAACGAAACTTTTTAAGTTCCGCGGTCATTTGCTTATAGAGGTACGAGTCAGACGGCGCGCCGTCCGTCATAACGATCAGGAGCGGAAGCCAATCTCCCTTTTCCGTAGGAGTCGACAGCTTAACTTCCTCGCGATAACGAGTAAGGAGCAATTCAAGGGCCTCGCCCAAATTAGTCGGCGAAGTTTCCGGGACAGGAATCTCCGGCAAGACAAATTCGGAAAGCTCCGTCAAAGGCGTAAGTAATTTTGCTTCAAGGTCGTACGTAATAACGCTGAGCCAAACGGTCTCCAAGGCGTACGGATCGCGGCGAAGACTTGAAAGCAACATTTCCATCCCAACTTTCACGGCTTCGATCGGTTCGCCGCGCATGGACCCGGAAGTGTCAAGAAGAATATAGATCGGTAGGCGACGCATTTTCCCCTTCCCTCTTCATTATCAGCCGCGCACAAAGCGCGTAGAACAACGCCTCGCCGACGCGCCAGGCGAACGGCGACCGCGCATAAAGACGTTCGAACCGCTAGAGGCGCGCGTTCCGAACGTACGTAACAACAACACCAACGCGTTAAATCACGGCTTGACAAGCGTGATTTCCGGCGGCGGAGGAGGCAGTTCGTCCATATCGTTGAGTTCCCCGCCGGAGTCGACTTTCTTACTTCCGGTGGAAATACTCGCGGAGACCCACTTAAAGTAGGCGGCGATCGAGCTCGCGTCGGCGGTGTCGAGTCGCACGACGTTTTCGGTAATCTTCATTAAGGTTTTCTGATCGGCGTCGCTTCCGGCGGCGCAGGCAACGACGGTTCCCCACTTATAAGTGCGGAAGGCGCTGACGCCGCTATCGACGTTGTCGGTCGGATAACCGTCGGTCATAAGGAACACGAGCGGCTTCCAGTCGCCTTTTTCTTCCGCTGTCGACTTTTGAACTTCGTTATTCGCGCACTCAACGACCTTTTTGAGGACGCCGCCGAGCGAGGTTCCGCCGCCCGCGGAAATCATGGGCGGTTGAAACATAGCGACTTCAGTAAGAGGAACGACCTGTTGCACGTCGCTTCCAAACGTAATGACGCTAATATAAGCGGATTCCAGAGCGTAGGGATCCTTTCGCAGAGCCGAATGTAAGATTTGCATACCGTTTTTAACGGACTCGATCGGTTCACCGCTCATAGAGCCGGAGACGTCGAGCAAAAGATATACTGGAAGTCTTCGCATTAAATAATTCCTTCAAAAGCCGCGCGAACGTATAGTTCAACGCGCGATGAAAAGAGACTCCGGAGCGTAACGCGCATTGTCGCCGCTCGCGGTCGTTCTCTCTAAAAGTCCAATAAGATTTATCGGCGTTCTCAACTACATTCCCGGCACGGCGTATTTTCTCGCCAAGGCGCCAAGATCTCCATCGAACCCCTGTCCGAGCGCGCGAAACTTCCACGCGCCGTTGCGTCGGTACAATTCTCCAAAGATCAACGTTTGGTTTGTACACGCGTCTTCCGTCAATTCGAACCGCGTAATTTCCTCATTGTTCCCGTCGGAGACGTCGACGATACGAATATAGGAATCGTCTACCATGCCGAAATTCTGCTTACGCTTATCCGCCTCATAAATCGTAACCGTAAAGACGATATGTTCGACGTCGGCGGGCACTTTATCCAACTCGACCACGATTTGTTCGTCGTCGCCATCCCCGGCGCCGGTACGATTGTCGCCCATATGTCTAACGGAACCGCAAGCCGATTTCAACTGATTATAGAACACAAAATCGGAGTCAGAACGCACTTTATGTTCAGAATTAAGCAAAAAGGCGCTGGCGTCCAAATCAAATTCCTCGTTGGAACTTACCGCCGGTTGCCAACCTAAGCCAACGACAATTTTCTTTAGTCCTGGCGCAAGCGTAGTATTTTGTCCTTTAACGAGAGAAAGAGTCATAATTATTATCACCTTTCGAATATCAAGCTAAATCATCAGGCGAGGGAAACGCCATAGGAACAGGCAAGGGTGCCAAGTTCGAACGTATATCCTTGTCCCAGGGCGCGAAACTTCCACGCGCCGTTGCGTCGGTAAAGTTCTCCGAAGACGAGCGCGGTCGAGGTACTCGCGTCTTCTCCAAGTTCAAATTTCGCAATTTCTTCATCATTCGTCATATCGACCAAACGAATATACGAATTGTCGACTTGTCCGAAATTTTGCCCGCGTTCGTTACTCTTGTAAATGGTCGCGGTAAAAACAATGCGTTCGACGTCGGCTGGAACCTGCGAAAGATCCACGAGAATCTGTTCGTCGTCGCCTTCGCCAACGCCGTTGCGATTATCGCCCTGATACTTAACGGAACCGCAAGAGGAAGTCGGATGGTTGTAAAAGATAAAGTCGGCGTCGCTACGCACCTTTTTTTCGGCATTCAGCAAAAAGCAACTGGCGTCTAAATCGAATTCATCGCCGGGCTCGCAACGCGGATTCCACCCCATCCCCACTTTAACTTTTGTCAAACCGCTCTCGAGCGAAATATTTTGTCCTTTTTCTAACACAACCGCCATATGACACCCCTTTTACAGGTATAAAACTATAAGTATAAAAAGCGTAATAAACCGTTATGATTCATTCGAACGTCAAAAAACTATCCAATATCGGAAATACCGTACGTTTGGGCAAGTCCGCCAAGCGAAAAGTCGTATCCATGTCCCACCGCTCGAAACTTCCAGTCGCCCAGACAACGGTAAAGTTCGCCAAAAACAAACGCGGTCGAAGTACAAGCGTCTTCTTTAAGTTCATACTTCGCTATTTCACATCCGTCCTTCATATCGACTAAACGAATAAACGAATCGTCGACTTGCCCAAAATGTTGTCCACGTTGACTGGCTTTATAAATAGTCGCCGTAAACACAAGGCTCTCGACGTCCTCGGGAACTAACGAAAGATCCACGAGAATCTGTTCGTCGTCGCCTTCCCCCTCGCCGTTGCGATTATCACCCAGATGTTTAACGGAACCGCAAGGCGATTCAAGGTGATTATAAAAAATAAAATCGGCTTCGCCGCGTACTTTTCCAGCGTCGTTTAACATAAAACAACTGACGTCTAAATCAAATTCTTCACCAAGCGTTCGACGCGGATTCCACCCCATTCCCACTTTGACTTTTGACAAACTTCTCTTAAGTGGAACGCTCTCTCCTTTTTCTAATATAACCGTCATAATAAACATCCCCCAAAGGTATAAAAGCATATAAATCGTAAAAAATCATCGATAAAAAAATCATCGATAAAAAAATCATCGATTTATGCGCCCGACGGAATGGAAACAATGGAGTCCCACGCGCTTTAGGCAATATACGCATTATTATAAACAAGAGCTTTCAAAAACGCAACAAAATTGAAACGCAACGCGCGAAAAAATAGTAAATCCCTTCAATGGTTGTGACAATTACTCACATCAGCGCGGCGCCCGGCAATCATTGCTTTACCAATGACGAACCTTTGCGAGAACCGCGAAACAAACCCGACATTCAGACGCAAGCGTTAAACGGAACCAGGTCGACGTGAAAACAAGCGCAAAGACTCAATAAAAACCGTTTCAGAAAGCCCAAACCCAAACAACAAAGAGCGCGCGTTCAAGCCATGCAAAAAACGGGGAACAAGGAAAAGTCAAAAGCTAGGGAAAGGAAGGTAGATGGGGAAACGAAAGGAAAGACACACAACCCAAACGCGCACTACAGGGGAAACATCCTTAGCGTTAAAAACGCCACTTCCACACTCCGCGTAAACGAAATGTGGAAGTTCAAAGAGGCGACCACCGGACTCGAACCGGTAAATGACGGATTTGCAATCCGTTGCCTTAGCCATTTGGCTAGGTCGCCTTCAATCAATACGCTAATAGTACCGTACTTTTTTCTTTTGACAAGAGCAAATTTTTAAAACGCGTTCTTTTTTCCAAAAACCTCGCGTTTATCAGCGCTTTTCGAGGCGGACGTCGAGCGTCGAACGCGTTCGCGCCGACGCTCGTTCGTTCTCGTTTAACGTCCGTTTCCAATCCGTTCGGCGGCCTTTTTCAAAACGGAATCGACGACGCACCGCGGTAAGAACGTCTTAAGAGCGTCGTCCTCTTTCGTCCCGTTGGAAGCAATTTCTTTGATAAGGGAACTGGAGACATGGGCGAGCTCCCCGTCGGCAATCAGGAAGAGCGTCTCGACGTCGGGTTCAATTCGTCGGTTCGCCATCATGAGGGTAAGTTCGGCGGGAATATCGGTCAGAGGACGAACTCCTCGCACAATAACGCGCGCGCCCAAACTTCTCGCGAAGCGCACGGTGAGACCTTCGTATGTCGTCGCCGTCACGTTAGCGAGTCCCAACTCCGCGCAAGATTGACGAATGAACTCGCAACGTTCTTCCGAAGTGAACCAGGGCGACTTTTCCGAATTCACGCCGACGCCGACTACCAACTCGTCAAAGAGTCTCGACGCGCGCGCGATAACGTTTAAATGTCCAAGCGTAATCGGGTCAAAAGTGCCTGGGTAAACGGCCAACTTAACGGATCCCATAGCGTTCTTCCTTAGTGAAGACGATACAATAAAAGTATTTGCGAAAGGAAACCCAATCCCAAATAAAAAAAACAATATTACTCTTTTAGTCGCGTCCAAAATAGGGTATAATTACCCAGCTTGCCAGCCGTATAAAGCGTCGACGCATAAATACGCAACCGCGACCGCGCCTATTATATCGCGCCAAGCGAGTCGCCCCAGCCCCCCGACGCGTTTCTCAATAGAGGAATCTCCGGACGCAAGCGCGACAAACTTGGAGTCCAATTTTTACGAAGCGCCCCAAAAGCCGCGCGGCAGTTTTTCTTCCGCGGTCGGAGCCGCTACCAGTCGAACAGTCGAGCATAAAGATGAGTTTCGAACAACGATACGATAAGAACATGTTAGAGCAAACGAAGCAGCAGATCCGCGTCCTCGTAAACGAGATCGCGCAGGTCTCTCGTTCCGACGTTTCTCCCGACGTATTTCAAGCGGAATTTATGACGCGAGTCGTTCGAGCGTTGGGAGCGATCGGGGGCGCGCTTTGGATGACCGACGATTCCGGACGACTCCAACTTGGTTATCAAGTCAATCTTAAAGAAGCGAAACTTCACGAGAACGACGAGGCTAACAGAGTTCACTCCTATCTTCTCTACAAGACGTTGCGCGGCGAGGAAAACGACCTCATGGCTCCTCCGCACTCCGGCGGCGAAGGGGCGAACGACGGGGGCAATCCGACCGACTACCTGATCATTCTCGGCGTAATTCAGACGGAGCTCGAGAAAGTCGGTATTGTCGAGGTATTTCAACGTCCCGATTCCAATCCCGCTACGCAGCAGGGCTTTTTGCAATTTGTCCGCCAGGTAACGCGTTACGCGACCGAATACTACAAGAATCGCCAACTCAAGAATTTTAGCGATCGTCAAAGTCTCTGGACGCAACTGGAAGATTTTACGCGCAATATTCATAAGACGCTCGATCTCAAAGAGACGATGTACACCGTGGCGAACGAAAGCCGCCGTCTCATCGAGTGCGACCGGGTCTCAATCGCCATTATGCGCGGTGGAAAAGCCAAAGTCGAGGCGGTCAGCGGTCAAGACATGGTCGACAAGCGTTCGGAAACGGTTCGCCTGCTTGGCGGTCTTGCCACGGCGGTCGTTAAGGCGAACGAACCAATCGTATACTCCGGGGACACGAGCAACTTCGCGCCGCAAGTAGAAGACGCGGTAGAGGAGTACGTCGACGCGTCCCATACGAAGACGCTGGCGGTATATCCGCTCATACCGCGCACAATCGACGAAAACGACCATGACGAGACGGAACACGACAAGGCGGAAGTCAAGCCTCCGTTTGGCGCTATCATCGTGGAACAAATCGAAAATTCGGACGTTTCGGAACACATGATGAAACGCGTCGAGATCGTGGTTGAACACGCTCGCGTCGCGATTGGCAACGCGCTTGACCACAACGCGATCTTCCTTGCGCCGCTGTGGCAAGCGATAGGGAAATCCAAAGTACTCACGACGGCGCGCATGCTTCCCAAAACGGTCGCCGTTTCTATAGGCATTCTCGCGGTTATTCTGGCGTTTATTTTTGTTCCCTGGAACTTTAACATGCATTGCACGGGTTCGCTCGAGCCGGTGGCGCGTCGCAACGTATTCGCGCGCGAATCCGGCAAGGTCGACACGCTCTACGTGGAACACGGTCAGCGCGTCAAGGCGAACGACGTATTGCTTGTGCTTTCGAACAACGAGCTCGAATCCGAATGGCAAAAGAACGAAGGCGAACTCAACGAGGTTCAGAAACAAATTCTCGCGCTCAAGGAACAGAGTTACCAGGCTAAGGACGCCGAACGCGTTCGAATAACGGGTCAACTTTCGCAATACGTGGAACGCGAAAAGACGTTGCAGATTCAACGTTCGATTCTCGACGCGCGCCGTAACGACCTGACGGTTCGAGCGCCAATCGACGGCACCGTCATGACGTTCCAACTTGAGAACACGCTCAAAAGCCGACCCGTTCAACCGGGTCAAATCCTCATGGAAATCGCGCAACCCGAAGGAGAGTTGCAACTCGAACTCAATATGCCCGAAAAGTATATGGGGCATATAGAAGACTATAAGCGCAAGATCCGTAAAGACGATCCGGAAGCTCCTCTGAAAGTAAAATTCGTAATGACGGTCGATCCTTCCAATTCGCACGACGCGACAGTTTACGAGGAACATAACCGGGCGGAAAATCGCGGCGGCGAAGAAACGACAGTCGAGATACTCGCGTCGATCGACAATCCAGCCGCTCTTCCCGAAGCGGCCTGCGCGGGCATGGGCGTTTCCGCCAAGATATACTGCGGCAAGCGCGCGCTTGGGTACGTCTGCTTTAACGAGATGGTCGCGTTCCTGCAAAAGACCGTATTTTTCTGGTTCCAATAGCGAACGCTTAACTCGACCGACTCCTTTTTGTTAAGATGAATCAGGGGTCCGCGGCAGGCGGGCCTTATAGATATAAAGAAGAAAGAAACGTAGATAAAAATGTCGAAGAAACAGGATTGGATTGCGCGCGCGCTTTTATTTAGCGCGTTGACCGCCGCTTGCGGGTCAGGTTTAGCGCTTGCACAAGACGATTATGAAAACGCCGTGCTCAATCGTTCGGCGAGTTCGCCATTGACCTCGTCGGCGACGCGACCGACCGGATCTTCGGAGCGAGCGAGCGCGGGCGACGCGTTCCAGGCGTCCGACTCTTCGACAAACGCCGATGGTAAAATCGTCGTTCGCAACGCCAAGGTTGAACTTCCCAAGGGGGAGGGTTACGAAGCGGTCATCAGCGCGAACGGACAAGGACTTCTCGACGAGTTGCGTTTGTACGACGATAGCTACGACTTGTCTCTCGAGTTGCAAAAACTTTCCGAACACATCGCGAAAGAGATCGCGGTCGACCAAACGCAAAATCAAGGGGACTCGGGGTCTAAAAACGCGTCTACCGATCCGGAAAAAGCGGAAAGCGACGCCTTGCTGGACGTTGCGAAACAATTTGAGCTTTTGAGTAAATTTGAAGACGCGGAAGAAAGCGACAACGCGCGTCCGCAACTTGTGCGCGGCATGCATGTCAAAAAGGGTCAATACTTAGGGCGACTTCAAGACGACGAACTTAAACAGGAATTCATCGTCGCGTTGCAGGAGCTCCTCGTAGCGCGTAAGGAAGCGGAAAAGACGCTCGAAGTCGACGTGGCGATAGCGGCAGCCAAGGTCGCTCAAGCGTCGTATAAACGCGCCGATTCGATGAACAAATCGATGCCGGGTTCAATTTCGCCCGAAGAAGTCGACGAAAAATACTACGACTGGATTCGAGCGTCCAAGGCAATTGAAAAAGCGCGTTACGATCTTGAAGTCAACCGTGAAAAAGTCAAGGTGAGCCTTGCGCGAGTCAACGCGACGATGGTGCAAATCCGCAACCGGAAACTTCGTTCGCCAATGGACGGTTTTATCGACGAGATTTATCAGAACGAAGGTCAGTGGCTTCGCGAAGGGGATCAAGTACTTCACATTCTCCGTTTGGACAAAGTACAAGTGACGGGTACGATTAACGCTTCGCAATACACTCCGGAACAAATCGACGGCAAAACGGTAACGGTAGACGTCAAACGTCCCGGCGCGGATCCCGTTAGTCTAACGGGCAAGATCGTTTACGTTCGACAAATTGTCGAATCCGGTTGTTACTATTTCTACGCCGACGTCGACAATCAGGCGTTTAAAAACGTTCAATCGGGTAAAGACTATTGGCTTCTGAATCCCGGCGCTCTCGTTACGCTCACAATCGATACGGAGCTTTGAGCTTTCGTTCATTCGAGGTTTTCGCAAAATAATTACTTTTGAGGAATAAAGATGGCTTCTTTGGCCGACAGCTTGGTCTCCAGCGCGGAACGCGTACTTTTGGTATACGCCCGCAACGACTTGGAAGCCAAACGAGCGACCTACCTTGGACGATCGTTTTGGATTGTCAAAGATCCGATCGGTCTGAAATACTACCGTTTCCAAGACGAAGAGTATTTTATATTAGAGTCGCTCGACGGCACGAAATCGCTCGAAACGATCAAAGAGGATTTTGAGGCGAAGTTTCCCCCGCAAAAGATCACGCTCGAAGAAATCCAAAACTTCGTCGGGCAGTTGCATCAGTGCAGTTTGATCGTAGTCGGCGTGCCCGATCAGGGACACGAGTTGCTCAAGCGACGTAAGAAACGCCGACGCCGCGAGATTCTCGCCGCGTGTTCCAATATTCTGGCGATTCGTTTTAAGGGCGTTGATCCGAACCGATTCTTCGATAAGATCGTTCCCTACGTTCGTTGGTTTTTCCATCCGTTCACGTTATGTTGCTGTCTTTTATTGATGGCGTCGGCGTTGTTGCTCATCGGGATAGAGTTCGACCATTTTCGTTCAAAGCTTCCCGAGTTTCAGCAGTTTTTCGGGCCGGGCAACTTGATATTGCTCAGCGTCGTTCTTTTCTTTACGAAGGTATTGCACGAATTTGGACACGGGCTCTCCTGCAAGGTTCTGGGAGGCGAGTGTCACGAGCTCGGGGTAATGATCCTCGTTTTGACGCCGTGTTTGTACTGCAACGTTTCCGACTCGTGGATGTTGCCCAGCAAGTGGAAGCGAGCGGGTATCGGAATCGCGGGCGTATTCGTCGAATGTACGCTCGCGTCAATCGCGACGTTCATTTGGTGGTTTACTAAAGAGAACACGCTTCACTACCTCTGTTTGAACATTATGTTCATATCGTCGATTAGTACGATCGTGTTCAATATCAATCCGCTGTTGCGTTACGACGGTTACTATATTCTATCCGACCTTTTGGAAATTCCCAACTTACGCCAAAAGGCGACCAAGATCATGTCGCAGAAAGCGCAAGAGTGGTTGCTCGGTATGGAAACGCAGGAGGATCCTTTCCTTCCGAAACGCAACCAGGCGTTGTTCGCGCTATACACAGTCGCGGCGGTTTGTTACCGCTGGGTGGTCATGGCGTCGATTTTGTTCTTCGTCTATCGCTTCTTCGACTCGTACGGCTTAAAGGTTATCGCGCAAGGTATCGCGGTCATGTCCCTTTGGGGACTGCTTGGCATGCCGTTGTGGAAGATCGGAAAATTTTTCTGGGTGCCCGGACGTATATATAAAGTGAAAAAATCCCATTTTTATCCGTCGTTACTTGGTTTGTTCGCGATAATCGGCGTATGTTGTTTCGTGAAATTGCCGTACTCGATCTGCGCGCCCGCCGTGCTCGAACTTCGCTCCGATTCCTCGACGACTGCAAATATTTTGGCGCCCAAATCGGGCGGCACGCTATCGAAAGTCAACGTTCAGGAAGGCGACTACGTTAAGGCGGGCGACGTTCTCGTAGAGCTTAAAAATCCGGCGTTGTTCTCCGAACTTAACGACGTGAAAGGTCAAATTCTCGAGACTGAGAAAGAGATTAAGACGTGCGAACAACTCGGGGCTAATCAGGAAGCGGTCGCTCGATTACACGAGATGCAGGCGCGTCTGACGGGTCTCAATAAGGCGTACGACGCTTTGCAAGTCGACGTTAGCCGTCTCAAGCTGGTTTCGCCGATTGACGGAATCGTCGTGTCTCCTTACTGGCGGGTCGACCGCAATACGAAATTCCACGACGCGTCTTCGGAATTGTTGCAGTGGGACGGCACGCCGCTTCTCGAACGCAATTTGAATATGGCGGTGGAACCCGGCGTTCACATATGCAGCGTTGGCGATCCCAAGAAACTGGAAGCGATTATTGTCGTCGATCAGTCGAAAAAGGACGACGTCGCCAAGGGGCAAAAGGTTAAGATCAAGTTGACGGAACGTCCTTCGGAGCTTTACTTTGGCGAGATTAAAGACGACGTCGATATAGAACGCCGGGCAATGTCCAGCGTGCCTTACCAGCTTTCGACCAAGGGCGGCGGCCCAATCGCGACGGAGACTGGCGAAGGGGGCGAGGAGCGACCGCAAATGGAATCGATTCGCGTTCGCGTCGATCTTGACAACGACGACGAACTCATGCGCGTCGGCATGACAGCCAAAGTCAAGATTAAAGCCGCGCCTAAGACGCTTTTGCAACGTCTGATACGTCTCATTGGGCAGGTTTTCAACTTCAAACTCTAACGCGACGACGCAAGCGCCGCGGTCAAAAAAGAAACTCTTCAATCGACGTTCGATCCGGTTGAAGAGTTTTTTTACGGGTTGGAGATCCAAGTAAGCGAACGTCATTGAACGGACGGTATAAGCGCGTCGACGTCGACCTTTTCAACTTTGGCGTTTTTCTCTTGTCCGCTCGCGTCTCTCCACGCGTCGAACTCGTTCTCAAAGACGTTTTTGTTTCGCCAGTTGATTAACGGACGTTCTTTAACGGATTGCCAATAGACGTTTTCAAGGAGTCGCGGTTCTTCCGGCTTCCACTCGACGTCGGAACGCACAAGGCTTTCTGTAGCGTTTGCAAACACGTTCCCTTTCACGATAAAATTCGTCGTTTGCGCGGTATTGCTATAGAACATCAGGCATCGTCCATTTTTGTCGGGCCGTTGTTCGTGTCCCCAGCCGTATCCGGCGTTTAAACAGACGTTGTCGATAAAAGCAATCGACGCGGTAACCGAACTTGCGTCGCGATTCCAATATTCAAACGAGTATTCGCAATTCCATATAAGGTTGTTGCGGTAGACAATGTTTTTTTCAACGTTCGTACCGGCGCCCTGATTGGTAATCGCGGCGTCATAGATTTCCCAAAAGCGACAATTTTCGACAAGATTGTCCTCGGCGTCCGACCAATATTCCAAGCCGTTTCCAAAGCGTACGCGTCGACCGTTCCCTCCTTCAAGATACTGATCTCCGCCGCCAATCC
>CAYUUL010000035.1:1566-25564 GCA_964447865.1 uncultured Planctomycetaceae bacterium | reverse complement strand
AACTTCGCGACAAGCTCGCCGATTACTGTAAAATCTTCGATTTGGATCTCGAAGAAGTTATGAACGCGCCGTTTACCGTCGTGACGCCGGACAGCAAAAACCCGTACAAACAAATGTACGTCGCCAATTGAACGCGGTTTTTCCTAACAGCCGCGTGGAATCGCGAGCGCCGCGGGACCGCCCCCGTCGACGCTCTTTTGTCGTCATATCCGTTTGCCGTATAACCGACTCGCGTCGTATAAAACTCGGGTGAATTACTGATGAAATATTCGAAAGACGAAGTCCTGCAATTTATTAGCGAAGAAGACGTGAAGTTCGTACGACTTTCTTTTTGCGACGTCTTCGGGAATTTAAAGAATATCGCGGTCGTCGCCAGCGAACTTCCGCGCGCGTTCGAGTCGGGAATCGCGTTCGACGCGTCCTCGATCGCGGGGTTTGGAGACGAAGCGCGATCCGACCTGTTCTTGTGGCCGGAACCGGATACGTTGTCGCTCTTGCCGTGGAGACCGGAGCACGGTCGCGTCGTCAAAATGTTCTGTCAGATTCGCAAGCCTGACGGAGCGCCTTTCGAAAACGATCCCAGACTCGTCTTGCTACGCGCCGTCGACTACGCCCGGAGCGCCGGATTTAAATTCACCATTGGTTCCGAACAGGAATTTTATCTTTTTAAAGCGGATCAGTTCGATATGCCGACCAATCTTCCGTACGACTCCGCGGGGTACATGGACGTCTATCCGGAAGATCGCGGTGAAAATATACGTCGTGAAATATGCCTGACTCTTGAGCAAATGGGGTTTCGGCCCGAGAGTTCGCACCACGAGGAAGGGCCGGGTCAAAACGAAGTTGATTTCCGGTTCTCCGATCCGCTCGCGGCCGCGGACAACACGATCGCCTTCCGTCAAGTCGTTAAAACGATAGCGCGTCGCAACGGTCTGTACGCGAATTTTGGCGCGAAACCGCTCGACGGCAAGCCGGGCAACGGTTTCCACGTCAATATTTCGCTCGAACCGGCGCCGGGCGCTCGCGAAATCGGCTACATTGTCGGGGGAATCCTCGATAAACTTGAAGAAATCACGTTATTCTTAAATCCGACCGAATGTTCCTATAAACGACTCGGCAAACTAAAAGCCCCCCGGTACGTGGCGTGGTCGAATGAGAACCGTTCCGAGGCCGTCCGGATTCCCGCCGCGCAAGGCGAATTTAGACGCGCCGAACTGAGGTCGCCCGATCCCTCCGCCAATCCTTATCTTGTTTTCGCGTTGCTCATTTACGCCGCGGTCGACGGACTGGAAAAGAAAATGGAACCTCCGGAGCCCGCCGATTTGAACCTGTACAAGGCGAGCGCCGAAGTTCTCGCAAAATTTAGAAAGTTGCCCGAAGACTTGAACTACGCTAGAGCGTTGGCGAAATCAAGCGGATTTGTTCGTCAAAAGTTGCCTCGCGATATTATTGAAGCGTATTGCCGATAGAGCCGGACGCTCTGTATTTTTTTCACCTTGTAAGATAAAGGTTGGGGTATGGGCTTACAAGAACGAACGTACAGCGCGTTGGTCGTTTCCGCCGCCGACGCGTTTAACGCCGCGATCCCTTCGTTTTTTCCGAAAGCGAAGTTCAACGCGGTTACGCTCGCCGACAGCGCGAATCTCGCGAAAAGGATTTTGGCCGAACGCGCTTACGATTTTGTCGTCGTCAATTCTCCGTTGCCCGACGGAGACGGCGCGAGACTGGTTGTCGACGCGTGCGAAACGTCCGCGTCCGTCGCGTTGATTCTGGCTCGTCCCGACGCGCACGCGGCTCTTTACGAACGCGTCGCGCCAAAGGGCGTCTTTACCCTGCAAAAACCCGTCGCCGCGTCGACTATGGCGCTTGCGATAAGGTGGATGGCGGCCGCAAGGGAAAGATTGAGAAAATCTGAGAAGAAAGCCGTCTCAATCGAGGAAAAAATGGAGCTTATTCGTCTTGTCAACCGCGCGAAATGGCTCCTTATACAAGAACTGAAAATGACCGAACCGGACGCGCATCGATACATTGAAAAACAAGCGATGGATAGATGCGTTTCCAAAGAGGAAGTCGCGAAAGAAATCGTCTCCACCTACTCTTAACGCCGACTTCCAACCAAACGCGGCTCTATTCGCGCTCCGCGTCCGCGTTTGTTCACTTTTACTCTTTTTTGCGTTCTTTTCTGCTTATTTTGCCTTATTTCTCTAATTGGAGAAACCGAGACTAATGGTTTAATTTTCGTTACAATTTTGTATATAAACTATGGAACTTTATCGACGCTTGACGACTATAAAAACGCGTGGAGTAAGGCAATTGGCTACAGCAGGAGTATGCGCGATATGTTTCACAGAGAGAGGTTTGGAAGATTCGACGCGACGCGTCGTCAGGGAAAAGCGTCGGGCGACAGGAAGACGCGCGTTCGTCTATTGAGAATGGAGGCTCTCGAAGAACGCGCGACCCCGAGCGTGTCGACCGGAGAATACGCGGCGATTAGAGAGAGTTATCCAACGCTGAATTTACCGGAATCGTCCGAACTGATTAACATTATCGAAATTGAATCTGATTCGATTAGTTGCGACGCTCTGAGACAAGCGATCGACGCGGCGGGCTCCACGCAAACCGACGATCTTGTCGTCGTTCGCACAAACACGGATCATAATACGTTGACTCTTGACGGCAATCCGATTCGCATTGCGGTCGATTCGGAAAACTTTGGCGGAATCGCTATTGTCGCGCTGGGAGACGACGGTACGAACGCTCCTCTCACGGTCGATACCAGGAATATGTCTCGCGCCTTCTCGATTTCCTCGAGTTCCGTCGCGCTCGCGAATATGAACGTCGTCGGTCAAACCTGGGCGTTCGACTCCGGCAACGCGTACAAAGGACTTGTGCGCGTTCACCATTGCGCGTTGACGCTCGCCGACTTCACGATCACGATCGACGGCGAAAGCTACGTCTATGACTCCAGCGCGTCGTTTGGTCAATACGAATTCGCGACCGACTCCGAACAGGTGGGAACCGTCGTGTCAACGGTCGATTCGACCGTTTCGACCGGCGCGCCCTACGGCTCGACTTATTTTGACGGCGACCTTTACATGATCGGCGACGTCAGCGTCACGCTCGTTCTTATGGAGTCGAACGGGGCTATCGATACCGACGTTTGCGACTGGTCTCAGTACCAGGTCAACGCGGTCGCGAAAAGCGTTCGAGTCGGACTCGATTGGTGGGAGAGTCTTTTCGACAAGCGCTACCCCAATTCGAAAGCCGACATATCTTTCACGATTGATTATACTTACGTGAAAGACCCCTTCGAAACCTCTTACGAGCCGATCAACCGTTCGTCCGACGACGAATCGTTATGGGTCGGCGAATTTCTTACGAGTCAAGGGTACCAGAGGAGCTACTCCACCAAGCAGTCGCACCTCTCGAATTTGCGCCGATTCAACGATTCCGTCAGAGTTGAAAACGGTTCCGACTGGGCGTTTTCGATCTTTGTCGTCAATTCGAGGGATACCGACGGAAACAGACTCAATTCCGGAAAATTTACTAACGGTCGGTTTGGGTATTCCTGGCGCGGCGGTCCGAGCATCATTTTGACTTACGATAACAACGGGTGGACGATTTCGCGTATGTCGATTGTTGTCGCGCACGAAACCGCGCATATCTTTTGGGCGCTCGACGAATATTCCGCGGGCTCCTACGACGACTACTCCGGATATTACAACATCCAGAATTATAACGCGCAAAACAATCCCGCCAACGGATTCAAACAGCAGTCGTCGATCCTGGCGACAAGCACGGTGCAAATTTCCGCGTACCAACGGCTTCTTATCTCCGATTCCGCGCGGGAAACCATTGGATGGCGAGATTCCGACGGCGACGGTATTTTAGACGCGATCGATCAGAATTTAACGCTTACCAACATCAAAGCCGAGTACGATTCCGACTCCGCCGTATACTCCTTTACGGCAAAGAGCGAGCCGGTCGCGCTGGAAAATCTCATTCCTAAGTATTCGACCGGAAACGACGTTACGATCAATACGATCGACGCGTTACAGTACCAGGTCGACGGGGGAGTCTGGACGACCGCGGCGCTCTACGGTTCGAACGCCGAGATAAAAGTTGGCGCCTCCGTTTCATTTGCCGACCTGACGCCCGGCGAACACACGATTTCGTGGCGGACCGTCTGTTTCTTTACCGGCGTGACCTCCGACCTCTATACCGCGTCGTTTACGGTCGCTCGCGTCGCGCTGGACGCTCCGTCGCTCGCCGTCTCCGTGTTATCCTCGACGGCAATTGCCGCAAACGTGGCGAAAGTTGAAGACGCCGACTCCTATATCCTTCAATATTCGACGTCAGGCGCGTTTGAAAATCCCAGTTCGGTCGTTTTGAACGCGAGCGGAACAAATACCGTCGAGGGACTGCTTCCGGCGACAACCTATTATTTTCGCGTGAAAGCGACTTCAACCGTATTACAGGATTCCGAGTGGTCCGAAACAGTCGCGGCGACGACAGATTATGCGGGGACGCTTGCCGCGCCGACTCTTACTCTCGAATCAATTTCCAGCGAATCTGTCGACGTAATACTTGACGCGTCCGAGAACGCCGAGTATTATGTCCTGCAAGTTTCAACGTCAAGCGAGTTCGCGACCTGCGACGAGTATAACGTCGAGCCCGGAACGTCCGCCGTTACGAATCTTTTGCCGTCGACGACGTATTATTTCCGCGTGAAAGCGTTCGCGACAAGTTACGTGGAATCCGCGTGGTCCGAAGTCGCGTCCGCTACGACGAGCGAAAGTCTGCGGTTAGACGCGCCGGAAATCGCGTTGGAGCTCGACGATTCCGGGCAAATAATCCTGACGATTCCGAGCGTAGACGGCGCAGAAAAGTTTGTCATACAGCTTTCCGCGAATTCCGAGTTTACTTCCTTTAAGACCGCGACCGTTTATAAGTCGGGAAACGTCGTTCTTTCGAATCTGACGTCGGGCGCTCAATACTTTATTCGCGTTTGCGCGGAATCAGATTCGTTGCCGGCTTCCGAATGGTCCGCCGTTCTTTCGTGCGTTGGCGCTCCGACGCTAACCGCGACTCCGAGTAGCTTCACGCGGGATTCCTCGGACTCCGTCGACGTCGTTGTCGGAACCGCGACGGGCGCTTCCGGGTACGCGTTGCAATACGCTTCCGACTCCTCGTTTACCGACTCTGTTGAAACGACGGTAAACGCCGGATCCAATACGCTTTCAGGATTGTCGAAAGGCAAGACGTACTATATTCGCGTTCGCGCGCTCGGCTCGTTTGACGCCGCCGCGTGGTCGGAAACCGTCGCCGTTACCTGCGGCATGCTCGCTTCGACGTCGCTAACGGTCGAAACTGTCGACGATTCCTCCATTCGTATTTCCTTTGAGTCCGTTGTAAACGCCTCTTATTATACGTTGCAATATTCGACCGATCCGGAATTTTCCGTTTACTCGTCTCGCGCCTTCTCCGCGTCGGGAACCGCGAAAATCACCGGACTCAAGGACGATACGACGTACTATTTCAGAATTCGAGCGAACGCGACCGGCTTCGCGACGGCAAATTGGTCCGAGACGGCGTCCGCGACGACCGAAAAAGCGCCCGTCAAAGATTACTCTTTAACGCTCTCGACCTCCGCGCCGACGACTCGTTCGCGCGTAAAAGCGCAACTTTCCGTCGAAAAGGCGACCGTCTCGTACGCCTGGTTCCGTACGACCGATCCGACAAATGGCGAATGGGAACAAATTTCCGGGGCGACGAGTTCCTCGTATTTGCCTAAAACCTCCGACGTCGGATGCTACTTGAAGGTTGTCGCGACGGGAACAGGAGACTACGTCGGCAAGAGCGCGGAAGCCGTCGCCGAAAATCCCGTTGCGCGGACTCTTAACTCTTTGACGATCAGCGGAACCGCTAAAAGAGGAAGCGCGTTGACCGCGATTGTGGGACCCGCCGCCGCTACTGTTGAATATCAATGGTATCGAAAATCGGATTCCGGCGAGTGGACCCCTATTTCCGGCGCGATTAAGAAAAGCTATATTCCTACTTCCGACGACGTCGGACGCGCTTTGAAGGTTGTCGCGACGGGATCCGGAAACTATGTTGGAACCGTTAGCGCGACAACGCAGACGGTCAGAGGGCAAGTGACTTCCGTTACGGTCTCCGGCGTTCCTAAAGTAGGAACCGTTTTGACCGCCAAACAGGGCCCGACCGCGTCGACCGCGACTTATCAGTGGTTCCGCGAATCGGAGACGGACGGCTGGGTCGCCATTTCCGGCGCGACAAGTTCCAGTTATACGCCGACAAGCGCCGATCTCGGACTAAAATTGAAAGTTGTCGCGACGGGATCCGGGTACTACGACGGTTCCGCGTCGACGATTACCGAGTCGGTCGCCGAGGGCGAGATCAAGACGGAATTGCAGGCGGACTTCGATTTCAACGATATTCCGCGATATTTTTGGGGGATTCTTTTGAAAGCGCTTGGAATGTGACGAGCGAGATTCCGACGTTTTTTGTTTGATTACCTTACGCGTTATGAGGATTGGACGCAATGACCATGAAATTTGACGACCTCGTCGCGAAAAAAGAAACGCTTTCCGTCGTTGGACTTGGATACGTCGGTCTGCCGATCGCCGTTTCCTTCGCGAAAAAAATAAACGTCGTCGGGTACGACTTAAACGAAAAGAAAATCGCGCTTTATAAATCCGGAATCGATCCGACTCGAGAGGTGGGGAACGAGGGCGTAAAGAATACTTCCGTCTGTTTCACCGCCGACGAAAGGGATTTGAAACGCGCAAGATTTCACATTGTCGCCGTACCGACGCCTGTCTTTGACGACCATACGCCCGACCTGTCTCCGCTCGAAAGCGCAAGCGCGATGTTGGCGCGAAATTTACTTCCGGGTAGCGTCGTCGTCTTTGAGTCGACCGTATATCCCGGCGTTACCGAGGAAGTTTGCGTTCCGATTCTCGAACGCGAGTCCGGTTTGAAATGCGGTCGAGATTTCAAAGTTGGATATTCGCCCGAGAGAATCAATCCCGGCGACAAAGCGCACCGTCTGGAAACGATAACCAAAATCGTCTCGGGTATGGACGACGAGACGCTCGATCTCGTCGCGAAAGTCTACGAGCTTGTCGTTCTGGCGGGCGTTCATCGCGCTCCGACGATCAAGACCGCGGAAGCCGCGAAGGTCATCGAGAACAGCCAGCGCGACGTCAACATTGCTTTCATGAACGAATTGTCGATTATCTTCAATAAAATGGGAATCGACGCCAAATCGGTTTTGGAAGCCGCCGGCACAAAATGGAATTTCTTGAAATTCTATCCCGGCCTGGTCGGAGGACACTGTATCGGCGTCGATCCGTACTACCTAACGTACAAAGCCGAACGACTGGGGTATCACAGTCAAGTGATTCTCGCGGGGAGACGCATTAACGACGGAATGGGAAAATACGTCGCTGAAAATTGCGTTAAAACCCTTATCAGGTGCGAAAAGCAAGTGAAAGGCGCAAAGGTCGCTATTCTTGGTTTTACCTTCAAAGAGAATTGTCCGGACACGAGAAACAGTAAGGTATTCGACGTCGTCAAAGAGCTCCGCGAGTACGGTATCGAGCCTTTGGCGTACGACCCAATCGCGGACGCCAACGAAGCCAAACGCCTTTACGACGTTACCTTTACGGAACGTGAAAAACTGAGAAATCTCGACGCCGTGGTTCTCGCCGTCGCGCACGAACAGTTTGTTAAGATGACAAGAGAAGATATAGACGCCTTTTTTGGACCGGGGAAAAAAGCGTTCGTCGACGTCAAAGGCGTGTTCAATCGTGAAGAATTCGAACGGCAAGGATACTGTTACTGGAGACTATAATCGCTTAAACGGCAGGCTCTTTCTATTTTATTCCCAAAAGTCCTACTCCGAGAAATGACGCTATAGCGCTAAATTTCGGAATGGAGATGTGCATAGAGATTAAAAGAGACATTTATCTTAAACGGTTGATTCGAAAAAGGAAGAACGGTCTGGTTAAAATTGTGACGGACGCAAGACGTTCCGGAAAATCATATCTGCTTTTTAAACTCTTTCACGATTACCTTTTGCGTTCCGGCGTTCCCAAAGATCACATTATCGAGCTTGCCTTTGACGATCGTTCGAATAAGGCTTTGCGCGATCCCGACGTAGCGTTGAATTTCCTCAAAAATAAAATACGCGACGAAAGCGATTATTATGTCATTCTCGACGAAATTCAGTATCTTGAAGAGTTTGAAGACGTTTTGAACAGCTTGTTGCACATACGAAACGTCGACGTATACGTTACCGGCAACAATTCAAAATTTCTTTCTACCGACGTGATCACAGAATTTCGCGGTCGCGGAGATGAAATCCGCGTCTATCCGCTTTGCTTCCGAGAATACGTTTCCGAGAGTTCCGGCTCGCTTGACGCGGCGTGGGACGATTACCTTGTCTATGGAGGACTACCTTTAATTTTGAGTTTGGAGGATCCTGAAGATAAAGCGAATTATCTCGCGACGCTCTTTCGAAAAGTTTATATTTCCGATATTGTCGAGCGTCATAACGTCAAAAATAGAGCGGAACTCGACGAACTTGTCGACGTCCTCGCTTCTGCTGTTGGAAGTTATACGAACAATACGAAAATCGTTAAGACTTCCAAGAGCGTTAAAAATAAAGTTATCAGCGATAAAACGATTAAAAAATACATTGACTATCTGGTCGACGCTTTTGTGATTAGTTCCGTCAAACGGTTTGACGTCAAAGGAAGGAAATATATTGGCGTACTCTCGAAATATTATTTTGAGGACGTCGGGCTCAGAAACGCGCGGTTAGGGGTTAGGCAAACGGAACCGACTTGTCTTATGGAAAACGTCGTTTATAACGAACTTCGAGTACGCGGCTACAATGTTGACGTTGGGGTGATTGACGTTTCGGAAAGCGACAAAAATGGCAAACGTGAAACAAAAAGATTGGAAGTTGATTTTGTCGCAACTCTTGGAAGTGAAAAAGTCTACGTACAATCGGCTTACTCGACTCCAACTTTCGAAAAAATGAACCAGGAACAACGAGGTCTCGTTAAAATACCGGATTCTTTCAGAAAGATTATCGTAGTTGGCGAAAATATCAAAGCGCGTCGCGATGAAGACGGCGTTATAACGATTGGCTTGCGTAATTTTCTGTTCGACGAAAATAGTTTGAGACTGTAAGTAATCTCTCGCTAATCTTTCGCGGGGTCGCGACGCGTAAACGAGAAGCGAATATCTTCGATTCCGTAGTATTTGAAGAGAGGAAGTTGTTTTTCGCCGATCTTTTTCGCGTTTGCGCCAACTTCAAGCGCGATACGGCCCGCCAGTTGATCGAGCGAACCGGAAAACGCGTTTGCCGAATCTCGAACGCCCGAGGAAAACGCCGCCGCAAAAAGACTGTTTCCATCCTTGTCGAACGGACTTTCGCCCGGAGAACACGCGTATAACACTCCGGCTTTCGCGTTCGGAGCTATCGCGTCGCGCAAGACGTCCGCCGAATCGACGTCTTCCTGAATAAGTGAATTCTCTATCGCGTCAAAGAGCAACGGCGCATTTGGAGGAAGCGTTGGCCGATAATCGAGCAAAATCGTCGTATTGACGGCGTGAATCTCCGCGATCTTACAGAAGAAATCTCGCAAGGGAAGGGAGGTCGCCTTGACGTTTCGCTCGTTCCCCAAATCTGTGTCGGGAAAGCATAAGCGTCGCGGCGTTTGCCAGCCGGGATTAGCGCGCCCGCGAAACGCGACGACCAGGTTCGCCAGTTTTCGTCGTCGCGTCGCTTCTTTAAAGGCCGCTTCAAGGGTCCAAATCGACGCTCGCGTTCGTCCGCGTCCCGACGACGAGAGCGTGAGAATCTCGTCGTTCGAGAACCGCCAGTACGCTCGAAGCGCGTTGGAAATTAGTCCTATGTCGTTTTCACTCGAATCCAGGTCGCCCAAAAATGGGTAAGCGTCTATTCCGATTAAAATCGCCAACTTATCCATACGACTCGCTCCGAGACTATATAAATAAACGCGCCTTCGCCGAAATTCGACTAGACGCGCTACGCTTTTACGACGCTCTAAATCGCGCCGCGATCATTTGCAGGTTACGACAAGACGAACGCCGTTATAAGGGAATCTGCGAGGTTTCAGCATGGTTCCAACGCTACTGCCGCGATACGCGGAACGGCAACTTCCGGCCCCGTCGTTCCAACTGCCCCCGCGAAGGACGCGGCGAGTTCCCTCTTGCGCGCCCGTCGGATCGGTTTGCGGTTCCGTCGAATAAGGACCGTAAATGTCGGAGCACCATTCCCAAACGTTTCCGTGCATATCTTTCAGACCCCACGCGTTCGCGGGATATGCCCCGACCGGAGTCGTTCTGCCGGCCGTCGGACCTTTCTCGTCCGTTCCGTAGGGGTAGGCGCCGTTGCAGTTGCAGTTGACGCTGGTGAGAACGTCGCCAAAAGAGGACTGAGTCGTCGTGCCCGCTCGGCAAGCCTTTTCCCACTGCGCTTCCGTTGGAAGTGAAAATTCAAGTCCTTTTACCATGGACGTCAACTTTCCCGCCAATTCGTTCGCTTCATCCCAAGTTACGGAATCTACCGGAAGATCGGTTCCCGTGAATTGGCTCGGATCCGCGCCCATAATGGCGTCCCACATCGCTTGCGTCACCGGCGTTTCCATAATCCAATAACCTTTGGTCAACGCGACCTCATGTTGGCCGTGGTCGCTTGCGGAACCGCCCATGATAAATTTACCTGCGGGAACCCAGTGGAACTTGAATTCCTGCTCGGAAATCGTCAACGCGTTAGCCTCGCCCGCGGCGCGTGACGACGATTCCTTCCAACTATCAAAATTTGTCGACATTGTCGCACTCCTTATTTTATGTTATTTTTTCGTTCGCGAGGAACCGTCTAAGCGTCAATTCCCGGAATGATAAGATCAAGTTTACGGAATAATATCAGGCGATCGGCTCCGATTTTTCATTGTCCCACTTGCAGGACGTCCGCCGGGCAATCGCGACGGAATCGACAAACGCCTCGATAGCCTTGTCAATGTCCGAGTCGGTCGTATAACGGCTAAGACTGAATCGGAAATTCCCCTGCAGAGCGCCCGAGGGCACTTTCATCGCCGATAAGACGTGAGACGGTTCGAGCGACCCCGAGGTGCATGCCGAACCGGAAGACACGCATACGCCGCGTTCCGACATGAGCATAAGAATCGCCTCGCCTTCAGCGCCATAAACCGCGACGTTCAGTGTGTTCGGAGTTCGAGGCGCGCGCTTGCCGTTCACCACGATATAAGGGACGCGCTCTTCAAGCGCCTGTTGCAAACGGTCGCGCATTCCCGCCATTCTCGCGGCTCGTTCGGATAATCCGTCCGCTTCCAGGTCGACCGCCTTCGCCAGCCCCATAATGTAGGGAACGTTCTCCGTACCTGCGCGCCGACCCTTCTCCTGGTGTCCGCCGATCATGAAACGCTCGAACGCGGTTCCAGCGCGTAAATACAATACTCCGATACCCTTAGGCGCGTGTATTTTATGTCCGCTAAACGAAAGCATATCGACGCGCCCAAACGCTCCGGTAAGTCCCTGACCGTCGTCTATCCGGCTCAAGTCGATCGGAAGTTTCGTCATCGATTGCGTCGCGTCGACGTGGAAGACGATCTTGGGATCCGTTTGTTTCGCGAGACGAGAAAGCTTTTCGATTGGGAAAATGACGCCCGTCTCGTTGTTCGCGTGCATGATCGAAACAATCCCCGTCCGACCGGGTCGAAGCGCCTGAACGTATTCGCGTAAGTTCAAATTTCCGTCTTCGTCGACTCCGATGTAGGAGACCTCGCAACCTTCTTTTTCAAGTTGTTTACAAACTTCGAGAACGGCGGGATGCTCAACTTTCGACGTTACGATATGGTTTCGCTTAGGATCCGCTTTCAACGCGCCTTTGATACCGCCGACAAGAGCCGCGTTATTACTCTCGGTCGCGCAAGACGTGAAGATTATCTCGTCCGCGCGTTTCGCCCCAAGACGCCTGGCGATCGTCGCTCGAGCCGCGTCGATTTCTTTCGCTAACTCGAGCGCCGGAGCGTACATGGAACTGGGATTCCAATATTTCGATTCAAAGTATGGACGCATCGCCTCGCGCACTTCCGGCGCAATCGCGGTCGTCGCGTTGTTGTCCAGGTATACGAACTCGTCTTGTGCAACCATCGTTATCCTCCTCATAAACGCCGACGCGCGCTTAACGTCGGCTAAACGCTCCCCTGGAGCGTCTCCCTATTATAACCTCTTTTTCTCGATTGAATAGCGACGACGCGACATTGCCCTCGTTTCAAAATTTCTTTTTTTCTATCCGCTCGCAAAATTTGCTTGCATCCGTGTTCTCGGCGCTTTATCATTGAAAACATGTCGCGTTGTATTTATTCGTCTCAGAATTTGAAAGGAGACTTGAACGATGAGCGTTTACCTGGGAATCGACGTCGGAACGTCGGGAACTAAAGTGTTGGCGATTCGGCCCGACGGGTCTATTTTGGCAAGCGGAGTCGGCGAGTATCCTTGCTACGCCCCTAAACCGCTATGGAGCGAGCAGAATCCGGACGACTGGTGGAACGCCGTCGTAACGACGGTTCCGGAGGTTCTCAAAAAAGCGGGCGTTTCCGGTCGCGACGTCAAAGGAATCGGTCTTTCCGGGCAAATGCACGGCTCCGTCTTTCTCGATAAAGGGAACAACGTCATTCGACCCGCGATCTTGTGGAACGACCAAAGAACCGCGAAAGAATGCGCCGAAATCGAGTCGGCGGCAGGCGGACGCGAAAAACTTATCGAAATGGTCGCGAATCCCGCGATGAGCGGTTTTACCGCCCCAAAGATTGTGTGGTTGCGAAACAACGAGCCGGAAAATTTCGACCGCGTCGCGAAAGTCTTGCTTCCCAAAGACGATATTCGCCGACGTCTGACCGGCGAGTTCGCGACGGAAGTGAGCGACGCAAGCGGAACGTTGTTGCTCGACGTCGCCGGTCGAAAATGGTCCAAACCGCTCCTTGACGCCTTACAACTCGACGAATCTCTACTTCCAACCGTGTACGAGTCCGAAGATATAACCGGACGTCTGACTCCGGAAGCCGCCGACGCGCTCGGTCTTACTACCGATTGTTTTGTCGTCGGAGGGGCGGGGGATTGCGCCGCCGGAGCGGTTGGAAACGGTATCGTTCGACCGGGCGCGCTTTCCACTTCGCTCGGAACAAGCGGCGTAGTATTCGTTCATTCCGACGAATTGAAATTCGATAAGCTGGGCCGCGTTCACACCTTCTGTCACGCCGTCAGAGGGAAATGGCACATGATGGGCGTGACGTTGTCCGCGGCCGGTTCCCTGCAATGGTTCAGAAACGCGCTTTGTCCCGAACTCCATGAAATCGCGAAAAAGAACGGAGTCGACGTCTACGACCTTTTGACCGCGGAAGCTGAAAAAACGCCAATTGGCGCCGACGGCCTGTTCTTCTTGCCGTATTTGAGCGGAGAACGTACCCCGCACGCCGACCCCGCCGCAAGAGGGTCGTTTGTCGGATTGACGCTCGCGCACGATAGAGGACGCGTCGCTCGCGCTATTATGGAAGGCGTGTGCTATTCTTTGCGCGATTCCGTCGAGATCTTCAGAAGCTTGAACGTGCCGATCGATGAAGTTCGAGCGTCCGGAGGCGGAGCTAAGAGTAAATTCTGGCGACAGATTCAAGCGGATACTCTCGGGAGTAAAGTCACAACCTTAAATTCGGAGGAGGGCCCGGCCTTCGGAGTCGCTTTGCTCGCGACCGTAGCGGGCGGAGAGTACGCCAATATTCAAGAGGCCTGCGACGCGACAATTCGACGCGTTTCGGATTTGGACCCGGATCCGGACGCGCAAAAGAAATACGACGCCGCGTTCCCGATTTATCAACGGCTCTATCAGGATCTAAAAGCGAGCTTCCAGGCAATCGCCGCGCTCTGATCCATTGCCCTTTTTTACGTATTCGCGTCGGACGTTCGACCGTTTGACGCGAAAAAAAATGACCCGACGCCTTGAATTACCCGGCGTCGGGTCGCTCTATTTTAGCCGGCGAACGTTATTCGCTAACTTAGTTGTTATACGCGTAGCTTTGGTTTTCGTTGAGCGTCAAATTGAACGCCAACGCGGAAGAATCGCCCGCCGTCAACGTCGTCGTTTGAACGTCGTCAAACACGCGTCCGTTGCGAATCGCGACGACGCGAATCTCGAACGAATACGTTTCGCCGTATTGAAGGTTCTTCGCCGCGAACGTACGAACCGCGCCCTTTTGCTTCGTGCGGTAACCGTTTACGTAGACGACCGCGTCTTCCGGAACGAGCATCTTGATTGTGCCGTTTCCAAGCGTGCTGGGCGACGGAGTCGGAACTTCTTCCGGTTCTTCGGATTGATATGTCGGGAGCGCGTTGCCTTCGTCTTCGCCGGGTACTTGCGCGGGCGCGACGTTAGGATCAAGCGCCGGAAGAGCCGGAGAGACCGGAGCCTTGGATTGGGTCGTTTGCGGTTTCGGAATCGACGGAGCTTTTTGATCGATTTGCGCGTCGATACCGCCTTCGGAGGCGCGACCGGTCGTCGGATTCAACGGACGCGTTTCGCCAGGCGCGTAACCGTAGCCGCAACACGAACGCGGCGCGTAGACCGCGTTAGGATTGAATACGGAACCGCAAGGATCGCATGCGGGCTCGCAGGGATTGCACGCGGGTTCGCAAGGATTGCACGCGTCGCAAGGCGCGCAGGGAGACCAATCGCAACAGGCGTCGATGCAAGGATCGCAACATGGATCGCAGAAGGACCAGCAAGGATCGCATACGTACGCCGGTTGGCAATAGTCGTAGCAATTTCCCGTCAGGAAATTACGAATCCCGCGAAGTACCGAACCGACTCCGCGAAACGCAGATTTAGCGATCGATCTGGCCGGCGTAAAGGTTCGCGCCGGGATCCAGCCGTAGCTGTCGACGTAACCGTAACTATAACCGTAATCGTACGTCGCGAAATCGTAAGCCGGAAGGGCGTCGCCCTGGCAATCCGCACACTCTCCGTACGCGCCGTCGACCACGCTCTGACCGTAACCTTCGTACGTCGTTCCCATTTCGCCCATAGTGAGCGTTTGACCCGCGAAGAAAGAATCGTCGTACGCGGTTGCGTCCGTCGAAACTATGTTTCTCGAAAGACCGCCGTCAAAGAGTCCGCCAAACGCGAACGCGCTCGCCGTCGCCGCCGATATCGCGGCAAACGCCGCCGATCGCAACGCCATACTTACCTTGATTTTCATGATGATACTCCTTTTGCGTTTGTCCGACGCTCGAACAAACTTCGGACGCCTAACGCCAATTCTGAATCTTGTTTCCTTGGGTTCGCCGCCCCTCGGCGCGAACTCGAGCGCACTTGCGCCGCGACGCGCGCGCAACAGCGCTTTCGCGTCGACTTTATACATTACCCCAAACCGTCCTTTGACTCTTTACGGACGGCGATTTGCCTCGTTCTCGATAAGAACCGTCTTACTATTGTCTAAATTACGTATCTTTTTTCAATCGTTCTAATTTGCGTTTCTTATCTGCTCTGTACATTTTGCTCAAGTTTGGCAAAAAGGAAAGCCCTAATCATGTTAAAACAAAACAAATTTTCATATCGATGTGAAATGAGTTCTATTATAACGATTATTACGGCGTCGCTCTTTTGGTACAAACCGCGCCAAATCTACGCGACGAGGATCAACTCAGAACGGAACCAAGGGCGTCGCTTTCACCTTATCGCCACGTCAAATCTCAAACGTTAAAATAACCGCGCCTCTGTGTTTTTCCGTTTTTAAACGCGGATTCGTTATAATTGTTTAATTTTAACGCAACGTAGAACGAATTTTTCGCAAGAGAAAGGGAAATACGGCAACGTATAATATATAGCGAGGTTTTGCCGTCATTTTTAACCTCTTGCGTCAGTCGAAAATTTAGGTGATTTTTATAGATTGTTGCGGCGAGCGCTGTAGCGCGTCGTCTTAGTTTTTGCCCAAAGGAACGCAAATACGAAACGTTTTTAACATTCTTACGTCAAATAATAAACTTGGAATTTAACGCGGATCCTCGTAGAATTTCTATTGCCGAACGAACGACGCGCCGAGTAAACGCCTCGCCGTCTATCGGCGTTTCACGATTAAAATGGAAATGGAACTGATTATGGCTCCCTTTGACAAGCTGTTCCGAACGACTTGCGCCGCCGTTGTGTTCGCGGTTGCTTTTACGTTCGCTCAACCTGACCCCGATTACGCGCAAGCGCGCGCCGGGCTTTTCTCGACTAGTTCTGTACAAAACGCCGACGCGAAGGGAGATAATGTGAAAAAAATCGACCCAAAGACGCGTGAACTTCCTTTTATCGGTTTATCGACTAAATCGCCCGAAGAGGTCGTTAAAGAACTGGAAGGGAAAACTCCGTCCGAGCTCCTCGATTCGGCGAAAAATCTTGTCGCCGAACGTCTTCACGCCGACGCGAGAGTTATCTACAAATCGCTTATTCGACCCGACGTCGACGAAAACGACCTTTTCGACGCGTTAAACGGATTGAGAAAATTTGGGAGACGTCATAACGAAAGCGATATTGCTTTCCTTGAAGAAAATCGCGATCTCGTCGAAAGGGCGCTCCAGGTTCGACCCGACTCCTGGCGAATCAGACAAATCGCCCTCGTTATCTGGGGGGATTTGCCTGAACAGGGCCGCATGGTAGACGGTAAGTTTGCGCCCACTTACGACTGGGATCCCGCAAACCTTTCTCAGAAAGATCGCGTTCGCGTTCGACAATTCCAACTTTACGTCGAAAGCCTTCCGCTCTTGCGCGAAGAGGTTAAACAAATCCGCGAAAAACTGGTCGCCGACGATAATAAAGGCGCCTCGAATCAGAACGGCGAATCCGACAACCTCTACAACGCGACGCGGCTCCGGGAAATCGACCAATTCTACGACGCCTTTGTCGCCTTCATCGCGGAGTCGCCCAATATGGCGTGGCGCCTGCAAGTTCTTACCGATTACTCGACGTTGCCCGACTATACGCCGAGCGACTGGGATCAGAACCGCTCGCGATTCTCCGGCGCGCCCGTCGACGAGAACGGCGACCCGATCTTTTACGCGTCCCCGGAATCCTTTGAAACCGCTAAAAACGACGGCGAACGAAGACAGGCGCTTCTCGACGAGATTCTTAAGAACGACGAGTCCGAGTACGCGAGAGCCCTGGTTCTGAATCGACGCGCAAACGAGGCTTACAACCTGTACGGCGTTCACACTCTGAAACAGTTCCAATCTTTCCTTGACTCCGACCTCGCGCAAAATAAGGAAAAACAAAAGGGTATTTTGACGCTCGACACGCTTGCGGAAAATGAAACGATCGCCAAACTTGCCGGCGGCGTCAAACGTTTTACGCTACCCGAAAATTACGACTATATCAACATGTGGCGCGAGATCGCCGAGTTGAAATCCAACGATCGCGGCGACGCGCCCGAAGCGATGAGAAAACTCGCGCGAGAATTTGAAAATCGCCGTCAGCTCGACAAAGCGTTAGACGTCTGGCAAAATCTCCTAAGCTACTTGACCGATAAGGAAAAAGTTCGGGATAACGAACGCAGAATCGTCGAAGCCAAAAACGCTATTTCTCAAATCGTCGATCCGCGCGTTCGCGTCGAAAACAGTTCGATTGTTAAAGGCTCCAACGCTAAACTCGATCTCCGGTTCAGGAACGCGAACAACGTTGAAATCGTTGCGAAACGACTCAATATCGACGCCGCTCTCAAAGAAATTCGTTCCGCCGAATTCTGGAAAGTCAATCGGTACGAATCCGTCTCCGGACTCGTCGCCAGAATACTTCAGGAAGAATTTCGCTCGGAACAGGAAGACGCCGCCAATAAAAGCCTTCTCAAAAAAATCCTCGGCTCGAAAAAATTTGTCGGGGAAGAGGTCGCAAGATTTAAAATCGACTTGACGTCCGATCAGAACCACGGAGATAAATTGACTTCCGTCGACTTGCCGTTCCATGAAACCGGAGCGTATCTCGTCGAAGTCGCCGCGGACGGCGGTGAAAATAAAGACGCCGTCGTCGTTTGGTTAAGGAACGTCGCGTTCGTGAAAAAGAATTACGAACAAGGCGCTCGCGTCTTTGTGTTTGACGCTCGTACTGGCGCTCCAATCGCGAATCAAAACGTCGAGATCTTTGTCGTCAAGCGCTCCTGGCGACGCGATAAGCAAGAGGTAGAAACTCGCGAAATTAAGAAAACGACCGATCAAAACGGCTCGATTCTTCTTGAAAACGAGTCGATCTCCAATGATGGAAACGAACAAGCGCTCTTTGTCGTTCCCGCGAAAGGCAAGGATAAAGCCGCTCAATACGACTTCCTTGATTTCCGGGGTCTTTATCGCGTCAATTGCGGCGACGAAGCATATGCTCAAACGCGCGCGTTCTTCATTTCCGACCGTCCGATCTATCGTCCCAAACAAAAAGCGGAATTTAAATTCATCGTTGGCGAGGCAAGGTACGACGCGCCTGAGAAAAGCGCGTTCGCGAATAGAAAACTCGTCTATCGCGTTATGGATCCTCTCTGGCAAAAAGTTGTCCAGAAGTCTGTGACGCTCGACGCCAACGGCTCGTTCGCCGATTCCTTCGAGTTGCCCGAGGACTCCAAGTTAGGGTGTTACACCGTCCAACTCGCGGAAAATTTCAAAGAGGACGGAAGTATTATAATGTTTTTGGGCGACGGAACGTTCCGAATCGAAGAATACCGCAAGCCCGAATTTAAAGTGACGGTCGACGCGCCCAAAGATCCCGTGGCGCTCGGCGATTCCTTTAAAGCGACAGTCAACGCGAAATACTACTTCGGGGCCCCTGTCGTCAACGCGACCGTATCGTACAAAGTTACTCGAAAGAGCTCCTACTCGACTTATTTCCCGCCGAGATATTGGGATTGGTTCTACGGTTGCGGGTACTGGCAATTCGCCTACGAAGCGACGTGGTATCCCGGCTGGCGAACCTGGGGTTGCATGTGCGTGAATCCCTCTATTAAATCCTCGAGCCGCGGCGTTCCGGAAGTCGTCGCGGAGGGCGAAGCGGAGATTGGAGCCGACGGAACCTTCGATATTACCGTTGATTCCGCGCTCGCGAAAGAACTCTATCCCAACGACGACCAGGAGTACGAGATCTCTGTCGAAGTTACCGACGAATCGCGAAGAACGATCGTTGGGAACGGAAAGGTCTACGCCGCTCGCAAGCCGTTCCAAACTTACGTCTGGTTCGACCGAGGGTTCTTCCGCGTCGGCGATAAAATGACCGCCGGGTTCCAGGCGCGTCGTCTCGACGGCAAACCGGTCGTCGGAAACGCCGTCGTCAAACTCTATAAGGTGACCTACAATCCGACCGACGACAGATCTGTCGAGCCGGTGGAAAAAGAAGTCTTTGCGCAAGAACTTAAGACGAATGAGGAAGGGAAGGGCTTCGTCGAGATGACGGCCGCCGAGCCCGGTCAATATCGACTCTCGTGCGTCGTCTCGACAGAGTCGGGTATCAGCCAGGAAGGCGGGCAATTGATCTTCGTTCGAGGTACTGAGAAAAAGGAACTTGGAAAAGTCGATTATCGTTTTAACAAATTGGAAATTATTCCCGACAAGCCGGAATATTCAGTCGGCGACGTCGCGCATCTCCAAATCGCTTCGGATAATCCCGACGCTTACGTATTGATTACGACGCGTCCGAAAGGATCCGTCGCGACTGGGGAGCCCTGTTTCCTCAAACTTGAACACGGAATCGCTTACTTTGACGTCGCGATCGGACAAGGCGATCAGCCGAATATCTTCGTTCAGGCGTCGACAGTCTACAACGGCGAACTTATTCAAGAACAAAAAGAACTTGCCGTGCCGCCCGAGAAACGCGTCTTAGACGTCGCGATCGAGCCCGTTAAAGATAAAGTTAAGCCGGGTGAAAAAGTCTCCGTTAAATTGCGGCTTACCGACGTCGACGGCAAACCGGTCGTCGGACATACCGCCGTGACCGTCTACGATAAATCGCTCGAAGACGTCGCCGGAGGTTCGAATATCGGCGATATGCGCGAATTTTTCTGGAAATGGCGCCGAAGCGCGTTTACAAACGTCGAGTCGAATTTAGACGGCGGAGGTCTGGCGTTTGCCTATAACTGGGTCTACGACTCAAGTCGGCAACGACTTATCCCGATTGGCGCGTTTGGTTCCGAATCTATGATGTCCGGACAAGCGATGGGAATCTCGAACGGCATGGGCGCTCCGAGACTTGGAGGACGCGTCTTAAAGAGAGCTACCAGAGCGCGTATGGCCGACGACCGCGAAGCTATGGACGCCGTTGCGGAAGAGGTCGAATTTGAAATTGCCGACGCCGCGCCTGTCGCGCTTGCCGCCGCTCCCGCTCCGTTGTTGGCGAAGGGCGCCGCTAATGATTTGGACGTCTCTCTGGATGCGACCGTCGCAACCGAAGAGGCCGCGTCCAGCGAATCCGATCCGGCGTCTCAATCGCAATTTATCGAGGCGACCGTTCGTAAAAACCTCGCCGACCTCGCGTTCTGGGCCGCCGACCTGACTCCGGGCGACGACGGCGTTATCGAAATCGAAGTAGACGCGCCCGAAAACCTCACGACGTGGAAAATCGCCGCATGGTCTGTTGGCGACGGATTGCGCGTCGGCTCCGGAGAAGCGGAATTCATCACGAGCAAAGACTTGATCATACGCATGCAGAAACCTCGGTTCCTGACGCAAAAAGACGAAGTTACGCTCTCCGCAAACGTGCATAATTATCTCGATACCGAGAAAAAAGTTCGCGTTTCGCTCGAATTTCCAACGGACGATCCGGAAAAATCGACCGCTAAATTGTCGCTGGCCGACGGTTCCGACTCGACCCGCGAACTCGTTGTGCCCGCCGACGGAGAAACTCGCGTCGACTGGACCGTTCGCGCCGATCTACCCGGCGTCGCGACGCTCCTGATGAAAGCGCTTACCGACGAGGAATCCGACGCGATGCAAGATACGATTACCGTGAAGGAACACGGCGTCGAGAAGCAAATCGCCGTTTCCGGAGTCGTACCTCCCGCCGATAAAAACGCGAAAGATCAAGACGCGCAAAAGGTTCGCGAATCGACCTTCTCCTTCGTCGTGCCCGAGGAACGTCGAAAGGAAACTTCCAAATTGACCGTCAGGTTCTCGCCGTCTCTCGCGGGCGCGATCTTCGACGCGGTTCCATACCTCGCGCAGTACCCGTACGGTTGTACCGAACAGACGCTCAACAAGTTTCTCCCGCTTGTCGTCGCGCAAAAGGCTTTGCAAGAAGCCGGCGTCGATTTGGCTAAACTCCAAGAGAAAAAAGTCAATTTGAACGCGCAGGAACTTGGCGACGCAAAAGAACGCGCCGGGCAATGGAAAGGCCGCAATCGTTTGAACGACCCGATCTTCAGTATCGACGAGGTTCGGAAAATGACCGCGCAAGGCGTCGCGAAACTCGCGTCTATGCAGAATAGCGACGGCGGTTGGGGATGGTTTGCCGGGGACGGATCCGTATCGTCCGCGAATATAACCGCGCTCGTCGCGTCCGGACTCGCGCAAGCGCAAAAATGCGACCAGGCAATCGAGGACTCCGTTCTCAACAACGCGAAAGAATGGCTCGCGAATTACGAACGCGAACAGATCGTTAGAATAATTCGCGGGAAGGTTTGGACCGACGAGAAGAAAACGAAAGAAGGCGCGTGGAGACTCTGGAAATCTAACGCCGATTCTTGCGACGCCGCCGTCTACCGCGCGCTTTCGGAACTTGGCGTTCAGCCGAACGCGTACGACGAATCTTTTGTCGATTACGAAAACGCGTGTTTGTCGGGGGAACTTCCCGCGGAATCCGCGCATGCCGTTATGAAAGAATTGCTCTGGGACGCGCGAAATTCGTTGAACCTCGAAACCGTTTCGTCCTACGCGATCGCGCTTACCGAAGAACCCAATATGACCGACGATGCGAAACTTCGCATTGAAAATATTTTGCGGCTCCTCGCTCAGTATCGCGCAGAAGACGACGAAAATCAGACCGTTTGGCTCGACCTGGGTCGATTCCCCAATTGGTGTTTCTGGCGTTGGTTTGGCGGAGTCTATGAAGCGCAAGCGTCGTACCTGTCTTTACTCCAACGCGTCGACGACTCCACTCTCGATAAGCTCGGAATTAAAGACGACGCCTCGAGACTTGTTAAGTACCTGCTTAACAATCGTAAAAACGCGACTTATTGGAACTCGACGCGAGACACCGCCATGTGCGTTGAAGCGTTCGCGGAATATCTAAAGAAAACGAACGAGTTGGCGCCAAACGCGACCGTGGAAATACTTATCGACGGCGAACTCAAAAAGACCGTCGCGTATACCCCCGACTCGATTTTTGAAACGGACGGAACGCTTGTTCTTAACGCCGACGAAATCGCGTCCGGAGAACATACCGCGACCATTCGCGTCAACGGCGATTCCCCGATTTACTACAACGCCTACCTGGAATTCTTCACGCTCGAAGACCCAATCGCGAAGGCGGGGTTGGAACTCAAGACGGAGCGGCGATACTACAAACTCGTCGAGCGAAAAGACGCGACCGCGACTGTTGAAGGCGCTCGCGGAAACGTCGTCGAGTATCGCGTCGAGAAATTTGACCGGGTTCCGCTCAAGTCCGGCGATCAAGTCCTTTCCGGCGACGTGATCGAAGTTGAATTACTTGTCGATAGCAAGAACGATTACGAATCGATCTTACTTGAAGACGCCAAACCCGCCGGGTTCGAAGCCCTTGAACAGCGGAGCGGATACGATGGAAACGCCCTTGGCGCGTACGTCGAATATCGAGACGACCGCGTTTGTTTCTTCGCCTCGACGATTCCGCAAGGTCGCTCGAGCGTAACGTACAAGTTGCGCGCCGAAACGCCCGGCGCGTTCTCCGCGTTGCCTACTAAAATTTGGGCGATGTACGCGCCTGAACTTAAAGGAAACGCCGACGAGTTCAAAACGCAAATCAACGACAAGTAAAACGAGTCGACGTTCGAGTTGACTTCGCTTAAAAACAGGGAGCGTCGAGCGCGAGTCGCGTTCGACGTTCTTTTCTTTATATCTTTGAATCTTTTCGTTATCAAATTTTCACGCGTATCGTTCAGACTGTTGATTGCTCGTTTCCATTTTGTTAAAATAACGTCTGATCATTATTTTACTGCGTCGTCCGTTTCCGACGTCAGCCCCATTTGAATGAAAGAGGTGGAGCATGAAGAATATCGCGATTATTGTCATAGCCGTTGCGATTGGCGTGTACGTGTTCGGATTCCTTATTCCGGACATGAAAGAAAAGAAAATGGCTTCGGATTCGAACGCGCCCGCGGCTGACGACGGCCCCAACGTCGGATGGCTCGCCAAACCGGACGGCGGCCCGCGACATAGAGTCGATCTCAAAAACGAGGAAGGGATGATTGTTATCGCTAAACTCGACGAACTCGATATGCCCGAAGAAATTCTGGACGAAATGAGAACGGATATGAAGGCCGCCGACGCGGACGGCGACGGACTTGTGAACGAGGAAGAAATGGAAATCCTGGACGGTATAACCTCCGAACGAAGACTTAACCGTTTTCTCGATTTTATCAAAGCGGAAGACGGTCGATACGATCTCTCGCGCCTTGAAGAATCGCGTATGCGCCAAAATTATAAAGATTTGTTGCAATCCGCCGACGCCGATTCCGACGGATTCCTTGCCGAAGACGAGTTCCTGACAGTGAAAGACGAACTTGTCGAATTAGAGAAAAACGGGTTCAAAGGCGGTCCCGGTATGCCCGGCGGCCCACAAGGCGGTCCCGGTATGCCCGGCGGTCCACAGGGCGATCCCGGTATGCCCGGCGATCCGCAAGGCGGTCCCGGAATGCCCGGCGGTCCGCAAGGCGGTCCCGGTATGCCC
>CAYUUL010000035.1:0-1466 GCA_964447865.1 uncultured Planctomycetaceae bacterium | reverse complement strand
GAATGCCCGGCGGTCCGCAAGGCGGTCCCGGTATGCCCGGCGGTCCGCAAGGCGGACCCGGAATGCCCGGCGGTCCGCAAGGCGGTCCCGGTATGCCCGCTCCGGAAGAAAAATTTGACGAAGACGTCGACGTAGAAATCGAAGTCGACGACGAACAAAACGTAGAGGACGCTGTTGAAGACGCCGCGGAAGAAGCGACCGACGCTGTTGAAGACGCCGTGGAAGAAGCGACCGACGCTGTAGAAGACGCCGCGGAGGAAACGACCGACGCAGTTGAAGACGCCGCGGAAGAAGCGACCGACGCTGTAGAAGACGCCGCGGAAGAAACGGATTCCGACGACTCCTCAGACTCGCCTGAACAAGAATGACGCGTCGTACTTGACGAACGTAACGAATAACGCGCGAAGTTGAGCCTGAACTTGACTGCGCGCGGCTCTTTTTCTTGCGCAAAGGGTTGATTAAGCTTTCACGCCTGATTAAAATAGAGAAAAACGCGAATATGCGGGGACTTATTTTCATCGGCGTCGAATTTGCGAGGACACAATTATGAAAATCCTTATTGCGATCAATCAGGCGCGAGTGCTTTACGATTTCAAGCGCGAGTTAGTTTCCGCGCTCCTTGCTCGCGGCGACGACGTCTATCTTTCGTTCGCGGAAGATTTCAGAACGGACTATTTTGAAGATACCGCCGCGCATATCGTCGCGACTCCAATTGATCCGCGAGGCGTCAATCCTCTGCGCGACGCTAAACTCTACTTCTTCTATCGCAAACTCATAAAACGTATTAAGCCCGACCTTGTTCTGACGTTCACCATCAAGCCAAACGTCTATTGCGGACGCGCTTGTCAAAAATTGGGGGTTCCGTATATTGCGACAATCTCCGGCCTGGGTTCCGCCGTCAACGCGAAAGGTCTCCTCGCGTCCGTCTCCGTCGCGCTCTATCGCGTTGGACTGCGCAAGGCGCGGCGCGTTTTCTGTCAAAACGAATCGATAGCGCGATACGCCGTGGAAAATGGATTCGCGCAAGAAGATTGCATCGTTCGCGTGCCGGGTTCCGGCGTCGATTTAACGCGATTTGAGCCCGCGCCTTATCCCGACGAGGAAGAAACGATCGAGTTGCTTTTTATCGGACGTCTTATGCGTGACAAAGGCGTCGACGAGTTCCTGGAGTGCGCGAAAAGGTTCAGAAAGACTCGCCCAAACGCTCGGTTCCGCGTCTTGGGAGCGCCTGAAAGAGGGTGCGATTCCTACGGCAAAGTCGTCGACGCCGCAAATAAGGGACTGATCGAATATCTCGGATATCAGTTGGACGTCGCGCCGCATATCGCGTCGTGCTCGGCGGTTGTGCTGCCCAGTTACCACGAGGGTCTGTCGAACGTGCTCCTTGAAAGCGCCGCGTCCGCCCGTCCGCCCCTGGCCTCGAACGTCCCCGGATGCGCCGAAACGTTCGACGACGGCGTCACCGG
>CAYUUL010000034.1:8763-26031 GCA_964447865.1 uncultured Planctomycetaceae bacterium | reverse complement strand
GGAATACGCGCGAATTACGAACGAGAATACGGAAGATTGACCTCGCGCGTCAACCGCTTCGCGCTCGCCGAAGTTCTCGTCGGGGACGGTCGTTACCTCGACGCGCTAAACAAGTCGATTTTGTACCTTTGCGAACAACCGTCCTGGTTAATGCCCGCCCACGATATGAACGCCGCGAACTATACCGGAAAAGACGTCTATTCCGACCTGGGGTCCACGGCCATTGGAGCCAATCTCGCGATCGCCGTCAATCTTCTTTCCGACAAGCTCCCGGAAGCGACCGTCGCGAAAGCCAAAGCGGAAATCGAGCGGCGCGTTTTACAACCGTATCGTTACGAAGTTAAAGAGGACATAAAACACGGTCTGCGCTGGATTACCAGAGATACCAACTGGAATTCCGTCTGTCATGCGGGAACAATCGCCGCGGCTCTCAATATCGTAGACTCGCCGGAAGACCGCGCCTTCTTTATGGCCGCCGCCGACTACTATTCCGAAACCTGTTTCATGAGCGGATTTACCAACGACGGCTACTGTTCCGAAGGCATGGGGTATTGGAACTACGGAGTCAGCAACTTCGCGATGCTTGGAGCGCTCTGCCGCGAGGCGACGCAAGGCAAATTGAATCTTTTCCGTTATCCGAAAGTCCGACGCGTTCTCGACTACGCCCCAACGTTGGAAATTGACCGCGCAAACTACGCCGTTTTCGCGGATTGCGCTATGTCGGTCAGGCCGGACGCCGTATGCGTCGGATATCTCAGCCGCCTGTTTGGGGCGGGGTACGCCGAATTTGAAGTTCGCGGACTTGGGCGCAATTTCACGTTCGGCTCATTACTCGACGCGACCGCGTTTGGCGGCGACGCGAAAATTACCTTTGACCCTCGACTGCTCGCCGCTCAAGACGCGAAAGAAAGCTTCGTACAGAAGTTGCAACTTCCGCTCCGCACCGATTTTCCAGACGCCGGAGTCGTGATTTGCCGACCGGATCCCAACGCGAAAAAACGTTATTTCGCGGCGGCGATTAAGGCGGGTCACAACAACGAAATTCACAATCACAACGACGTAGGTTCCTACTCGCTTATCGTGGGCGACGCCGCGAATCAGAAAACGCCCGACGTCTACCTGAGCCGCGATCCGGGCGGAGAAAGATACACGGCCCGAACGTTTGGTCCGAGACGATACGAAGGCGAACTGCTCAACTCGTACGGCCATCCGGTTCCAAAAATCGCGGGCAAACTTCAATCGACGGGAGCGAACGCTCGCGGGGTAGTCTTTGAAAAGAGCTTCAGCGACGAAAAAGACGTATTCGCGGAAGATTTCACGTCGGCCTACGCGGTCGATTCGCTGGAAAAAGCGACGCGAAAGTTCACGTACGGTCGAGCGCGAGGAGACGACCGGGGATTTTTCCAAATTGAAGATTACGTCGCCTTTAAAGACGGAAAAAAAGAGACGTTCGAAACGCCGATTATCACCTTTGAAAAATTCGAACTTGAAGAAAACGGCGACGGTATTCGCGTCAAATACGCGAACGCGACCTGCGAAGTCGACGCTAAAGACAAAGACGGCAATTCGCTCAAGTTGATCGCGGAAACGACGATCGTCGGAGAGAACGACGCGTCGGTCGGAAGAAAACCGACACGAATCGCGTTTAAATTTGCCGAGCCGATTTCGAACGCGATCGTAACGCAACGCTTTACCGCCGACTGATCGAGCGAACGGAACCGGCGCGTCGTCCTTGTCGCGTCGGTTGTTTCTCATATAATACGTGAAATTGTCAATATTTACTCACACGAAAACGGGCCAGATTATGTTCAAACCTTCCCCGGTCAAGCCGGTACTAATCGCGTTATTCTATCTTACGACGGCGTACGCGTTCGCTCAGGGCTCCGCGTCGATCTATTCCTCAGTACATGGACCGACGTTGTCTCCGGAACAGGGACGCGAATCGGAAAATTATTTTTCTCCGGTCGATTTTGTCCTTGACGCGTCGGGACAAAACTTCTACGTCTTGAGCGAGAATCTTTCGGTCGTACGCCGCATGCCGACGGACGGCGCGAGCGCGAACGAAGCGTTAAAACTCGATTTCCAGCCGTTCAAAATGCGGTTTTATCCGGATCAAACGAAATTGGCGATCGTAGGCGGAATCGCGGACGGCAAATGCGCGATCGTGGAAGTGGCGCGCAAACTTCCGGACGGAACGACGGAACCGTGTCCAATGCGCGTAATCGCGGAACATAACGTCGGTCATTCCCCGGCGGACGTCGGAGTAAAGAGCGCGGAGAACGGCGAATTGCTCTATATCGCGAACCGTTTTCCAGGCAAATTGACGGAATTTGACGCGTCGACCGGGACAAAGTTGCGCGAGTGGGACGTCAATCGCGAGCCGTTCGCGCTTGAGATCACGCCCAACGGACAAAAGGTCGTCGTCGCGAACCGTATTCCGAATATGAAGGCGAATCAAAATATGTCGTACTCTAAAGTCTACGTAATCGACTTGGAGACGGGCGAGAACAGGGAGGTCAAAGCTCTCAACGGGAACAACGGTCTGAACGACATGGCGTTGACGCCGGACGGCAAATACGCGTTTATCAGCGCGTTGCTGTGCAGTTACACGGCGATAACGAGTCAGGTTTCCGGAGGCTGGATCGGCGAAAACTGCGTTATGTGCGTCGACGTGGAAACGGCTCAACTCGTCGAGGTGTTCTTTCTCGACGACGCGCAACTCGGGGCGGGCAATCCCTGGGGCGTCGCGATCTCGGAAGACGGCGAACGCCTGATAATCTCGCTTGCGGGGACCGACGAACTCGTATTTATGCCGCTAACTAAAATGCTCCAGATCATGGCGGAACGTCCAAAATGGGCGCGTCCCGGCTACGGCGCTTACTCGTATTCGTCGTTCGCGCAAGGCGCCGTGCAACTTCCGCTCCGTATTCGCGCAAAATTCGGTCTGAAAGGACTGCGGCAACTTATCGCGCGAGGGACCGACGTCTACGCGCTCTCGCACTTTGACGACGCGATTTGCAAAGCGACCTTGAAATTAAATCCGCCGTACGAATATTTCCCGGATTCGTTCGTAGCGGCCGAAAAACCGCCGCGGTCGTTGAGTTCGCTCGAAGCGGTAAAAGCGCGGGGTGAAAACGCCGATCCGGAAGACGATTCCCAGGCGGAAGCCGACGCTTATCTCGCGTCCTACAACGAGTCGGGCGCCGATCCCGCGATTGGAGCTCCGTTGAAGTTTACGCAAATTGAGTCCAGGTTCCCGTTGAAAGGCGTGGAAATCGAGCGGTCGTTCGCGAGAATCGCGCCCAAGCCGATCCTTACGCAACGACGGCGAGGGGAAATTCTGTTCCACGACGCCACCGCGTGTTTCGAACATTGGCTTAGTTGCGTCACTTGCCATCCGGACGCGCGAGCCGACGGCTTTAATTGGGATCTGCTCAACGACGGCACGGGCAATTTGAAAAACACCAAGAGCATGTTTTTGACGCACGAGACCCCGCCGTGCATGATCTCCGGGATTCGTCCGAGCGGAGAAATCGCCGTGAGAGCGGGCTTTACTCATATTCTATTCATGCCCTATAAGGAAGAAAACGCCGTTTGCGTCGACGAGTATCTCATGAATTTGCAACAGGTTCCGAGTCCGAGACTTGTCGACGGCAAACTGAGCGAATCGGCGGTAAGGGGCAAGAGTATTTTCAACCGATTAGAATGCAACGTCTGTCACCTGGGCGAATATTACACCGATTTGCGACTGCACGACGTCGGCTCGAAAGACCCCAACGATTACATTAGAGAATTTGACACGCCGACGTTGCGGGAAGTATGGAGAACCGCCCCTTATATGAATACGGGCGAATACGTTACTTTACGCGATCTGCTTGAAGTTGGCAAACACGGTTGCAAGGAGGGACAATTCGACGCCCTTTCCGAACAGGAAAAAGAGGATCTGATCGAATACGTGTTGTCGCTTTAAGGTTTCGCGGCGTTCAAACGTCGAAACTCCCAGGCGTCCAAACGGGGTCGCGACGAGCTCTAACCGGCTTATCGCGGCGCCGTTTTTTTGTTTTTGAAAAATCTTCTTGTCTCTTAAAAAATTTTTTCGCGGTTCCCTTCTCCGTTTTCGAGCGTTTTTCGACCTTCCGTCAAACGCGCAAACGCGCTTTTTCTCGCTTGATTCTCCGTTTCACGGTTCCAACGCGGCGTTAAACAGGCAAACGTCGGCAAGCCGTCGCAAAAGAAATAACAAGAAAATTTGAAAAAATCTGCAATAGAAGAAACGCAAGCGCGTACTAAAGATTATGCGGGGGTTGCGCAATAGTTCATTTTTTAAAAAAGGATACATTGATGAGTCGCGCCGGTTGGCGGCAATGAGAATATAGTCGTTGCGGATCGCTGAGAACAAATAAGTCGAAAGCTAGGGTCGATTTGCGTTCTCGGCGTCCGCTCCTTCGTCTAGCGGTTCCTTGAAAACGGCAGTTTCTTTCAACGCGTCGTTTTGCGTAACATGGAACCGCATCGAATTTGAATCGCTATGGGTCGTTTCGCCTACCTGGCTTTTTATTCCCTGCCGAGGCGACCAGAACAACGTCCTTGACCGCCTGTGAATACGTCTTAGACGAGCAACATTGATTACAACTTTGAGTCCAACAAATGAAAAAAATAAAGCGACAGAAAGAATAATTCGCGTTTCCCCAATAGGAACGAGACCCCCCCTGGAGCTTGGCCGGTCGGCGCGGCTTGATTAAACGACCGTCGCGTACATCGTTCGCGAACCGATCTAACGTAAAAAGCGTTTCGAACTTTTGTCCGGAGCGCTTTTTTTATTGTCTCGACTTTTTCGTCAATCGACGCGACCGGCGCGCGTTTTCAGGATCGTTTGCGCTTTCCAGTCGGAATAAAGAGTATAAAAAAACGGCCTCCGACGTTTTTCGTCGAAGGTCGTTCTCCTGTCAATCTCGCGAACGTCAAACCGCTCGCTTATTCCCTAGACTCATTCGTAATCGTAAGCGTCGCGATCTCCACGTTCGGGACGATCGCCGCGTTCAGGTCGTTCGGCGCGTTCGGGACGATCTCCGCGCTCGGGACGTTCGGCGCGCTCGGGACGATCTCCGCGTTCGCGACGTTCGCGGCGTTCACCGCGTTCCCGGCGTCGCGGGCGTTCTCCGCGTTCAGGACGTTCGGCGCGTTCAGGACGTTCGGCGCGTTCAGGACGTTCGGCGCGTTCGCCTTCTTCAGTCGCTTCTTCCTGGCGATCCGATTGTCCGCGTTCCTTAAGGACGGCGCGGCGGCTCAACTTAATACGGTTGTTTTCGTCGATAGCGATCACTTTGACTTCGAACTTATCGCCAACCTTGCAGAAGTTCTGAATGTTGTCGACATAATCGTCGGACAATTCGCTGATATGGCAAAGTCCGTCGCGACCCGGCAGAATTTCGATAAAGGCGCCGAAGTTCTGGATACTGGTAACGACGCCGTCGTAAACTTTGCCGATTTCGACGGTGGCGGTCAAACGCGCGATTTCGTTCATCGCGGCTTCCGCGCTCGCCTGATCGTTGGACGCGATCGTTACGCTGCCGTCTTCGCCGATTTCGATGCTCGCGCCGGTCGACTCCTGGATAGCGCGAATCGTCTTGCCGCCCGGTCCAATAAGCATACCGATTTTTTCGGGCGCGATGGAGGTGCGCATGAGGCGCGGAGCAAATTCCGAGATTTCCTGCGCGGGACGAGGAGCCGCGGTCAGCATCTTGCGGAGAATGCCGATACGCGCTTCGCGAGCCTGTTTAAGCGTTTGCGCGATGATCTCTTTCGAGATGCCGTTCGTCTTGAGGTCAAGCTGAATACCGGTGACGCCGACTTGCGTGCCCGCCACTTTGAAGTCCATATCGCCGTAGTGGTCTTCGTCGCCCATAATATCGGTAATCGTGATCCAACGACCGTCGTCTTCTTTAACAAGACCGATGGAGATACCGGCTACCGGATTGATAATCGGAACGCCCGCCGACATTAAGCCGAGGGTCGCGCCGCAGACGGTCGCCATGGAGCTGGAACCGTTCGATTCGAGAATATCGGAGATAACGCGAATCGCGTAGGGGAAATCTTCAGGGGCGGGTAAGACGGCTTTAACGCTGCGTTCCGCAAGATTGCCGTGACCGTATTCGCGACGACCTACGCCGCGGTAAGGCTTGCATTCTCCGACGGAGAACGGCGGGAAGTTGTAGTCGAGCATGAACCGCTTGGAATATTCGTCAAACAGACCTTCGACGCGTTGTTCGTCTTTCGCGGTTCCGAGCGTGACCGTGATAAGAGCTTGCGTTTCGCCGCGTTGGAAGACCGCGGAACCGTGGACGCGAGGAAGAACGTTGATTTTGCATTCGATCGGACGAACTTCTTTGACGCCGCGACCGTCGAGACGTTCCTGCGAAAGGATAATATCGCGAACGACGCGTTCGACAAAATCGTTGAAAGCGACTTCAAAGTAATCGGGACCGAAAAGATTCGGTTCGGCGGAACCTTCGGAATCTTCGACGACGAGTTCGGCCTTCGCCTTTTCTTTAACGGCGTCGCAAGCTTCGGCGCGAGCGATTTTACCGGACGTTTTCTTCGCGGCGCGGAATTCGTCGTAGTATTTTTCGACAAGCGCGTTGTACATCGGTTCCGTATTGAGAGGTTCGAACGAGGCTTTTTCGGGCTTAATCAGGTCGATCAGTTCGAGTTGCACTTTGCAAAGTTCGCTGACGTACTTTTGAGCGGTCATGATCGCTTCGAACATTTTCGGCTCGGGCATTTCGCGCGCGAACCCTTCGATCATGAGCACGTTTTCCAGGTTTCCGGAGACGACGAGGTCGAGTTCGCTGTTTTCGAGTTCCTGGACGGACGGGAACGGCACAAATTCATTGTCGACGTACGCGAGTCGCACGGCGGCGAGAGGGCCGATAAACGGGACGGGGCTCAGTTCCAGGCAGATGGCGGAACCGTTCATCGCGACGACGTCGGGATCGATTTTGCCGTCGCAAGCGAGGACGTTCGCGAAAACTTGAACGTCGTTGTAGAACCCTTTGGGGAACAAGGGACGAATAGGACGATCGATAAGGCGCGCGGTCAGAATTTCTTTGAGGCCGGGACGTCCTTCCCGCTTAAGGAACCCGCCGGGAAATTTACCGGCCGCGGCGACGCGTTCGCGATAATCGCAAGTCAGGGGGAAAAAGTCTTGTCCGGGTTTGCATGGCGCGGTCGTCGTCGCGCAGAGCACGATCGTGTCGTTATAGCCGCAGACGCAAGAACCGTGAGCCTGCTTAGCCCATTCTCCCGTCTCGACCCAAAAAGTACCGGAACCAATTTTTCTTTCAACTCTAGTTTTCAAAGTCTTACCTATATATAATCTTTCATAACCCCAACGGAACCTACTTCGTCCGTGGGGGCCGCTACCAAACGTTCGACGTCGCGGCGCTCGCGTTTTTTCCATAAAACGCGAGCGCGAGCGTTTCGCGCGAACAGTCCTTTAAACGACGAGGACCAAACCGATCAAAAAAGGGCGCGAAATCGTCGAGCGCGTAAACCGTCTATATCAACACAAAAAGTACGTTCTCTTAGGGAAAAAAAGATAGCCGCGCGCGGCCGACAAAAAATCCCGACGGCAGGGAGAACGCGCGCCGCTCGATAAAAATTAAGAGTCAAGCTCAAGCGAGAGCAAAACAAAAAAGAGAAATCAAGCGGCGAAAAAAAGAAACGCCGCGCGGCTCAGACGAGGAAAGCGGCGCGACGCGTTGAATATCTCACTTACGAATGCCGAGGCGTTTGATCAGTTCGATATAACGGGCCTGGTCCTTGCGCTTAAGGTAATCGAGCAACCGGCGGCGCGAGCTAACCATTTGAAGAAGACCGCGACGAGTCGCGAAGTCTTTCTTGTTCGCCTTCATATGTTCCGTCAAGGCGTTGATCTTCTTCGTCAGAATCGCGACCTGGACTTCCGGAGAACCGGTATCGGAATCGCTGCGGCGATAATCGGCAATCAACGCTTGTTTTTCGTCTTTGTTCATAATTGTCATAACGACATTTCCTTTGAGGTTGGGAAACGACTAGCCGAAACCTGTCGAATCCGCTGGTTTTCTATATTACTGTTCTAATCCTCTATTATTCGTCTCGAGGCGACTTGCGCCAACAAACCAAAATAACTTGCTCATTGTAACTATATAAGCTTGTCCGGCAAGGGGGGGCAAGTCAAGATACGACAAGATAATTCGATTAAAATACCCGGCGACGAAAAAAAACTTTATTTTTGATTAAACTTATGTAAAATAATGTCCGTGGAGACGTCGGTTGCGCTCGGGAATCGCCGCGCGGGCCGCGTTGTTGCCGTTTAAGTTCCAACAGCGATTAAAGTTGAAACGAACGACGCTCAAATGCAGAACCAGGGAATTGCAATGAAACAACTATTTGTCAAATCGCGTTTGACGCGAATCGTATGCGCGGTCGCATTTCTTTGCGGCGCGTACGTTCAAGCGCAAGACATAACAATCGACGTCAATAAGGAGCTCGACGAAGTCGGAGTACCGGGCGACTACGTGGACGTATCTTCCGGAGCGTTCACCGTCGCCGCGCGCGTTAAATTACTAGAGCCGGGAACGAAATCTGGCAACGACGATGCAAAAAACGGCATGATCGTCTCTTGCGCGAGCGGCTGGACCAACGGGTTCCGAATCTACTACGACTGGAACAATCGCGGAGTCTACTTTAACGTCGGACAGGAGGACGGCGCGAAAGGCTGCGGCGCAAACTTTCCGGTAGCGCCGAATCTAACGCACGACATAATCGCGACCTACGACGGAACCGCCAAAAAGATCGCGCTTTACGTCGACGGTATGAAGGCGGGCGAAAGCGCGTTTGACGGAACGCCGATTGTCGGGTCGCACGACTTCCTGACGGTCGGATACGTCGGGTTCGGAATCGGCTCCAATAAAATGTACGCCGAAAAAGCGGAATACTGGACGCGCGTTTTGACCTCGGAAGAAATCGCCGCGCACAACTCCGCCAACCGTTCGGCCAGCGAATTAGCCGAACTTTACGCGGCCAACCGCGCCACAACCGCGAACGTCAACTCGGCGAACGTCACGCCGTTTAACTGGTCGGAAGCGCTCAAGCTCGGTCTCCCGGACGACTTAAATGAAACGTTGAAAAAGGAATGGCGCGCAAAGTTGATTCTGGACGAAGATTACGCGCAAGCCGCCCCGCTCGTATTCCAGGAAGCGAACGCGTTCACGCAAAAGGCGTACGACAAAAAAATCGACGAAACGCAAGAAGTCTCCAACGCGGAATTGAGCGCGTACGGAGAATTGCTCGAACAACTTAAAGCGATCGAGAAAAATTCGCGCGCAAACGAGAAAGAAGCCAGGGAAGTCCGACAGGCGCTTGAACTTGCGTGTCCGCGAGAAACCGCCGTTTTCAAAAAGATCGACGCGTTGGAAAAGTCGGCGGACCGAGTGAGACAAATTGAAAAAGACGCGCTCCAAATGTTCAGTAAAATGGAAAAGCAGTTGAAAGTCGCGCACGAGCGAGTCATGATTTACGTCTCCCCGACGGGAAACGACGTCTCCGGCAACGGGTCGAAATCGAAGCCGTTCGCGTCGTTGGCGAGAGCGTGCGACGAGGCCGCAAAATATAAGAACGTGAGAAAAGCCGTCGTCGTCGAAATGGCGGGCGGAGTCTACCATGTCGAAAAAACGGCTTTCCTGCAAGGCGCGGAACGAGTCTGGATTAAGCCCGCGAGAGGCGCGGAAGTCGAACTGACGGGCGGTCAAAAAATCAATAATTTCAAGACGCTTGCGGACGCGGCAAACGCCAGCGCGCCAGTCGCCGCGAGCGTCAATCGGTTCCGCGAGGACGTTCGCGACAAGATTTTCGCCGCGAATCTTCGCGAAGCGGGAATCAAAGACTTTGGCAAAATGAACGTCCGAGGGTATGGCGCCGCGAACGACGTCGTCGCTTGCGTGCCGTCGCTGTATCTCGACGGAGAATCGCAAACTCCGGCGCGATGGCCTAACGAGGGCGAAGAAGAATTGAAGTTCGGCGAAAAAGTCGAACAGGGAGAAGACGCGACGACCTCGACCTTCAAGTACGATTTCGATCGTCCGGACGACTGGGCCGATCTCGATTCAGTGTGGGCGTTTGGGCTCTATCAATGGGAATGGGCGGGCAATCTCCGCAAAGTTACGAAAATCGACCGCGAGAAGAAAGAGATCACGTTCGACTACAAAGACGGGTCGGGACGGTTCGACTACCATTTCGTCAACGTTATGGAAGAACTTGACGCGCCGGGCGAATTTTACGTCGACGCGAATTCGGGAACCCTTTACTACTATCCGCCCGCGGAACTTAACAACGTCAACGCGTTAAACTCCGCGAACGTCGAATACGACGATTTCTCAAGTCGCTTTATTGATTTTGTCGACTCGAAACAGGTCCTCGTACAAGACTTGAAATTCCGTTGCGGACGCGAGTCGTTCGGCATGTTCAAGAATTGCTCCAAGTGCTATATCGACGGTTGCGCGATTGAGCAATTCGGCGGGAACGCCTTGATCATTAACGAAGGCAGTCTTTGCGGAATCCTGAATACGCGAGTTCGAGAACTTGGGGCGGGCGGGATCCGGATCTCGGCGGGCAACCGCGATACGCTCGAGCAATGCAAGCATCTCGTTCACAACAACTTCATTAGCGATTTCGGACGCGTCGACCGGAACTATACGCCGGCGCTTTCCGCTTACGGGTGCGGTATCGCCGTAACGAACAACCTGATGTGCGACAGTCCTCACCACGGCATGCGTACCGACGGAAACGACATGTACGTTGCGAGAAACGAGATTCATTCGTGCGTGTACGAGTACTCGGATCAATCGGGAATCGACATTTACTGCGATCCGTCGTTCCGCGGAATCGTCATTGAGCAAAACCTCTGGCGCCACATTGGGTCCTCGTTCGCGCTCTGCGGTCAGGCGGGGATTCGACTTGACGACTCGATCTCGGGCGTCGTCATGTTGGACAACGTGTTCTACCGTTCGTCGGGCGGAGTTTTCGGAGGAATCCAGATTCACGGCGGCAAGGACAACTTGTGCAAGGGCAACGCCTTTGTAAACTGCAAGCAGGCGTTTAGCTTTTCGCCCTGGGGCGAAGGAAGGTACGACAAATTTGTGAAAGAGCGGTTCTCGGAACACGTCGGAAAAGCAAATTACATTAAGACGTATCCGTTCTTTGACGAAATTGGCGAACATTTCAACCGAAACTATATTATTAGCAACGACGCGATCAACTGCGGTCGGTTCAATCTCAACGGCGACAGTCTTGAAGTATTCGCGAACAACCGAACGCGGGAAAGCTCGCTGGATTTACAGTCGCTTGGAATCCACGGCGCCCAACCGACAAACGTCGAGGAAGCGTTCTATTCGGGCGACGCGAGTTCAATGAGACTCTGGCTGGAAAAACTCTCGGGCAAATCGCTGTCGTCCGTCGGTTTAAAGAGCAACTGGCGCGGCGCGAACGTTCCGGTGACGCCACATTATGTGGAGAATTGATCGTTAAGAGCGCGTAAAGCAGGTCGCGGCGTCAATCTTGAATTAACCGCTTGACGCCGCGACGTTCTCATGTAAAATTGATTCTACAAGTTTTGTTCGTTGGGGCCGTAGCTCAACTGGGAGAGCGCAGGCTTTGCAAGCCTGAGGTCGCCGGTTCGATCCCGGTCGGCTCCACTGACGACGCGTTCGGCTTTTTAGTTTGACGCGTCGTTTTTTCTTTTCCCGTTCCCCGTTCTCCAGACTTCTCCCCATTTTCTTTCCCCTTCTCTCGCGTTCGTCCGGTTGCTTCATCGCGAATCAAACGCGGCAAATCTCCGCGCGGATTCTTTTGGAAGGCGTTAAATCGACGAAAACGCGCGGCGGCGTTTCGACAAATTGCGAACTACGAAACGGTAAAGCGACGCTAGAACGTCGAGCGCGGGGATCGTCCGCTTAAAACAGATACGTTTAACAAACAAAAAACCGGAGTCGTTGATTTTTGTACGTTATCTGTTATCCTTAAGGAGACTGATGTTCTTAATTTGTCCGCAAGTATTTTGTAAAGTTCACGTTTCGTATAAATCAACAGGCCCAGGGCCCGGAGAAGATGAAGAATGTGGAAAATAAAAAAAAGGGATAATTGGGAGTCGGGAAACGTCCTGACCAGGCTCAAGCTCTTATGGGAAGGCTTAGCGTTTTTAGCGACGTTCGCGGCGGGACTCGCGGTCGCGTTCACGAGCGATTCTTCGCGCGGAATTTACGGCGTGTGGATTATTCTGGTCGCCTGTTTCTTTGGCGGTAAAGTTTTTTTTGACGGCATAGTATTCTTCTGTGAAAAAATTGAGAAAAAAGAACGTGAGAGAAGAGACTCCATTCAGAGAAAGATTGATACGACGTATAAAGAAATAAGCGCTCTTCACGCGCAAGAGCGAGACGAAATGAACCGCGATTACGAAGCCTTTAAAAATAATAAAAGACGCGATTATTATCTGGAACTGCGGAACAACCTGAAAATGGAGATAAAAAAACTGGAAAGACAATTTTGAAATTCAAAAAAGAAATCGCCGCTCCAAATCGGAAAGAAATTACCGACTATTTCTTAAGTTCGCCGACGACCAACAAAATTCCGCGCTGTCGTTTATAACGCGTTTGGATATTCCGACGCGTTTTTTCTTTTCCTGTTCCGCGCTCGTATTCTCGCCATATTCTCGCCGTATTCTTCCGATTTTTTTCACGACCGGAAATTTCTAAAAATCATCGCGTTTTTTTGGAATACTCGAACGCGTCCCAGCAAGAATAATAACAGGGCCGCAAAAACGGTTTCAAGCGCCGCGCGCGCCGAGACCGCGAAACGCGCCCGAGAGTTTGGCGAGTTTGAACACAGTGAAATAACGACGCGAAAGGTTGCGAAAATATGAACATTCGCTTGTTGTGCAAATTAAAGACGCGCGACGCGGCGCTGGTCTACGAGTATCTATTTGAAACGTTGAATCGCGACGCCCAGAAAATCGTCAAGACGTCGTTCGATCAGATCGCGACGTCGATGACCGGGGCGGGTCTGACGACTTCTCGCGGCGCATGCTTTACCTCCGCGGTCGTTCGCGCCAAGGTGCGAGAACTCGAAGAACTTGAAATCGTCGAACGCGAACAGATTAACGGCGCCGAGTTTTCACTCTTTCTCACGTCCGAAACTCAGCCGAGTTCCAACGCCGCCAGCGTCCGGGCAACAGCGCCGGAACAAGTCGACGGCGCTCGCGAAGAACAAGTACAAATTGGGACGATCGACGAACCGGTCGACGACGTTGAACAAAGAGTCTTTTCAAACGAACCCGCCGTTCCTTCCGATTCTCCCCGACGCGTCCATTATCATTATGAAAATGAAAATGAAAATGAAAACGAACATGAAAAAGTCGTCGAAAAAGTTGCGCTTAATAAAGAAAATATATTAAATAAAAAAATAAATAAAAAAGTTTGTTTTTGTAGTTTAGACCAGGAACGCCAGGGCAGTCCCGACGTCCGGGAACGTCGAGAGAACCGGGAGTCGCAAGCGCCGCTCGAAACGGACGCTCGACCGTCAACCGACGATATTCGCGTCAAAATTGATTTCAGCAATCCGAAGATCGCGAGATTCCGTTCGGAGATCGTTCGACGAGTTTGGGAACGCGACGTCAATCCGGATCTGATCGACCGTCTAACGGCGCTTGCCGTCTTGAAACTCGGAGGTTTAAACGCGTCGGGGGTCTTTGCGTTATGCGCGGAAGCTCGCGACGCGGCGGCGCGGTACGAGCGCACCGAAGGGCGAGCCGGACGTCCGAAAATCTGGCACACGTTGGGGTATTCCTGCAAGCGAGTCTACGAAGCGTCGGGCTGGAAATGGACCCGAACGCAAATTGGTTCCGAGCCGAAACCGGAAGCGAACGCGACGGCGCGAGCGGTCGCCGCGCTCATGGCCGACTGACGCGCCGAGGACGTTCGACGAGGATTCCACGTTCCGACCCGACACGAAACGGCTCGAAAACGAAAAACGCGGGCGCCGAAACCAAACTCGACTCTCGCGCCTGTTCGCGACGTCGCAAACGCAACGGACGCGTTTAACGGTTCGACCGTCAGTCGGTCTCCACGTACTTTTCTCTCAGGAGCGGAACAAACGCGTCGTAGAATTTGCGGCTCCATTCCGCGTGAAACCGCGCCGCGCGCGCCCAGTTGGACTCGTTCTTGATTCCCAAACCTTCGAGAGTATGTCTAACGCAGGAAACTTTCCTGTTGTCGCGACGATCCCAGTTAAGTGAAACGCCAACTTTAGATTCTATTTCGTCTTTATGCGCAAGCAGATAGTCGAAAGCCTCCTTGTTCCTTTTGCGGTCGCCGCTCGAAAGACATATTTCAACGCGTACAAAGTCGTAATTTCCAACACACGCAATACTAAATCCACCGACGCCAAAGGATCCATTAATCCAGCTGTCTCTTGAAGGCGAGATTGCGGAAAAACACTGACTCTGATCACTGTGCGCTAGACGAATAACAGGTAGAGCTGTTGTCCAGTAACGACGACGCAATTCCTCCCTTTCGGCGCCGCTCATCGCATTTTCATCATCAGTAGGAGCTTTCAAATAAAATGTAAGTTCCTTCGGGTTTATATTGAATGCCTTGAAAAAACTTTGTAACATCGTTATCTTTTTGGATGTACTCGTATTTATTTCAACAAAGACGTCCTTGTCAATTTTTAGAGCGCTTCGTAAAAATTTTGGGGACATGCTCACATAAGTTGTTAACGGATCATTAGAATCGGTTGCATAGGCAAGCCTTAAAAGAACAGACTTGTCGTCCGTATGTAAAATTCTCAATACCTGTTCAAACATTTCTGTCCAATTTTTCACAGGCTGAATAGAATTTTTATATGCGAAACGAGTTATTTTACGTCCATTAATTTCGTCTTTGTCATCTAGCGTACAACACTCTAATTGTTTTTTCTCCGGTTTAAAGTCTGATTCTGGAATCGGCCATACCTTTAACGCAAGTTCTCTCAGATACTTGTCGCGTTGTTCCAACTCGTTCAACCCCCATTGTTTCCGCTGACCGATCCATTGATTCATGCGCAAACCGCTTCTCGCGAATCCATGTTCCATATCGCGTTTTTCAGCAAAGGGACTGTTGCTGTATTTAGAATTATACCCGTTCAACGTCAGGTTGGCGATCCGATGCAACCATGTTTTGTGAATCGTCTCATAATCGTCGCCTAGTTCCCTCATTCACGCCGGAGTTAAATTTCGAGGCATTATATGTTCAATAGAATAATCCCCCTTATCGCAATGAAGATAGATGTTTTTATCTTCAATAGTATTATTATTTTCCAACCTCTCCAGCAAGTAGTTTTTCGTCTTTGAGTTCATAAGATAAATCTGTCTCGTAGAGAAGGCGTCTGCAAATTCTTCGTCGCCCGGAAAACGACTACGTTCAATCTTAGAGCGAAGAGCGTACTTAAATTTCGCGACATAATTATCAGCCGTTCCGTCGAAACGTATAATCTCATGGTGAAGAGCGGCGAACACCTTGTTCAAAACGTTCGTTCCTAATTCGCAAACAGATCTACGAACTACATAATTCTCCGTATACAAAAAAATTTCCGATACTTCGGAGTCCGTTAGTTTTCCCTCGTTTTGCAAACGTAGAATCTCGAGTAAAAACGGGCGCGTAACAGTCGTTTCTAGACGATTCAAGCGATAAATACAGAAATCTAATCGATCGTTTTTCTTATTCCCCTTCAAAAGGATTTCATAACGTTTAGCGTAAGAAAGCATATCTTTTAACAGACTTTCAGAGTCAAAGTTATTCACTTCCGCTTCGCGTTCTTCCACATACTCTTTGAAGGTAAAATAGACTTTGCTTATAGTGGGAATAGTCTGCAGTTTTACACAAAGATAATCGCGTACAAATCCGCTGACATTATAACCCGTACAAACTTCGATTTTACTCCAATATTTCTCGTAATATTCATTCTGCTCCTTAACGTCGAGACCCATTAAAATAAAATTCCGAATTTTGTCCCCCTCGCTCAACGCAAGTCCCGTGGAGTTAAGGCTTTCAAAAATCAACTGAGGATTGTCGTCATCCTTATTTAAGGTAATATCAATAATCTGTAATCGAGTAATGGCGTCAAAGAGTAGGTCTATCGTGATTTCTCCATCCTTGACCCTCTCCCTAATACGAGAATAAAAGTAATCATAGTTTATGGTCAGATTTGAACCGCGTTCACGCTCTGTATCTTCATCGAAAAGGGCGTTATACGCCGCACAATCTTTTTTAACAGGTTTAAGTTTAATACGAGAATCGCCAGTCTTATATTTATCAATGAGAAAATCTTCAGCGATCATGGTCGTTAAACCGAAACTTTCCGACTTAACAACGCCATCTTTCAATAAATCATACATAGCAAGCAGAAGTAGCGAAACGGTCGTCAATCGTTGTTGACCGTCAATAACGAGAAAATCGTTCCATCACAAACTGATACGATACTGCCAAGAAAATGACTTTTACGACCGCGTATAATATGATCAAGTCGTCGTACAACTGTTTGCAGTTTTCAGTTTTCCAGTCGTAGTTGCGTTGATAAACAGGAATGACAAATCTCTTATCATGTCCATCCATATAAGCAGTTAGATTTTTTTCAGAACCTTTCATCTTTTAACGTCCCCTTTCGTAGACGGACAAAAAAAACAACGTCGTTCCGGTTTGACAACGGTTGCGATTCCCAACGCGTTGAGCTCAAGAAATATAGGAATCAACTATATCAGAAAGATTTTTCTTTTCCACGCGAAAAGGGAACGGCGATTGAAAAACGCGCGAAAAATATCGGTCGTCGTTCGATAGAATCGGGCGACTCTAAGGATGTAAAGTCGCGGACGTTGGGACGTTTTCGGTAGCGCGATTGACGCGGAACGGCGGCGGAGCGAATCTTCTCGCCATAAAAAAACAAAATTGACGCTTGACAAACTCGCCGTTTCATCTAAAATCACAACACACTTAGCCCATTGGGTTGAGACGGCCCCATCGTTCAGTCGGTTAGGACACGGCCCTTTCAAGGCCGCGATACGAGTTCGAGTCTCGTTGGGGTCACTTCCAGGCGCGTCGCGACGTCGTTTTCGAGCGGTTTGCTTCGCGGTTGGGTTTACATTTAATCGGCCCCATCGTTCAGTCGGTTAGGACACGGCCCTTTCAAGGCCGCGATACGAGT
>CAYUUL010000034.1:0-8663 GCA_964447865.1 uncultured Planctomycetaceae bacterium | reverse complement strand
TCGAGTCTCGTTGGGGTCACTAAGCTGAGAAGCCGCTCCCGCGCGTTGTCGCAGAGCGGCTTTTTTTGTTTTCAGCGCGTATTTTACGCGAGTCGAATTTTAGTACAAGTATTCAAATGGAGAAGCTCATGTCGAAAAAAGATTTCCACCAGACGGTCTATAACGACGTACTTCGCGCCGACATGCGCAACTTACTGGCGTTGGCGATCAAAGAAGATTCCGACACGGCGGGCGACATTACCAGTTTGGCGTTGATTCCGGACGACGCGCCGGGTCGAGCGGCGGTCGTTTCTCGGGAACACGGCGTGGTCGCGGGTCTCGTTTTCGCGCAAGAGCTCGTTCAAACGTTCGACAAACGTCTCAACTGGGAAGGCAAAGTCGAGGACGGAACGACGGTAGAAAAAGGCGACGTTCTCGGTTATCTGACCGGCCCGACGCGCGCGATGCTGACCGCCGAACGCCTGCTTTTGAATCTGGTCGGACGTCTTTCCGGAGTCGCGAGTCTTACCCGGCGCTACGTCGACGCGATCGAGGGGACGGGGGCGCATATTTACGACACGCGCAAGACGACGCTCGGCTGGCGAAGATTGGAGAAATACGCGGTGCGTCAAGGGGGCGGTCGGAACCACCGAACCGGGCTTTTCGACGCGATTCTGATCAAGGACAATCACCTGGCGTTCGGGGGGATCTCCGATTTCGGACCGGGCGAAGCGGTGCGCAGAGCGCGCAAGTACCTCGAGGAACATTACGCGGACCGAGAGCTCCCGATGTTGGAAATTGAAGTCGATTCGTTAGAGCAACTTGCGCAAGTCTTACCGGAAAATCCGGACGTCGTGTTGCTCGACAATATGTCTCCGGAAACGATGCGCGAAGCGGTCAGAATGCGCGCGGAATCCGGGTCGACGTGCGAATTTGAGGCGTCCGGAGGGGTGACGCTCGAGACGTGCCGCGCGAAAGCGGAATCGGGCGTCGAACGCGTGAGCGTCGGAGCCTTGACGCATTCGGTTAAGACGTTCGACATTGGACTCGACTGGGTCTGAATTTGAGTAAGAGCCGTAAAAAAGACAGGCGCGAGGGAGTGGAAACGCTCGCCCGCGCCTTGTCGTTTACAGGAGCTTAACCCGTTCCCTTTTCTTCACTTTTCCTTCCTGGGAGCGAACGATTCCGCGGCGGTTGGGAACGCGCTCGATTTAACGTCGGCGACGTAATCGCGGAACCCTTTGTCGATAAGTTTATGCAGGTCGCAATAGACTCTCGCGTGTTTCGGCGTCTCGCTCGGGTCTTTGTCGGCGTAATTAAAGAGGTCGTGAAAGACGAGAACCTGGCCGTCGCAACCGGGTCCGGAACCGATCCCGATAGTGGGAACGCGGAGTTTTTTGGAGACTTCCCCGGCGTAATCGGCCTGCACGCATTCGAGCACAATGGCGAACGCGCCCGACTCTTGAATCGCCAGGCAGTCTTGCAGGAGTCGATCGACGTCGCGCTGGATATGGTAGCCGCCTTCGACTTTGACGCTTTGCGGCGCCAGGCCGCAGTGACCGACGACGGGTATCCCCGCTTCGACGACGGCGCGCACGGTGGCGGCGCGCGCGGTTCCGCCTTCAATTTTAACGGCGTCGGCTTCCGTTTCCTTGAGGACTCTCGCGCAGGCGCGAACGGCTTCCTCGGGACCAAGTTGGCAATATGGGAACGGCATATCGACGACGACAAGCGCGCGTTTCGCGGCTCTCGCGACCATTTCCGCGTGATACAGGACCTGATCGAGGGTCACGGAAAGCGTCGTTTCTTTACCTTGCACGACGTTTCCAAGACTGTCGCCCACGAGAATCATGTCAAGACCGGCGACGTCGGCCATTTTCGCGGTCGGATAGTCGTACGCGGTGACCATCGCGATTTTTTCGCCCGACTCTTTCATTTTGACGATTTTCAGCGCGGAAAGCGCGAGTTTATTAGCCATATTCCAACCTTTGCCGCAAACGTGAGAGGTGAGAGACGGGCGGTCGATCCGCTCGCCGGGTATAATTGTACGCGAAAAACGGAGACGTCCCAGAAGGCGCGAACGAAAAAAAGCGATTTCTTCGCGGGATTTAGAGTTTAACGCCGGGAATAAGTTTTTCGATGTAGGCTCCTTCGGCGTGTTCGAACGTGCTTTGCGGCTGATCGAACCTGAAGTCGTCGGGCGTGATCGTTTGCGAATTGGGCTCGTAGGACGCGGCAAAGACTTCATGCGTTTTGACGCCTCCTTCCGTTTCGTAAGCGGAATAAAAGCGAATGCGATAGGGGAAGACGCGGCTTGACCCGAAATATATCTCGACGTTCGTGGGTATGTTCTCCAGCAGGTAGGGTTCGAACTCGGTAACTTGCAAAGTCGTTTTGGCGTGGTCCCAAAACTTCTGCTTGACTCTTCCGGTGATTTTGAGCAGGTCGTCCCCTTTTGGAGATTTGATTTTTTCATATTCCGGATCGAGATCGTAGTACGCGTCGACGCGCTTGAGCAGACCGGCGAGACCGCCCAGACCCGGCAGACCGTCGAGACCGCAGTTCAAGTTGGGAACGCCGTTTTGCCGAAGTTTTTCCATATCGTCGGAATCAAGTTGCATCAACCTTGCTCTGAGGTCGTCGATATCGATACGGTAGAGGGTTTTAACGCCCTCGACGGAGGTGTACCGCCACCAGGCTCGAGCGTCGCAATCGCAGACGACCGTGAGAAAATTCCCTTCCCCGCGCGCTTTCTTTTTGGCGTCCTCGACGCTGGACGACGAGAGATTCGCCTGGAGCAGGAACCGCGTCGCTTCGAACGGCGAACGTCGAGCGGCGAACGAACGCGGAAGCGCGGCTTGCGCGTATCGACCTCGACCGTAATATTTTTCACCGAAAAATTCCGATTCAAATTCGACGTCGGCGGAAAGCGACTCAAGGGACTCCAGTTGACGAATAGAAGTCGAGAGCAGGACGTCGGCTTCCGAAGGGGTTCTCGGGGCGATCACTTCGTCGGGGGCGAGCATGCCGTCGACCATTTTGGAGGAGTATGCTCCCAGCGCGTAAACAGCCGCGACGGCGAACGTCGACCAGAGAACGACGTTTCTCAGAACGCGGACGCGTCCGGTTTGAACTCGAGTTTTTTCCATGCCAATATTCCCTTTTCGCGAACGCTCGACGAGGAATAATACTTTAAACGCGCGGTCGGCGCAATCCCAACGCGCAACCCGCCGCGACGATCGAAACTCTGGAAAACGCGTTGTTTCGCGAAATCATCCAGACGTTCCAAACAAAGCAAACCTAATTATCGATTTTATCGTCGCAACGTCAATTAGTCGAGTTAAAAAAAGGGTTCGCGCAACGAAAAGTATGAAATATTTTCCGCGCGACGTCCGACAAGAAATAAACGTTGAATAGCGCGAATTGGCGCGCTATTTACGACGGTGGCGCCTAATTTAACGTTAAAACCCGTAGCGCGTATTATACCGTCATACAATTTTGTTTCTTGTTGAGAAACGACTGAAAATTCGTTGAAAAAGGGGCGGCTGAATATTATAATGGCTGTTTAAAGGTTTATTGACGCCCTTTTAAAGAAATTGACGCGCGGCGACAGGACTTGAAGCGAAGCAAGCGGAATCGGCGCGGCGTCGATAGAAATTAGATATAAAGAACGTATAGCGCGTTCCGACAATATAAAGATAATTCGTTGGTCATTTGTCGAACTCGTTGATTTTTGCGTAGGCTCGTCGTCGACCGGCTTGTTCCGGCGTCGCGCGACGCCGGACTTTGAGTCTCATCTCAAACGCCGCGCAAAGCATAATCATCGACTTGACGCCTCAAAATGGAGAGATAAACAGATGCGTAAAGCGCTTTTACTTGCTCTTACAGTCGTCGTCGCTTGCGGCGCCGGTCCGTTCCGCGGCGGTATTCTTGGACGCGTGGCGCCGGGCGCCGGGCCTTTGCGAGCTTCGTCTAGCGCGACCGCTCCGTCGACGTCGGTCAACGCTTCGTCCGCGGCTCCAGTCGCGATTCGCGGCGCCGCTCAGGCTCCTGAATTTGCGCAAATTGTATTCAAGGGTCCCAAAGGGTTGACGATTCAATGGGACGTCACGGCGGTCGGCGCGTTCGATTCCGCGCCCGTCGCCTGCGACGATCCGGGTAAACCTCTGCTCGCGAAACAGAATTTCCAAACCGCTCGTTCGTATCGTCTTAAGTTGACGAACATTCCTGATTATCCGGAAATGGTTCTTTATCCGACGCTCACGATCAACGCGGTCTCTCCACGCACGAAAGCGTATCTTGATCACAACGCGCTTCCGGTCGAAATCTCGTTGCAAGATATTCAGAACGTCCAAAACGGCAATTTCGTAACGAAAGTCGTGTTCCTTCCTTCTCAACAATACCAGAATCTGGCGTTGGCGGGCGGCACGAGCACGGTAGTCAGCACGCAACTTCCTCCGGGCGCGAATCCGATTGTAGAAGCGCAAAATCGCGGCGCGGTTTTGGCGGTCGTTCAAATCGGCAATAAAGATCTGTCTCTCGACGGTTCGTTCCAGGCGAACGCCGCCGACGGCGCGAACGTTACCCCGGCTCAACAATTCCCGATTTCCGGCGTCAACGTTCCCGCGTTTGGCACGCCCGCGGAAGAAGCCTCCACGCACACCGCCGAGATCCCGACCGTTCCGCTTCCAAAGGAACAACCGGCGCTCCAACAACTCGACCCGACTCCCGCGTCTGGTATTCCGTCCGTTCTCGATTCCAGTTGGAACGATTCTCGTTTCTGATCTGAATTGAGTTTGACGCGCAGTCGTTTTTCGTCGCGAGTCGTTTGAGCTTGTCGGCGTTTGCCGAAAATGAATATCGTATTCGCGCGGGTTCCGGTTATTCTCGGAACTTGCAATCAAGCCTGGCGAACGTCTCGCGACTTTTTTTTCCCCCTTAGCCGTTAAGAAACAAGAACTATGACGCTTACAAGACGCCTTTGTCGCGGCGGCGCGACTTTCCATTTGAGCGCGGCTTTACCGTTCCTCGTTCTTTTCCTTCTTGCGACGAGCGACGCGCTTTACGCGCAAGACGCGACGCGTCCCCTACCGGTTCCTTCCGGGTTAAAGATCCCCGCGACAGGCGACGCCGGCATGGTCGCAAGAATGTTGGGAAAGCCCGGCCCGATGCAGCCGCTCGCCTGGAAAGTTCCGCAGGGAGCGCGCGTGGAAGTCGCGACGGCGAACGGATACGTCGCTGACAAGACGCCCGACAACGTTTTCGCGCTTGAAGTTGGGAAAGTCTATCGTTTCCGCGTGTCGAATATCGCGACGTTGCCGGGCGCGGAGATTTATCCGACGATCGAGCTGATTGGGCGTTTGAATCCTCCGCTTGGCAAAGCGTGGGAATTTCCAATCGAGGCGTCGCTGCCGATCGGGGACATAGAAGCGGCGCTTAACGGAGCGTTGATTACGCGAGTGGTTTTCCTTGAAGACGCGGCGAACGCGGCGAACGTCGATACGAGCGAAGATCCCGAGCGCTTGACGCTCGACGTTCCGCAAGGTATTGATCCCGTTGCGGCGGCCTCGACTCGCGGCAAACCGGTCGCTATTATTCGCCTGGGCTCGCGCGTTCCGGACGGCGAACCCAACGAGTCCGACCCGTTCTTTTTCGGACTCCCGCGCGTCGAATTTAATCCGAACGTCGCAAAAGCTCCCGAGACGACCGAGCCGTTGACTCCGAGCGACGCGCAAGCGCTTTCCGACCCCGCGAACGTGAAATAGTCCGCGAAAGACGTTGGGAAAAGCAAAAAAACAGGCGGGAAACCGTTGAAGTTACGTTGATAGAGACGCGACGTCGTAAGGCTGCGCGTCTTTTTTTACTCGAGGAAATAAGGAAAGAACAACAATATGGACAAGAGAAACGAGGAAGCGGTAAACGAAACCGCGTCGGGATCGGGCGCGGAACCGCAAGAGCCGAGCGCGAGCGCGGAACCTTTGACACAAGAGAACGCGGCCCCCGATTCGTTTGTCGAAGCGACGCGCGAGATCGCGCATAAGGCCGCCGAGTTGCGTTCGACTCGCGCCGCGGAATTGAGTCGAACGGCGTTTCGTCTGGTTCTTGGCAGTCATTCTCCTCGACGTCGTCAACTTCTTGCCGATTCCGGTTACCGTTTCGCGACGTTGCCGTCGGACGACGGAGTTGAAGAAAAGGCGGAGCGTTCGGAACTTGAAGACGCGGAGCCGCGCAAGTTGACGTTATTCCTGGCGTTTTACAAGGCGCAGAACGTGGCGGGCCGACTGCTCAACAACCCTGAAGAACGCGAGCGAATCGCGCAAGAGTTTAACGCGGGGGAGACGTCGCCGTTTGTCGTGCTGGGGTGCGATTCCGTGGCGGTGTGCAAGGGCGAGGTCATGGGCAAGCCGAAAGATCGCGCGGACGCGGAACGAATGTTGCGCAAGTTGAGCGGTTCGCTTCACGCGGTGCATACCGGCGTTTGTCTATGGCGCGTCGATCCGCTGGGAAACGTTCTCGAGCGCGTCCTGCAAAGGGTCGAGACGTCGGTTTTGAAGATGGATCCGCTCTCGGAATCGCAACTTATGGAATACCTTGACAGCGGGAAATGGTCGGGCAAGGCGGGCGCTTTTGGCTATCAGGACGGAAACGACTGGCTGAAATTGAATCTTGGAACGGAGTCGAACGTCGTCGGACTGCCGCTCGAGGCGCTTGCGGAAATGGTTCCGGATATGGTCGACTAGCGGAGCCGTAAAGAAAAGGGCAAAGCGACGAACCGTCGGGACGCGTTGGAGCGTTTCGGCGTTTTTTTCGTTATTGTAAACGCGTCGTCAAAGGGGCGCGAACGCTAAATAAGAGTAAAACGAACGCCGACGTCAAATCCAACGTCAGATCGCTAGACGAGAATAAAGCGCTGGGACAATAAAGAACGCCCTCCGACGCGACTGGACGTTGAAGGGCGTTTTATCAACACAAAACCAGGGAGTTACTCGACTCACTTAGCGGCTTTGGCGGCTTCGCGAGCGGCTTCTTTGGCGTCTTCTTCGGAGACTTCCGGAATAGCGGATTCTTCGGCTCCGGCGGCGCGGTCGACGGCTTCTTCGGTAGATTCTTCCAGGCTGTACGGCACTTCGACGAATTCGGCGGATTCCATGATCTTATTGATAACTTTACGTTCAATGATCTGGTTGCGGAGCACGTCCATATTTCCGTTGCGTTCGATTTCGTTACGAATACGGCGCGGAGATTCTCCGGATTGCGCGGCCATCAACATGATCTCGACGTCGTAATCGCGAGCTTCGTCTTGAATATCTTCGCTTTCGGCAATCGCTTCAAGAATGAAGTGTTCTTTAAGAGCCTGGGCGGTCGCTTCAGCGGCGTTGCGGCGCAGGAAGTTGAGTTGCTTGATGATTTGTTCGTCGGTGAAACCGCTGCGGCGCAATTCGAAGATAGCGCGTTGAAGTTCGCGGTTTTGTTGCGAAGCCAGGAGGCGTTTCGGAAGGTCCCAGTTGGCGTCGGCGAGGAGTTGCGCGGCGATTTGACGGCGAGCGCGTTGTTGTTGTTCGTGTTCAAGTTGACGCTTGAGCGTTTCGAGAACCATATCGCGGAAGTCGCCGACGTTTTCGAAACCGCCGATTTCTTGCAGGAATTGTTCGTTGATTTCGGGAACGACAAGTTTCTTGACGGCGGAGATCGCGAACGTCGCTTCGATTTCCTTACCGCGAAGTTTTTCGTCGACGGTGTTTTCGGAAAGGGTGACCTTGGTCTTGCGAACGTCGCCCGCGACAACGCCTTCCATGAGCTTGCCGAAATCGGTCAAAGCGCAGTCGTGGAAAGTCAAAGTCGGACGAATGCGAATCGTTTCGTTTTCAGCCTTGGAGATAACTTCGCCTTCGAATTCGAAAGTGAGGTTGGTCACGACGTAATCGCCGTCTTCGGCGGGCTCGGTTTTTTCTTCGAGTTTTCCGTAGTTGTTCTGGATGCGTTTAACCGCGTCGTCGACGTCTTCGCTGGTGAATTCGTGGACGGGCTTTTCAAGTTTGAGACCTTTCCAATTCGGGATATCGAAGGTCGGACGAACTTCAATGTTGTATTCGAAGATGAAGGGTCCTTCTTCGGGGAGCAGAATCGCGTCGAGGGCCTTTCTGTTGTCGTTTTCGAGACCGTCGCCAAAGGTCGGTTCGCTGATCGGGGTCATATTCTGGTCTTCGTTCGCTTGAACGAGGGCGTCTTGGAGGAGCGCGGCGCGAACGCGTTCTTTGACTTCGTTACGGAACCGTTTTTCAATGAGCTTACGCGGGGCTTTACCGGCGCGGAACCCTGGGATCGAGGCATTGTCTTTGAGAGAATCGTATTCGCGGTCAAAGTAACGATCAATATCTTCGCGAGAGACTTCGACTTTAACGTGACGTTCGCAGGAACTCTTTTCCTGGACGTCAACATTAAGATTCAGTTTTTGGACTTCGTTGGCGAGTTCGTTTTCGTTTGCCATTGATGTTGTTCCTTATTTCAGGACGTATATTGTTGTAGACTTCGCATAACGCGCGAGAGTCGCGATAAATCGAGTAACGTATTCGAGCGATTTTGTCAAGAAAAAAAACAAAGACTCGAAAACGCGGAGTTTTCCAGTCTTGACAGAACGAGAGCCGACGTTAGCGTTGAGCCGGGGCGCAAAAAAAAAAAAAAAA
>CAYUUL010000033.1:25816-26983 GCA_964447865.1 uncultured Planctomycetaceae bacterium | reverse complement strand
TTAAAATGTGCTGATTCTAGACGAGATTTTATAACGCGGCGCTATTAAGAGCTGGAGATCGCGTCTTCCGGCTTTTCGCCGACTGCGTTGGTTCGACCTCGGGTGTGGGTGGGACTATGCGCGCCGTCGAGCGCTAGGCGTCGACCGGAAGGAAACGCGAGGTTCGGGTAGCGCGCCGCGTTTCTTTATTTTGGGGTCGGCTCTGATCAACGCGAAGAGAGACGCAAGACGAGGAAACTATGCTTAATCCCGCAGATCTAAGGGAAGTCGCCGTAACTTTTGACGACGTTCTGTTGCAACCGCAGTACAGCGAGACGGTGCCGTCTGAAGTAGATTTGAAAACTCGGCTCACTCGCAATATAACGCTTAATCTTCCGTTTATGAGCGCGCCGATGGATACGGTGACGGAGCATAAAATGGCGATCGCGCTTGCGCAAGAGGGCGGCGTCGGCGTCATTCATAAGAACTTAAGCGTCAGTCAACAAGTCGAAGAAGTTCGTCAAGTGAAACGTTCCGCGAACGGTATCATTCGCAATCCCGCGACGGTCGGTCCCGACGCGGCGATCAGCGCCGTGCGCGAAATTATGGAAACGCAAAACGTAAGCGGCGTTCCCGTTGTCGGAAACGATAAGACGCTTGTCGGGGTTGTGACCAAACGCGACTTGCGGTTCATCGAGAATATGGAAACGCCGGTTCGCGAAGTAATGACGAAAGACAACCTTGTAAAGGCCAAGGGGGTCGTCTCGCTCGAACAGGCGGAAAGCGTGTTGATGCAGAATAAAGTCGAGAAATTGCTTCTCGTTGACGACCACGACAAACTCACCGGACTTATCACGATTCGCGACGTCGATATGATGCGGCGTTACCCCATGGCTTGCAAAGACCCCGAAGGACGACTTCGCGTTGGAGCGTCGGTGGGCGTGCACGATTACGAACGCGTCGAGCAACTCGTTAAAATTGGCGTCGACTTCCTGATCGTCGACAGCGCGCACGGTCATTCCAAGAACGTAATCGACACCGTGCGCGAAATTAAAGCGTCTTATCCGATTGAAGTAATCGCCGGAAACGTCGCCACCGCGGAAGGGTGTTTGGCTCTTATCGAGGCGGGCGCGGACGCGGTTAAAGTCGGTATTGGACCCGGTTCGATCTGCACGACGCGCGTCGTCT
>CAYUUL010000033.1:0-25806 GCA_964447865.1 uncultured Planctomycetaceae bacterium | reverse complement strand
CGTCTCCGTCGTTGGCGTTCCGCAAATTACCGCCGTGAGTCGAGCCGCGCAAGCCGCGCAAGCGTCCGACGTTACCGTTATCGCCGACGGCGGTATTCGGTTCTCCGGCGACGTCGTTAAGGCGTTGGCGGCGGGCGCGAGAGTCGTCATGCTTGGAAGTCTTTTCGCGGGACTCGACGAAGCGCCCGGCGAAATGGTGCTTTATCAAGGGCGTTCCTTCAAAGCGTATCGCGGAATGGGGTCTCTCGGCGCCATGGTGCGCGGTTCGAGCGACCGATACTTCCAAAAGGGCAAGGCTCCTGGAAAATTGGTGCCGGAAGGCGTCGAAGGGCGCGTTCCCTACAAAGGGGCCCTCAGCAGATTTGTCTATCAGCTCGCGGGCGGCGTCCGCGCCGGCATGGGATATTGCGGCGCCGTTACGATTGAAGATTTGCGCCAAAACGCGAAATTCATTCGTATCTCCAGCGCGACTGTGAGAGAAAATCACCCGCACGACATCGCTATTACAAAAGAAGCCCCGAACTATTCGCCAAGTTCTATGGATGAATTCTGAGCTTTAACCGCTTAAAATTCGCTTAGACGCAACGCCCGTTCGGTTCGCCGATCAGGGCGTTTTTTGTTGAATGGCGCGACTTGGTAAAATTTAACAATAAAATTGAATTTTCCACTAAACTTCTAAGAGACTGGGACGATAACGTTATTAGACCCAGTTGAGCGGTCGGCGGTTTTATACCGCGCGTCGCGAACCGACGCAAATTGTTAATGTAATGAAATAAAACTTGTCAGTGACTGAGACGTTTGGATATACCGCGTTTCGATTGTCTTCTTAGGGATAAGAAGACGCCTATCGTTGAGCAGGAGGCGTTCCTTATGACTACTTACCGTTCATATAATCGCGCGGCGCGCTTAGCGCGGCTTGTGGTTTTCTCGTGTTGCGCGGCGTTTGGCGCGAGCGGGCTTGCGTTTGCGCAGTCGAACGCGTCGACAGTCAATTTCCGCGACGCGAAATTAACGATGGGTTCGGCGTCCAACGCGCAGAGTTCTCGATTGTCCGATAAAGTCGCGATTCCAAGTTTTAAGACTCCCGCGTCGACTCGCGCCACTCAAATTTCCGCGACTCAACCGGCTTCTCAACCGTCCAAAATTAAGCAGGTTAGCGCCTCGACTCCGGCTAAACGCGTCCTTACGACCTCCGCGAAGCCGAAAGCTATTCGCCAGGCGCAATACGCGCAAGCGAAAAATACCGCTCCGTACGCGCAGAGTCTGAGCGAAATCGACATGGACAAACCGTTTGAAGATAAGTGTCCCGATCCGCGAAGCATGCCTTCGATCCTGGATATTCCTTATAAGGTCGTGCCGTCGCCGGGAGCTTTTCCGGAAAACTGCCCCTTGCCGGAAGAAGATTTCCATCGTAAAGCGCCAACTCCGATAACCTTTACCTGGAAAGCTTCTTCGCTTTGCCACAAGCCGCTCTACTTTGAAGACGTGCAACTCGAACGTTACGGTCACTACTGCCACCCGCTCCTGCAACCGATTTGCTCGCGAGTTCGATTCTGGCTCACTATTCCGTGCTTGCCGTACCTCATGGGCGTCAATCCGCCTAGCGAATGCGTCTACGACCTTGGGTACTACCGCCCGGGCAACTGCGCGCCAAGCATGATTGAACCGATTCCGATCTCCCTGCGCGGCGGTCTTTATGAAGCCGGAGCAATCGTTGGCGTCGCCGCCCTTATTCCCTGACGTTTTCCTTCGACACGATATACGCATGAAAAAACGTTCGCGTTTGCCTGACGCGGGCGTTTTTTTTATTGGAGTCGAGGAAGATCGTCAACTCGAACGTATTGGCGCGTCGACGCGTAAAGACTCCGCAAGGAAAACGAAACCGAGCGACGAATTATACCGCTCGTCTAATTACCGCGTCGCAGTGGCGGAGACGCGATTGCGGTAAAGAAAAAGCGCCGCTTGTCGACGCTAAAAGGATACGAAGTGAAACGCGACGAAACAAGCGACGCGAAAAAACTAGAACCCCGACGCGTCGGCGTTTTCGGGAGTTACTCCGAAAAATACGTCGGCCGGTAAAGCAAGTTCTTGAAAACGTTTGGCGGGAATCTCGTAAGTATTCCACTTTTCGGAGATGAAACGCGCTTCCGCGATGAACGTTTTAAGCGGCACGACGAAAAAGGCGTATCGGTCGGCGCGGTCGACAAAAATACGTTCCTCGGGCAACGGCGAACGCTCTCCGACGACTAAATACGCGAACACGAACGCGCCGCGGTCTTGATATTCCGCGCCGTTTCCGCTAAGAATCTTTTCCCAGCGAAGAAGACCCGCAAGGTCGTCGCGCGTCGTCCAGTTTTTCCAGTATTTCGGCGAATGGAGACCTCCGGGAAAGCGTCGTCCTTTGACGTCGATAATCCAATTCTGACCAGTCGCGCTTGTTACAAGATAATCAAAATTTTTAAGAGTTGAACCGTTGGGAAGTAAGAAACGCCGTTCCTGGCGATTGGAGAGAAAAGGGAGACGCCGCGAGCGTAAGAAACGCTCAAAGGCCGATTCGTATCGGTTCTTATGCATAGCGGTCTCCTTGCGTCAGTTCGCGAGCCGACGTCAATTCGGTAGATACGCGTTCTTTTACGTTCGTCGAGAAAGCGCGCGAAACCAGGAAGGCGTAAGAACGCAAACTAGACGCGTCTGAATAGAATATGCTTTTTATTATCGCGGCGTTTAAGTTCTATCGCGAGAACCTTCGACGCTCGCCGCCGCGCCGTAAAGAGATCAGGATTCCTCGAAAACTCGATCGATCTCTTCAAATAATTCTTCCATTTGGAACGGCTTACGAAGGTACGCGTCCACTCCGAGACTCTCCGCGTATTCCTTGTGCCGATTGCCGTCGTTGGCCGTGATCATGATGATTCGCGTGTCGATGAATTCATCCATTTGTCGCAAGGTCTCCAGAACGAGAAACCCGCTTCTCTTTGGCGTCATCATGTCCAGCAGTATCAGATCGGGTCGTCGCCTTTCGCAAAGAGCCAATCCGGCGGCTCCGTCCATCGCCGCGTCGACTTCGTAACCAAACGCTTCCAAGGCCAGCTTGGTAGATTCAACGACTTCCGGGTCGTCGTCTATAATCAAGACGTACTTTCCGCGTTCGCGATATGTCGGTTCCATAATTGCGCTTTCAAATTAGAATCGCGCGACGTCGACGTTACGCAAGACAGCGCGTAACGACGGCGTCGCGTCGGTGATAGTAACAAACCATTGAAACGCCTGAAAATCAGCGCTCGTTTAGTTTCTTGAATTCTCCCGGCTTGCCGCGCAAAATTTCGGCGGTAATAATCTTTGTCGGGGCTTCTTCAGACCCCTTTTCGGGGTCGATTCGCGTAATGTCGGACAAAACGTCCATTCCTTCGACGACGCGACCAAAGACGGTGTGCTTACCGTTCAGGAAGTAGGTCGGAACGAACGTGATAAAGAACTGGGAACCGCCCGTGTTGCGGCCCGCGTGCGCCATACTAAGCGATCCGCGGAAATGTTTACGCGCGTTGTCCTGGTAGCATTCGCAAGGAATGCAATATCCAGGGCCTCCGGTTCCCGTTCCGGTCGGATCGCCGCCTTGAGCCATGAAGAACGGGAGAACGCGGTGAAACGGAACGTCGTCGTAGAATTTCTTATCGATCAAGCTGAGGAAATTATTGACCGCGTTCGGCGCTTCGGTCAGGAAAAGCTCGAATTTAATATCGCCCGCCGTCGTGTGAAGCACAACGAGAGGATTCGTCGCAGCTTCTTTTTCGCGAAGCGTTTGTTCTTCCGCCCAGAACGGTTTGTACATTGGCAGAACGTATTCGAGGTATTCCGGAATCTGCATCTTATGCTGTGGATCGATCTTTTCCAACACGCCCTTTTCTTTCGCGATATCGCGCCATTTTTCCGCGTCGTCGAGATTCATGGTGCAGAACGCGGCGAACGCGGCCCAACCGTAGAGTTGGTCTTCGCTGCCGTCTTCCGTTTTAGGAAGAGGATATTCGAAAACGGCCTTAGCTACCTGGTAACCGATTTCATAGTTTTCTCTCGCGCCGACCGACCACTGCAACATTGCGCAGAGGAACGCGCGAAGTTCGTCGTTTTGACCGTCGACCGATTTGTACGCCGCGATCGCTTGAGGAATCAGATCCTTTTGTTGAGCCGCAGTTTCGTTGACGAGCGTTTCAAAGCTCTTCGCGATTTCGTCTTTGCGTTCCGCCGACGCCGACTGATATTCCGACTTCATGGCGCGGAGCTTCTTCAGATTGTTTTTATACGCCGACATTTTGCCCGCGAAATTCTGATATTCGGGCGTGTCGTTACGCGTTTGCGCCGCAGGCGCGCTTGTATTTGCAGCTGGAGTCGCTTCTTGAGCTTGCGCGCTTCCGGAGAAGAGCGCGACGGTCGCGACAAACGCGAACGCTAAGGTCAACTTTTTCATGGCTGGTCCCAAATTTTCTACGAGGAGAGCGGCGTATGCGCGACCGCGCGAGAGCGCCGCGAAAAGGTCCCGCGGGGAAGCGTTTCGCACAAGACGTAGTTTTTGAAAGATTTCACGCCTTGCGCGTATTGTCGACCCCGGATTATTCGAGTAAAATCGAACGTCTAACGGCGCTCGTGCGCGCCCGTCCCGCGCGACTGGAAAAGACGCGAGAGACGCGAACTAGTATAAAGACTTTCCGTCGAAATAACAAGCGCCCTTTTTCGCGCTTTTACTTGATAATCGAAAAAATAGGCATATCCCGTGAAAAACAAACCGTCGCGTAAAAGCCGCCGTGAAAATTGGGACGACTTCAACGAAAGCCCCGACGACCTGACTATCTCGCCATACGTCTCCAGCGCCGAGATTTACAAACGCTTTGGCGACCCTGACGATTCGAAAAAATCCTCTAAAACAGTCTTTGACGCTTTTGGCGACTCCGATTCCGATCTGTGGAACAAGGGCGCCGAAGGGTTCAAGAGCCGTCGTCGAGAGTCGTTGGCGACCGAAAAAACGCGTCGTCGAGAACAAGCGCGCGAAGAAAATAAGGAACGACGCGAAAAGGAAAAGGCGCGAGCGGAACGCGCCGCCAAACGCGACGCGAATCTCGAGGAACGTCCGAAGCGTTCGAAGCGAAATAGAAACGTTGGAAGCGAGCCGGGCGATCGCGGCGACTCCGTCGGGTTGAGAATCGTCGGCGGACTCTTTCGCGGCACAAAACTTGAGTACGCGGGCGACCGACGCGTTCGACCTATGAAAGAACGCGTGCGCGAGGCGGTTTTCAATCTGCTTGGCGACTCCGTCAAGGGGAAACACGCGATCGATCTCTTTACCGGCACCGGCGCGCTGACTTTTGAGGCGATTAGCCGCGGCGCCGCGTCCGCGACGGCTATCGAAGTTCATTTTCCGACCGCGAGAACGACGAAACGCAATATTGCCATCCTCGAAGAAAAGGTTCCCGGCACGGCAAAAAAAATTACGCTCCTTACGACCGACGTCTATTTTTGGGGACGAAAATTAGCGGCGTACGACCCGATTGCCGAGAGTAAAAAGGCCGCGATTGAGGCGCATTCGCAAACGGAACTTCCAAACGATATTCCATGGCTCGTCTTTTGTTCGCCTCCTTACGATTTCTTTATCGATCGGGAAGGGGAAACGCTCGAACTTTTACAAACGTTGCGCGACAAGGCTCCCAAGGGGTCTATTTTTGTCATAGAGGCCGACGATCGGTTTGACTTCGATCTTTTGGAAGTCGATATTCCTCCAAAGAAACGTCGGTCGTATCCGCCTGCGGAAGTCGGTATTTTTACCGTCTGAACGAACGCCTTTACCGCTTCGCGTTTCTCTTAAAAAAACAAAATTCCTGTTTTATGTTTTGTTTTTTTTCGTTATATTGAACGCGCCTGTATTGGCGTCGCGTCTTGGGCGACTCCAATCTCGCGCGAAGGATCGCGCGACCCCTTAACTGACTTTTTAGGAACGTACTCGTAATGAAAACGAATAAGAGACTTTTGGCCGTCGCTTTGACGGTTGCCGTTATCGCTTTTGCCGAATCCGTTTCGGCCCAACGTCTGTTAAACGGCAATGGCGCCGGCGTCGGTTCGCGGATTGGACACAATCGCCGGGCGCGAATGCAAAGCGCCGACGAAACGATTATTGAATTGCCCGTCGAAGAAACCGCCGCGACCGCCGCGCAGCAGACCGCGACCGCCGCTCAAGACTCCGCGCAGGCTCCGTTAAAGAAGTCCGACGGAAGCGAATTCGTATTGTCCGCGACCGCGACGATCGACGAACTTATTGAAAAAGCGAACTCCCTTATGTCGACGTCGGTCGCGTTCGAAACGCAGGAAGAATACGACGAATGGATCGGGAAAATGCTTGAAACGGTCGGAAAGATCGGCGACCGTATTTTGAAAATGAAGCCGAACGACGAACAGTTCGTTCAAGGTATCGCGCTTAAAGGTCAATCTCTTTGCTATCAAGCCTCGATTGATTCCGCGTCTTTGCCGAAACTCGGCGCTTTTGCCGACGCGCTCGAAAAGAACGCGAAAGTACAGGGACTTGAGGGCGGTCGTCAGGCGGCGATGGCGTTCCGCGGCGTTTACCTTCAAGCTAAAGTCGCCGAAGTTGCCGAACAAAACGGTTCCGTACAAGATCTTAACAACGTTATGAAGGAAGTTTCCGCGTTCATTGCCGCGCATCCGGAAGCCTCCGATATGACGGTCGACCTCGTATTCCCAGTCGCGCTCGTCGCCGAGAACCAGAAACAACCTAAACTTCCGGCCCAAATTTGGACGCCGATTCGTAAACAACTTGCCGCCTCCGACTCGCAGGAAGCGAAAGCCGCTTTGCAGTTGCTCGAAGGAACGATTCGTTACTCCGAACTCGAAGGAAACGCCTTCAAATGGAACGGATGCCTGGCGGACGGGACGAAATTCGACCCCGCGAGCGTCAAGGGTAAGGTTGTGCTTGTCGATTTCTGGGCCTCGTGGTGCGAACCTTGCGGCTCTATGCACGCGCAACTTAAGGAACTCTATGAGAAATATCATTCTCAAGGTTTTGAAATCGTCGGATACAATCTTGATGCGGAACAGGCCGATATCGACGCCTACTTGAAGAAAGATCCGCTTCCGTGGATTCTTATGTCCGATCGCGCCACCGTCGACGCGAAAGAAACCTCGATTGCCGCTTACTACGGTATTTCCGAAATTCCGACCATGCTCCTGATCGGCGGGGACGGAAAAGTCGCCGCGCTCGATATCAGCATGGAATCGTTAATCGCCACGCTTGAAAGCGTCTTCTCGAAGTCCGGCGTCAACGCTCAAACGACCGGAACGACTAAAGCGACCGGTAAGACGACGGGAAAAACGACCTCCGGAACCGCGACGAGCAAGTCCGCCGCCGCGAAGACTGGAAAGACCGCTTCCGCTACGCGTAAAAACTGATCGTTTGCGTCGCGTTACTTGACGCGATACGACCTTTTGGTTAAATAGTAAGAACGCGTCTCGACTGATTAAACCGCGTCGAGTGCGTTCGACTTCGCGCGTTTGGCGCGTAGGTTTGAAAAAAATAACGCCCTTGGAGTCGCGTTCGCGCGTCTTCCGGGGCGGCGTGTATATATTTGAAAAAATAAAAGGAGTTCTTAGTGTCTTATCGATCGATCGTGTTGGTTAAACAAGTGCCCGACACTTCAAAAGTTACCGGCTCCGCGATGAAGGAAGACGGCACGGTCAATCGCGCCGCTCTTCCCACGATCTTCAATCCCGAGGATCTTAGCGCGCTTGAAGCGGCGCTCGAAGTTAAAGATCGTTTTGGCGGCTCCGTTACCGTGATTTCAATGGGTCCGCCCAAAGCCGCCGACGTTCTGCGCGATTGTCTCTATCGCGGCGCCGATCGAGCGATTCTCGTAACGGATCGACGCGCGGGCGGGAGCGACACGCTTGCCACAAGTTACATTCTCTCGCAAGCGATCAGGACGGTCGGCGAGTTCGATTTTGTCTTCTGCGGTCGCCAGGCGATCGACGGCGACACCGCTCAAACAGGTCCGCAATGCGCGGAAAAACTGGGCGTTCCTCAAGTCGCCTATTTGACGGAAATCATCGACGTTAAAGACGGTTACGCGACCTTGCGTCGTTCGCTTGGAAACGGCTGGGAAGTCGTCCGCGCCAGGTTGCCTTTGCTCGCCACCGTTTTAGAGGAAGCCAATAGTCCGCGTCCGCAAGGCATGATTAACTACATGCGCAACAAGCATAAGCGCGTTCCTCTCGAAGTCAGGGAAGGCGAAACCCTTGCCGACGAGGATCGTTTGGAACAGTGGAGTATGGAAGATATCAACGCGGATCTTACGCGTTGCGGACTTGCCGGATCGCCCACTAAAGTCTTCAAAGTACAGTCGATCGTTCTGAAAAAAGAAGGGTCCGTCAATATTGAACCGACCGAAGAAGGCGTTCGCGGTTTAGTCGCCGAGCTTGTTAAAGATCGCGCTTTGGGTTGAGCGCGCGCTCGCGTTTGTCGCGCATACGAACCGCCGCGACTTTCGCGAACGGCGTCCGACGCTCCGAATATATACAAAAATACCGATTTAGGAATTATTTATATGAGTAGAAACAATCCCCAAGGCGAGGTCTGGGTTTTCGTCGAACAGGAAGACGGAAAATTAGCGGACGTTACGCTCGAATTATGCGGAAAAGCGAGAGAACTCGCGGATAAACTTGGCGTAAAAGTCGGCGCGATTCTTCCCGGATATAACGTCGCCGATCTTGCCAAAACGCTCTACGCGTATGGAGCCGATAAGGTTTACCTTATTGACGATCCCGCTCTTGCCAGGTTCACAAGCTCGCCCTACGCTTACGTTATTAACGAACTCATCAACAAATACGAACCGCAAATCGTTCTCTACGGCGCTTCGCCGGTCGGACGCGATCTCGCGCCGCGTATCGCGTCGATGACGCGTTCCGGTTTGACCGCGGACTGCACCGAATTGCAAATTGGCGACGTTGTCGACGCGAAAACGAAGGCGGAATACAAGAATCTGCTTCAACAGATTCGTCCGGCGTTTGGCGGAAATATCGTCGCGACAATCGTCAATCCTTTGCAATGGCCTCAAATGGCGACCGTTCGCGAAGGCGTTTTTCCGAAGAAAGACGCGGATGAGTCTCGCGTCGGCGAATTGGTCGAAGAAAAGATCGCGATTCCCGCCGATCAACTTGTCGTCGAAGTTCTTGAACGTTTCATCGAAGAGAAAAAGGTCGATTTGAAAGGCGCGAGAATCGTCGTTGCCGGCGGCGGAGGACTTGGAAGTAAAGAAAACTTCAAGATGCTTTTCGAACTTGCGAACGCGCTTGGCGGAGCCGTTGGCGCGAGCCGCGCCGCCGTCGATAGCGGTTACATTGATCGCGACTACCAAATTGGTCAAACCGGCACGACCGTTCGTCCTGCTCTCTATATAGCCGTCGGCATTAGCGGCGCCGTTCAGCACCGCGTCGGCATGCAGGATTCCGCGAAGATTATCGCGATTAACAACGATCCCAACGCGCCGATCTTTTCCATCGCGCATTATAGCATTGTCGGCGATCTGAACGAGATTGTTCCCGCTTTTATTAAAGCCGCGAAAGAACGCGTCGTCGACTGAGTTCGACTGAGTTAGCGTTGATAGAAAAGCCGCTTCGAACTTTCAACTGGCGTTCGGAGCGGCTTCTTTTTATTGTCGCGTTTTTTATACGTAAAGTAAAACGTCGATCATTCGGCGCCCGGCGTCGATTCTTCAGCAGGCAACGTTTCAATAGCGCTTTCAGTTTTTTCTCCAACCTGGAAAGTAAAGGCGTTGGGACCGGATTGCACCGCCGCGACAAGGCCGGACATACGAGGATCGTTGAACCTGGCGTCGATATAACGCGTCGAGCTCTTGAGCGTCGGACTTCCGCCGGGCGTGGTCGCTTCTTCGAAAACGGAGACGTCTTTAGAAACCATCGCTTGATAATCTCCGGCGGGGACGCCTTCCCAGTTGCCGTCGGTCATCATCGTAGCGACGCCGTTCGCGTCTGTCGTGCCAACCACGTTCCAAACGCGTCCGCCGGTCGATTTGGCGAGTCGGAGAACGACTTGCGCGCCTTCGATCGGTTCGCCGTCGTCGTAAGTCACCGTGATCGTCGTCGGATTAAGTTCAGGGAGATCGGCGGGTTTCCTGGGGCCTTTACTGCAACCAAACGCTATCGCGCATACGCACGCGAGAGCGACAAGCATTGTTTTTTGCATTATTTTTTGTCCTGAAGTCATATCGAACGAGACGTCTTCACGCCGCATGCTTATTGTCGCGGCAAGATCGCCGTCGCGTTCGCGCGTTTGGGGAAACGCTTACAAGAAAATACAAACTAAAAAAAGGACGCCGCTTCGAACGACGTCCCGACTTCGTTCAGAAATTGAACGCGCGTTTTGACTAAGAGTTAGATTGCGTTACGCCGCGACTAAAGCGAAGATAACGTTTCGCCTCCCTGCGCGGAACCCATAGCGCCCCAGACTCCGTAAGGGCTCTTGCCGGAGGAAACCGCGTAGTCGTAGGAATCGCCGCAATCAACCGTTTCGGAGACGAAACGAACGGAACCGTCGAGCATAGCCGCGTTGACGCCGCCGCTGTGATTCGATTGCGTGGACGCGACCCCCCAAACGTCGTCGCCGCCGTGAGAACAGTTTGGCGAGTTAGGCGGAAGAACCGTCGTGAAACCTTCGACAAGGACTTGCCCGTCGGCCCAACGTTGACCGCGCCATTGCGAGGTAAGACCGTCCTGCGTCGCTTCCGTACCGTTTTTAAGCGCGAGGCACGGACCGGGACGAGAATTGCCGTCGTACATGGTCGTAATGCCGAACAAGTTGCCCTTGATTGTTTTACCGCCCTGACCGTTTGCGGAAACACATTCGGAGAAGGCGACCGTGTTCGAGGTTCCGTCGGTTACCGCCGCCATGTTCGGAAATTCGCCTACCCAGAAAACGCCGCGGTGAGCCGTCTTAGCGGCCTGGCTGCCTTCGTTGTCCGGGTGACGGTTGTTGTTCCATAGAGAGTCGCCTCGAGACGACATATAATTGCAACGACCGGTTTGGTGTCCGTCGGTCGATTTTTGAGTCGCGTTGCCGTCGGAGGGGCACAGGAACGCCGTGATAACCGTTCCCATCGCGGGGAAGTTCGGTTCCGCGTTGGTCCACGGGTGACGAAGCCAGTTCGTGTTCGTATTCTTCGTGTAATTTAACATCTCCGTGTAGACCGCGTTCTGTTCAATGAAGGGAAGGAGGAATACGACGGTTCCGAACGGACCTCTGGTTCCCTTAGGGTCGTTGTTACTGCAGTTGTGGGACCAGGCGCATTGACCGAGCATTGCGCGAGCCGCCGGAAGAGCCTGGTTCGTGTCGTGGTAGTTTTGAACCGCGAGAGCCAACTGCTTCAGGTTGTTCGTGCACTGCATACGTCGCGCCGCTTCACGCGCCGCCTGTACGGCCGGAAGAAGTAAACCAATCAAAATACCAATGATCGCGATAACGACCAAAAGCTCGACCAGGGTAAAACCCCTGCGAGGATTAGAGTAAGATTTCATGATGTTGCGGATCTTAAAAGCTAAAATAAATTATGGTATAGTTACAAAAACGACCAACGGCAAATTCCTTATCGCGTGGAAACGCGAATAAACTTCGGACAAGCTAACTTCGTAGCGCCAGCTTCCGTAAAAAACTTATTGCCATTGTAGACCGTTCGCGAAATAAATATTCTTTTCTTTTAACACTAAATCGAAAAATACGCAAGTGTAGAACGCTCGATTGTTTCAGCTTTTCAGAAAATGTTTCGCTTTTTTTTGAAATTTTTGCGTTTTTTTTTTTTTTTTGATTGTTCTGAATTTTTTGATTGAAATCATACTTTGCAACGTTAAAAGAATTTTACGCCGTCTACAGCGCCGTTCTTTGAGGACTCCTAAACGTTAGCGCAAGTTTTTTTTGATTCGACAGGAATTTTCTTGCCAAACGCGATTAAACCGTGTATAGTGAGAAAATGCGCGATTTGACGCGTCGACCTGGACTATAGAAGATACCTCGACGCTTGCGCGCCCCTTGTTTAAAATCTTCCGCTTTGCCGCGCCGACCGCCGCGTGAAAAGTTGCGATATCCGTACCTCATTTGTCTCCAATAAAGGAAAAAATAATATGAAGATAAAACCGCGATGTTTGTCCGCCGGTATTCTGTTTGCCGACGTAGGTTGCGCGCCGATCGATCATGCGCCCGTTCCCGGCGAACTTGTTCAGACCGATCGCGTCGAACTCACGCTCGGCGGTTGCGCTTCGAATCTCTCGATCAACCTGGCGCGTTTGGAAGTGCCGACCGGATTGTGCGGATGCGTTGGAGACGACGCGTTTAGCGATCATATTTTGAAGTCGTTGGCTAATCCTCTTGTCGACGTCTCAGGCGTGCGCAGGATCCCTGATTCCGGGCCGGGTTGTTCCCTAATCGTGAACGTCAAAGGGGAGGATCGCCGGTTTGTCAGCACGACCGGAGCAAACGCTCAATTCTCAATCAGCGACGTCCCGCAAGAGTGGACCGACGAAGCGGAAGTCTTGTACGTCGGCGGCTATCTCATGATGGACAAGTTGGAAACGCAAGAAACGGTCGACTACTTCAAAGCGTTCCAGGCTAAAGGCGGGAAGACTATTCTCGACGTCGTACTTTACGGAAAACGTCCTTATTGGCCGGTTCTGAAACCGCTTATGCCGTATTGCGATTACTTTATGCCGAACGACGACGAGGGAAGACTCATTTCCGGTCTAAAGGATCCTGTCGAGCAGGCGAAATTTTTCGTCGACGCGGGCGCGAAGGCGTGCGTTATTACCTGCGGCGACGAAGGTTCGATCTACTACTCGGACGCGGAAAAGTTCAAAGCGGATATCTTCAAAACGGAATTTGTGGGCGGAACCGGATCCGGAGACGCTTTTGACGCAGGATTTATCGCCGGGTTGCTCGACGGTTGCAGTCCGTATGAAACGATTAAACGCGCAAGCGCGCAAGGCATGAGTTGCGTGCGCGACGGTTCCGCCACCAAGTCGGTCTTTACGAAAAAAGAGTCCGAAGACTTTTTGCGCGGACGCGAACTGCCCGTGAAACAACTTGACTAAATTGAGAATTACCGCGCGGTTACGCGTTAGAACCGCGCTTGACTTATTTAATGTGAGCGCGGCGGATCTTGGCGCGACGCGTTTGACATTGGCTTTTGGAGCGAGTTATGTTTTTACTTCAAAATTATTGGACGGCGATCGCGTTTTGCGTCGTTACCATGATCTGCTGGGGATCGTGGGCAAACACGCAAAAACTCGTCGATAAAAAATGGCGTTACGAGTTGTTCTATTGGGATTATGTTCTCGGTCTCGTCGCGACGGCCGCCATCTTCGCGATGACCTGGGGATCGCATGGCGAAGTTGGACGTTCCTATATCGACGATTTGACGCAAGCGTCTCTGCAGTCGCTCGGCTGGGCCGCGGCGGGCGGCGTCGTCTTTAACGTCGCGAATATTTTACTTGTCTCGGCGATTGATATTGCCGGTATGGCGGTCGCGTTTCCCGTTGGGATCGGACTGGCGTTGGTTCTCGGCGTCATTTTGAATTTCGTTGGCGATCCTACGGCTTCCGGTAACGCGCTTTTCCTTTTCCTTGGCGTCGGTCTCGTTACCGTCGCTATTATTCTTAGCGCAATGTCGTATAAAAAACGCGACGCCGCGAACGCCGATCCGAACGCTCCTAAAAAATCGATAGGGAAAGGTCTTGCGCTTTCCGTTCTCTGCGGCGTCCTCATGTCGTTGTTCTATTACTTCGTCGCTCGCTCCCTCGCAAAAGTCGTTTTACCCGACGGAACCCTGCTCGATATGACGCTCGCGAATTTGAGTCTCGAAAGAGCCGGTCTTGAAATGGGAAAACTCAGTCCGTATACCGCGAATCTCGTCTTCGCTTTCGGTATTCTGTTGAGCAACTGCGTTATTATGCCGATTCTCATGGCGAAACCGATTGTCGGAGAACCCGTGGAGAAGGGCTCCTACTGGAAAGGTTCGTTTAAAAACCACTTCTGGGGCTGGGTCGGCGGCTTGATTTGGGCTATCGGCATGACCTTCAACGTTCTTGCGTCCGGTATCGCCTCGCCCGCCGTCGCGTATGGATTGGGTCAAGGCGCGACGCTTATGTCCGCGATTTGGGGCGTCTTTATCTGGCGCGAATTTCGTAATTCGCCCAAGGGCGTTGGGAAAATGCTTACCGCGATGTTCGCTTGTTTTGTCGTCGGACTTGCGCTTATTATCGTTACAAAATTAGATTCCGGAACCGACGCCGGAGCCGCGGAGCCCTCTTGCGCGGTTCAAGATATTGAAACGGATTCCGTAGAAACGATCGTCGAGAATGCCGAAGCCGCTATAGAATCCGCGGAAGAATCCGCGGACGCTATTGAGAATAGCATTGACGACGCGATCGAGAATATTGAGGAAACAACGGAAAGAATCGAGGAAGCGTTAGAAACGCCCGCGAAATGACGCGAGCTTAACTGCTCCAATTAAATAAAACGCCGCGTTAAGAGCTGACTTGGCGCGGCGTTTTGCTTTGTCGATTTGAACTTGTTTTTGACGGTCGCGATTAGGGCGTCTCGTGTTTGGAGACGAAAAGCGCGGCGACGCGAACCGCTTCGATAAGGCTTTGCGTATTGGCGATCCCTTTGCCCGCGATATTGAACGCCGTGCCGTGCGCGACGCTCGTACGGATTATCGGAAGACCGAGCGCAACGTTGACCGCCGAATACATATCCATGAGTTTAATCGCCATATGCCCCTGGTCGTGGTACATGGCGACCACTCCGTCGAATAACCCGTTCTTCGCGTCGAGGAACAACGTGTCGGGGGGGAACGGTCCCGCGACGATCGCGCCCTTGCGTTGCGCGGTCTTAACGGCCGGCGCGATGAGCTTGATTTCCTCGTCGCCAAATAGACCTCCGTCGCTCGCGTGACAGTTGAGCGCGCAAACCCCGATGCGAGGTTCGCGTCCGACGATCGTCTTCATAAACCTTCTAACAAGTCCGATCTTCTCGAGCGCCGCTTCGTAGGTGACGTCGTCGACTGCGCGGCGCATTGACTCGTGGAGCGTTACGTGAACTACGCCGAGACCCGTCGGAGACGCGATCGCCGAACACGGTCCCAAATAAAGAGCCATGCCGAAATTAGAGACTCCGCATCGCGACGCCAGAATCTCCGTATGACCCGGATAGTCGTGACCCGCAAAGTGAAGCGCCTCTTTATTCAGCGGCGCGGTGACAATCGCGTCGACTTCCTTTGCGAGAGCCGCGTCGATTGCTTTATTGATCGAACGAAACGCCGCGTCGCCCCCTTCCGCGGAAATCTCTCCGTAAAGAACTTTCGATACGTTGGAGTCGCAACATGGAACGACCGGAATAACGTCGAGTCCAAATCGAGATTCGTAATTCGCCGCCGCCGATTCTATCTCGTCTATCGGTTCGACTCGGCTTGACAGTCCGCGAAGTTCGACGGCGCGCGAGATCACGCCAGGATCGCCAAACACGAACGGACGCGTCGGAGGGAGAACGCCCGGAACCTTTCGTTCCTCGACGCTCTTGAAGAATTCCGGCCACGCGCCCGCGATAATCTCCGGCCCAATTCCGGCGGGATCCCCCATGGTGAGCGCAAGGATAGGCGCGTACGCCGCGTTTTGATTCGGTTCGTGTTCCATTTTTCTCCTCCGTTAAAGCGCGGTTTGCGCGTATACAAGAACGGCGCGTGGGAACAAGGTTCCAATCACGCGCCGCGCTATGGGGTGGCGCTTGATTTATAGTTCAATCCAGCGCAACATACGTCGATCGCCTCGGTTCAGTCTAACGCTCTCGCGATTTGACGGACAGCCTGACGGAGCCGCTCTTCGTTCTCTACGACCGCGAGCCGCAAGTAACCTTCGCCGAGCGGTCCGAACGCGGAACCGGGACTGACGACCACGTTCGCTTCCGAAAGGAGTTTCATCGCGAAATCGAACGTGTTGCTGTTCTTTAAATACTTTTCCGGAATCTTCTGCCAGACAAACATCGAGGCTTTGGGACGTTGAACTTCCCAGCCGATGCGTTCGAGCGCGTCGCAAAGAACGTTGCGGCGTTTCTCGTATATCTTCGCCATCTTTTTGACGTACGCGTCTTCTTCTCGCAACGCGACGATACCCGCTATTTGCAACGGCATGAACGCGCCGTAGTCGTAGTAGGTCTTAATTGTCGCCAACGCGCGCACGATCTCCGAGTTCCCGCAACAGAACCCGATGCGCCATCCCGCCATGCTGTAGCTCTTCGACATGGTCGTCATCTCGACTCCGACGTCCTTAGCGCCGGGAATCGACAGGAAACTCGGCGTCACGTAGTCGTCGAACACAATGTCCGCGTACGCCAGGTCGCTCAACACCATGAATCCAAATTTCTTCGCAAGTCTGACCAGGTCGACGTAAAATTCCCGCTCGACAACGGTCGCCGTCGGATTATGCGGGAAATTCACGAGCATCATTTTAGGACGAGGTAAAAAGTGTTCGCAAGCGTACGAAACTTCGGAAAGCAACTTTTCCGGGTTGCGCACGTCGATAGCGAGCGTTTGACCGCCCGCAAGCATGACCGCGTAAAGGTGCGCCGGAAAATACGGCGACGGCACGATCGCAAGGTCGCCCGGCCCGCAAAGCGCTAAAATCGTGTGGCTTAACGCGTCTTTCGAACCGAGCGTCGCGATAACCTCCGTATCCGGATTCAAACGAACCCCGTAGTATTTCAGGTATCGAGCCGCGACTTCGCGTCGGAGATTTTGAATTCCGCGCGCCGCTCCGTAACGGTGTACTTTCGGATTCTTGACCGCTTCCGCGAGCTTGTCGATTATTTCCTGCGCCGGAGGATCCGTAGGACTCCCCATGCCGAGGTCGACGACGTCGGCGCCCGAGCGACGTTTCGCGTATTTCAACGCGTTCAGTTCGGCGAACAGGTACGGAGGCAACTTCTTAATACGATCTGCGACGTTTATCTCGAACGGACGACCGTCTTCGGGCGCGTCGTCGACGTCTGCTCGCGCGTCGATTGCGGCTGCGTCCGCTTCTTCCGACACGTTTACCAGATCCAACTTTTCTTCGTTCAATTCGTCTTCGCTTCTCTTTTCAAGCTTGTCCATAACAGCGCCTCTTTTCGAGGTTACTCCTTACGTTTAAGAAGGGCTCGGCAATGTCTGACCGCGACGCCGCGGTCTCTTAAATACAACCCGCGATTCTACATTATCGAACTCGATTCGACAACCGCTTTATAAAAATTTTATCGATTTAAACGCGGTTAAATAGTTCCGACGATTGGCTCGAACGCGTCTCGGGGGGGCTCGACGCCGCAAAAAGATTGTTTATTCTAAAGCGACGGCGAACGCGGCCTTTTATATGAAGACAATCGCGGCTTCCGCGAGTTCGCCTGGGGTTATATCGGCTTGGGAAAGGTAGAATTATGGCAAAATCGTCTTCTTTTTCATACGCGTTTCTTACTGAAATTTTATCGTCGCCTAAAATCAAGCCGTACGCGCAGCGTTTGCACCCTTCCGCCGTTCTCTCCGTCTTGAAAAGCGCGTTCGACGACGTTTCGCAGGAATTATGGCTCGCCGTAAGCGAACAACGTCGCCCGGACGTCAACGAATTGATCGAAAGAATCGTCGGCAGGTTAAAATCGCTTCTGGAAATCGCGGAACCGCTCGTTATGGACGCGCGAGGACGACTGTTCCCAAATTCGTTTGAACGCCTTGCGTCCGCCGCCGTCGAGGAAGGCGCGTGGGTTCTCTCGGAACCGCAAACCGAATATTCGCGAAGGCAAGACGCGATGAGGGAAAAGGATCTCCTGGCGCGACTCGCTCGGCTGGGAGGCGCGGAAAGCGCCGCGGTCTTTCCCAATTGCGAGTCGGCGCGCGTCGCGATTTTGCAGTCGATTGAACTTGCTAAACGGAACGTCGTCGTCGCTCGGCGGGATATGTTTGAACTCGATTCGGGCGAACGGTTGGAACACGCTTTCGACGTCTTTCCGAATTTGGAACGACGCGAAGTCGGCGCTTGCGATTCCGTTACCCTGGAAGACTACGCTCGCGCCTGCGACGCGAACACCGGGCTGATATGGCGCTATTTCGGTCGCCGTTCCCCAGACGGACGCCGAGTCGCCGCGTCCGACGTCGCGCAACTCCTCGCTCGCGACGGGTACGCGTTCAAAATTATCGGCGAAATTGAATTTGTGCCTCTGATTGATCTTGGCGAGTACTTCGACGCTACAATTCCAACGGTGAGCGACCGCCTTAAAACCGGGTTTGACCTTGTTCTTTGCGACGGCGCGCAACTTATCGGCGGACCGTCTTGCGGACTTGTTTTCGGGTCTCGAACCGCGATCAAAGCGATTAACGCTACGCCGACCGCCAGGTACTCAAAGTTGAACCGCGTCGCGACCGCTATGTTAAACAAGACTCTCGCGCTTTATGAAAACCGCGAGACGGCGCTCGAATCGATTCCTGCGTTGCGCGCTCTTTCGACCTCGCAAGCCAACCTTGAAAGCCGCGCCAACCGTTTAGCCGCGCTCTTGGAAACATATCCTTTCGTACAGATCGCGCGCGCCGTCGAAGGACGTTCGGCTTTGTGCGCCAACGCGACTTTCGGCACGTCCCCAACCTGGCTCGTGGAAGCGCGATTGAGGGAATATTCGCCCGCCGAATTTGCCGCTATGTTGGAAAAAACGTCGCCAAAGTTGTTGTTGAGATGGACTCGCGACGTCGTGCTTATCGATATGAAAACTCTTTTACCGGAACAAGACCTCATTGTTTCCGACCTCTTTGGGAGTTTGGCTGAAAAAAATCGCGAAAATTCTCCTTTGTAAACTTAGCCGCTCTCTCTCTTTACTTTGTCGCGAGAATTTGGTACAGTTCCCGCGACGGCGTCGAAGCGGCGCCCGACGTTTATTGATTCGGTTTTCGCGGTGAATTTGGCGGTAGATTTATATGACGCGCTCGATTATCTCCTTAATGTTCGTATCGATTCTGACGTGGCGCGCCGCGTTCGCGTTTGCGGTCGATAACTACGCGGACGACAACGCCGTCGCGAACTCGAAAACAAGCGAGACTCAGTCGTCGAGCGACTCTGTAAAATTACGTCCCCTTTTCTTTACGCGTCCCGCCTCTGAACTCGAAGCGAACGCCGCGGACGTTGAACGCCTCGACGACGATATGACCGAGTTTCCGCTCGTCGATTCCGCGGAACGCGAGAAGGAGTCGGTAAACGTCGGCGCCTGTTCGCGCTGGGCAAGGTTTCCCGTCGGATCGTGGGCAAGGTCGAGAACGACCAGCGTTACTTACGAAAAGAAACGACCTGTTCAAAGCGTTACCGAAACGACGATTACCTTGAAAGACGTCGATTTGGAAAACAAAAACTATACTCTGGAATGCGAGTCGACGATCAAATTGGGATCCGTCGACTATTCTCGCCGCGTCGAGACCGTTCAATATGATTTCTGGGACGTTCCTCTCGCCGACGTTGTCGACGACGAAACGCTCGCTCCGGTTTCACTCATGATCGGCTCGCGCGCTATTCCGTGTTTGACGCGCCGCGTTACGAGAAAAAACGCGAAATATACCGAAACGACCACTTTGTGGTATTCGTACGTTTCAGCCCCTTACGTCCTTCAGCGCGAGACTGTGCACGAAGCTAAGAACGACGCGTCGCGCGCAAACTCGAACGTTTCTTCAAGATCCCTTTACGTCGTGCAAAAAGTCGCCTCCCCGTTTGCCCAAAATATCGCGCCGCAAAGCTATCTTGCTCGCTCGTCGTTTTCGGCCAACAATCGCGACCAAACGACGACGCTCATTTTTTCGCCCGCGATTCCCGGAGGAATCTTACGTCAAACGACGCTTGAAACGCGTTCCGCAAACGACCCCGCCGTCTGTCAAACGACGACTATCTTACTCGATTATTATATCGCGTTGTAATTCGCCGTCGCGTTCGCGTCAATAGAAAACGCCGCGCCAAATTCGCATGTTTGACGCGGCGTCCTGTTTTCGTTTGTTCGACTCGTCCTTATAGACCGTTCCAACGCTTGACGTAAGCGACCGAGGCCTGACCGACGCTGTTGGCGCATATCTTCAAGAAGGAATCGCCCGGCGCGACTCCAAGCCGCGTTACCGGGTTGAGCCCAAGATTGGAATCGACCTGTTCGAAATTTAAGGTCGGGAAGAGCGAACCGTTTTCGAACGCCAAAATACTCGCGATTGTCTCAATGGCGCCCGCTCCCGCGCCGGGATTGCCCTGCGCCCCTTTCAGCGACGTCACCGGTATCGAGTCGAGCGCGTCTCCCAATACGTCGCGCAACGCGAGCGCTTCAGCCGCGTCGAGCGCCAAATCGCCGCGCGCGTTCGCGTTCACATGACCGATCGTCTCAGGGTCGATCGAGAATCTTTCCATTACGCGTTTGAGCGCCAGTCGTATCGCTTCTCGCGAACCGTCGCGCGTCAAGACAATATCGCAACCGCATTCCTGCGGACTTGTTATTTCCGAGGGGACGACGTTGCGCGCGTGTTTAACAACGCCGCGGAAAGCGCCGCCGCAGACTTCCGCGTAAATCTTAGCTCCGCGTTTTTGCGCGGACTCAAGCGTCTCAAGAACAATCGCCCCCGAACCTTCGCTTGCTATCGAACCGTTGCGACGCGCGTCAAACGGACGGCAAACCGGCGATTTTGTCGAGACCTCAAGATTCTTAATCGACTCGAGAAGACGCAAGTCGTGCAATCTCGAACCGGTCGCGCCGACAAGCATGAGATCCGCGCGTCCGGAACGTATCGTCTCGACGGCGTCCCCAAGCGCGCCCGCGAAAGACGCTTCGCGGTTGGTCGTGTCGTAAGCCGGTCCGTAAAACTCGTTGTAAATCGTGATATGGCTCGCCGACATATTTGTCAAGTACTTGAGTTGCCACAACGGCGTCATTTTAGAAATGCCGTTTTCACGCCAATGTGAACCGTCAAACTCCATTTGACCTTGCGCGTTGACCTTGCGGCACGCCGCCATAGCTTCTATCAGCTCGAACGCAGGCGTCACGATGTAATCCGAAGCGAAGGAAACGCCGCGTCGTTGAGGTTCGTACGCGTCGCCAATGTTCGCCGACGCAAGCGCTTTTTGCGCAGCCGCGACCCCAAGTTGGATCTCGCGCGCCATGAGCTTTAACCCCTTGCGGATCGCCTTTTTCTTCGTCGCGTCAAGTTCGCCAAAGTCCTGTATTGAACCGGTAAAAGAATCGATCGGAGCCGCCGCCTGAACCGGATAACGTTCGCCTTCCGAGACTGGTCTTACCGCCGACCGACCCTCGCGGCAAGCTTGTCCGAACTCTTCCGTAGTTTGCCCGAGCGCGCTTACGACGCCCAAGCCGGTAACGACGACGCGTTGTGCCGTTTCATATTTCTTCATTTTACTTCGATCGGTTATACTAGGTTGTTTTTCAAACGCCTAAACAGTCGCTCGGCGAACCGTTGGCAAAAAATCTTTTTCATTATATCGAGCAAAGGCGTGTTAGTAAAGGGGACTTGAAGCCTCCCTCGTCGACTTCGCCTCGGTTTTCTCTCTCTTGCGCGTCGCTCTTTTTACGCGAGAATCGCGAATTTGCCAATACGTTTTGGTCTAAAATAAACCGAGTTCCGAGCGGTTCGGAATCTCGTCTCGCGCGGGGACGACGGTAAGTCAAAAAACTTTCAAGTCGCGACGTAGGAAAAGGAAAATACGAGCGCCGAGACGCCGGAACGTCTTAAAACGCCTGGGCGTCGATTACGCGAGAACTTCGCGATAGACGTAAGAATCTCGACCGATATCGCCTTTTCAAGCCAGATCAAAATCTCGTTATTGTCTGCGCGGCGTTCAACGAACAAACGGAACGCGCGCCGATTCGCACCTCAGTCTTGGAGACCTTTCTCGCCGTCACAGCCTGGGAGGTTGATTGCCGTCCGCCGTCGTTGGAGGCGTTACCGCTCCCGAACTTGGCGCCGACGCGGTTTGCTGCGTCGGAGTCGCCTCGCAACGCGTGTCGAATAATTTAACGTTTAAATCGACGTTTCCCGCGTATTCCTTGTGTAAAACAAGGTCGATTACGTGGTACTCTTTAGGATTCAACTGTCGTATCTGCCAGTTGAGCTCGCCCGCCGTCGTCTGATGCCCTATCGGAGGTTGAATACTGACAAAACGCGTGCCGTAAGGGATTGTAACGCGAATGCCCGTACTGTAGAAAAAGTCGGAGTAGTTGTTGATGAATATGCGGTAATGAAGATCGCTGTTTACCGCGCCCGCTTCCGGCGCTTGAATTTCTAATCCGATAGGCGCGTTTGACGTCCACGTATAGAATACGGAACGGCTGTCGATTGTCGCTTGTTTGTATTCCGTCGTACCGGGTCTGAGTATGGACACTTTAACTTCCGTCGTGCCGGGTTGTGAAGAACTTGGCTTGAGCAACGCGCGCGCTTTACCGTCCGCGCCCGTCCCGATTGTTACCGAACGCGCGATATTGCCGTTGCCCGCGTCGAACCCGCCTTCGCCCGTCACGATCTCATATTTGACCGGCCAGTTGACGAGCGCTTCGGAATTTGAACGCCGAATTAACGCCGTCTCCAAAATTCCGGGGCGATCAAGCGGCCCCGTCGCCGATTTTGGATAGAGAAACGCCGCGTCGACCCAATGTATTTCCGCGGTGGCGCGTCGATGTTCCCAGTTCGGCACGCTGTCGCCCGTTACGGACACCGTGCTCGTCCCTTCTTCGTTGGACGTCACCGCCATCCACGACTGACCGCGGAGTATCGTGATATCGTCTTCCTTCGATTTGGTTCCGCGCGTTATGCGATAAAGTTGACCCGACGTTTCCGTCGTTTCCGAACGTCCCTCTATTTTACGCGAGGTTGGCGAAAGAGGACACTTCAAACAGGAGGAAAAATTACTCGGATTCGTCGACGAAAAACTGCCGACGCCCGTGAGATTCCACTTCAGCGTTTCGCCGACGCGAAGGTATTGGGAATCCGACCCTACGTAACTCGCCACCAGAATAATGTCCGACCCGACCGGCGCGGAAATCACGCTCGGCTCCATGACGACGATTGGTCCCGGCGCGGGTAATTTCTGGGGAAAAAGAGCCCCGCCGTTGGGTCGTTGCGCGGCCCATACGTAATTCTTAAGATCGACGTTGTTTCTCCGCGCGTAGCGAAGCTCCGATTCCGTCGGCTCCCACGCGCTCTTTTTCTCGTAGCTGCTCGCCGCGGCCGCGCGCGTTATCGCGTCCGATTCCTCGCGCGAAGAAATTCGCTCGATTTCTCGATCGTCCTGCGCAAAGATTCCGCCCGGCTTGAAAAGACAACACTGATGGTTCTGAAGCGAGTCGCATCCGATCAGGGACGCGCTCAGACATAGCGCCGCAACGTATAACGCCGCTCGAACGCGACGCGCCTGGCGTTCCGCGTTTGCTTTTACGCGATAAAGATCGTTACTGGATTTCGTCATTGCCGGATTTCTTTATACAAAAACGGATTTTCTCCGCGGTTTAACGTCAATAGAGTCCTAACGCGCCAGGTTAAACGCTTATGACGTTTCGTCTGGAATCTGAGGACTACGACGTTTATTATAGTTACTTTCAATTTGTGTATGCCGTTTTAGACGACTTTATTTGAAAAAACGCTCAAGTTTTTTCTTCGCAAAACGTCACAATCGACAAGAATGACGTATTTCAAGTTAAACTTTGAAAAATCGGAATATTAGAAACAATCGCAATAATTATTTATTTTTCGAAACCGCGAAAAATCTTGCCGGAGATATTGGACTCTCCGACGAACTTGCAAGATGTGAAAAATCTCGCTTGCCCCTTTTATTTTCGGCTGTTCCGCTTATATTAGTAGCGCGAACGTCGGCGTGGGTCGACGCTTGTTCAACCCGTGCAACGTCCAATAGTTCGAAGGTCAAGTTATGCCGAATAATCCCGAGGTCGAGTCCCCGTCCGCCGTTCCCGAAGAATCTAAGCCCCTTTCGGGGACTACCTGTTCCGTCGCGTCTCTTGGGTGTCCAAAGAACCTGGTCGATTCCGAAACGACGATTGGTCGTCTTGTCGCGCTCGGTTGCGAATTTGTGTCCGACAGCGACGAAGTCGATTTCTTCTTGCTCAATACGTGCGGTTTTTTGCGTTCCGCGCGCGACGAAGCCGAAAAGTATATTCGCGACGCCGTTAAGCAAAAGAAAAACGGCTCGATTCGTTATTTATTTGTCGCCGGGTGCGCCGTTGTGACTGACGGTAAAGAACTCGCGGAAACTTATTCTCTTGTCGACGCGTGGCTTAGTCCGTACGACGAAGCGAAAATCGGAGAGATCGCGCTGCAATGTCTTAACTCGAAGGACGATAAAAACACGAACGTCTTTCAGGAAAGAGAAAAACTGAGTCCGGACAATAAAAGGGGTTCTACGCCGGTTCTCAGAATCCTTACGCCCGAGGAAATCGCCGCAAAGCTTCATTATACGCCCGCGAGAAACCTGACTCTCGACGATTCTGTTCGCGCCCCTCTTACCGCGCCCCATATCGCCTATTTGAAAATCGCCGACGGTTGCGACCGGTTCTGCTCTTACTGCGCGATTCCTAATATTCGCGGTCGATACGTCAGTAAGCCGTTTGAAACGATTATGGACGAGGCCGCGCGTTTGGCGGATTCCGGCGTTCGCGAACTGACGCTTGTCGCGCAGGAAACGACTTTTTGGGGAAGCGATCTTTATAGAAAGCCCGATTTGAAACGTCTGCTCGCGGCTTTAAAAGAGAAAAATCAATTCGATTGGATTCGCGTCCTCTATACTTATCCCCTTTTCTGGGATTCCGAGCTGACTTCGCTCTTTAAACTGGAAGATAAGGGTACGACTTCTATCCTGCCGTATATAGACGTTCCGCTCCAACATTGTAATTCCGACCTTCTCAAAAAAATGAATCGTCGCGTCGACAAAGTTCAAACGGAAGAATTGCTTGCGATGTTCCGCGAGGAGATTCCCAACGTCGTGTTGCGCACCTCGCTGATTGTCGGCTTCCCCGGCGAGACCGACGAAATGTACCAGGAGTTGGCGGAGTTTGTCGAAAAGTATCGCTTTGAACGCGGCGGCGTCTTTGAATTCTCGCCGGAGCCCGGCACGCCCGCGGCCTCTATGGAGAATCAGGTTCCAGACGACGTCAAACATTTAAGATACGAACGACTTTACGCAAAACAGGAACGCGTTTCGCGTCGATACGCGCGCGGACTCATCGGAAAGACTGTCGACGTCATGCTCGATTCCCGGGCTATTTCTGAAAACGGTTCCGTTATGCGAAACGTCTGTATCGGTCGCACCTATGCCGACGCGCCCGATATTGACCCGGTCGTTTACGTCACCGGTCGTGATTTGGATCTGGGCGTCTTGACCCCTTGCGAGATTGTCGACGCTCACGGTATGGATCTTATCGCGGTTCCTATGGATCCCGATAAACTCTTCGTTTCAAAAGACGAAAGAAGGGAAGCTGCCGAACGCGCCGAAGCCGCCGAAATGCGCGAACAAGGGTTGACCCCGCCAAAGAAAAAACAACATAAGAACAACGGCGGCGCTCGCGGAGGCGCCCGCGGAAGAAACTTTGGCGGTAATCGCGGAAGAAACTTTGGCGGAAAACGTGATGGAGAACGCGGCGGAAACTCCGGCGGTAATCGCGAGGGAGAGCGCGGCGGAAACTTCGGCGGTAATCGCGAGGGA
>CAYUUL010000032.1:0-26994 GCA_964447865.1 uncultured Planctomycetaceae bacterium | reverse complement strand
ATTCCGCGTAAGCCCGGCATGAGCCGCGACGACCTCCTCGCCACCAACGCGAAGATCGTCGGGTTCGTCGGCGCCGAAATCGCCAAGACCAGCCCGAACGCCGTCGTCATCGTCGTCAGCAATCCTGTCGACACCATGGTTCAACGCATGCTCGACGTCACCGGGTTCCCGAAGGAACGCGTTATCGGTCAAGCGGGCGTTTTGGACGCCGCTCGTTTCTGCTCCTTTATCGCGATGGAACTCAACGTCAGCGTTGAAGACGTTCACGCCATGTTGCTCGGCGGCCACGGCGACTCCATGGTTCCGCTCGCCAGCTGTGCGTCCGTCGGAGGTATTCCGGTGACCCAACTCATCGCGCCCGACCGTTTGGCCGCTATCGTTCAACGCGCTCGCGTCGGCGGCGGCGAAATCGTCAATCTTCTCGGAACCGGTTCCGCTTACTATGCGCCGGCCGCGTCTACCGCCAAGATGGTTCAAGCGATCGTTCGCGATGAAAACCGCGTTCTCGCTTGCGTCGCGTACTGCGATTCCGAATACGGAGTCGGCGGTTACTACGTCGGCGTCCCGGTCGTCCTGGGCGACGGCGGCGTCAAGAAGATCGTCGGCGTTGAAATGACCGCCGATGAAAAAGCGATGTTCGCGAAGTCCTGCGAAGCCGTTAAGACCAACGTTGAAAACATGAAGAAGCTTGTCTGATTCCAGTCGAGCGCGTTCTTCGCGTTAAATTTCGGCCCCTGCGCGCGGTTTCGTTCGCCTGGGGCCTTTTTTTATTAACGGCTATGGATCATTTTGACAACGGTTCGCCGTACCGCAACCGTCCGCGATTTTGGCTCGAACTGACGCTCGCGGCGTTCGCCGTCCTGGGCGTCGCGTTCTTTCTCTCGCATAAACCTTCGCATTTCAAATTGCCTTCGTGCGTTTTTCACGATTTAACCGGTCTCTATTGTCCCGGCTGCGGTTGTACCCGCGCTCTGACAAGACTTGTTCGCGGCGACGTTTCAGGCGCGTTCCGCAATAATCCGACGACGATACCGGGGTTTCTCGTTTGCGCTTATCTGTTCGCGTTGCGTCTCAAAACGTTTTGGAACGGTCGAGAACCGAACTGGGGCGCCGTATGCTACGTCGGTCTCGCTACCTGTTTCACGCTTGTCGTCTTTACCGTTTTAAGAAATATCCCGCTCGAAGCGTTGGATTTCTTGCGTCCGCTTAAACAATAATCGCGTTTGCGAAATTTTTTCGCGAAAAATACTTGATTTTCTTTTTTACGCGTGATACAAACTCATATTGACGTCGTCTTTCATACTAAGGAGCAAAAATGTATTGTCCATTTTGCGGCGCTAAACAAAACGAAGGCGCCAGAGCGTGCCCTCAATGCGGCGCGATTTTCCCCGCCGTCCTGCTCGAACCGGTAAAGCGGTCGAATACGCTTGGGGTCGACGGAACGCCCGTCGTGAAGTTCCGCTCGTTTTTGATTTGGAATATCCTCGTCGCCATGATTTGTTCGTTGCCGATCGGAATCGTCGGGGTTTATTTCTCGTCGCAAGCGCGCGGCGCGTGGAAAAGGGGCGCGATCAGTTTGGCGCTCGACCGCGCGCGTTGGGCGGAGACCTTTTTCTGGATCGCCGCCGCGTTCGGGTGCGTCTTTATGTTTGTCGAAACGATAAGGATTGCTCCGACGGTTTGGGACAATATAATGTCTATGCAGACGCCCATAACGACGTTTCCCACGCTGTGACGCGGACGCGTTTGGGCTTGTGAGAAAGGAAGAATACGTCTGATGATTTGTCCACATTGCGGCGCGCAGATTCCCGCCAACGCGAACTTTTGCCAAATTTGCGGGAAGAGTCTCAACGGCGCCCCGAACCCCTCGTCGAACAATCCGTTCCAGAACAACCCGCTTTCCGGGTTAGACGTCAAGATCCGCAAAGCGCTCGATACGGCGACCGACGCGCTGAGTAAAGCCGTAACCTGGGTCGCGAACGCGCTTTCGCTCGGCGACCCTACCGCTCCAAGCTACAAAATTTGGGCGTTTCTGAGCGCGTTTTTGCTCTTTCTGCCGACCGGAGCCGTCGCCATTTATTACTCGTTCCGCGTCGACCGCGAAAAAAGGGACGGACGCTATTCCGACGCCGTCGCCTCTTCGCGCGCCGTCAAGTTGTGGATCGCCGCGTCCGCGTTTTTAGGGTTCCTGATGGGCCCAGCGTTCCTTGTAAGATTTTTCCACTAGAGACCCGCGGATACGCGCGCTGAATTTGCCCAACGTTGAGGAGACCCTGATGTTTTGTCCAAGGAGTGGAACCGAGTTCTTCGATGAGGACAAATTCTGTTCGTTCTGCGGCTGGAGGTTCTCCGCCGACGTTTTCGAAGCGGTCCGTCAGGCGCGCCTCCGCGAAAAGAGAATACTGGACGCGTTTGCCAGGGAGTGTCGCGCAAGGGTCGAAGCGGAACAACTCGTGGACGATATGAGCGACGGCGTCGAGGAATACATATCCCGTCGGGTTCAAGTCGCCGCGCAAAAGTTGGCCGAAGAGTACGCGCAAGACGCCGTCGACCTTGCCAACGATCTTGTCGAGGCAAAAGAACTCGGAGAAGCCCAGGAAGCCGAATGGCAATGGCGAAACGCGCTTCCCAATCCTCATCCCAACCCCAACTCAAACAACAAATTCAACAACTCCAACCCGAATTGGAATCCGACTCCCTATTCGGGCGTTGGTCCGCGTTCGAACTTTAACCCGAACCCGGCGCAAGGTTCCTGGAGTTCTCCCTCCTCGACTGGTTGCGATCCGTACGCCGTCAAATGGGAGGAGAGTCGGAGGAGAATGGTCGCGGAGGACGAGGCCGAGGATCGCGAACGACTCTCGAAAACGGTCCCCAACGTCCTTGCGAGTTCGTACTTTTTGCGAAATCTTGCGTTGGAACTCGTTTGCCGCGTATGCTTTCCGGCATGGCTGATCGCGACCGCGCTCCCGACTTTTGCCGCCGACGGGTGGAAACCGGGAATACCGTTCCCGATGTTGATGATTTTGATCGTCTCAATTCTCCATATAATCGGAATGGGCAGTTCTATTCTCGCGGTGGTCGAGCATGTGAGACAGAATTGGCGAAAAGAGGACGAATACGCTTACGTCGCGAAAGCGCTTTTCTGGACGACGGTTGGGGTAATCGCGCTCAATTTTCCAATAGCGCTTTTGCACCATGAGACGGGCAAATGGTATTTCGAACGAGTAGGCTTGTTTTTTTAACCGGTTGACGCAAAGGAACGGCGTATGTACTGCGGAGATTGCGGCTATGAAATCGGCGAGGATTGGTTTTGCGTGAATTGCGGGTGGGATTCCGCGTCGATCGTCGGGCCGAAAACTCGGGGACGACGGGACGCTGGAAGACGCGATTACGGCTACGGCGGAGGATATTCGGATCCAGGGACGCTGGCGAATACTCCGGTTGGCGACGTCCCGATTTGGGTCGTCTTGTCGGGGCTCTCGCTTTGCGAGACTTCCTGGATTTGGGGCGCCATACTCGGTTATATCGTGATTCCGCTTGTTATCATTGTAGGGCGCTGGTTCGTCAAAGTTGTTTGGAAGGCGATTGAAGATTACGTTGTTGAGCCCGCCATTCTTGGCTATCTCTTTATGTGTTGTGCCTTTTCCTTCAACGTTTTTAACTGGGTCGGACTCTTCCTTGCGATTTTCGACGTTTACATTCGGAAAAAATACAAGAAAGCGTCCCGTGAACAGAGTTGTAAAGCGTGGAAGTTCAGACGGCGGAACAACGCCGACGACGCCTGCGCCTGCATGGCGGGAAAGTTCCTGTTTGCCGGAGTTCTCTACTTTTTCGCGGGATTCTGTTTGTACCTGTTCGTATTTCCCAGAATAAGAAAGTTGTATTACCTCAACTGAATCGAATATTATTGTCGATTATCATTACGGCAATCAACTCGGCGCGTTCAACCGACGTTCGCGCAAACTTAAAGATAAAGGATAAATAGCGATGTTTTGCACGAAGTGCGGCGCGGAACAACCGGATAACGCGAAGTTTTGTCAATTTTGCGGGACGCCGTTCGAACAACAGGGAGCGAGTTCGATAGACTTAAACAAGAAACAGGACAGTTGCGAATCTCCGTTGGGGAACTCCGGCGGCGAAACCGCCTACGATAAAGACGCGAGTCCTTATTCGTCCGCCCAATATCAGCAAAACGCCCAGAACCAACAGCAGAACGCGCAAGACTGGCAAAACGCCCGGCAGTATCAACAACAACAGTACGCGCAATATCAGCAATACTACCAATACGCGCAAAATCAACAATACGGGTCGCTCGAACAGCTTAACACGTACTTAATACCCAACATTTTGATCACCGTGCTTTGCTTTGGAAATATCCTCAGCATTATCGGAATCATTTTCGGGTGTATGGCGATGAACGCGAAAAACAAGGGAAACCTTTGTGCCTTCGAGTACGCGCGATATTCGAAAAACCTGTTCTGGTGGGCGTTGGGGCTCGGGATCCTCTCCTTCGTCTTATTTCTGTTTTTCTTTGGGTTGGGCGTGATTGGGTCAACGCTGGGCGCGTAGTAACAACGTAACTTTGTAGACGTTCAAACGTCCTCCAGATATTGAGTTAAGTTTGAGAACGCGCCGCGCAAACGGCGTTCGGCGACAGATTTTATCGAGCCTGATTCGGCGCGGCTCGCCGCGGTTAGCGGATTAAAAGGAAAGGATAGATAACGATGATTTGCCCGAAATGCGGCGTGGAAAATTCTGATAATTTGAAACTTTGTCCCTCTTGCGGGGAGCTGTTGGCGCAACAGGGAAAGAGTCGGCTTAGTCTAGAGAAAAAACGAGATTCCGGGTACGATCAAAATCCGAGTCCTTATTCCCAGGACCCTCAGCACGCGCCGAACCAGTACGCGCAGGATCAATACGCGCCGAACCCGTACGCGCAAAATCAGCACGCGCAAAACCCGGGCGGGTCGATTGCGACGCTCAGCACGTACCTGTGGCAAAACATTTTGATGGTCTTACTCTGTTTGGGAATTTGGAATATTCCCGGCATTTTCGGAATTGTCTACAGCGTGAGGGCGACGATCGCTAAAGGAAAAAACGACGACCGCGCTTTTCTTTACGCTCAATACGCGAAGTGTTTATTTTTGTGGTCGCTGGTTTGTTCCATCTTGTTTGTTGTAATCCTCATGATGGGGGGGCTTCTAAATTTACCTTCCGAATGACGTCAAATGTTGGAATATGCGCTCGGCGGCAGGCGCTTGAGGGAGATTTGCCTTCCGTCTCGCGAGCGCGGTTCCTTTAAAACGCCCTCGACGTATCGCGTTAAGGCCGAGAACGCGAAGCGTAAAAGTTGAACTGAATTTGATTTTATCGACCCTGACCCGACGCGTTCAACCGACGTTCGCGGGAACTTAAATGAAAGGATAAATAACGATGTTTTGCCCGAGATGCGGTTCGGTTTTTCCCGATGACGCGAGGTTTTGTCAACGTTGCGGGACTCCGCTCGAACAACAGGGGACGGCTTCAATCGACCTGAACAAGGGGACGATCAGTTCCGAGACGATCAACCTGGACAAGACCCCGAACGGTTCGGACTCGATCAACGCGAACAAGAATCCGAATAGTTGCGAATCCCCGTTGAACGACTACGAAAGCGGGGGATCCTACGACAAAAACGCGAGCCCTTATTCCCAGTATCAGGAGAACGCGCAAGACCGGCAAAACGCCCAGTATCAACAGTATTCCCAGTATCAGTACGCGCAAAATCAACCCAACGCTCAGTATCGGCAGTATTCCCAGTATCAACAGGCCGGGTCGCTCGCGCAACTCAATACGTACCTGTTGCACAATATCTTGTCCGTCGTGTTTTGCTTTGGGATATTGAATATACCCGCCATGATCGGAATCGTCTACGCGATTATGGCGTTGAGCGCGAAAAACAGGGGCGATTCACGCGCCGAACGTTACGCTCGCATTGCGAAAAACATGTTCTGGGTCTCTATTTTGTTCTCGATTATTTTTTTCGTCAGCGTGCTGATCCTCAACGTTAACGGAGTCTTGAACGGCGGCTTTTTCTCCTACGAGAACCTGTCCGAGATAGAGAAAGCCGTCAACGCCGCGCGCGAGTCGTCGAAAGACGGTCCCGTCGCGACGCCCGGGGCGGGGTGGAATTGAGTCCAGGACGTTGCCGACGACGCCTTGCAAGTTCGAACGTCAACCGCGCAAAAGTCGAACGACGATAAACTTTATCTATCAAACCGATTCTAACGTTATAAAGTTAGCGTGATTTAACTGTTTCTCCTGAAAAATGACCTTAATAGGTTAAAAGGGGCCGCGTCGCGCGCTTGCGCTCCTTGACGAATTAACTCCGAATGATAAATTCGTACTGATTAAAGACCGACGCGCCGTCGACTCGATACGCCAAACGAGTTTCGAGCGGCGCTTTTGCGTTACTATAATTTTTCGGAGATTGATACAATGGCAAAAATTATTGTCCTCGACCCCCTGGCGGAAAACGGTTTGAAAATGATGGAAGACGCCGGGATCGCGTACGACGTCCGCACCGGACTAAAAGGCGAAGAACTGCGTCAAGCGTTGACAGAATACGAAGGCGCTATTTGTCGATCCGGCGTTAAAATTACCGCGGACGTCCTGGAGGGCAATACGACGCTCAAGGCGATCGCTCGCGCGGGCGTTGGCGTCGACAATATCGACCTCGAAGCCGCTACGAAATGCGGAATCGCCGTTATGAATACGCCGGGCGGCAACACCGTCTCCACCGCGGAACAGACCTTCTGCTTAATGTTGGCCGTAAGCCGCAATACCGCCGCCGCGCATCAGTCGCTCGTCGAAGGACGCTGGGATCGCAAAGCGCTCGGCAAAACTTCCCACCAACTCGGCGGAAAAACGCTGGGTATCGTCGGAGCCGGTCGCGTCGGCGCCACCGTCGCTAAATTCGCGAAAGCCTTCGATATGGACGTCATTTGCTTCGACCCCTATCTTACCGAAGAACGCGCTCGACAACTTGGCGTTAAACGCGTCGAAACCGTCGCCGAAATGTTGCCCGTCGTCGACTACCTCACCGTGCACACCCCATTGACCGACGCCACAAGAAACCTCATCAGCGATAAGGAAATCGACATGATGAAGAAGGGCGTTTACCTGATCAACTGCGCGCGCGGCGGCATCTACGACCTCGGCGCCCTCCAAAGAGGTCTGGAATCCGGTAAACTCGGCGGCGTCGCTATGGACGTCTATCCGGAAGAGCCTTGTACCGATCTCCCGTTGTTCAAGATGGAACACGTCGTCTGTACCCCGCACCTCGGAGCCAGCACGGTCGAAGCCCAGTTGAACGTCGCCCTGGAAGCCGTCGAGATCATGATCGAATATCTCAAGACCGGCGTCGCGAAGAATCAGGTCAATCGCTGATTCTTAGACGGTTCGACTCTACTTATTCCGCGGTTCGAGCTTAACGTTCGCGCCGCGGTTTCGCGTTTCTTGGCGACCCTTTTTTATTTCAGGGGATTGAAACGCTTTTTGGATATGAGTATACTTTACGAGCGCGGGGTTTCGACGGAGATTGTCGAACGCGATATAATTTTGATCGGAAAGGCGATCCTATGGGCGAGACTGAGAATTGGAAAGTACGCGCGACGGCGGCGAAAGAAGAGGACGTCAAAGGGACGACGTGGGACGTCGTGGTCGTCGGAGGAGGACCCGCCGGACTGGCGGCCGCGATTAAAGCGTACGACTCCGGCGCGAAAAAAGTTCTGGTACTCGAACGCGACCCCGAACTGGGCGGCATTTTGAATCAGTGCGTGCACAACGGGTTCGGCCTGCGGAGGTTCAACGAGGAACTTACCGGCCCGGAATACGCCGGTCGATTCGTCGACGAGTTGCGTAAACGACCGATTGTCTACGCCCTGGAAGCCACTGTCCTCGAACTGAAAAAAACGCCGGAAAACGCGGACGCCCCGCTGGCTGTGCGCGTCATTTCGCCGACTCTTGGGTATAAACTGGCGCAAACGAAGTCGATCGTGCTCTCGACCGGATGTCGGGAACGCACTCGCGGCGCTATTGGAATTCCCGGCGATCGTCCCAGCGGCGTTTTTACGGCGGGCGCGGCTCAGCGTTACGTCAATCGCGAAGGTATGCAAGTCGGTTCGCGCGTCGTTATCCTTGGGTCCGGAGACATTGGACTGATTATGGCGCGACGCCTGACGCTCGAAGGGGCGAAAGTCCTCGCGGTCGTCGAACTTATGCCCTATTCCAACGGGTTGAAACGGAACATTGTCCAATGCCTGGAGGACTTCAATATTCCTCTCTACCTTGGGCACACGATTACGCGCGTCGTCGGACAAAGACGCGTCGAAAAAGTGTGCGTCGCGAAAGTCGACGAAAAGCGAAACCCGATTCCGGAAACTGAATTTGAAATCGAGTGCGACACGCTCCTGCTCTCCGTCGGCCTCATTCCGGAAAACGAAGTCGCGGAAAGCGTCGGCGTGGAAATCGATCCGAGAACAAGAGGAGCCGTCGTGACGCAAGCGCGAGAAACGACCGTGCCGGGAATCTTCGCCTGCGGGAACGCCTTGCACGTGCACGACCTTGTCGATTTCGTCTCCGAGGAAGCCGAAGAAGCCGGTCAAGCCGCCGCCGCTCACGCGCTGGGACGTCCGACGCCCGTCGACTGCATACCCGCGAAAAACGGTCTGAATATCAACTACGTCGTCCCGCAAAGAATCGACCTGGCGACCGCGCCCGACAAGATCCCGTTCTTTATGCGCGTCAAAAACGTTTTCCAGAATAAACGCCTGGTCGCTCGAAACGGAGAGAACGGACCCGTCGTTAAGGAAATCAGGCGCCTGCGCGTCGCGCCCGCCGAGATGGAACGCGTCGCGATTGATAAAGACGCCCTGGTCGGCGTTAAAGAACTGGTGTTTGCGCTCGAAGATTAGCGTTCTATCGTCTCCCAAACCCCTGTGTTGAACTTAGTCGAGAGGTTAAGATGGCTCATGTGATCCGCGAATTGTCCAAGAGCATGATCAATAAGATCGCGGCGGGAGAAGTCGTCGAACGACCCGCCAACGTCGTCAAGGAGCTCGTTGAGAACTCAATAGACGCGGGGGCGGATCGCGTCGAAATTGAAATCGTCAGGGGCGGCGTCGAAGAAATTAGAATTATCGACAACGGATGCGGCATACCGTCCGACCAACTTGTCCTCGCGCTTTCTCCGCACGCCACAAGCAAATTAAGCGAACCGGACGATTTGTTCCGCATTCACACGTTGGGGTTTCGCGGCGAGGCGCTCGCGTCGATCGCGGAAATCAGTCACCTGACGCTAACGAGTCGGGTCGAAGGCGCGAAAGAGGGCTCGAGAATACGGTGCGACGGCGGGAACCGGAGCGAGATTCTGCCTCTGGGACGCGCCGTCGGAACAACTATTGAAGTGCGCGATATCTTCTTCAACGTGCCCGCTCGACGTAAATTCCTCAAGAGCGTGCAGTCGGAATTTGGACACATTCAGGAAGCGGTCGTACGGCTCGCGATTCCCAACTCGAATATCTCTTTCGTACTTAAGCACAACGGACGACTCATTTACGATCTACCCGCGAACGAAGGGTACAAAGAGCGGCTCCGACGCCTGTTCAAAGACGACGTCGCGTCTCGACTCATTCACGTCGAGATGCAGTACCAGGACATACGCGTCGAAGGCTACGTCGGTTCGCCGGATCTCAGCCGAGGTACGACCGCCTTGCAGTACATTTTCCTGAATAAGCGCTACATACGCGACCGCGCGCTTCAACACGCCGTCGCGGAAGCGTATCGCGGTCTGCAACTCTCTCAACGCTATCCCGTCGCGTTCCTGAACGTGACCGTGCCCCCCTCTTTTGTCGACTTCAACGTTCATCCGACGAAAATGGAAGTCCGATTTGTCGACGCCCAGGGAATTTACGCCGGATTGCTCGGCGCTATTCGTTCGAAGTTCCTGAGCTCCGACCTCACGAGCCGTCCGTCAAACGACGAATTGACCGCCGCGCTCGACCGGTCCGCCGCGTCCGCGCAGACCAGGGCCGAGCCCCAGCCGTTGAAACTCGATTCCGCGAGACTGGGGGATAAACTCGGATCTGATCGCGAACAAAAAGCCGCCGACGGTTCGGGAAACGCCGAACAAAAGACGACCGGGAACCCGACCGCAAAAGAGCCCGAACGCGAACATGAATACCGATTCGTCCCCGACGTCGACCCGGGAGACCCGATCAAAGCGCTCGACGAAAGCGTCGTCGACAAAAGCCGCCAATCGATTCGAGACTACTTCAACTCGATGAAGATTTCGCGACAGGACCGCGGCGCCGGGAAACCGACCTCGGACGAGCAAACGCAAGCCGCGTCCGAGGAACAGGCGATCGCGAATCAGGCGCGTCTCGACGTCGAAGAAGCGAACAAAGCTCTCATGGAGGCCGCCGCTCTCGACTCCGAACGTGAAAACGCCGCGAAACGTCCCCCGCGTCCGAGCGAACAACCCGTTCGCGAACTCCAAAAACGAAACGACGTCCCGACCCGCAATCCGTTTGCGCAAGAAAGAGCTTTTCAAAAGTTCCCGCCGCTCCAGAACGAACGTCAGACCAGACCGGGCGAAGCGCCGGAACCCGTCCAAAAACCGAGTCAAAAGCCAGGTCAACCGGTGAGCGAACCGCCGAGTCAACCGTCGAGCGAAGCGCCGGAGCCGGTCAAAGAACAACGTCGGCCCGCGCCGAAAGAACCCTCGTTGTTCGACCGCGTCGTCGCCAACAACGAGGAGACGCTCGTCGCGAACAAACCTCTTTCCACGCAAGTCGCGAGAAATTCCAGGGGACGGCCCGTCGTACAGTTGTGCAGTCGCTATCTCGTCATGGAAGCGGAGGACGGAATCGCGATCGTCGACCAGCACGCCCTGCACGAACGCATTTTATTTGAACGTTTTAAGGCGAGTTTAGACGCCGGATCCCTCGACGTGCAACGGCTGCTTGTGCCCGATTCCGTCGATTTGTCCCCGACTGAAACGCCGATCTTTCTGGAAAATAAGGAGATTTTTAATAAGTTGGGTCTGATTGTCGAGGAATGCGGCGGAGGATCCCGCGTCATGATCTGCAGTTACCCGTCGATTTTAGGGGCTTTGCGGCCCGACGAGATTTTCCAGGCGATACTTGGCGCGATTCTCGAACGCAAAGGGAAAGTTGATCGCTCCGACCTGCTCGACGCCGCGCTCAAACAAGCCGCGTGTAAAGCCGCGATTAAAGCGGGCGACCTGCTGGCTCCTGAAGCCGTCGCAAGACTCATTGCGGAAGCGGAAGAGGAAATTTACGCGCATCATTGTCCGCACGGACGTCCCTCGACTCTTGTCCTCTCGCGCGCCGAGATCGACAAGTTATTCAAACGACAATAGTTTGAACGCGGTTCTGCCTGCGCTCGAACGCTGAATGGAAGGATTTGCCCTATGACGATCGCTGAAATTCTTAAGAAAACTATCGCTTTTTTTGACGGAAACCTTCACGATATCCAGCATATGCTCAAAGTTTGGGGGTACGCGAAAACTATTGGAGAACTGGAAGGTCTCGATCCGGAGACGCAATTCATTTTGGAGACGACCGCGATTGTGCACGATACCTCGTGTCCGTGTTGCCGATCGAAGTACGGTTCCGCGCCTGGACCGCTCCAAGAACAAGAGGGACCCGCCGTCGCTAAGGAACTCCTGAAAGACGCCGGGCTTACCGGGAAACAGTTGGAGCGCGTCGCGTTCCTCGTCTCGAAGCATCACACGTATTCAAATGTCGACGGCCTCGATTGGCAAATCCTCCTGGAAGCCGATTACCTTGTGAACGCCGCCGAAGGTTCCTATTCGAAAGACGCGATCGCGAGATTCCTCGAGTTTTACGTCAAGACCCCGACCGGAACCGCGCTTATGCGTTCGATTTTCCGCGTTTAAACGCCGCCTGGTTGGGTTGGGAACGTCTTTTAATTACGACGTCGCGCGCCTATCGCCTTCTGCGGCGGTAGGCTTTTTTGACGCGCTTCAAAACTGAAAAACATGAACGACAGATCCTTTAAATTTGCACTTGTAATTTTACTCTTTACGTCAGGCGCTTGCTTGTCCGGTTGCCGTGATTCCTCCGAACGTCAAGTTCCGAACCCCGCGAAAGCGTCCGCTCAGGCGAGTCCCGAAACGTCCGCGAACGACGACCCTAAACCGCTCGAGACGATAAAGCCCGAATACGCCGGGTTGTTTACGCTCGAACGGTATTCCGGCGGCTACGTCCGTCTGACCGTCGAGAACGAAGGCGAATTTGCGCTCGTCCCGGAAGGCGCACCGGAAAACGATTTGGGACTCGAGAAGCCGACCTTTATACGGCTCCCTTGCGCGAACGTCTATATGGCGGCCTCCTCGGAAATCGACTGGTTCAAGCAACTGGGAATCCTCGATAAAATTACGACGTGCGGCTCAAAAGCGTCCTCGTTTGACGACGAGGAAATTTCGACCCGGTTCGCGAATGGGCAAATTCAATACGCGGGCAAATATTCCGCGCCGGACTACGAGACGATTTTGAGTTCGAAATGCGGACTGGCGATCGAATCGACGATGATCTATCACGCGCCCAAAGTCAGGGAACGGCTCGAAGAACTCGGCGTGCCCGTCTTTGTTTCGAGGGCGAATTACGAAAACGACCCCCTGGGGAGACTCGAGTGGTGCAAGGTCTACGGCGTTCTCTTTGGAAAAGAGCGCGAGGCTAACGAGTTTTTCGAACGCGCGCGCGCCGAAGTCCGGGACGTCGAAGCGAAGTTGGCGGCTAATCCTCCAACTACCAAGAAGAAAGTCGCGCTATTTTACGTGACCTCGAGCGGCGTAGTGAACGTTCGCAAGCCGGGCGACTATCTCTGCAAATCGCTGGAACTTGCCGGAGGGACGTACGCGCTCGACGAATTGGGAACCGACGCGGACGACTCTGTCAGCTCAATTAGTATCGATTGGGAAGAATTTTACCGTTTGGCCGCGGACTCCGACCTCTTAATCTACAACGGCGCGGTCGATTCCGACGTCAATTCGCTCGACGATTTAATCGGGAAAAACGAGATCCTCAAGGATTTTAAAGCGGTGAAGAACGGCGACGTCTGGCTCGCCAATATGAACGTCTATCGAGAAGCGAGTAAAACGGCGCGGATTCTTACCGAGTTCTATCAGGCGCTTGCCGACGGCTCCGTTCAGAACGCCCAGTTCTTGCGAAAATTGGAGTAACGCGGATCCCAAAACGTCATGACGAAAAGAACGATTGCTCTTTACGCGGCCCTCGGCCTGGCCCTCGCGCTACTGGTCGTCGCGAACGTCTGTTCGGGATCCCTGAAGATTCCGCTCGAAGAGACGTTGCGCGCTTTGTTCGCTCCGGATCCTGATTCCGTCGCGCACAGAGTCGCCCGGGATATTCGTTTGCCGCGCGTCGTCGCCGCGTTCGCCCTGGGCGGGGCGCTCGCGCTCGCCGGGTACTTGCTTCAAGCGTTTTTCGCGAATCCGATAGCGGGTCCCTACGTCCTGGGAATTTCGTCCGGCGCGAAACTGGTCGTCGCCGTTCTCATGGTCGCCGCGTGCCGGTTCGGGTTCGGAGTCCGCGCTTATATGAGCGTTGGGGCCGCCTTCCTGGGCGCTTGCGCCGCAACCTCGTTCGTATTGCTCGCCGCCAGAAAAGTGCGCTCGCCCTCGACGCTCGTCGTTTGCGGCGTCATGATCGGGTACGTGTGTTCCGCCGCGACGGAATTGATCGTCTCGTTTGCCGACGACGCGAATATCGTCAATTTGCACAACTGGTCGCAAGGGAGTTTCGCCTCGATTTCCTGGAACGACGCGAAGTGTTATCTTCCGATCTCCGCGTTGGGGCTCGCCGCGTCCGTTCTGCTCGCGAAGGGCGTCGAGGCGTACCTCTACGGTGAAGAATACGCCGCGTCGCTCGGCTTGAACGTCAAGCGCTTCCGACTGATTCTCATTTTAACGTCGAGCGTTCTTTCGGCGACTGTCGCCGCTTTTGCCGGTCCGATTTCGTTCGTCGGAATCGCCGTTCCGCATATCGTCCGCAAAGCCTTTCGGTCCTCGAATCCGCGCGTCGTTATTCCCGCGATCTTCCTGACCGGCGCCGCTTTCTGTCTGCTCTGCGACTTGCTCGCGAGACGAGTTTTCGCCCCGAGGGAATTGAGCGTTAGTTCCGTCACCGCGATTTTCGGCGCTCCGATTGTTATCTCGATGCTGCTCGGAAAGAAAAGGAGATAACCGCGTGGAGATTCTTACTAAAAATTTACGCGTCGGATACGGCAAAACGACCGTCGCAACCAATATCGCGCTGGAGATTCGAACCGGGAAGATTGTCGCGCTCGTCGGGCCAAACGGAGCCGGGAAATCGACGATTCTCAAAACGGTCGCCGGGCTCCTGGAACCGCTTGACGGCGCCGTATACTTCGACGGCGTCGACGCGAAAACGTTAGACGGAGCCGAACGCTCGAAACGGTTGGCGGTCATGACGACCTCGAGAACGGACGCGGAATTTGCGACGGCCTTTGACGCCGCGAGCGTCGGGCGGTTCCGATTTACCGGCGCGTTGGGAATCCTTTCCGAAAAAGACAAAAGAGCCGTCGACGACGCGCTTGAACTTGTCGGCGCGAAGGAGTTGCGCGACTTGGAGTTCGCGAAGTTGAGCGACGGTCAGAAACAACGCGTATTGCTGGCGCGCGCTTTGGCGCAGGAGCCTCGCGTTCTCATACTCGACGAGCCGACGAGCTTTTTGGACGTGGGATACAAAATCGGGTTCCTGACGACTCTTAAACGCCTGGCGAAAGAGAAGGGAATCGGCGCGCTGATTTCCATGCACGAATTGGAACTGGTGAAAAACGTCGCCGACCTCGTCGCTTGCGTCTCAAAAAACGGACAAATCGAACGGCTCGGCCCTCCGGACCGCGTGTTGACAAACGATTGCGTCGAGACTCTTTTCAATATTCCCAAAGGGGAATTGGCGAAGACGTACGGCGAAGGAGTCTTTCCGCGAGCGCGAATCGCGGACTCCGTAAACGCGAAAAACTCAAACGCCAAAACGCGATTCATTATGATTCAAGGCTCGATGTCGAACGTCGGCAAGAGTCTCGTTGCCGCCGGACTGTGCCGCGTCTTTGCGCAGGACGGTTACCGCGTGGCGCCCTTTAAATCGCAAAACATGGCCCTTAACTCGTTCGTTACCCGCGACGGCTTGGAGATGGGACGCGCGCAAGTCATGCAGGCGGAAGCGGCGGGCGTCGAACCGGACGTCGCTATGAATCCGATTCTGCTCAAACCGACGACCGACGTCGGGTCGCAAGTCATCGTCAACGGTCGCGTGATCGGGAATATGCCCGCGAGAGAATATTTCGAGTATAAAAAAAGACTCGCGCCCGAGATTCTCGCCGCCGTCGACAAGCTCCGGGAACGCGCCGATATTATCGTGATCGAAGGCGCAGGATCGCCCGCCGAGATCAACTTGAAGGAAAACGATATCGTCAATATGGGTATGGCGGCCCTGGTCGACGCGCCCGTGTTGCTTGTCGGAGATATCGACCGCGGAGGGGTTTTCGCGCAGCTCTTAGGAACTTTGGAGCTACTGGAGCCGGACGAACGCGTAAGAGTCAAAGGCTTAATTGTGAATAAGTTTCGCGGGGATAAGTCGATTTTGGAGCCGGGAGTCGCGCAGCTCGAGCGCCTTTCGGGCGTTCCGGTCGTCGGGGTCGTGCCTTACGCGAGACTTATGTTGGACGACGAGGATTCCCTAACGGAACGCTTTGCTCGACGTTCCGACGCGCTTATAGAAATTGGCGTCGTTCGATTCCCGAGAATCGCGAACTTTTCCGATTTCGACGTCTTTGAACAGTTCGCGGACGTCGCCGTAAAATACGTAGGAACGCCGAGAGAATTAGAAACGCTCGACGCCCTGATTTTGCCCGGCTCAAAGAGCGTCGTCGCCGACCTTAAATGGCTCAAGGAATCAGGATTGGAACCCGCCGTGAAAAAATTCGCAGCCGACGGACGGCCCGTGATCGGAATATGCGGCGGCTATCAGGCGCTTGGAATAGAGACGTCCGATCCGGACGGCGTCGAGGGGGGCGGACGCGCCGACGGACTCGCGTTGCTTCCGGTCGTCACCGTCTTGAAAACGAGAAAAACAAGGCGTCAGACGTCCGGAGCTTTTGTCGCGCCGACAGGGATCTTCTCGAATTTGCTCGGGATTCCTTACGCCGGGTACGAAATTCACATGGGCGAGACGACTCCGATAAATGATTCGGTTCGACCGTTTACCTCCGCGGGCTCCGGGTTCTGTTGGGGGAACGTCTACGGAACCTACGTCCACGGGGTTTTTGACGATCGTCGGGTCGCGACGGGGATACTCTACGCGCTCGCAAAGAAAAAAGGAATCGCGCTCGATTTGCAAAACGCGATGAATTGCGACACGCTTAAACAACGCGAATTTAATAAGTTAGCGCAAATTGTGCGCGAGAATATGGACGTCGACGCGATTTACCGCGCGATGGGAGCGAAAAATGGATAACATTAAAATTGACGATTTCAACGAGTTAAATAGACTCAACCTCTACCGTATGGATTTTGAGGTTAGAAGAAGAATCAAGCGGAACTGGGACGCGCTTGCCAAACCGCTCGACGGACTGGGGAACTTCGAACGCGCGATCTGCGATATCGGAGGGATTCAACGGTCCGACCGCCCTTCAATTGCGAAACGCGCCGTCGTCGTTATGTGTTCGGACAACGGAATCGTCGAGGAAGGGATCTCTCAGACGGGTAAAGAGGCGACGCTCGCGGTCGCAAAAGCGCTGGGACAAAGAACAAGCTCCGCATGCAGATTCGCCGCGCTGGCGAACGCCGACGTTTTCCCGATTGACGTCGGCGTCGATTGCGAGGAAATGATTCCCGGCGTGCAAAATTCAAAAATCGCGAGAGGAACGAAAAACTTCGCGAAAGAACCCGCTATGACCGAAGAACAAACGTTGGGCGCCGTGAAAGTCGGAATCGAAGCGGTTGGGAAGTTATTTGAACAGGGGTATAATTTGCTCGTCGCCGGAGAAATGGGAATCGGCAATACGACGACCTCGGCCGCGGTTCTCGCCGCGTTGGCGCAACAACCCGCGGAAAACGTCGTCGGACCGGGCGCGGGTCTGGACTCCGAACGGCTCGCGCATAAACTCGAGGTCGTGAAAAACGCGATTGAAAAATACGACTTGTATTACCGTAAAGCCGATTACAAAGAAACGTGGCAATTCTGTCTGCGCATTTTGACTTGCGTCGGCGGTTTCGATATCGCGGCGCTTGCGGGTCTTTATATTGGGGGTATGCTTTACGGAATCCCCGTGCTCATCGACGGGTTCGTTTCGGCGACGGCGGCGTTTGTCGCGCAGTTTTTGGCGCGAGAACCGGTCAATAGCGGCGTGGCGACGAATCTGGGACGCGAACCGGGTTGCGCCGTCGCGCTCGACGCCTTGTTGCTTACCCCGATTTACAACGCGAACGTCTCGTTCGGAGAGGGCGTCGGCGCCATTATGACGATTCCGACCCTCGATATGGCTTTGGACTACTACCTCAACGGCGCGAAGTTCGAAGACCTCAAGTTGGACCCCTATAAAAGGTTTAAAAAGTGATTGAGTTCGTGCTGGGGTATCCCGACAGCGGAAAATCGGAACGCGCCGAAAACGACGCGCTCAAACTTGCGGACGGCGCCAAAACGTACTACGTCGCGACGATGGTTCCGTACGGCGAACAGGGTGCGAAAAGAGTCGAGAAACACCGCGAGGCGCGACGCGGAAAGGGGTTTGTCACGGTCGAGAGACCGTTCGACCTGCCGGGTCTTGCCGAGACGCTTCGCGACCTTGCCGACGCTACTTGCCTGATCGAATGCGTCTCCAACCTGGTCGGGAACGAAGAACGACGACCCGACCGCGACGCGACGCCCCCCGACCTCCTGGCGCGGCAAATCGCGGACTCGATTCTCGCGTTCGCCGATTTATGCGCAAACGCCGTGATTGTCGGAAACGCGTTTCCAGGCGACGCGCCCGGCTACGACCCCGAGACGAGGAGATACGTCGCCCTCAACAACGCCGTCAACGACCTGTTGAAAACGCGCGTCGACCGCGTTTTAGAAATTAAGAAAGAAGGAACCGCGAAAAAATGAGATTCGCCGCGAGATTCGCAAGGAGCCTGGCCGTCGCCTTCGCGCTCTATTCGAGAATCCCGGTCCCGATATTCGAATGGAAAGAGGAGGACATGAAATTCAACCTCGTCTTTCTGCCCTGGGTTGGCGCGGTTATCGGCGCCTGCGTCTACGCGTGCGCGTACGCGGCAAGAACGCTCGACCTGCCCTTATGTTGTCAAACGGCGCTCGTCTCCGCGATTCCCCTCTTCGTTACCGGAGGGTTTCATTTCGACGGGTTCATGGACGTCCAGGACGCTTTGCGCTCTTATCGTCCGAGAGAGGAAAAACTGCGGATACTGAAGGATCCGAGAATTGGCGCCTTCGCCGCGATCGGGGCCCTGAAATACGCCGCGCTGTGGGTCGCCGCGCTGTCGCTCCTTCTGGCGGTCCCAAAACTTAACGCGCTCGCCGTTTTCGCCGCCTACTTTTTCACGGTTCGCGCTATTGCCGGACTGACCGCCGCGACTTTCAAACGCGCTCGAAAAGAGGGTATGCTCGTCGAGGAAACGCGCGGAACGGACCGCGGAGTCGTCCTCGCGCTCGCGCTGGAAATCGCGATTGGCGTTCTCGCCGCGATTTGGGCGGATCCCGCGCCCGGAACATGCGCCGCTATCGCCGCCGCCGCGTGCGCGTGGAATTACAGAAGACTCTCGTTGCGAGAGTTCGGCGGCGTCACCGGAGATACGACTGGATATTTCGTCGCGAGGTGCGAGTTGGCCGTTATGATTGCGGTCGCTTGTCCCGCGTGGCTCTTAAAATGAATGGAATGTGTTATGCCGACAATATTGAAACGGTGTCTGCTCGTCAGGCACGGACAGACGCAGGGAAATTTGGAACGACGATATATGGGACGACGGTCGAACGAACCGCTGTCGCCCGAGGGAGTCGCCGCCCTTATTAACTTGAGACAGGAATATTTCGAAGTCAGAAGACCCGCGAGAGTCTTTGCCAGTCCCGCGATGCGGTGCGTCGAAAGCGCGAACGTTCTCGTCCCTGAGTATGAAATAAAAACGGTTGAAGGGTTGCAGGAAATCGATTTCGGAGACTTCGAAGGGATGCGCGCCCAGGAACTCGAGGAGTTGCCGGAATACCGCGCATGGATCGATTCCAATGGAAAAATGCCTTTCCCGAATGGAGAGTCCCGCGAAGATTTCGTCAAACGCGTGTCAGACGCCTTTAAAAGCACGCTCGCCACGTTCGAGGAAACCGATCTCTCCTCCCTGTTTGTCGTGCACGGCGGAACGATTATGGCGATTATGAGCGCCTTTTCCGATCACGACTATTTCGAGTTCCAAGTCGCCCCGGCGACCGGTTGCGACGCTTTGTTTGAGGTGTGCGGTGACGACTTGCGTCTATTGGCATTTAGTCGGCTTGACGTGCGGGTTTGCGCTTGACCGACTCGCGGGCGACCCATATTGGCTCCCGCACCCGATTCGACTTATCGGACGCTTAATTCACGCGCTCGACCGACTTTGCATGGATAAACGCGCCGACGGCTCCGTCCCGCGCAACCCTGGCGTCGAATTTGCACTGGGGGGCGCGACATGTTGCGTCGTCCTGCTTACGGTCGGGTTCGTCTCTTTCGCGCTCTATCTCGGCGCGTACCTGCTCGACTATCGGCTCGGCGTCCTTGTCGAAGCGGTTATGACGTTCTACGTTCTCGCGGGCAAATGTCTGCGCGTCGAATGTATGAAAGTCTACGACGCGTTGCAAACTCGGTCGCTGGACGACGCGCGCCAGACCGTCGCCATGATCGTCGGTCGAGACGTACAGTCGCTCGATCGCGCCGCCGTGACTCGCGCCGCCGTGGAGACCGCCGCGGAAAACGCCTCGGACGGCGTGATCGCCCCTTTGTTCTACGCGTGTCTGGGAGGGCCCGCGCTCGCGATGATATACAAGGCCGTCAACACTATGGATTCAATGATCGGGTACCGCAACGCCCGGTACGAACGATTCGGAACATGCGCCGCAAGGCTCGACGACCTCGTCAACTTCATACCCTCTCGACTCTGCGCCGCGCTCATGATTCTGGCCGCCGCGGCGCTCGGAAAAAATTTCAGCGCAAAAAACGCGATTCGGATTTTTCGAAGAGACAGATTCAATCATAAGAGCCCGAACTCCGCGCAAACGGAAAGCGTCTGCGCCGGAGCGTTGGGACTTCGGCTCGCCGGAAACGCGTATTACTTCGGAAAGCTTGTGGAAAAACCGTTTATCGGAGACCGCGTAAGACAAATTGAACCGGAAGATATCCCGCGTTCGCTCGCTCTTGTCGACGGCGCCGTCTACGCCGGGTTCGCCTTAGCCTGCGCCGTTATCTATTGCGCGTCGCGAATCCTCCCTCTATGAAATCGCGAACGACGCCCTTAAGCGCTTGAATTCTCGCGTCCGCTCTGGTACCATATCCGTTAAGCGAACTGATTATTCGCGAAAACAAACGTACGAAAACGACAAACGCGAGAGGAATGTGCGATGACGCCTGAAAAACAAATGGAAAAAAGTCCGCATGGGGGGGATATATACCGCAAAGAACGAATTACTTTGGACGCGTCCGTCAGCGTCAATCCGTTCCCTCTTCCGCGCGCGTTCAAAGCGGCTATGCGCAAATGCGTCGACCGCGTTTCGAGATACCCCGACTTGAATCAGACGGAGTTTAGACGCGCGGTCGCCAGAATTGAAGGACTCAAACCGGAATATATTATCGGCGGGTCGGGCGCTTCCGAACTCATCATGGCGGTCGTTCGCGCTCTCGCTCCGAAAAAAATTCTGACCGCGATCCCCTGTTTCTCAGGATACCGCCGCGCCGCGCTTGTCGCCGGAGTCGAGCAAATTGTCGAATATCCGCTCAAAGAGGAATCGAACTTCGAATTAGACTTCGGGTTTCTCGACGCGATTACGCCCGACGTCGACGCCGTCTTTCTCGAGGATCCGAATAATCCGACCGGAAAATCAATTCTACCCGACCTGGAAGCCGCGATTATCGACCGGTGCGACGACCTGAGCGTGCCCCTGATTCTCGACGAGTCCTTTTTACAACTCGGCAAAAAAAACGCGAGCGCCGCGATTCTGTCGTCTCGATCTCCCAACCTGTACGTCGTGAACTCCTTTACGAAAACGTACGCCATACCCGGCTTGCGCGTCGGCTACCTCGTCTCTAATCCGGAAAACGTCGAACGCGTCAAACAAAATCTACCCGAATGGAATATGTCGCTTTTCGCGCAGGAAGTCGGCGCTCTATGCGCTAACGAACTGAATCGAGCCTCGTACGTCCGGAAAGCGAGAAACGCGATTTACGAAGAAGCTCCGCGATTCGAAAACGAATTGCGAAAACTCGGCCTCAAAGTCGTCTCGACCGACACAAATTTCATTTTGTTCTATACGCCCGAGGAAGGGTTGTGCGAACATATGCTTTCGCGCGGGATTCTCATAAGGGACTGCGCGAACTTCAGAGGACTGCGGCAAGGGTGGTTTCGCGTCGCCGTGAGAACCCCAAAAGAAAATCAACGAATAATCCGCGAATTGCAAATTTGGAAAAAACAACGCGACGAGATGCGGGAAATAACGCAAGCGCGCGAGGAAGATTGTGAAGAGGGAGAACAAAAAGTGAAAATCGACCGAATCGTTCCGAACGAAATCGAGTCCAGAAGTATGCAAATTATAACCGGGGAACTCGATAAAATGGGGATCGTCGTGCCCGACGAATACGCTCCGATCGTCAAGCGCGCCATACATACGACCGCCGATTTCGACTACGCGAAAACGCTCGTCTTTTCAGAAAACGCGCTCGCTATTTTCGCCAAACTTGTGCGCGACGGAGCCGATATCGTCGCCGATACGAATATGGCGCTCGCCGGAATAAACAAAAATGAGCTCGCGAAATACGGCGGGAGCGCGCGATGTTATATGGCGGATCCGGACGTCGTGGAGGAAGCGCAAAAAAGAGGGGTTACCCGCGCTTACGTCAGTATGGAACGCGCCGCGAAAAACGGAAAAACGACGATCTTCGCCATTGGAAACGCCCCGACCGCGCTCGCGTGCCTCCGTGAAATGTTCGACTCCGGGAAATATAAACCCGACTTCATTATCGGAGTCCCCGTCGGATTCGTCAACGTCGAAGCCGCTAAAGAGTCGATATTGGAAACGCCGATTCCTTCTATTGTGAATCGCGGTAGAAAGGGTGGGAGCGGAGTCGCCGTCGCGATTTGCAACGCGCTCTTGTATGAAATGAGAAAAGGGAATCTATGAGGATCGGGTTCACGACCGGAAGTTGCGCCGCCGCCGCCGCAAAAGCCGCCGCCGTTATGCTCGCGACTGGTGAAACGGTCGATCGCGTCGATATTCGAACCCCTAAGGGCCCGGTATTTCACACGGAAATACTCGAGCCGAAAAAAACAAAAAACGCCGCCTCGTGCGGAGTAAGAAAAGACGGCGGCGACGATCCCGACGTTACGACGGGGCTAATCGTGCGCGCCGACGTACAGGCGCTTCCCGACGCGCCGGGCGAGATACAAATCGTCGGCGGAGACGGCGTCGGGCTCGTGACTAAGCCGGGACTGGATCAGCCGGTCGGCGCTTACGCGATCAACTCGGGACCGCGCGCCGCTATTGAACGGGAACTCCGCGACGCGATGAAACGTTGCGGGATTAAATACGGCTTGCGCGTCGTCGTCTCGATTCCCGGGGGCGAGGAAGTCGCGAAAAAAACGTTCAATCCTCGTTTGGGAATCGTCGGCGGGCTTTCCGTCCTCGGAACGTCCGGAGTCGTCGAACCAATGAGCGCTCGCGCTATTGTCGACACGATTCGCGTCGAGTTGCGCCAACGCCGCGCCTTAGGATTCAAACGCGTCGCGATCGCGCCCGGAAACTACGGGCTCGATTTCATGCGCGACAAGTTCCAGTTCGACCTGGATCGCGCCGTCAAGTGTTCCAATTTTATCGGGGAAACCCTCGATATGGTTTCGGAATTTGGATTTGTCGAAACGCTCTTATGCGGTCATATCGGCAAACTCGTCAAAACGTCGGGCGGGATCATGAACACGCATTCCCGAGAAGCCGACTGCCGACTGGAACTCATGGCCTGCGCCGCGTTAAGAGCCGGAGCCGACGCTAATCTCGCCTTGCGGATACTCGATTGCGTAACGACGGACGACGCTCTGGCTCTCGCCAAAGAACGTGGGCTCGTCGAAAAAATGGTCGACGACCTTGTCGAAAGAATCGCGTTCCACGTTCGGAAACGCGCCGACGATCGCGTAAACGTCGAAGTGATTGTTTTTTCAAATAAACTGGGACTGTTGGGCGCCACTAAGGGCGCGAAGGATCTTGTCGAAAGGATAAAAGAGGAGACGCGCGATGAAGAACAACGATAAAACGCTCGTGCATTTTGTCGGCGCGGGCCCTGGCGCTCCCGACCTCATAACGGTGCGCGGAGCGAAGGCGCTCGAGAACGCCGACGTCGTCGTTTACGCCGGGTCGCTCGTCAATCCCGCGCTCCTGGAATATTGTCCCGACGCCGAAGTCTTTAACAGCGCCTGTATGACCCTTGAAGAAATCGTCGACGTTGTCGCGAAAAAAGTCGCCGAAGGAAAGAACGTCGTAAGACTGCATACCGGCGACCCCAGTCTTTACGGCGCCATTCGCGAACAAATGGACGCCTTGGAAAAGCTCGGGATACCGTTCGACTCCTGTCCGGGCGTGTCCGCCTGTTTCGGAGCCGCCGCCGCGCTCGACCTCGAGTATACGCTCCCCGACGTCTCCCAGTCCCTGATTATCACGCGAATGAAGGGAAGAACGCCCGTCCCCGAACGCGAAAGCGTCGAAAGTTTCGCCGCGCATCGCGCCTCGATGGCGATCTACCTCAGCGCCGGAGCCCTCGACGAACTCGCGAAAAGACTCGTCGACGGAGGATACGACCCCAAAACGCCCGCCGCTCTCGTCTACAAAGCCACTTGGAACGACGAAAAGAAAATACTCTGCGCCGTCGAGACGCTCGCGCAAGTCGGCAAAGAAAACAACGTGACGAAAACCGCCGTCGTACTTGTCGGAGACGCGCTCGCGAAAACGAATTACGCAAAGTCAAAACTTTATTCCGCGTCCTTTTCCACCGAGTTCAGAAAGGCTAAGGAATGATTGTTAGAATTTGCGCCTTTACTCCAAACGGAGACAAGCTCGCCGAAAGAATCGCCCGGTTATTTCCCGACGATATTGTCGAGATCCGCGATAAAAACGTCCCGCTCGAAACGTGGTCGCGAGAGACCTTCGTGTCCAAATCGGTTGCGGTCTTTGTCGGAGCTTGCGGGATCGCCGTGAGAAGCGTCGCCCGATCTCTGCGCGATAAACTAACGGACAGCCCGGTCGTCGTCGTCGACGAAACCGCGAAATTCGCGATTCCCATTCTCTCCGGACACCTCGGCGGCGCCAACGATTTCGCTCGAAAAATTGCCAAAGGTCTCGACGCTATTCCCGTCGTTACGACCGCGACCGACGCCAACGGTCTGTTCGCCGTCGACGTCTTTGCGAAAAAGAACGACTTGAGAATCTGCGAACGCGCGGGAATCGGCAAAATTTCTTCTCTGGTTCTTTCCGGCAAACGCGCGACCGTCGCCGTCGAGCCCGAGATTAAATTCGACCCCGACAAGGTTCCAAAAGAATTGGAACTCGTCCCGTATCCTCCCAAAAGACGCGTCGATATCGTTATCGGACAGAACCCCGCGACCGACCCGCTCGCGACTCTGAGACTCGCGCCAAAGAATATCGCGTTCGGGATCGGCTGCAAGCGCGGAACCCCGTTTGAGCGGCTTGACAAACTCGTCGAACAGGCGTTTGGCGGCGCCGAACTCGAGTCCTTGTGGCAAGCCGCGTTCGCGGTCGCAAGCGTCGACTTGAAGAAGAAAGAGCGCGGTCTGGTCGAGTTCGCTCAGCGTCATAACGTCCCTTTGAGAACGTTTAGCGCCGAACAATTGAAAGAAGCGCAAGGCGAATTTTCAAGATCCGAATTTGTCCTGGGAACGGTTGGGGTCGACAACGTATGCGAACGCGCCGCGGCGCTTTGCGCGGGCCGAAACGCCGTTTTATTCGTTAAGAAAACGATTGGCGAGGGCGCTACGTTCGCCGCCGCTATGAAAAAAGATTTTGTGATTAAATCATGGACGGTATAATATACGCGACGGGCATGGGACCCGGTTCCGAAAACGGTATGACGTTTGAAGCGCGGCGCGTTATTCAAGAGGCCGACGTCGTCGTCGGATACGTCGCTTACGTCGAGCTCCTGCGAAAATTCATGCCCGATAAAGAATACCGTTCGACCGGGATGAAACGCGAGATTGAGCGTTGCGAATTGTGTTTCGAATTGGCGGAACAGGGCAAACGCGTCGCGCTCGTCTGCAGCGGAGACGCCGGCGTCTACGGCATGGCCTCTCCGATTTTCGAGTTGGCTCCGAAGTTCCCAAACGTCGAGATTGTCGTCGTGCCCGGAGTCACCGCCGCGAATAGCGCCGCCGCAAGGTTGGGCGCGCCCCTGAACCACGACTACTGCGTCGTCAGTTTGAGCGACCTGTTGACCCCGTGGGAAAAAATCGAAAAAAGACTAAAAGCCGCGATCTTCGGGGATTTCGCGATCGCGATTTACAATCCCGCGAGCCGCGCGCGCGCCGGGCATTTGGAGCGCGCGTGCCGCGTTATGTTAGACGCCGGCGCCGATAAAAATCGCGCTTGCGGATTCGTCGAAAACGTCGGAAGACTGGGTGAACGCGCCGAGGTCTGTTCCCTGGAACAACTTGGCGAAAAAAAAGTCAATATGTTCACGACCGTGATTATCGGAAACTCCCAATCTTACCTGTTGGGAGATAAAATCGTGACGAAGCGAGGGTACAGGTAGAGAACTCAAATGAGCGAGATCGAGAAAATGGCGAATCTGAAAGTTGTCGTGTTTGCGGGTACGACCGAAGGGCGCGAGATTGTCGACGCCCTGGCGCGCGCGAACGTGCAAACGGTCGCCTGCGTCGCTACGAAATACGGCGCGAAACTCGTCCCGAAAGCTCCGAACGTAAAGACTCGAGTCGGACGTCTCGACGTCGAGGGCATGCGCGCCCTGTATCGCGAGGTTCGACCGAACGCCGTGATCGACGCCACTCACCCTTTCGCCGTCGACGTCACAAAGACGATTAAAAAAAGCGTCGCCGATTCCGACTTAAAGTACCTGCGCGTTCTGCGACCCGCAAACGACGAAAAAGCCCCGATGAGGTTCCAAAACGCCAAAGAATGCGCCGACGCGTTGCTCGACACGACCGGCACGATCTTCCTTTCTGTCGGCACGAAAGAACTGGGGCCCTTTTGCGAGGATCCCAATCTGCGCGCCAGAATCGTCGCGAGAGTACTCCCCAGCCTCGAGAGTCTCCGACTATGTTTCGACGCCGGACTGGAAGGCAAACAGATTGTCGCGATGCAGGGCCCGTTCTCCGCGGAACTCGACGTCGCTACGATGCGAAACTTCGGAGCCTCGATACTCGTGACAAAAGAGAGCGGTACGAAAGGGGGAGAGCCCGAGAAATTCGCCGCCGCGAAAAAAATCGGCGCCAAAGTCTACGCGATCGCGCGCCCCGTCGAGGAAGAAAAAAACGCCTTTACGCCCGCCGACGCTCTGCGCGAGTTGTTCGATTCGTTCGGCATTGAAACGCCCCCGACAAAACTCGACGTCGCCCTTGTCGGGATCGGGTGCGGAACGCTCGAGTCCATGACGGATCAAGTCCGCGCCAGAATCGCCGAG
>CAYUUL010000031.1:0-27807 GCA_964447865.1 uncultured Planctomycetaceae bacterium | reverse complement strand
GTTGCGGTTTTGCTCGCTCTTATAGCCTTTCAGGTTTCCGAATTTCTCGCTCTTTACTTGTCAGGCGTTTTTTTATTGTTCTTCAACTGGAACTTCCGGTCAACGAAAATCTCGTAATTTTTCCCGTTGCCGACCCGTTCGCGTCTCCTTTGGACGCGCGCTCACTTTTTTCCTACTCGTTGAATTGAAGTCCCGAGTCCGCGTTTAAATAATTGCGACGGCGGTAGATCGACAGATAATCGTTTTGACTTGTTTCGCGCCGTTGTAAGCGTCCGCTTTCGTTCGCCACGACAAATAACCGTTTTCGCTTTCGTCTCGCCGTAGCGGGCGTCTATCGCTCTCTATTGGACGACCGCGCAACTCATTTTGCAAGCGTAAGCGCCGTTACTACTACTACTACTACTACTACTACTACGCTTAACGTTGCCGCTACGGACTCCCTAAGCGGTTTTTTACACTTTTTTTAGAGTAAATGAGAAACTTTTTTCTCGTGAAAGCGTTTCAAAATTCATACGATATAATAAAATATTTTCTATTGTACTCGGCGCGGTTTGGACGAATCGCGTCGTTTTACCAATGAGGTGATAATATGAAAAACAATATCGCTTTTCGTAGTTTCTTCGCGCTTGCCGCCGTATGCGCATTGTTTGTCGGTTGCGCTAAACCCGCTCCGGACGGTATGCCGGAAACGGTTCCGTTTAAAGTGAAGGTCGTCGACGGAGGCAAGGGAATTGCTGAAGTGCAAGTCGTTTTCGATTCGACTACCGGCGTCGGCGCTATTGCCGGTTCTACGAATGCTTCCGGCGTCGCCGAAATGAAAACTACGTTTAAAAACTATACCGTTAAAGGCGTCCCGCTCGGCGAATACAAAGTCCGTTGCATCAAGGATCCGGTCGTCGAACACTGGAAGACCCAGGAAGAACTCAATAAAATGGATTTGGGCGAACGTCAAGCCTACTTTGACGAATGGGCCGCTAAAAACGCCGAACTCCCGCGTGAAGTACCCGCCATCCTGGGCAACTACGATCAATGCCCGTGCTCCACGACCGTTAGCGCCGCGGGCGAGTTTGTCGTCGACGTCAGCGAGTACAAAGACAAGTAACGTGAATTTAAAAAACTTTTTTTCTTTTTGAGTATCTAAAAAGAAAGATATGCTATTTCCAAATAGCGACGCTTATTTATTCTCTTTTCAATAAGGGTTTCAGAAATGCGGAATTATTTGAACAGACGCGGTTTTACCCTCGTCGAACTTTTGGTCGTTATCGCGATCATCGGTATTTTGATCGGGTTGTTGCTCCCCGCCGTTCAAGCGGCTCGTGAAGCGGCTCGCCGTATGCAGTGTACCAACAACCTGAAACAAATCGGGCTCGCGTTGCACAATTATCACGACACGAACGGGGTATTCCCTCCGGCAACCACCGGCGGCGGTAACGAAAATCACCCGTCCCCGTGGGGCGCCGTCTCCTTCTACGTCGCGATGTATCCTTTCATGGAACAAAGCGCGCTCTATCAAACGGTTACCGCCGACGGTCAGGACGGCTGGGCGTCGGTTTGGCAATGCAGCGACTCGAAGTATCAAAACCTCATCTCCATGATGGGGTGCCCCTCCGACGCCAGCGCCAAAACGAAATCCTGGTGGAATAACGGTCAACCGGGCAGCTACTGCGGTTCGCGCGGCGACGTCTCCTATAGCTTGCAGGAAAACAGAACCAACAACCGCGGATTCTTCAAAGGCGGACTTGGCGTAGAGCCGGGCTCTTGGGGATGGGGTATCGGTCCGCAATGCCGTAACTTCTCCGCGATCACCGACGGCACCTCCAATACGATTGCCGTCAGCGAAACCTGCGTCTCCAACCAGGGCAACTCTCTCCGCGTGAAGGGCGGTATCGTTATCTACAGCGCCGGGTCTCCGAACTCCTGCCTGGCTATGGTCGACGCCAACGACCGCACCGCTTTCACCGGGTCCCAATCGAACTACAACGGACGCGGCGCCCTCCACACCGACGGTCGTCCGGGTACCCTGGGCTTCTCCACGATTTTGCCCCCGAACTCGCCCTCCTGCATCACCTCGGAAGGTCTGGGCAATCCGGGTTACGCCCAAAACGGCTACTTGAGTACCTCCAGCTACCACTCCGGCGGCGTCAACGGTCTCTATGCCGACGGCTCCGTCCACTTCATCTCCGACACTATCGACTGCGGCGATGAGCTCGGGTCTACGAACTATCTCAACACTGACCCGACAGGTAAGAGCCCGTTCGGCGTCTGGGGCGCGGTCGGAACCATCTCCGGCGGTGAAACGGAAACGCTCTGATAATTTTATGTCCCTCGCGTAATTCCGCGATAATGTGCGAAACGATCTGCAAACGGTCGTTTCGCTTTTTCATTTCTTGAACGTCCCGCGCGCTGATTATGGTTTTCCGCGATTATCGCGACCTGCGTGTGGCGCTTGATTGCTTGTCGTGATATAATCCCTGAAAACCGTCGCGAACGTCGCGGCGATGATTACAAATGTTTCCTGGATTTAGGAATCGTCTAGTGAAAAATTTCAGTTGTTGTAAATTAGCGTTCTCAATGGGCGTTTGCGTCGCGCTCCTGTGCGGAACCGTCGCGAATCTCGCTTTCGCGTACGAATTTGATAAAAGGGGCGTCCCCCAGGACGAACCGATCGACGTCTGCGCCCTGGAGCCAATCGCTTGCGAATCGCTCGGCGTCGTCGATTTCGCCGACAAAAATACAAGTTCGGACGGCTGGTACGGTCGTGTCGGCGTCAATATTGAACGCGGGGAAAACGCGCTCGTTATCACGTCGAAAGACTCCGACCCCTATTTCCACACGCCGGTTCTCAACGCGCTCTTTCCAAAAGAAATGCTCGATAAAACCGTCGGAAAAATTATCGTAAAAGCGCGAATACGACGCCAGAACGCCGGGGCAGGACAGATCTTCTTTATTACCCGCGTCGCAAACCAGGGGTTCGAAGAAGCGCGTTCGACGCATTTCACGCTCAAAAATGATAACGAATTTCACGATTACTACGTGCCGCTCGACTCCGAAGCTCCGCTCCTGCAACTCCGGTTCGATATTGGAGACGACAAAGGGAAAGCGGAACTCGCCCGCGTCGAACTTTTGAAAGTCGTCTATAAGCCTTTAAAATACGGCGCGCATACCGTTGACGACGGCGCTCTGAATTACAGTTTAATCAACAACTCGGACAATGCGATCAACGTCGAGCTCAAGCGATTTGGCGTTCATCCGGAAAAATCGACCTCTGTCGCGAACGTTCAAATCGACGACAAAGCCCTCGATTCCGTCTCTTTCCCGCAAAAGAAAACTTTCGAAGAAATAGAAGTCGTCGCGAACATACAAGGAAACAAAGATAAAGTCTCGAGAAGGTTCTTCGCGTTTAATCCGAAAATTGCCGACTCCGAACTTGAAGAAAACGTCCCGACGATTAAAAGCGGTTCCGTACAGGTGCGGTTCGCGCCCGACGCGTCCGGAGCCGAGATCTTGCGCAATGGGAAACGCGTCGCCGTTATTTGCCCGTTGCTCTGCGAAGAAGGGGACGGTTCCGCGATCTTGCCCGACAAAACCGACTATTTCGCGGAAATTAAGGTCAAGGCAAATGACGCGAATAACGCGTCGAACACCCGCTTGATCCCCGTCTTGCGCTCCATTGGCGACGACGCTAAAGAAGCCGAGTTTAATATTTGCGCGATTCCCGTCGACGAAGCTCGCGCGAAACTTGACAAAGCCGCGAAAGGCGCAAAGTTGGCGGCGACCGACGTCGACCGCGTCGTCGAACCGTCCTCCATTGTCGGCTCCCTTAAGTTCCGACTGGACGGCGATATCCTCTCCTTCGATTACGATTCCCCAAGAGATATTCACGCCCCCGTCTTGCGCGCGCTTGGCGAAATGGAACAGGCGATCCTCTCCGGCTCGGAATACCTGCAAAAGGGCGAACACAGCTCCTCGACCGCCGATATCGCTACTCCGGAACATATCAGATACGCGCAGCCCGTCGACTGGACGACCGCTCCGTTCGCCTCCGTCGTCACCAATCTTGGCTCCGTCTCCCTGCTCTACGACAATCCGAAAAATCAGTCGATTTTCGCCGTGCCGGACTTTATCGACGGCGTCAAAGATTCTTCGCGTATGAATATCGTTGCGCGGCAAGGTTCTGGAAAGATCCGCTTCGCCGAACCTTTGGAACCGATCGAAAACGCGATCCTGTGGTCCGTTAAGACGAGAGGACTACCCGACGTCCCAACCCCGCCAAGAACCGGAAAAGAAGAGGAACAATTCATTCTCAAAGGCTTGACCGATTCGTACATTAAGACTCCGAGCGGCTGGCGTCACGCCGTCTCTTTCCCCGATCCTCCGTATACGAACTTCCCGCCCGCCTGGGGATGCGACTACATTTCCACGATTTGGGAACTTACTGGAAAATTGCCCGAGACAAAAGGATTTAGCCTTGGCGGCGGGCATATGCGCTATTACGACGGCGCGCTCATGATGGGAAAAGGGGAACTCCTCGCCGCTTCGATGAAAAATCAAATTCAACAGTACGCGCAGGGCCAGGCCGCCGACGGCTCCTTCCGATACTCCGGGAAATACGCCTGGGGAGGGGACTCCGATACCGCGTCCGGATACTGCGGAAACTTCCTGTTCTCGCTCATGGAAAACTGGCGCGTTACAAAGGATCCGCTCGCCCTGGAAACCGCTGTTAAAGGCCTCGATTTTGTCAATACGCTGAAAACGCCCGCCGGCGCTCAGACCTGGGAACTCTCCGTGCATACCCCCGATATTATGGGCGCCTCGAGATGCTGTATGGCGAACGTCCTCTGCTACGAAGCGACCGGGGAAAAGAAATACCTCGACGCCGCCGTACGCTGGGCGCTTACTGGAATCCCCTTTGTCTACCTTTGGGAAGATCCCGAACTCACGCCCGGAAAACAGCCGATGATGCGTTACGCGACAATCGCCGTTTTCGGCGCCACAAGCTGGGTCGCGCCAAACTGGATGGGACGGCCCGTGCAATGGTGCGGTCTCGACTATGCCCGCGCGTGCCTCATGCTCGCAAAACACGACAATACTCTCGACTGGCGGAAAATTGGCGTCGGGATTGTCGCCAGCGCCGAGTGTCAGCTCGTCGAAGACGAACCCGGTATGAACGGCCTGCTCCCGGACTCCTTCCAAATCAAAACGCAAAAGAAATATCTCTGCAATATCAACCCGACCGCCGTCTCCATGATGCGGCGCGTGGTCGACGGCAAACCGACCTGCGGGTTTGTCGTCGACTGCGGAGAATATCGCGTACTGAGCCCGTTTCCCGCGCGCGTCGAGAATAACGTCGTGAAAATTAACGCGGAAAAAGGACTCGAATACCAGGTTTTGATCAATGGAAAAGAGGTGAGAACGATCAAATCGCAAGGCGAAGATACGCTTACTTTCTGATTTTTTACTCGCTTTTCTAACCGCCGCGGTCGATGATCGCGCGTAATTATCGAGGGGTAAACCGGATTTTCACGTCCGTTTTGCCCCTCGACGCGTCTGTATTTGACGTTTGTTCGCCGTTATTTTTACAATATTTAAAGCGACGACGCCCCTGTTTCTGTTGTAGCGTAGATAAAAAAAGATATAATCGAGCCGAAAATGAAAAGGGAATCGTGCCCGCGAAAGCATGTCGGCGGCGCTGATTCGGTTCGTTTTTCGGTCGAGGTGGGGCTCGCGTAAGTATCGCTACCGCCAGGGTTTTGCTCGGTTTTACGGTTGACAAGGAACGATTATCATGAAAGCGTGCGACGAATTTGCGCGTTGGTACGGCAAATCAAATAAAAATCAGGAAGTCCTGGAGTCTTTCTGCCCATATCGCGTTTGCCCGCTCGGCGCGCACGTCGATCACCAGTTCGGCTACGTGACCGGATTCGCTATCGATAAGGGAATCACGATCGTCTACACTCCGACGACTAACGGGAACGTTCGTATGCGCAGCCTGAACTTTGAGGGCGAACAGTCTTTTCATCTAAGTAAAATCCCCCCAAAGCAAAACGACTGGGCCGACTATCTGCGCGGCGCCGCCTGGGCGTTGTCGAAAAGATTCGAACTTAAACGAGGCCTGCATTGCGTGGTCGAAGGGTCTCTGCCTATTGGCGGGCTATCTTCTTCCGCCGCCGTGATCATCGCCTTCCTGGCCGCTCTGTGCGCCGTCAACGAAGTGCGCGTCTCGCGCTCCGAACTCATTCAAATCGCCCTCGAATCCGAAACTCAATACGTCGGCGTAAACGTCGGAAAACTCGACCAGAGTTGCGAAGTATACTGCCAAAAGGATAAACTGCTCTTTCTCGATACGAAAACGGAAAAATACGAGCTCATCCCGCTCAATCCCAAAATGCCGCCTTTCGAAATCGCCATCTTCTTCAGCGGCGTCGAACGCACTCTCGCGGGCTCCGCTTTCAATATGCGCGTCGACGAACTGAAAGCCGCCGCTTACGCTCTTAAAGGTTGGGCGGATATGGATTACGGTCGGTTTGTCGATACGAGACTCCGCGACGTTCCCCTCGCCGTCTTCGAAAAATACGCCGAAAGACTCCCCGAAAATTGGAGAAAAAGAGCCGCTCACTACTATTCCGAAGTCGAACGCGTAAAACAGGGCGCTAAATGTTGGAGGGAAGGGAACCTCAAAAAATTCGGACAACTCGTCTTTGAAAGCGGAAGAAGCTCGATTTATTCCTACGAGACCGGCTCGGAAGAACTCAAAAAACTCTATGAGCTTATGTTGGATACCGACGGTATTTACGGAGGAAGATTCAGCGGAGCCGGGTTCAAAGGGTGCTGTATGGCCCTGGTCGATCCCGAGAAAAAAGAGGAGATCTCCAAAAAAATCACCGAAGGATACCTCAAAGCCTTCCCGAATTTGCAGGAAAAGTTTTCGATTCACTACTGTCATACCTCCGACGGCGTCAAATTGGGATGACCTGGCGCGTCAACGCAAACGATTTTTTAACGCTGATTTTTAAAAGAGACTAAAATATGAACTGTATCGTTTTGGCGGCAGGCTATGCGACCCGACTGTATCCCCTGACTGAAAATTTCCCGAAACCGCTCCTGAAAGTCGGGGAAAAATCGATTGTCGACTGGCTGCTCGACGATTTGGACCGTTACCAGAAAATTGAAAAGTTTGTCGTCGTTTCAAACGCCCGGTTCGCGAATCATTTCCGCGACTGGGCCGACGCGAAAGCCAAAGGAAAAGACGGCGCGCTCCCCACGAACGCCCCTGTTGAGATCCTGGACGACGGCTCTACTGCCAACGAGACAAGAGTCGGCGCCGTTAAAGATATACTGTTCGCGATCGAAAAGGCAAATTTGACCGGCGACCTGCTCGTTATTGCCGGGGACAACGTCCTCGATTTTTCGCTCGGCGCCCTGGTTAAGTACTTTGACGAGAAAAAAGACGGCTGCGCCATTATGCGTTACTATGAGCCGAGCGTCGAAAAACTGCGAAAATGCGGCGTGCTGGAAATCGACGAAAACGACCGCGTGCTCGCTATGACCGAAAAACCAGACGAGCCAAAATCCCATTGGTGCGCCCCGCCGTTCTACGCCTATCGAGGTATGACCGCCGAAAAAATTAAACGCGCGCTCGAACAGGGATGCGGGTTCGACGCCCCCGGCAGTCTCGCCGCGTGGACTTGTAAAAACGAACTCGTTTACGCCATGGAAATGCCCGGGAAGAGATTCGACGTCGGTAATTTGGAAAGTTATCAGAAAATTGGGTCCGAATATCGCGGGTTCAAAGACTGAAATATCGCGACCGCCCTGTTTACTTATTTGTTCGAGGATATGCTATGGACGCAAAGTTCAATCCGATGGATCCGAAAAAACGTTATCTTGTCACCGGCGCCGCCGGGTTTATCGGCTTTCACCTCGCTAAAAAATTGGCGAGTCAGGGCGCCGACGTCGTCGGGTTCGACAATATCAACGATTACTACGACGTCAATTTGAAATACGCCAGGCTCAAGGAACTGGAAATTTTCAAGAACTTCAAGTTTATCAAAGGGAATCTCGCCGACGCCGTCGCCGTAAACGGGCTGTTCGAAGAAGAAAAACCGGAAATCGTCGTCAATTTGGCGGCTCAGGCCGGCGTAAGATACTCCATTACAAATCCGCAAGCCTATATCAACTCCAATATTATCGGGTTCTTCAACATACTGGAAGCGTGCCGACGACGGCCCGTCGAACACCTGCTCTACGCCTCGAGCTCCTCCGTCTACGGAAATCAGCGTAAAACCCCCTTCTCGACCAGCGACAGAGTCGACGAACCCGTCTCGCTCTACGCCGCCACAAAAAAATCAAACGAGCTGCTCGCCTATTCCTACGCCCACCTGTACGGGATCCCCTGCACCGGGTTGCGCTTCTTTACCGTGTACGGACCGTACGGACGTCCCGATATGGCGGCCTTTATCTTCACAAGAAAAATTTTCAACGACGAGCCGATTCAAATCTTCAACTACGGGGATATGTATCGAGATTTCACTTACGTCGACGATATTGTGCAAGGCGTCGAAAATATGCTTTGCAATCCGCCGAAACCAAATGAAAAGGGCGACCGCGCGAAAGTTTACAACATTGGAAACAATCGTCCCGAAAAATTGCTCGACTTTGTGGAAACGCTGGAACGACAAATCGGTAAGACCGCTAAAAAAGAATTGCTCCCCATGCAGGCGGGCGACGTCTATCAAACTTACGCGGACGTCGACGAACTCGCAAAAGATTTTGGTTTCAAACCGAACACGAGCGTCGACGAAGGGCTGAAAAGATTTGTCAAATGGTATCGAGGTTACTATAACGTTTGAACTTAACGTTGGAACTTCAAACTTGCGCTCGACGTTCACGAGCGTTTGCGCCCGATCGAAAGACCGAGAACTCCGAACGTCATCGAGCGGCGGCGAACGTCCTCGAGCCCGCTTTGGCGCATATACTCGAGGATGACGTCCGCGGAGTCGAACGCGTCGACGCTCGCCGGTAAATAACGATACGCCTCTTTGCTGTTTTTCGCGACCGCTTGACCAATCGCCGGCAAAATCTTGTGAAAATAAAACTTAAATATCGGCGCGAATATCGGAAAACTGGTCGGCGAAAACTCTAATATCGCCACTACGCCGCCCGGACGACAGACCCGCGTCATCTCGGCGATCCCGCGCGCCGGATCCTCCATATTGCGGAGACCAAACGAGATTGTCGCCGCGTCGAAGCGGTTCGACTCAAACGGCAACGCTAAACCGTCCCCTTCCGAAAGTTCGACGTTCGAGAGACCGCGGCGCGTTATCTTGTCTTGCGCTAACGACAGCATCGCCGGCACAAAGTCTACCCCGAACGTCTTTAAACCCGAAAAACGACCGCACTGATGATAATGCTTGCGCCACTGGCGATGCGTCTCGATGATTACGTCCCCCGTTCCCGTCGCTACGTCGAGCGTCTCAAGAGAACGAAGTTCGCCGGGACTCTCGGAAAGCGCCTGGAATACCGTCGAAACAAGTCTGCGCCGCCACAACTTCGCCAAACCTACCGAAAGAAAATTATTTAAAAAGTCGTACCTGGGCGCGATTTCTCCAAACATCGCGCGGACTCTGGCGGACGATTTATCCACTTGCGTTTCTTGTGCGGACATGACCCGACGCCTTTCCTTTTCTAACTTCCTGGTATATAATGACGATTCCCGGACGCGGCGCGTCGCGGACTCGACCGCTACGCCTGTCGCGAGCGCGGTTACAAAAAGTATACCTTTTTTTCTTTCGACCGCTAGGCGAAAAAGACAAAAGGGCGCCTGAGCCGAATACAAGGCCAGGTTGTCAGGAGAATGACTCTGTGAAGAATATCGACGTTTATCCCTTGCCGGAACTCGCCCCGGATCTCCCCTTTAGAGGAGCCTCCGTCGCTATCGACGCCTTGCGCGCTACGACTACCATTACGACCGCATTAGCCGCCGGCGCCGTCGCTGTACGACCTTTCGAATCGATTGAAGAAGCCGTCGTCGCGAAAAAAGCCTTTCTCGCGAAAGATCCAAAAAACGAAAATTTGGCGATTCTGGGCGGCGAACGGCACGGCGTCCCGATTGATGGTTTCGACTTTGGAAATTCGCCCGAAGATTACTCACCCGAAAACGTCGCCGGAAAAACGATCTTCTTCACGACGACAAACGGCACAAAAGCGATTTTAAGTTGTAGAGGCGTCGTGCTGCTCGCTTCATACTTGAACGCGCAGGCCGTCGTCGAAAGATTGCTACGCGACGATTTCGATAGAATCTCTATCGTCTGCGCGGGGACCCTCGGCCAATATACCGAAGAGGATCTCTTGCTCGCGGGCCTCTTGACCGACCGACTCACTTTGAGAAACGCGGATTTTCGGCTCAACGTTCAAGCGGAAGTCGTCAGAGAACAGTGGAGAGAACGAAGGTCGACCTCGCTCGTCGAATTGCTCAAGGAAAGCAGGGGCGGGCTCAACCTCGCAAAAGTCAAATTGACAAAAGATATTTACGACGCCGCTAAACTGGACTCGCTCGACGTCGTGCCCGAATTTAGAATCGGAGTCGTCAAATTGGACTCCGCGTTCCAAACTAAAACGAAACAAACTAAATAAATGCGTTGAGTTTTACGATAATACTAAAAATATAAAATTTAACGACTCCTGTCGGATAAAATAAACATATTTAAAAAATAAGGAACTTTTACGATGCGGATGGAAGATCTTGTCGCGCTTTGCAAGCGTCGCGGCTTTCTGTTTCAATCGAGCGAAATTTACGGCGGTCTAAACGGTTTCTGGGACTACGGCCCTCTGGGCGTGTTGCTCAAGAGAAACGTGAAAGACGCTTGGTGGAACGACATGATCGTCGGGCATAACGAAATGAAATTGCTCCCCGGCGCCCCGAGTACGTTCGAAATGACCGGGCTCGATTGCGCTATTATTATGCATCCGCAAGTCTGGAAATGTTCCGGACACTACGACCTTTTCCACGACTTCATGATCGATTGCCGCGAATCGAAACGTCGATATCGGTTCGACCACATTAAAGGCCGTTGGGTTACAGGGTTGAAACACGGCGAAAACGGAGCCCCCGCCCAACAGATGCGCGTCTTTGTCACGACCATTGAAACCGAAAACGAACACGACGCCATTGAACAAGCCGCCCTCAAATTCTTCGGCTTGAGGAAGAAGGACGCCGATAAGCTGACCTGGGAAGGCGACGTCGCGGGTATCGATTCGTTCGAAAACGGCGATTTCTCTCACGTACTCGGACCGGACGCCAAAACGCCGGGCACGCTGACGGAACCCCGCGAATTTAATTTGATGTTCAAAACGACGGTCGGAGCCCTCGGGGGAGAAGAAGACGCCGCGTTCCTGCGCCCGGAAACCGCCCAGGGGATTTTCGTCAATTTCAAAAACGTCGTCGACAGCACCCGCGTGCGCGTACCCTTTGGCGTCGGACAAATCGGAAAGAGCTTCAGAAATGAAATTACCCCGCGTAACTTCACCTTCAGAAGCCGTGAATTTGAACAAATGGAAATCGAGTTCTTCTGCCACCCGAGCGAATCGGAACAATGGTACAAGTTCTGGAGAGACCGCCGCTTCAAGTGGTACGTCGATATGGGACTGGCCGGCGAGAGACTCCGGATGCGCGAACACGAAAAGGCCGAATTGGCGCACTATTCCGTCGGCACCGCCGATATCGAATACGCGTTCCCGTTCCTTTCCGACGGGGAATTTGGCGAACTGGAAGGCGTCGCCCACCGCGGAGATTTCGACCTGAGATCGCATTCCGAAGGAAAACTCGTGCGCGAAGGAAACGACCTTGTGCTTGAAAAAGACGCTAACGGCAATCCGAAGTGGCGCGGATCCGGAAAAGATATGTCCTACTACGACGACCAAAGAAAAGAACGGTTCATTCCTCACGTTATCGAACCGAGTTCCGGAGCCGACCGCGCGACCCTCGCTTTCCTGTGCGAATCATACAAAGTCGACAAAGCCCCGACCTCGGAAGCGGGAAAAGAGGAAGAACGCGTCTACTTGAAATTGCATCCGCGTCTCGCTCCTGTTAAAGCCGCTATCTTCCCGCTCGTCAAAAAGGACGGTATGCCCGAAGTCGCCGCCGAAATCTACGGCGAACTTAAATCGAAAATGTCCGTCCAATACGATGAAAAAGGCGCCGTCGGAAGAAGATACCGTCGCCAGGACGAAATCGGCACGCCTTTCTGCGTGACCGTCGACGGACAAACGATGAAAGACGGAACCGTCACTTTGCGCGATAGAGACTCGCTCGAACAGGTGCGCGTCAAAAAGGACGAGCTCCTCGAACAAATTCAACAACGAATTGGATGATCGAACGACTGGAACAAAACGTCGCCCTCCTTAATAAGAGCCCGGCGTTTCTTCGATCGACCATACGACCAAGGAGGTGCGTTATGAAACAAAGTAAATCGAATCCCTTGTCAAAAAAGACGAACGCCCCCGCTCATATGATCGGCGTCGGGTTGGACGCAAACGACGGTGAGAAAAGACTGACGAGAGGAGATAACTTCACTCTTGTCGGGGGAAGCGACGAAACCCACGCCGCTATGCAGGAAACCGCCGTTAAAGTCAACGAATCGCTCCAGAAAAAGGGAAAAACTTTGGACGAAACTTCGCCCGAGGAATTTAGAGATATTTTGTTTGACGTCGTCGATCGAATCCGGCGTTGAAAATATTTTGACGTTAGACCGTCGAGTTGCGCTCTTGACCGCGTTGACTCGACGGCGTTTTTTTATACTATTGACTTGCTTACTCTTAAATAAAGGCGCTCCCTCATGCCGTCATGGTTCGTTGAAAAAGGTTGGCTTACAAAAGAACAGGTCCTGGACGCGGTTAGACGCGCCGCTAACGAAGCGAGAGAACGCGTTTGTAAAGACCCAAAACGCGTCTTGCTCTTACCTCCCGATATTACCCGCGCTCACAGCGGGGCGGGGCGCGTTACTGAAGAACTCTATAAAATCTTCTCCAAATCCGCCGACGTCTACGTCATACCGACTCTTGGACAGCATCTGCCCCACGACGAGGAACAAAACCGGCGAATGTTCGGCTCGATTCCCCAGGAAAAAATTCTGAAACACGACTGGAGAAACGGCGCGACTCACATTGGCGAAGTTCCGGAAGCCTTTGTCGAGGAAGTCTCAAAAGGTCGCGCGAATTGGGCTATTCCGATCTCGCTCAACTCGACTCTCGTCAATGAAAAATGGGACCTGATTATCAACGTCGGACACGTCGTCCCGCACGAAGTGCTCGGCTTCGCAAACCACAATAAAAACTACTTCATCGGACTGGGCGGAAAAGAAACCATTTGCGCTTCTCACATGATGGCCGCGTGTTGCGGAATCGAAAATAATCTCGGGAATTTCATTACCCCCCTGCGTAAATGCTACAATAAGGCCGAAGAAGAATTGCTCGGCGATTTGCCGGACTGCTTTATCGAAGTCACGATGGCTTACGATGAAAACGGCGCCCTGAAACACACCGGAATCTATGTCGGAAACGACGTCGACGTCTATCTTGACGCGGCGACCGCTTCAAAAGAACAAAATATCACGATTGTGCCGCCGCTGAAAAAGGTCGTCGCCGTCATGCAGGGAGACGAGTTCCACAGCACATGGGTCGCGAATAAAGCGATTTATCGTACGAGAATGGCTATGGCGGACGGCGGAGAACTGCTGATTATCGCGCCCGGCCTGAAAAGGTTTGGAGAACAACCGGACGTCGATAAGCTGATTCGAAAGTTCGGATATTCCGGCTCGGAAAACGTCTTGAAGTTGTGGAAAAAAGAACCGGAACTGCAAGACCTTACCCACGCGACCGCGCACTTGATTCACGGCTCCAGCGAAGGAAGATTCAAAATTACTTACGCCCCCGGATTTCTGACCAGAGAAGAAGTGGAAGGCGTCTGCTTCGGATACGCCGACCTCGACGAAACCCTGAAAAAATACGACCCCGCCAAAATGAAAAACGGGTTCAACGATATGCCCGACGGAGAACGCGTCTACTTCATAAGCACGCCTTCCGCGGGGTTGTGGTCCACAAAAGAAAAACTGGAAAATCGCGACTTCTGACCCTTTCGGGAATCTGTCGCGAATACGAATTGCCCGCGCCGTCGATACTTAACAATCGCGGCGACCGTTTGCTTTGGAATACGCGCGCACCTGGGGCTTGCCCTCGACGCGCTTTTTGTTTTGCGAGGTATTGCATGCGTTGCTTTTTTTCTTTCCTGTTCGCCGCGATGATGACGAGCGTTTGCGCGTCGCTCGGGTTCGCCGACGATCCGTCCGCGCCTGTTCAAGGACTGGACGAAACGCTTGACCCCGTCGACAAAGTCGTCGCTTACGAAACCTCCTCCAATCAGGCGGAACTCTTTCGAAAAAAAATCCTCGAGTTCGGAAATACAAACTCCAACGCGCCGACTTCCACGCTCAATTTAAACGAATTGAGACAGACGGTCGAAGGCTTTGGCGTCGCTATTACCGGGTCGACCTCTTTCAACCTGCTTAAAATGACGCACGAAGATCGACGCGCCCTGCTTACGGAAACTTTCTCCGTCGAAAAAGGACTCGGGTTCAGTTACGTTCGCGTCTCTATCGGGTGTTCCGACTTCTCGTTAAGCGAGTACACGCATTGCGACGCGCCGGGTATCGAGAACTTCAAACTCGCTGACGAAGATCGCGAATACGTCGTACCCGTCCTGAAAGAAATACTCGAGATCAATCCGACGATAAAAATTCTCGCGTCGCCGTGGACTTGCCCAAAATGGATGAAAGTCGACGACCTGCAAAACCTCAAACCGTTCGACTCCTGGACCAGCGGAAGACTCAACCCGCGCTATTACGCCGATTACGCCGAATACTTTGTAAAGTACATTAACGCGATGCGCGAAAACGGCGTCGTGATCAACGCGATTACAATGCAGAACGAACCGCTCAATCGCGGGAACTCCGCCTCCCTCTTTATGACCTGGCGGGAACAGAGAGACTTTGTAAAAGTTCTGGGGCCCGCCCTGAGAAATGCGCGGCTAAATACGGAAATTTGGGCGTTCGACCACAACTTCAACTACGACTCAAATAAACCGGAATGCCGGGATCAATGGGGATATCCGCTCAAAATATACGAGGACGAAGAAGCCGCAAAATATCTGACCGGAGCCGCCTACCACGCTTACGGGGGGAACAAAGAAGAAATGAAGCGCGTTAGAGACGCTCGACCCGACAAAGGACTCTATTTCACCGAACAGTCGATCGGCGCCTGGGGATACTCCTTTGACGGCGACCTCATGTGGTTTATGCGGGAAGTCGGGATCGGCGTCATGAACTACGGCTGCAAGGCGATTATCGTTTGGAACTATATGCTCGACGACCAAAGAGGACCGAACCGACCGGGCGGGTGTGATAAATGTTTCGGCGCCGTCAACGTCTCCACCCCGGATTATAAACGCGTCGAACGCTACTCGCACTACTACGAAATCGCGCACTTCTCGAAAGTCGTTCGACCCGGCGCGATTCGCGTTGAACTCGAAAATAAAGACCTGCCAAAGGGCGCCTGCCTCTGCGCCTTCAAGAATCCGGACGGCTCCTTCGCCTTAGTCGCTCTGAACGACTCGAACAAACCGCTCGCCTTGAACGTCGTCTGCGGAGATAAGAGCTTTGTCGCCAATTTGCGCGAAAAAGCCGTCGCCTCGTTTAAATGGCGGTAAACTAATCCGTTATAAGCGCGAATTAGAAAAAAACGACGTCCCCTCGCAAACGCGAAGCGAACGTCGTTTGACGTTTAACGCGGCGCCCCGTTCCCCTGACGCGGTTTAGGCGTCCGGAAATCCGCGCCTGGTCGAGGCCCTAAAACCGCCTCCGCGTATTCCTCGATTTGTTCTCCCGTTTCAAAATACTGCTCAAAAACGAAAAGATCTTCATATTCGCATTTCGTTGTCGAATACTCGCGACAGATCTGCGGTCGATGGTCGTAAATCTTACAACGATTGTCGGGTCCAAGTTCCCTGCACGGAGTATGGATCAGGAGAAACCAGTCGCCGTTCTCGACAAATACCGACGCCGATTCGTGAAGAAGATACCAGCGGACAAAATCAAATTCCTCGTACGTGGTCGGCTTGTCGATTGGAAGCGCGAAGTAACGACAGCATTTCCCGTAGCAATGGGCGCAAAGCTCGTCCGGGGGAACGCTCGACTTGCGCGGACGCGGACTGGAAGGAAGGGAATAGTAACTCATAGCGACCTTTTGTTTATAATAACGGTTAATCCAAACGTTAGTATAATACCAAAGACGCGCCGGGAAAATGTAGAATTTCACAATTTTTCTCTAACTTTCGCGCCTTTTTTGTGGTAACGGGAAAAAAAGGAATTATACTGATTATCGTAAAGAGGGGTCTTGTTTCGCGACTGGGAGTCGGAGGGTTCCTCAATGGTGAATGCGATCGTCGCCGTCGTGTATGACGAACCGTTCGACGTTTGTGTATCTGGAGAATAACGTGGCTGACAACGAAAACTCTACTAACGACCTGGACGATCTGTTTACCGTAAAAGACGACGGAAAAGACGAGTTCGCCGAACTCTTTAGCAAAAATGATAACGATAAGCCCGATCTGAGCGACGAGTCCTCCCTGGCTCTCGACGATTTGCCCGGTTCGTCAGAATCTATTCCCGATCTCGACGTGTCTCAGTCGACGACCGCGATCGACGACGACCCCTTCAAAGTCGGAAGTAACGATACCCCCGTTGGGTTCACCGATTCCATTATCGGAAACCTGCAGGATGGCGAAAAAATTTCCGGAACCCCGTCCCTGAACAAAAAAGGGAAGAAGGCGAAGAAAGAAAAGGCTCCGAAGGTTAAGAAGGCAAAGAAAGAACCAAAAGAAAAAGCGCCAAAAGGTCCGGTCGTCGATAAAGCGGCCGGAGTCGGCGTCAGAATTCTCTTCGTCCTGCTCCTCGTCGGGCTTATTCTCGCGAACGTCGCCGCCTTCATTATCGCCGGCGCCGCTTGCGTGACTTTCCTCATTATTTTCGACCTCCTCGGACTCTTCGCGTTGCTCGTCCCCGTCCTGATGCTTAGCGCCTTGCGCAAAAAGCCGTTGAGCGTTTTCGATACGTTTCTGGCTCTGGCCGCTATTTTCGCCGTCGTCGCGTGCATGGCGATTCTCGCGGGTCAGGCCGTCTCGTACGGCTCCTCGATTAAAGCCGCTATGAATTCAAACGTTGCGGAATCCATGGACGCCTGAGCGCGGAATACTCCTTGAAATAACGATAAGCCGAGCGGGATCCCTCCTACTCGGCTTTTTTTATCTTGTAAGAAAAATAAAACGACTCGCGTTACGGAGTAAGATCGTAATCGACTCCCGTGTGAAGCGTCGAACGAGAGACGCCTACGCGCCAACCGATCTCCCGCAAGATCCTGTTTTCCTGTTCGGTGTTGTGACCGACGGGAATCCAGCCTTTCGAGCGTTGACGTTCCCCAACCGCTTGCCGGATCTTCGTTAAATCCTCGTTGAACTGCGTGTCCGCGACAACATGAGACCCCATCGGGCGCGGAAGATCTTCAATCTCCTCATAGACTGAAACGTAAATGAAAAATCCCGACCCTTCCGGAACGACGCGAACCGTCGCCGACGAACGCGCGGTTTGAAGCGTGGCGAACAATTTCTCGCCGCAGGGAGCGCTGTTCTTACGCCAGGGATCAAACGCGCCCCCTACGATGCTCGGCTTCGTGTCGATGCGCCCTTCCGTACGATATTCGTAGGTCGCTCCGTCTTTCCCCGTCTGTTCGTAAGTGCGGACCGGAGATTCGACCTCTATGACGTAATAGTTGTCGATCACGTCGACGATCGCCTCCCAAAGCGCCGTCGCGTCTTGCGTCTTGACGAAAAGTGGGTTCGGCGACGCCGGATCAAACGCCCCAAGCTCGGCGTTCCCTACGCCCCCCGCGTCCGTCATGGAACAACAACCCGTCCCTAACGTCGAGCCCGCGAGGCACGCGGAAACGACGCTAAGCGCGAACGCCGCTTTGCGCGACGCGTGAAATACTCTCTGCTGGGGGGACATGACGATTGTTCCTGGGTTATTATATTTTCGTCCGGTAAGTATGCCGTTTTTACTTCGCGAGGTCAAGAGATTTTTCGCTTGAAATAATCGCGCCAATAAATTTTTTGTTTTCTTTTTATTCGGGGAAAAAGGACTTCTTGAGCTTTTTTTATTGTTTTTTGCTTTTTTTTTGCCAGGTAGGAATGAATTTTGCGTAATACTATTACGCGGGCGCGAGATACGGTTAAGACCTCCGCGCCTGGCAGTTGCGTCTAACGATGCGTTGGACGAATACGCGGTTCGCTTATGTGAAACGTTTTTAGAAGGATGAAAATTATGCGTAAACAAACTTTGAAATATTCTTTCGTTTCCGCGTTGAGCGTTTGCGGAGCTTTAGCTTTCGGCGCCGTTTTCGAAAATAGCGCCTGCGCGCAAACCTTCTCGCCTCGATATGCCTCGCAACTTGAAGCCCCCGCCGCTATTTACCATGTCAACGACGTCCCTGATTTGCCCCTTTCCGCCGGCTCTAATCTCTCCCTGCAAAATGTTACTCAGCCTGTCTCGCAGGACGATCTCCGCGCCAGACTCGCCGAGTTGACTCCTGAAGAACGCGTCCCCGTCGAAATTTACGCCAACCGCAACAAAAGCGTCGTCAATGTCTCGACTCAGGAAACGCGTGGAAACATGATCTTCCAGGAGACCGCGGAAGGATGCGGAAGCGGGATCGTTCTCAATAAACAAGGCGTTATTCTGACAAACTTCCACGTCGTTGAGAACGTCTCAAAAATGGACGTCACGCTCTTCAACGGACAGGTTTACCCCGCTAAACCTATCGCCGTCGACCCGAACACCGACGTCGCCCTGATTAAAATCGACGCCCCGGAAGACGCGCTCTTCCCGATCGAATTTGGAGATTCCTCCAAGTTGCTCGTCGGTCAAACCGTCTACGCCATTGGCAACCCGTTCGGACTCGAACGCACTATGACAAAAGGAATCATTTCCAATTTGAACCGCTCGATCGGAAGCCCGCAACAATTCCGCGAAATCAAGGGCGTGATTCAAGTCGACGCCGCGATTAACCCCGGAAACTCCGGCGGCGTGCTGCTCGACTCGAAAGGGTTGATGATCGGGATGAACACCGCTATCGCCAGTCGCGTCGGTGAAAATACCGGAGTCGGATTCGCCGTCCCCGTCAATACGATTCACCGTATCGTCTCCATCTTGCTTGAACGCGGTGAAGTCGTCCGCGGCGACGCAGGAGTCGTGCAGGTCACCGAAACGGATAAGGGCCTGATTCCTGGTTTGATCGACGAAGGGGGCGCCGCCGACGAAGCCGGTTTGAAAGGCGGAAAATTGACGATTGTCGTTACGCGAAGAAACGGCATGGTCTTCCGCTCGCAGGAAATAAGACGCCCGGAAGGAGGATACGACCTGATTACCGGAGTCAATGGACAGCCCGTTAAAACTGGAGAAGACTTCATTACCGCCGTGGAAGAACACGCGCCGGGCGAAACGATTACCTTGAACATTATTCGACAGGGCGCCGCCGTCGAGTTGCCGATTGTGCTGAAATAGTCCCTGCTGACTAATCGCGTAAACGCGTTCGCGCGCTATTTTTCCACGACGGGAAAGCGCGCGGATCTTGAGAACATTTTCTCCTTTCTTTTTTACTATCTTTTCTTCTCGTCTCCCTCCTTGGCGTAGCGCGCCGGATTTCCTCTTGGATCCGGCGCGTTTCTTATTGCCCGGATACTTGCCGAACCCTCTCTATTGAAAAGCTATTTCTATTTCTTATAATGAAAAAAACGTTTAAATTGATCGCGTCGTCGTTCCGGCTTGTCATTAACTTTGCGAGGTTGTTATGCACATTATCTTATTTGAAGACTCTCTGGTTCAAAATCTCTATCCGATTACGATTGGACGCGCCGCCTTTTCTATTAGCGTCGGTTCCTTGCGGTTGCTCAACCTTGCGCGTGAGCTTGGGGGCGAGGTCGAATTGATTGCGCGTCCTCATTTGCGCGACGTCTTACGCGAAGACGTGCCGTACGCGTGGAGACCTGAAAAAGGACCGAGAAAAGGTCCCGTGCTACTTGTCAACGCGAGAACCGCCCCGAGATACAAGTTGCTGGAACTCTGGAAAGAATTACTCAAGGGAGAATACGAACGTGGAGCCGTCGTCTACGCCGGAGCATCGATCGCCGCCGCGCTCTTGAATTCGCCAGACGTCTTGCCGCCGGGCGAAATGGGGTGCGCGCAAATTCAAGGCGTCTTGCAAGACCTCAATTTGCCCATCGTCTATCCCAGCGTGCAGGCCGCGATTCTCGAACGTCCGTCCGACGTCGTAAGACTCCCCATGAAACTCATTAACGAGAACCTGGAAAGCAGAATTGCGACCGGAGACTACGCGGAAATCGCCGACGGCCTCTTTGTTCCGAGAAACCCGGAAGAACGTCCGAACATTGGCGAATATTTCGTCTCCGACACGAAAGCCGGACCTGTCGTCTTGAGCAAAAACGTTCAGATCGGGCCATTTTGCCTTATTCGAGGCCCCGTCTATATCGGTCCAAACAGCCGCGTCCTGGAACACGCCGCCATTAAAGATTTCGTCGCGATTAGTTCCACTTGCAAAGTCGGGGGAGAAGTCGAGGCGACCACCATCGAACCCTTCTCAAACAAACAACATCACGGGTTCCTGGGACACAGTTACCTAGGAAGTTGGGTCAATCTCGGAGCGGGGACTTGCAACAGCGACTTGAAAAACTCTTACAACGAGGTCACTCAGGAAACGCCCGCCGGAAAATTCCCCTCCAGAATGCAATTCCTCGGGTGCGTCGTCGGAGACTATTCGAAAACCGCGATCAATACGAGTATTTTTACCGGAAAAACAATCGGCGCTTGCAGCATGGCGTACGGGTTCGTCACGACCGCCGTGCCAAGTTTCGTCAACTACGCCCGCTCGTTCGGTCAGATCACGGAAATTCCGACCGAACTCATGGTCCTCACGCAAGAACGCATGTTCCTGCGCCGAAACACGAAACAGCGTCCGTGCGACGTCAAACTGATTCACGATATGTTTGAGTTGACGAGAAACGAACGGCAACTTGCCAACGAACCCCTCTCGCTATGACCGCGACTCCAAAGAATTCCTGCGTCGACCGCGTTTTCACGACTTGAGCGCCGTCCGAAAATTCGTTATAGTGGGCGGTGCGACGAGCGTTAGAGACGCGTTCGACGCGTTCGGATTTACTGAAGGAAGAGGCGTATTCGTGAAATTAGACGATCTGGTTAAACGGCAAGGAGCGTGGATTCGGGGAAATGGACCCGATTCCGACGTGGTTATCTCAAGTAGACTACGACTGGCGAGGAATATCAACGGGTTCCCGTTCGCTAGCAGGGCGACTGCCGGCGATTTTCAGAATATCGTCAAACTGGCGATCGACGCCGCGAGCGAAGTTTTGCCAAAAGACTCTTTCGACGTCTTGAATTTCCCCGATTATTCGCGCGACGACGCTATCTTCCTGTGCGAAAGACAATTGGTTAGCCGTGAATTTGCCGAAAATTTCGTCCCGAGAGCCCTCGTCGTCGATAAAAACGAAGAGTTCGCCCTCATGATTAACGAGGAAGACCACCTGCTCTTTCAAATGGCTGCGAGCGGGCTGACCTTGCGCAAACTTTGGTCCGAAATCAACGAACTGGACGACCTGTTCGGACAAAAACTCGATTACTCTTTCGACGAAGAATTCGGTTATCTTACCGCCGATCCCGCAAACGTCGGCACCGGCCTGCACCTCTCCGTCATGCTGCATTTGCCCGCGCTCGTGGAAACAAAAGAAATTTCAAGAGCCATGAGAAGCTTTGCGAAAATCAATTTGGCCGCCGGTTGCGCGTTCGGAGCCGAGGGAAGGGGGTACGGCGAATTTTTCCAAATCGCGAATCAGGCGACGCTGGGAAAAAGCGAAGAGACGATGATCGACCGTATGAAAGGTATTGTCGACAGCGTGCTAAATTACGAACGACAAGCGCGCGCCGCGATCCTTGAAAAAAATCGCGACGGGATTCTCGACCGATGCTACCGCGCGTTGGGGACTTTGCAATCCGCAAGACTCGCCTCCCTCGAAGAAACGATGCAATGTCTGTCCAGTCTCCGGTTAGGCGTCGAATTAAAACTCTTGCCGGAAATCAACGGCGCTCTTGTCGACGAACTTATTCAGCGCGTTCAACCCGCCCACCTGAAAAAACTCGCGTTCTTACGAGGCGAGGACGCCGACGACGAAGACGCGTTGCGCGCCGATTACCTGAGAGAAAAACTCGCTCCCGTCAATCGAAGAGCAAGATAAGAAAGCGCGGAATTCCCGATATCTTTTCAACCGACCGACGCGTCTCGATTTTGCGGCGCGTCGGTTCTTCTATGCCATAAAATAAAAAAATCCAAAGTCGCGCGGCGTTCGTCGCGAAACTTCGGACTTTTTTATATACGGACCTGGTAAGCCCCGAGCCTTTTCAGAACTGCTTCAACTCGAGGTTCAGACCGGAGCGTTTGCCTAGCGTTACAAGACAATATCTAAAATAAATCAGTCTTTGCGATCGGCCTTTTTTTAGCGCGTAACGATAAGCGCAAAGGAGCAATTCTTTGGGAATCGTCCCGCTTTTAGTCTGCTCAAGCACGTCCTCGACAAACTCTTCTTCAAGCCGCGTCTTGGCGCACAGCTCGCGCTTTAAAACTTCAGGATCCAGCGCCTCTATTGCGCTCGCTTCGCGGCTCAAGAGAAATACCCCCAAGCCTGTGAGCGCAACGGCGCGCGCAATAAATGCGCGTCTCCCCATGATCTCCTTGATCTTCATTTCGGCGTCCTTGCGAGTTAATAGCCGCGGTTCGTCAATTCCCGTCTTGCGACGGCTCTCGACCTCCGTACTCTTTCGCGGCTCGGTTCGCACAGCCAGGAATCGAAGTGAAAACCGAAATCGCATGCGCAAAATCTGCCTCGCGGCAAGACCCTGCGTGAAAGAGACCCTTGTGGGGCGGCGCTAATCCAAATGTCCTTGATTCCCAAGCGACGACTCCGCGTCTTTACCATAGGACCAGCCGTTGTCCCCCCGAAATCATACGAAAGGATAAAAACGGTTCCTCGTCGTTGGAAATTTTTTCGATATATCAGGGTTATCCGGCAAATACCTATAAACCCTTTTAGTTGTATCGACGCGAGAAACCGCTTGGCTTAACAATTACTGCAAATTTTCTGAAACTTGCGAAAAAACGTTATAACTGTTCGTCGTATTTATCTGGTCGTCCCGTCGCCTCGAAAATATTTACTTTTTTTCACGACTCGCGCCAATTAGGATCATAATACTTCCCCTGCCAGGAGTCGCGACGACGAAGAGCCTGGTCCACCGCGTTGCGACCCGCGTGTTTGCGCGACGTCCAGGATGGCGCCACAAGGTACTCCTCGCTCGCTTCGCCCGCCACGCGTTCGACCACAATCGACGGTGAAAGAACTTCAAGCGCGTCGACTACTTCCTCCGCGTATTCTTCAAGGCTTGGAAGGGGAACGAGACCCTGCGCGTAGAGTCGCGACAATTGTGTATTCTTGACCACGTAAAGATTGTGCAACTTCACGGATTCGACCCCAAGCGCCGAGACTCGTCGAGACGTCAATATCATATCCGCGCGCGTTTCGCCTGGAAGTCCCAAAATAAGATGCGTCCCAACCCGCAAACCGCGCGCTCGCGATCGTCTCACCGCGTCCGCGAAACACGCGTAATCGTGACCGCGATTCAGAAACCTGAGCGTCGCGTCGTTCGACGTCTGAAGACCTATCTCGAGAGAAAGCCATTTCTCTTTAGATATCTTCTCAAGGAGATCGAGAACCGGCTCACCAAGCGCGTCCGGACGCGTACCTATCGCCAGACCGACGACTTCCGGTCGTCGAAGCGCGACCTCGTACGCCCGCTCAAGCGTCGCGAGCGGAGCGTGCGTATTCGTCGACGGCTGAAAATACGCTATGTATTTCCCAACCCCAAAGCGACGCTCAAGACGCGAGATCCCGTCGTCTATTTGCGCGTCGAGGTCTTCTATGCCGATGCGCCGACTGGGACTGAAGCTAACCGCGTCGCAAAACACGCAACCTCCGCGCCCGACCGTTCCGTCGATGTTCGGACAGGAAAAATGTGCGTCCACGCTAATCTTGTGCGCCGCCGCGCCAAATTCCCGCTTGTAATACGCCCCAAGCGTATAATACCGATTACCGTTTTGACGCCAGAACGGCGCCCCTGTGACGTTCATCGCTCAGACTTCTCTCTCTTCTATTTGCCCTCTCCGACTTCAAGCCGTTTCCGGCATAAAGGTCGGAATGACGATACCCTGTCTCTCCGGCGCCGCTCCAAGCGTTTGCGCGACGTGCGTCTCCGTATTCCTGCCGCCCAGCGCGTACATCTCCAAGCCAAGAACCGGAGCGTCCGTCGGGACGAGAACGATTGGAGACCATTCCCCTTTATGGCGGTTCAACTCATGTTTGATCAACGCGACCGCCTGAGGTTCGGTACGCGCCGCGCCCGGTCCGACCATGCGGCAGCCGGGGTCGTTTACCGAACACATGACGCCCTCGACGGAGCCCGTCGTGTCGTTGACTAAAACGCTGACGCCCCAAATACCGTCCCGATTCTCAATAAAAAATCGATAGTCTTTCGCGCGCTCGACCCCGTAAAGCTCGCGCTCAAGCGCCGCGATTGATTCGACGTCCGAAGTCGTCGCCTCGCGTATCGACGCGCCAAACGGCGCGCTTTCCGCGATTCCGCTCGCCGGTACAGGAATCTGCATGTCGTGATACATGCAACGGGGAATGAAGCCCGCCCGATTATAAAGAGAAAACGAGTCCAAATTCATCGCGCTCGACACAAGACGCACCGTCTGATTGCGGCGTCGCGCCACTTCCACAATATACGCCAGCAACTTGCTCGAAACCTTTTGACCAAAATAGTCGGGCGAGACCGTCATAATCCCCAGGGATACGTGCGTCGGTCGAGGATGGAAAAAACACGAACCCGCAAGACGTCCCGTCGCCGCGTCCTCCGCCACCACGCAACAGTCCGGATCGAGCGCGTCGTATACGCGAGTGTAAATCCCCGCCGCCTCCAACGACGGCACGCACGACTCAAAGCCGCGGTTCTTACGATACCACTCGTTCAACGACGCCATAATCAGCGCGTCGACTTCCGCGTTATCCGACGACTTCTTCAAACGAATGATGAAATTTGACGACGCCATTCTTACTTCTCCTTTGGTTAGCGCTTAAAACTGACTTCTACTGAACGACGTGAAACGCCCAGAGACCAAACGCGACTGGCGCCGCGATCAAAAGGGAGTCGAAAATATCGAGAAATCCTCCAAAGCCCGGTACGTTGGTCCCCGAGTCTTTACGCATTACGTCGCGTTTAATTAACGATTCCGCCAGGTCCCCTATCGCTCCGGATCCCCCGACAAGAACTCCGTAAAGAATTATTCCAAACCAGGTCGTTTGAGAGGGCGAGCCTGTCGCGTAAGGGAAAAGAAATTGAACCGACGCCCAGGCCCCAGCGATTGAAAACGCCAGACCCCCGCAGATTCCTTCGATCGTCTTGCCCGGACTAAGACTCGGCGCCATCTTGTGACGACCAATCAAACGCCCTACGGTGTACGCCCCTATGTCGCACAACTTCGTCACGATGATCATTGAGACCACCGCCGCGATCCCGTACGCGATCCGTAACATGACCATAAACGAACCCAAAAGCCCTATGTACACTATCGCGAACACCGCCCCTGAAAGATTGATGATATTCCCGCCCGGTTGCTTGAATCGCAACATTTCGCCGATAAACGCGATCAATACGCCAAACGCGATCGCGAGAAGGATATGAACTCCCGCAAACGCCGCCGTCCGCCATTCGGACTCCGTGACGTCCCCGTCCCGCGAACGATCCAATCCGACCGTCTTAACCGTATCCGGCTGACTCTCGGTCACCGAATGCTCGCGCGCGCTGTTAAGAGCCTCTTCCGCCGCGCTAAGAGCTTCTCGCGCCGCTTCTACCGAACGCGCCGCCGCGTCAAGATCCCGCGACGCTACTTCCGCTCGACGCTCAAGTTCGGGCTCCGACTCCGTCGCGTATTCCCGCGACGTCGAGACCGCGCTCGTCTGAAACGCCTTTTCCAATCGTTCCACTATCGGAAGCGTGTTGTAACACGATATCCAGCACAGAATAATCGTGCCGAAAATCCCAAGGTAGACCGTTGAACGGCGTGGATAAATCCCGCCCGCGTGAAGAAGTTGAATGATCTCGCGGCAAAGAAAGAAAACGCACATGAGAAAAAAGGGCATGATAAGAACGCCCGGCAACGCCGCTCGAGCGTCGAACCAGCATAACGTAAGTAAAAACGCTACGAGTGGAATGCCGATAAGTAATCGCCAATGAAGCATAGGAACTCGCCATATTTCTAACCGCCGCGTCGACGACGGCAATTCGCCAGGATGAGCGTTGTTTGCCGCGCAAAATTTGTCGCGACCGCTACCCGCCAATAATTATAATTCCCTACCGCTCGTTATTCTAGATTTTTTACCTGTTTTTTCTCTTTTTTTCCGGACTCGGCGTCGACGGCGATCTTGCGCCAAAGAATGACGCGTTGCGCTATAAATACCGACGTCTGAGAGATACAAAAATGGAAAAAATAGGTAATATAGGATTGATTTTTTACTGTTAAAACGTATTATTGACGTCAATGTGGTTGCATTGGTTGGCAGTCGCTCAGGGTACGTCGCAGATCTTGCTCGAGCCTTCGAGACGAGTGTGAGGGTAAGAACGCGCGCGTTCGCCATCGAACGGAGGTATTTATGTCAAACGACCGCTCTCTTGATTCTATGTCGCTGAAAGAACTCGGGTCTTTGGCGATGATTCTGAACGTCCCGAATTGGGCTCGCTTGCGTAAAGGCGAACTCGCGGACGCCATTCGCGAGCGCCTGTTAGGACCCGGACTTGGGAAACGCGGTTCTAACGACGATTCCCAGGATACGATTGAAGCGGACTCCGCCGCTAAAAAATCGCGGAGGGGTCGTAAAAAGCAAGCTCCTGTCGAATTTTCTGAACAAGAGACGTCGGATAAATTTACGCAAATCTCCAACGTTCCGCTTAACACCGCCCCCAGGAGAAGAGGACGACCGCGCAAGGTTGAGCTTGACGCCGCGAATATCGAAACTGCTGGAAACGGCGAAGGTGCGGGTTTGGACGCAATCGCGGAGACGGCTCCCGATTCCGAGGTAAAAGTATACAAAAAACGCGGCCCAAAACCTCGACAAAAAACGCAAGACGATCAAAATCCCGAAACCGGCGACGCGTTGCCGTTGATGGAAAATATCGGCGAAACGCCCGCTCCGATAAAAAAACGACGAGGACGTCCAAGGAAAGTCGTCGCCCCGGAACCCGTCTCGGTTGAAACGCCCGTCGCGGTTGCGGGACCTGTTGTAGAAGTCGTCGCTCCGGAACCCGTCTCGATTGAAACGCCCGTCGCGGTTGCCGAACCTGTTGTGGAAGTCGTCGTTCCGGAATCCGTCGAGACCGAAGAGCCAGTCGCTGAAGTGTCTGAATCGGAATCCGTCGAGACCGAAGAGCCTGTTGCTGAAGTGTCTGAATCGGAATCCGTCGAGACGGAAGAGCCAGTCGCAGAAGTATCCGAATCGGAATCCGTCGAGAC
>CAYUUL010000030.1:0-31759 GCA_964447865.1 uncultured Planctomycetaceae bacterium | reverse complement strand
ACTGCCGAAAACTTGTCGAAAAGGGACCAAGAAGAGTTTCTCCCTACTTCATTCCCATGATGATCGCGAATATGCCCGCCGGTTCGATCGCCATTAAATACGGATTCCAGGGTCAAGCGATTCCTCTCGTCACCGCTTGCGCGTCGGGTACAAACGCGATTGGAGAAGCGGTTCGCGCGATTCGGCACGGGTATGCCGACGTCGTCGTCACCGGAGGCGCGGAAGCCCCGATCACGGAAGTCGGAGTCGCGGGGTTCAACTCGATGAAAGCGCTCTGTACGTCGACGGATCCCAACGCGGCCTCCATGCCGTTCGATAAACGTCGTTGCGGGTTCGTTATCGCGGAAGGCGCCGGCGTACTCGTCCTGGAAGAATACGAACGCGCGGTCAAACGCGGCGCGAATATCCTCGCCGAAATCGTCGGCTACGGATCCTCGTGCGACGCCTACCATATGACGGCCCCAAAACCGGACGGAACCGGCGCCGCGCTAGCCGTCGCCGAAGCCCTTGAAGAAGCGAAGTATACGCCCGGAGAACGCGTCTACTGCAACGCGCACGGCACAAGCACAAGCCTGAACGACGCCGCCGAAACGAAAGCGATCAAAATCGCGTTCGGAGAAGAAGAAGCGCGAAAAATTACCATTAGTTCAACGAAATCGGAAATGGGACACTTGCTCGGAGCGGCCGGAGCCGTCGAAGCGATTATCTGCGCGCTCGCCTTAAGGGATAAAGTCGCGCCCCCTACGATCAATCTTTTGGAACCGGATCCAGAATGCGACCTGGATTACACGCCAAACGTCGCGAGAGAGGGCGAGTTTGACCTCTGTATATCAAACTCGTTCGGGTTCGGCGGTCACAACGCGTGCCTGGCGATAAGGCCGTTCAAAGGGTAATCAGGAAATACGAGACCTCCCGTCCGTCAACATTATATACAGTTGTGTGATAAAAAATGTCCAATCTTGTCGACTCCAATCTTGCGCATTTCCAAGCGAACAAAGCGCAATTTGAACATGAATACGATTCTCTCGCGGCCTTCGAACGCAACGCCAGAAGGTTCGCCAAAAAAATCGCGGTTAGCGACCCCGTTAAGGAAATCGCGCTGACCTACGCGGAACTCAATCGCGAAGCGAATAAATTGGCAAACGCGCTGAGAAACGACGGCCTCAAAAAAGGCGACGTGTTAACCGTCGTCATGTACAACAGCGTCGAGTTTGTCGTCGCCTACCTCGCCTCGGAAAAAGTCGGCTCCATCTTCAATCCGTTGAATTACAACTGGTCGGAAGACGAAATCGCCTACGCCTTTGAAGACAGCCGTCCGAAAATCGTTATTTACGACGCCGAACTGGAAGACCTGATCGAAAAAGCGTACGCTCGCGCGGAAGTCAAAGGTACCCACGCTCCGGCGAAAACGTTAATCGTTGGCGAGCCCGAACGCAATCCTCTCTCCAGTCCCGACTTCGCGGCGTACTACGCGGACGCGAGCGACGAACAGAAGGAACGCGATCCGGACGTCTCCATCTTCGACGAAATTGTGCGCCTATACACCTCTGGCACCACCGGACGCGCTAAGGGCGTGCCGCTCAACAGATTTAACGAACTGGCCTCCGTTCACGAAGTCGCGATGCGGTATCCGATTTTCTCGGACGACGTCACCATCAATACGACTCCGTGGTTCCATCGCGGAGGGTTCCACGGAGGGATGACCCCGACATTGCACCTTGGCGGCGAAATCGTCATCTTGAAACAATTCAACGCGACGACGTGTTTGAAAAATATCCAGAAACGACGCGTCACCATTCTCCTCGGAGTCCCTTCGTCCGCCGTTATGGTCGCTCGAAAACAGGAGAAAATTCTCGCGGAAATCAAGTCGGTGCGCTTGCTCGTCATGATGGGAAGCGACTTGGAAAAAGCGACCTATCGGTATCTGCAAAGCATGTTCCCAAAAGTCGATTTCATCAACAGTTACGGTACGACGGAAATCTTTTTGAGCACCTTCCTCGACTCAAAAGACCTGCCCGAAAAGGCCGGAACCGCCGGACGCGCCTCCATTGACGACGACGTCCTCCTGGTCGAACCGGTCGAAGACGGCTGGGGCGATCCGAACGACCTGACCCCAAAAGATGGAAAATCGCTCGGCGAAGTAATTGTTCGCTGTTCAAGCAAGACGACGAGCGGATACTACAACAAGCCGGAAGAAACCGCGAAGAAATTCCGAAACGGTTACTTATACACCGGCGACCTCGCCACTTGGGACGAAGACGAGTACGTCTCGATTGTCGGACGTAAAGACGACATGATGATCTCGGCCGGCGAGAATATCTATCCTCAGCCGATTGAAGAAGCGCTCTGCAAAAACCCCAAAGTCTCCGACTGCATCGTCGTGCCAATCTCCGAAATGACGCGCGGGCAGGCTCTTTGCGCCTACGTCCTGCGCTCCGACGAGTCCTTGACGGTGCGCGAACTACTCGCGTACTGCTCGCAGTGCCCTTCGCTCTCCGCGTTCACCACCCCGAGATATTACCGGTTCGTGGAAGAATTGCCGTACACGCCGACCGGAAAGAAACAACGATATATTCTACGCGCGCAGGCGCCCGAAGACCTCAAAGAAGGTCGCCTCGCGAGAAATTGACGCAACTACTTTAAAGCGCTGAAGTAGATAAAAGCCGCGCCAGGGAGTTCTTTTAACGACTCTCGGCGCGGCTTTTTTATTCGATTACCAACGTCCGCGAAGCAACCTTTCCAATTCGGCTTCGCGTTCCTGTTGGGTTTCGCGGCCCCTCCCGCTTCGCCCTTTTCTCCCTTTCTCTCGCGGTTCTCGAGGCGGCATGGCCGCTAATTTCGCGGCGAGACGCAAACGAATCGCGCCGTACTCCTCTTTAGTAAGCTCGCCCTTGCGATACAATTCCCCAAATTGACTCATAAGCTCGCTGGGATTCGCTTCCTCTTCCGGTTTCTGACCGTCGCGCAACTTCAACGAAATATAACACGCGATCGCGACAAAAATACCTAACGCCACGCACGCTATGATAAGACTCGGGATAGAGTCAAAACGGGAGACTGATTGCGACGCGGCAAAGAAAACGAGTTGCCGACAAGGAATAATTAGTTCGTACATGTCAAACCGTAATGTCAAACGCCGCCAACGGCATACGCGCCAAACTTTGTTTCAAGGTTGTCTCTTTTATCTATTTTACGCAACTGGAATCCCAGGAAAAAGGCTAGAGATTCCCGACATAATTGGACGATTCGTTACAAACGCAACGGACCGCGCATGGACGCGCCGTCCCATGCCGCGACGTCGGTTTCCGACGCCGATTTGCCAGCAACTGCGGAGGCGCACAATGTCAAATCGCACACTCGATCATCTAGCCGCGTTCGCGTCGAGACGCGCCCGTATTGGGGCGTCCGCGCTGAGTCTCGCGTTATTCGGAGCGCTTGGGACGACGTTCGACGGCGTTTGTCTGCCGTCGAGCGCGAGAACTCTTTACGCCCAAAATATTATAAACAAAACATCTGATTCAAGCAACAGTTTCCAAAGTTTTTCTACAGGCCATACGGAAAAAGCGACGGATCTGGGATCAAAAGACGCGGTCGGAACCTTAGACGGCGCCCAAACCGTCGCGCTGGAATTTCCCGCGCCAAACTCGCCCGCAAAACAAATCGACGCCTTGTCGTATCGCATTCCTTTTGTCTTTCCAAAGGGCTCCGACGTCAATTCCGCCGTCGCGATTGAGCTCTATTGCTCGGCGGACTCCGGGGAAACGTGGGCCTCCTACGCGTCCGTGCGTTCCGACGAAGGGAAAAACGCCTTCCTGTTCGACGCCCCGCAACCTGGTGAATATTGGTTCGTCTTAAAAACAAAGTTCAAAAACGGGAAAGTCGCCTACAGCTCAACTCGCGCCTATGAGTTCGTCGATCCAAACGCGAACGCGTTTACTGGATTCGACGACGAACCGCTCGCGGAAAACTCCGAGGAACCAGAGCCCGAGGAACAAATCGACGTCCCGCAACTGCCGTCGTTCGACGAAACGCTCTTTGTCGACGAAACCTCCGCGCAAAACGCCGAAAAAACTAACGACAAATCAAACTCTTTCGCGCTAAACGACGACTCCGAAGAAAACGCGAAGGAAACAAACGCCGAAACGAAAAACGCCAACCAGGACTCTGGAAAAGAAGTCAAAGTAACTCCGCGGCCGGGTCGACTCAAGTCGCTCTCCTTTGGAAAAGAAGACAAAACGGATAAGTTAATGGTTTTCGTAAGGTGGTTTACTCCGGAAGAACTCGAAGAAAAATACCGGGGAGATTACGTCGGACTCGACGTCGAGTACAGCCTTTCGGCAAACGGACCATGGAAAACCGTCGGGAAAAATTTGTCTATTAAGGAAAACGGTTACGGATGGATCGCGGAAGCCGACAACATGAAGCCGTTTTACGTCAGAACCGTCGTTACGGACTCCAAGGGTCAGACCTGCGACGACGTCACCGTCTCGCCGCTCGACGTTACAACGCCGGGCGTTAAAGACGCGTTGGGATACGTAAACACGCCGGTTCCCTTCCCCGCCGACGCCAGGAAAAAAACAACCGCCAAAAATTCGGAAGATAAGGAGAAAAACACAAAGTCGACTAACGCGAAAAACGACGGAGAAACAGGATCCAAACCGAAAGGCTCGCGCGTTAGGAGAACGTCCTCAAAAGAAGAAGTGGTCGCAAAAAGCGACGAAGAAAAAGCCGAGGAGGTCGAGGAATCGCGCGAAGAAATGGCAAAAATCGCCGCAAAGAAAAGCGTGAAAAACTTGAAACCGCCGAAGAGCCGACCTGTCGTACCAGCTCCGACGAATCCAAACCAGATTGAAGTCAATCCTCTCTTTACGAGAGGGGTCGGCGTCCTCTTCCGTTCGGCTCAAACGCGTTACGCGCCGGATAATTCGGGCGCCAAACGTTCGATATTCACGCCTCCAGGTCAGGCGGCGCGCACCGCGATGGTGCCCCCGGCGAATCAACGTAAATCCGCGGAACAAATCGCGGCCTCAAGAGCTCGAGCGGCCCGGGAAAAAATGGAAAAGGACGCAAAATACGCGCGCGACCACGAAATGGAAATGCTCGAACAGAAACCGGAACTCATGCAAGGGAGAATCTTCTATTTGGATTCGAACGGCAACATGACGACGACTCCGCCCCCTGAGTTCCTGCAAGCCTCGAACGACTGGCAAGTGACAAACGTCGGAGACCCCGTCGCGGTCGGACAAGACCCGAACGGATTTGTTACAAACAACGGATTCGTCAACAATGGAGAACCGCCTGTTTACATGCCGCAAAATACGGACGATTACGACGCCAGCGTAAGATCGGGCGTGGCAAATATGACAAACGACAGCGCGTTTTTACAAAACGCCGCCTCGGGGACTTCTCCGATCAACTCGCAATACAATACCCCGAATCAACAAAAGCCGGGCGCGGGTAATTACCAGACGATTCCCCAAACGTCGTACCCTACGGTCCCGCAAAACCAGGCGGTTCCGCAGACCTCGTATCCAACGACCCCGCAAACGACGTATCAGACGATTCCCCAAACGTCGTACAACCAATCGTACACGCCGGGAACGATCCCTTACAACTATAACAACGGGGCCAACGCGAACGCGGGTATGCAACTTCCGCCGCGACCCACCGTCGCAAAGTAAGACGCGTCGAGCTTAACCGCAACAAAAAACGCGACTTGTTCATCATTGTGCAAGTCGCGTTTTCTTATTGTCGCAAACCCGAACCGCGTCATTCCATTTCGCTAAATTCGTTCGGCGTAAACCAGCGCGCTTTGTAGAATTTGGCCCCGGAACAAGTCCCGACCGGCGAATCGTTCGCGTCGCCAAAGAAAATCGTCTCCGACCACCATTCCGTAACGGCCCGTTGAATAAGAGGAGTCCCGTTCGCGTCGAGTGAAATACTCTTAACGCCGCGCATTTTGGAGACCGGATAGAATTTTCGTCCATTTGGGTCGAAAACGTTGACTCCGGCGCCCGTCGTCATAAGCGCGTCGTATCCAGGCGCGGGGTAGAGATCGTGCCCGTTGACAGCCGTCCCTTCCAATTTGACTCGGAGCTTCTCTTTAAGCTCGGGCTCTGTTTTAGTTCCTTCGTACGAATAACCGACGAGTTCCTCGCCGCCAAGAGCCCAAAGCGTCGAGCGTTTAGCGTCCCAAACCACTCCGTGCGCGTCTTTCAACTCGTAACGCTTATAAACCGGGGTCGGTCCCGACGCTCCGGTCTCCTCGCTGTCCAATGGAACCGCGAATAAACACAAATACCCGCCCGTACTCGACGCCGAAACGATATTCGCGTCCGGCAACATGGCGATCGAATGCGTGTTCCCACCCGCGTAACCGTAGAAAAGCAACTTGGAATCCGCGAGTCGAACGCGCGCTACGCCGCCTCCGGACGCCGCCACAAGAATCTCCGCGCAACCGCGAGAAGGTTTCACTTCGCTGATATTGCTAAACCACGATTTGTTTTCGGACGGCAACGCGTCTTGAGGATCCCATTCCCACGAAACGCTGCCCGACGCGTCCCAATTATGACCGCTCTTGAAGACGATCGCTTTTCCGTCGCGTTGTTCGGCGGTCAGAACGTCCGAGGGGAAAACGGTCGGTATGTCGAAAGCGACTCCTATTCGAGTTTGAAGGTAGGCGGCAAGTTCTTTAGCGCTCTTTAAGGGCGCCGTCGGCTCCGCGCCAAACGCGGGTATGACGTTAAGAAGCAAAGCGAGCGCGACCAGTCGCGCCGACCAGTTGGCGTATTCGTGTTTCATGCGTCCAAACTCCTTATCAATCGAGGAAACGAGCCGCTAACGCAGCGGACCGTATCTGTCGTTCTTCAACGGTATTGTATACGAAAAACGTGAGAAAATCAACCTTGCGAACGACGACGTTTTTCATTAAAATCCCACGCGAGCGCCGCAATGTTGCGACGACTGGGAAGAACTGGGAAAAACATATGAAAAAACGACGCAAGCTCCAATATTGGCGCCGTCCGCGAGCGCAGGAAAAAATGGACGACGGACAAGATTCTTTTTTGGACGTCGTGTCGAATCTCGTGGGGATTTTGATTATCCTGGTCATGATCGCCGGCGCAAGAGTTCGGGACGTCGCGTCCGCGAATCCGGAACCCGCGCAAGAACAAGCCGCCGACGAAAAAGAAGCGGTCGAGCGCCAAAAGTACGTCGAGGCGGTCGAACAGCTCGAAAAATCGAGAAGCAAACTGGAACAGGCGCGGGCGGAAGCGGAAGAACTCAACGAACGATACGTCATGGTGGAACAGAGCGCGGACGCGACGGAACAGTCGTACAGAGAGATTCTGCAGACGTGCGCGTCCATCGAGGCGGAGCTCCAACTTGAAGCGCAAAATCGCGGCGACGCCGAAAAAATCGCTTACGACCTGAAAAGCGAACTCTACGAAAAGGAGAAGAAACGCGACGACCTCATGAAAGAGAAAGCGTCTCTGGAAGCCGCGAAACCAAAAGCTACCGTTTTGGAAAACCTGCCGACCCCGATCTCGCAACGCGTCGAAAACGGACGCGAAGGATTCTTCCAACTGAAAAACGGACGACTCGCGCACGTCCCTCTTAACGAGTTCCAGGAACGGATTCGGCTCTCTTTTAAAAATTTCAGGGGCGTTCTCGAAACAAAAACGGTCGATCAAACGCTCGGTCCCGTCGAAAATTTCAAATTCCACTATCTTATCGACTACTACTCGAATCGGGACTCCGACGGAATAAACTACTACGCCGAAGTTCGATACGGCGAATGCGTTCCGCTCAACGACGAAATCGGCGAACCGGTCGACGTCGCGCTCGCGGGAAAAGACTCAAATTTCTTCCAGAGTCTGCTGAAATACGACCGAAGAGAAACCACGATCACTATTTTCGTTTACCCCGACTCCTTCCAATATCTGCGCGATATCAAAAAGGCGCTCTTCGGGTTAGACTACTCCTTAGCCTTGCGCCCGCTGCCGGACGGAGCCCCGATTTCCATCGCCAAAGACGGAACCGCTTCTTCTACTTACTGACGGTTTATTGACGCCTTTTCCACGCGGACTTTCACGCGCTTCAGACGCGCTTAACGACGCCTTGAAACGAACGAAAGCCCGCGGACTATTCAATAGCATATTTCTTATTATTCCGCAACTTGCGTTAAAGATTCGAGACCAAAACGTCGAAAAGACTAAGACGCGGACGCCGCCCCGTTTCACACAGTCTTAAAGTCTTTATCAACTTGTGTTGCAAGCTCTATACAGAGCGCGTCTTTTTTACAAAAAATTTACTTTTTTCGCGTTGACGTATTATACGCGCGTATTAGAATTGCGTACGTAGAATATATGAGAAAAATGAACGTTCGAGGGAACGTTAGAAAAGGCGGAAAAAATGTTAAATCAACTTCATTCTTTGTCGAGGTCTGCCAGCCTCTCGAAATCGTCTGTGGGATTCCGCGCCCATTTTGTCAATCTTCATCATCACCATCATCATTGTTATCAGCATTACTGTACCAGCGTCGTCCGTTGATTTGCCGTTGACTTATCGTCAATAGCGCGGCGGACTAACGCGTTCTAATCTAACTGCAGGGAAAATATCGCTCGTTTTTTACTCTCAGGAACGAACGAACAGGATGGTTGTGTATACTTAACACAACTAATTATATATATTTAAGGTCTCTAATACAGAAAGGGGAATTATGAATGAAAAAGTTTTTGAAGGAGCTAAGGACTGGCTACTCGCGCAAGACGACGGGACGGCAACGAGGCTATCTCCGCGGTCTAACGAAATTTTGCGGTCGGAGTTGCCTTTTCTCCTATCTCGCGGTCTTTGAATGGTTTGACAGCTCGGTATTTTACCTTTCCGGCTCGACGATCTGCGCGTGCTTTCACGAGTACGCCGCGTGGACTCGCGCCAATAAAGTCAAAGCCGCGCTCATTTTCCTGGCGCTCGTCGAAAAACTCTTTTGGGTCGCTTTGGCGAGCAATCTCGACTGGGATCCTTCGCTCGGACGTTGGTACGCTATTCGAGCGTTTAAACTCTCCGGAGAAGCCTACTGGCTCTTCTTCGCGCGTCAGGCCCTCGTCCTGGCTCTCGCCGCGGCGTTGGCATGCGTCGTCAAATCCCGTCGTTCGCGCTCCTCGCAAGACGCGAATAGAATTAGCCATACGGGCTCGCCCTGGAATTTGTTCCAATGGCGAAATCTTATCTTTTCTATCAACGCCTCGATTATGGCTGCGTGGCGTCGAGCAATATGTAAGCAACAGCTATGTTCACATACGACATGGGCGTATCGCTCATCCTGTTGAAAAGTAGAAACGTCAGCCTAAAACGTCCATGATTGAATCGGTTTGTTTCGCGAATCGATTCAATCTCTTTTTATTTACCGTTCTTCTCTTGCTCTTTACCTCTTCGCCGTCTTCGAAACACGCGCTTATTCGCTTATCTTTTAACGCGTTGCGATCAGTTGTCAAAAATCATGAACCCGTAGGCGTTTTCACCCGACTCGGAATTTTCAACGTTCCAACACTCAACCCCGACCCCCGGCGTCACGCGTCTAACGGCGACGCGCCAGACTTCGCCCGACGTCGGCGCTCGCGGCGTCAACTCGACAAGAGGTATCGCCGCTTCGACCGTCCACGCATCGCTCGTTTGCGACGACGCTACGTATAAACCGGGATTCCAGGTCGAGTCGCCCCAATTGGAATCGCAAACCCAGCCTCGATAATCAAACACAAATTTGTACGCGGTCGTATAATCTCCGTCAAGGTCGATTAAAACCTCAATACGATCGTTCAAATCAAGGTTGACGTCGCGTCCGCGCGAGGGTAAAGACTCGCCGGAAGAAGCGTCTGAAACGTCCTGCACAGACGCGTCAACCGCCGACCCCGATCCGGATTCGCTCGGAACGTAATTGAATTCTGGAGCCTTCCTGCAATTCAAGCCAATATAGAGATACTCGTTGTCGCGTGCAAACGACGCGTTCGTACCAATATTAGTAGAAAGCGCGCGATTCTTTGCGCGCCACGTCTTCGCGTTCTTCTCGTTGACCGTCAACTCGCGCGTCGGAGGAGCTTCCTGAATAGGAGTCGACAAATCGACGCTCTGAGCAGCGTCCCAAACCTTCGGCTCCAGTTCTCCGTCAAGGTACGGCTTTTCAAGAAAACGACGGCACGAAAACGAACCGAGAGGACAATAAGCCGAAGGACCGGAACGTCTGTCCTCGGGCGCCAACAACCAGTATTCCGCCGCGGCGCGCGCGCCCCATACGTCGTCGCTCGACGATAAAGAACGCGTCATATAGAAATTGGTGGCGGCGGCGACTTCTCCGCGTCGAATTTGCGCGACCGCGAGAGGGAACCGAACTTCCGACGCCATGTACGTCTCCGGCGCGAATTGGCGAATCGTATCCCCAAGACTCTTAGCGCTCATAAGTCGCGCGTTGACCGCCTGATCAAGCGTTTCGCCGCCCTGCTTGCGGACGCGTAAGGCGGGTTCCCCTCCCGAATAATACTGCGCGAGCCATACGAACGCTTCGCGGCTGCGGGCAAGATTGGGAAGTTCCTGGACAATAAGAGAAAAAGCCTCGGCCGCCGCGGTAAGATTCCCCAACGCCGCAAACTGACGCCCAATCGTCAAAAGGTACTCGACCGCGAAGTCCGCGTCCGTATCTTGAATATTGCCGCGAAGTTGCGAAAGAAGAAGATCAACTCGGCGATTCGTATCCGATCCCCCGCGCGCAAGCGTCTCGACTATCCCAAGTTTCTGTCGGCGAGAACCCGCTCGCGCCGACAAACTTTCGGCGTATCGAGACAACTCCGTCGGTTGAGAACGGCGCGCCGCCGAACCGTAAGGAATATTGAGTCCGTCGAAAAACGTCCTGTCCGAATGGCGAGGAGGCGCTGCGCTAAAGAGCGTTTGGAAACTTGTCGTCGATTTCACCGTCGAGGAATCCGCTAAAATCGCTCGAGCGTTGGCCGCTATTTCGCCAACGGGACGCCCCAACGCCGGACAGAAGAACGAGGAATCGATCGTCATATTGCCCTGCGTCTTTCCTCGACATAACGAACGCGCCTTTTGAACGTTCCACGGATCCAAAGCGCACGACGTCAGATGTTCCGGATAGGCGGTGGGATCCGCCGCGTTCTTAATCGCCGCGGGCAACTCGCGCAAAAGCAACTCCTGGAACGGGTCTTTTGGCAACGCGTTAAGACGCCTTGAATCCTCGGACAACGTTCCGACGAGTTCTTTTGCTCCGGCGCTTGACTGAAGATCGAATTTCTCCGAAAACGTTCCAACTTCGCTCGCGCCGTCGTCGAGAGTCGAGTCGACGGTCATAAGACAGCTGGGACGCCACATGCGCAGGAGACGAACAAGACGTTCGCGGAACCGCGCCAGACCGTCCCCGTCGTTCTCGGCGTCAAAGCGTTGCAAAATCTGCTCCACGCTGTCGCGTTGAACGGAAGGATTCAGCGTAAAGAGACTCGCGACGTCGCAACCGCTCGCCCCCGTCTCCACCAACGCCTCGTTAAACCTCTCGAGCGGCGTTATCTCGTCGGAAAGACCTTCGCGGTCCAGTTCGCGCGCGACAAGAGAAATCTCCGTGAGAAATCCTTCGTCGCCCGCCAGTTGAACAAGCGCTTCAAACGGAACGTCTTCCGTTCGTCCAAAAATCCCAAGCGCCGCGACGCGAGAACCGCCGCTCCGTTGTTTCGTCCACGTCGCGCCCCCGTCCGTCGTCGACAAAATTACACCAAGATCCCCTACCGCCCAGCCTCGTTCTCGATTGGCAAAGGCGACTTTGCGCAACGGCGTACTCACGCTCGTCCGAGACGCGTCCCAATGCGCGCCCCCGTCCGTCGTATAGAAAAAAAGCGAGCCGGGAGACCCGACCGCGCCAACCAACCCGTCGACCGCGCAGACTGAATTCAAATCGAAATAATTTTGCGCGTCGTTAGGAAAACCGCCCGGCGCCAACGACCAACTCGCCCCAAAATCGCTCGAAACAAGCGCAAGACCGCGATCCCCTACGACCCACGCTTGTCCGGTCGATCCGTCGTACGCGACGTCAAACGCGCGCCTGGAACCCAGCGAAATCTCCGCGCGCGACGCTTCTACACCGTCCACGCGTTGAACGCCGCCCGACGTCGTTACGCCAAGCCCAAGACGCTCGATCGGATCGTAAAGCGCCGAACGCCAACCGCCGCGCTTATTCCCTTCGAGCGCGATCCATTCGAGACCGGTGTCGGAACTAAAGAACAAACCGGAAGGATATAAATTCGAAGAATCGCCCGCAATCCACGCGTTCTCCTCGTCAAGAATGCGAACGTCGCGAAGGATCGGAAAGGCCGCCGTTTCAATCTGCGTCCAGGTCTCCCCACCGTCGACCGTGCGTAAAACGACCCCAAGACCAATTCGAGCGCCCGGTAAAACGCGACCGCCAACCGCCAATCCGTAATTCTCGTCAAGAAACGACACCCCAAAAAGATTATCGTCGGTCGGAGCGGCGCAGAAACGCCAGTTTTGCCCGCCGTCCTCCGTTCGCAATATCACGCCGCGATCCCCTACGACCCAACCGCGGCTGGCGTCGATAAAACAAAGATCGTTCAACCGCGCGTCGTTCTGCTGCGCGCGAAGATTGCGATAAGACGGCGGAGACGCCTGGAAAAACGTTTCCTCATACGTCGGAGGCGCGTTGTCCGCGTCCCCCGTCAGTTCGGCTCCGTCGGATCCAAGCGCGTCGGAAAAATCGAGAAGACCGCCGTTAGAGACGGGCGAACGTACGTCGCGCTCAACCTTCTCTTCCTCTTGTTCGGAGTTCTCCGCGTTCAATTCGTCCGCGCTTTTTTCGGGCGCGTCCTGCGCCTGACGTTCGCGGTTTTTACGCGTCGTATCGAATAATGGAGGAAACGGGAAAAAAGGAGACTTCGTCCCGCTCGCGGAATCCGACGAACCGTCTTCGTTCGACGACTTCCCCTTCTCTTTCTCTTTTTCCTTTTGCGCTTCCTCTTTGATCTGTTTAGAGAAAAGACGCCAGCCTTGCGCGTTAGCCGTCGACGCGGACGCGAAAAGAATGTTCGACGCCGCGAAAAACAAAACGAACAGTAGTACTAAATTACGCATCTTTCGCTAACTCCGAAATACGTCGATCTTAAGGTTGGTATCCTGGCGAAAGAGTAACGTTTTTAGAACAGGAGGTCAAGACGAGAGGTCGTTCGCGGCAAACGCAACGCCCTCGCCCCCTCGCGGTCGGAACGACGAGGGACGTTTGGAATACCAAAAAAGAATGAACGCGTTACGCGTCGCGCTGTTCGTCGAACCCGAGTTCCCGAGCGAAACGAAGGTCGCGAGACGCCCCGCGAGCGTCCCCAAGTTGTCGACGCGCTATAGAACGATAATAATAAGCGTCGGCGGAGTCCGGATCAAGTTCGAGCGCCGAGTCGAAATCCTCAATGGCGCGTTTCGGATCCCCAAGTTCCGTATACGCTTCGCCGCGCGCGATATAGCAGTGCGCAAAGTTCGGATCGCGGTCGAGCGCGCGCGTGTAATCGGCGATAGCTTCGCGGTACTGAGACAGATTCGCGTAGAGCGCTCCGCGGTCGTAATACGCGCTCACAAACTCGGGAGCCAGAGTCAGACACTTCCGAAAATCTTCGAGCGCCGCGTCCGGACGATCGAGCATGTCGTACGCGATAGCGCGACCGTAATACGCCAGAAACGCCTTAGGATCGAGCGCTATCGCTTTATCGTAGTCCTTTTGCGCTTGTTCGTAATTCTCGCGAAGGCGTTCGGCGTGACCTCTCAACTCGAAGGCGTCGGCGCGGTGATCGTCAAGCTCAGCCGCCTTTTTCGCTTCCTCGTAAGCGCGGTCGTACTCGCCATACTCCAACCAGACTTTCCCGATTCCCACGCGCGCCGCGATGGAATTGGGAACCAGTTTTAGAGCGCGTTGGAATTTCTCAAAGGCGTCGTCAAATTCCCCTTCGGAAAAAAGCTCGCGTCCCGTCGCGCAAAGCGTCTCCGCAAGCTCCGCTTTATTCTTCGCGGCGTCGAGGGATACCTTGGCGGCTTGCCGATTCTTACCCGTCCTCTTGTTTTTACCGTCGTCAAATTGCGGCATTCGAGCGCCTCTACTAAGGTTAAGGTTAAAAACGCGCAAAAACGCGAAACTGTCGCTCAGACGTCGAGATTCTTAACGTCGAGCGCGTGTTTCTCGATATATTCGCGGCGCGGCTCCACGGATTCGCCCATGAGTATCTGGAAAAGCTCGTCGGCCGCTTCCGCGTCGTCCATTGTTACTTGCACAAGGGTTCGGTTGTTAGGATCCAGCGTCGTTTCTCGCAACTCTTCCGGATCCATTTCGCCCAAACCTTTAAAGCGCGTGATCTGCCAGCCTTTTTCGCCGGCTTCGCGAACCGCGGTCAACATCTGTCGAAGGTCCTCGACCCCAATCTCCGTCTCGCCAAGAATGACCGCGTAGCGAGAGTCCTCCTGACCCGTCCGCTGTATCGGATACAGCGAATCAATTTCGAACCCAAATTTTCGCAACTCGGCAAGCTGACGATTCATCGAACGAACTTCGTCGAGCGTTACGACCCGCAACTTCTCGTCGAGATCGTCCGCGCTCTCGTACTTCTTATTCGAATTGTCTTTAAGCGCGTCGGAAATAGAACCCTGAAGACGATCGACCGTCATGCCGGTCTCCTGTTCGATCTTATTGAGGTACTCGGTAAGTTCCGAACGTTCGAAGAACCAGTTGTCCTCGTTCTTCCAGCTCACGTGATAGAGCGGCAAACGACCCGTCTCGAGATTCTGCTTTTCGGCGAGACGACGCAAATTAAAACCGCGCTTTTCGAGCGTCTGGATCGATTCTTCCAACCCGCTCAAGACTCGGCAAAGCGCGTTCATCTCCTCGTTCCCAAGTCGGCGCCCGTCGCGAGGATCGAGCTGCGCGTTCTGAATACCCGCGTCGAGAAGTTCCCGTTTCATTTCTTCTTCCGTTTGAACGTACCTCGCGCCCCCTTTGCCGCCCTTCTTCCGCACGCGGAAAAGAGGAGGCTGCGCCACGTAAACGAAACCGTTCTTAACCATTTCATACATTTGACGGTAGAAAAACGTCAGGAGCAGGGTCCTGATGTGCGAACCGTCGACGTCGGCGTCCGTCATGATAACGATTTTACCGTAACGGCGATTCTCAAGATTCATACCGCGGTTACGCCCATCTTTGTCCTTCGCGCCTACGGTCTCTTTACCCCCGTAACCCGCCCCGAACGCCACAATCATACTGCGGATCTCTTCGTTCTTCAACACGCGCGCGTCTTGCGCTTTAAACGCGTTAATCACCTTGCCGCGCAAGGGAAGAATCGCCTGAAATTCGCGAATACGACCGCCCTCCGCTGATCCGCCCGCCGAGTTCCCTTCCACAAGGTACAACTCGCACTTGTCTTTCTCTTTGCTCGTGCAGTCCCGCAACTTGCCGGGCATTCCGCCTCCGTTGAGAACGTTTTTACGATCTTTCACAAGTTGGCGCGCGCGTTTAGCCGCCTCGCGAGCCTGCATCGCCAAAACGGAACGCTGAACGATCTTGCGCGGGGAATCCTGGTTCTTCGCGTTGTTCAGGTACTTGGAGAACTGCTCTAAAAAGACTTCCTTAACAATGCCCGCCACTTCCGGATTACCGAGCTTCGTTTTCGTCTGACCTTCGAATTTCGGTTCCGGGACTCGAGCGGAGATCACGACCGTAAGACCTTCGCGGAAATCTTCGCCGTCCGGAATAACCTTTCCGAAAAGGTTCTTTTCCACGCCGTACTTCGTCAACGCGGTCGTCAGCGCCGATCGGAAACCGGTTACGTGCGAACCTCCTTCGTGCGTGTTCACGTTGTTGACAAAAGAACGAACCGTCTCCGAATCGCTGTTCGTGTACTGAAGCGCTATCTCGACCGTCACGTCGTCGCGGCCCCCGCGCACGCATATCACGTCAGGATGCTCCGGAGTATACTTCTTATTGATCGCTCGAACAAAGTCGACGACCCCGTTCTCCGAATGGAACGATTCCGAACGCCCGTCGCGTTCGTCGCGAACGTCGATGCGAATATTAGGATTCAGGAACGCCAGCTCCTTAAGACGCCGTTCCAACGTCTCGTAAGAAAACTTCGTGTCGGGAAAAATCTCCGGATCCGGCTTGAACGTCGTTTTCGTGCCGTGCTTGTCCGTCTTAATTCCCCGCGCCACGTCCTTAAGCGGAACGCCGCGCTCGTACTCCTGGTAGTACTGGAACCCGTCGCGGCAGACTTCTACGTTGCACCATTCGGAAAGGAAATTGACGACCGTGACCCCGACCCCGTGAAGTCCCCCGGACGTCTGATACGCGCCCTTATTGAACTTCCCCCCGAACTTCAATTTCGTCATGACCCCTTCCAGAGTCGAGACTCCAAGATCCGGGTGAATACCGACCGGAATACCGCGTCCGTCGTCCTCGACGGTGACCGAGCCGTCCGCGTTGATCGAAACGGAAATAGAATGCGCGAAACCCGCAAGCGCTTCGTCGAGAGAGTTGTCGACGACCTCGTTTACAAGATGGTGCAAACCTTGCGTTCCAACGTCGCCAATGTACATTGCCGGACGCTTGCGAACGTGTTCAAGATCGGAAAGAGCTTCCAAGTCCGTCTCCACGTACTCGTCTTTCACTTTCCTCTCGTCGCGATACTCGTTGTCCAAGTACGCGTCGCCCACGTTAGTCGCGTCCCCCAGAACGTCGCTCGCGTCAAGTCCGGAAGAGGACTCGGCGGCGTCGCGCTTAGGGTTGATTTGGTCCGCGTTGGAATGTTCGGCGTTCGGCATTGTCTTCACTAGTTCCTGATTGGTTGATATCGTCGCGCTAAAAAACGACCCCCATAATTCGAGCGTATTATCGCGCGACGACGCGTATCGATTGGACGTTTTCTTCCGGGAGACGCTCGCGTATCTCCGACAAAAGCTCGCCTATGTGGAATTGAAGTTCCTGGTTGAGCAGGTTCGACGCGATTTGAATACGCAAAACGCCCCCGCGATACGAGACCGGTCTGGCGTACTTCAAAAAAAGCTCCAACTTCCCTTGCGGTTCGGTTCCCATAGCGTACGCGTCGTACGAATCGACCGGCGTAAAAACCGCGGTCAACGCTTCGCGCCACGCCGCGTTGAATCGCTCGACTCCCAATTTGCGACCAAGACCGTATTTCGCCATGATCGAGGGAAGAACCGAACGGAATTTCGACGCGCGCAAAGGTCGCTCCTCGCTCAGAAACTGGAAACCAAGCGGATGCGGAGGACGAAAAAAAGGGTCGTCCTTGCCGTTTCTCGGCGATTTCCCCTTTTTTGGGCCTCGCGACCCTTTCGGGCTATTGGGCGAACTGGAATTTTTCATTATACTGATTTACCGCGCCGCCGACCTGGTCTGAGGGACGGTCGTTCGTCAAAAAAAACGTCGGCGAAAGGAAGCCCCGGGCATACGCTCGACGCCCCTTTCAAAACTCGTTATATTATACAAAAAAACGCGTTTTTTACAAGCGAAAGCCCTTGCGGCGCGCCGTTTTTTTTCGATATTTTGACTGGTAAACCGCTCGAAAAAAAACAACGAAAAAGACGGACTTTTCACCTCGCGGCAAAGGTTCTCCGCCGTCTGCCGCGACCCTCGCTCGAAACGCTGTTTAACCAAACGCTCGCCAGGTCTGGCGCTGCGATTCCGGAGCTTTTTTTATGACGTCGACGCGCTGTTCGGGCGACCGCGCCCCTTCCCCGTTCGCAAATTCCTTTTTTCTGACGGGTCCGACCGCGTGCGGGAAAACCGCGCTCGGTATTGCCGTCGCGAAAGAGCTTGACGCCGAAATACTCTCGCTCGACTCAATGGCCGTTTATCGCGGCATGGACGTCGGAACCGCTAAACCGACCCTCCGGGAACGCGACGGCGTTCCACACCATATGCTCGACCTCCTCGACCCGGAAGAACAGTTCTCCGTCGCCGATTATACGCGCCAGGCCGCCCAGGTCGTGGAAGATATCGAATCGCGGGGGAAATTAGCGCTCTTCGTCGGAGGCACCCCGCTCTACCTGAAAACTATGCTCTTCGGATTCTTTGACGCGCCCGGCGCCGATGAAAAACTACGCGACGAATTAAAGCAAATGGGCGCCGACGATCCGACTCGCGTTTGGGAAGAACTACAAAAAGTCGACCCCGTCTCCGCGCAAAAACTACACCCTAACGACCTCAAACGGACGATAAGAGCGCTCGAAATTTACCGCCTCACCGGGAAAACCGCCTCCGAACAAAAAACGCAATTCTCCGAACCGCCCCTCTTTGAGCCGGACCGAATCTTCATTTTGTCGAGAAATCGCGAAGATTTGTACCGACGTATCGAACTGCGCGTCGAGATCATGATGGTCTCCGGGTTCCTCGACGAAACGAGAAAACTCTTTGCGCGCGTTCCGCCCCCCGGCCGTACGGCGTCCATGGCGGTCGGTTACCGCGAGCTTAAAGCGGTTCTCGACGGCGTAAAGCCGGAACGCGAGGCCGTCGAAAGAATCAAACAGTTGACGCGAAACTTCGCGAAACGGCAGGAAACGTGGTTCCGTTCGCTTGGCGCTCTTGGCGCCGAAAGAATCGAGGCCGACGGTCGAACTCTGGAAGAACTCAAAGAGGAACTTTGCGCGAAAATCAACGAAAAGCGTAAAACATACCGATAAAAAAGGCCCGGCGGACGCGCCGAGCCGAGCGAGGATATCTCGCCAAAACGCCGCGAATAATCGCGGTCAGACGTCCTCCGCATATTCCGCTTTTTTGTTCGTCGACATTTCGACAAGTTCGAGACGAAAGACCGTCTTACGGATCGTCTTGCTGTTCTCGTCGTCCGGGTCGACATGTTCTTCCGCCTCCTCGATATACCCCGCGAGAAGGTAGTCGAACTCTTTCCCGAGCGCGCTCGTAAACAATTTGCGCTGCGCGGGAATGTAAACCTCGGTTCCTCGAACGCCAGCCTCTTTGAGAGCGGTCTGAATATCCGACTTGGAAACCGTTTCTATTTCCCTGGAACGCGCAAGTTCCTCGCGAACGGAGTCGGAAAATTCTTCCGCCCCTTCGCCCATAACCCCCAGGAAACACACGAGCGGCTTTTTACCGTCGTTCAAATTGGCGAGTCGAGTCATATCCTTCAACGCCTGACCGACGGCGCTCTCGACCGCGCGCGAACGTACGCTCGCGTCGATTTTACGCGGTCGATGAAATACCGCGCAACCGTTCATATAAGCGCACGCGCACGCGCACGCCATACCGCTCCACGCCAGGAAACCGCGCCGCGTTAGCGCTTTAAAAAATATACTGGACGGCGTCATACCGCTCTCCTCGCTATAAACCCAGGCGCCGAACCACGCGTCGCGGCGCCGATAATTCACGACGCGATTATACTAGCCTTTTTCACCTTATTTAGCAAGAGCGATCTCGACCTCGGTCGTATCGCGACGCGGAGTTCGATATGTTCCTGTTACGCGCGTTAAAAATCTGTTTCGCCGGGCGCGCGCAACGCGTCGTTTACGCGCAAATCGCCTTTTTCCTACTGCTGTGCGGACTATTCGCCAGCATCTGGGCGACCCTTAAACCGCAAATCGTCGACCAACCCGCCTACCGCGTCCAACCGCAAAATATCCGCGTATGGAATCCGCCCCCGTGGATCCCCGACTCTTTCGTCAACGACGCGCTCGAAGATTTACCCCCCGAAGCGCGAAACAAACCCATGATTTCTATCGACGCGAACCTCGTTAAAAACCTGGCCCTCGCCTTTTCAAACAGCCCATGGGTCGAAAAAGTCGTCTCCGTCGTCGTTTCATACCCCGCTTTCGTCGACGTCGTGCTGCAATTCAAAGAACCAATCGCGAAAATCGACGACTCAGAAAACGGGTTGACGCCATTTCTCGACGCGCTCGACGAACTCTTTCCCGACGACGACTTCGCAAAAACCATTCGGTTTGAATATTCGCTTGAAGCCCCGGACGAGGAAAAAGAACAAAACGCCTACCTCAGAATCGTCGACGCGTTCGGAAGTCGGCTCGACCCCGAATACTTCAAAGAACATCCGGAAACGCTCGACGAACTACCGACAATACGCACCTACGGACCGCGACCGGAATACGTTGAAAAAGCCGCCGCGCTAATAAAATTCCTCAAAGACGAAAACGTCGAAAAGAAATTCGCGATCGACAAAATTCACGCCTTCAAAGCGCTCGGACAAAGCGAACCGACGTTCTACATAACCACAAAAGAGGGGCAAACGGTAAAATGGGGGAGATTCGACGCGCCGGAACCCAAAACGCCCGCGCAGGAATACTCCGGCGCCAACGACAAACTCGACAATCAAGCGCGAAAAAACGCGGTTTACGCCTTCCAACGTAAAAAATTTCTCGAATGGAACAAACGCGGAGTTCAAGGGAAATGTCTCGACCTGAGCGGCGAAAACGACTCCGGAAAAGAAAAACAAGGCCCCAGGCAGGAACAAGGCGCCGAAGAAAAAAAAGAAGGAAACGAGAATCCGTAACGAAAACAGACTCCGCTTCCCGCAAGAAACAGTCGACGCGCAACCGACCGCCGTCGCTCTTGTCCAACCGTTCCAGCTAACTGGGACGCGCGCCGGGAAGCTGTAAAATAAGCTCGCAATTACGGCGAAAATAAGGGACAAAACCGCAAACGCTTTTCAAGTTGCGCGTTTCGCGTCGCTCGACCTCCAAACGCGTCGCCGCGAAAGGACGCCAACCTTTATACTCAGTCGACGAAAGATTCGAACATTTTGTTCATCGCCGCTTCCAACTTGGCGTCGGAATAGTACGTGCCAGCCGCAATCTCAGAACGAACGCGGTTCACCAAATCGACGCGCACTTCGCTCGGATTCAAAGAAAGGCTCTTGACGTCGCTCGTCCGATTTTGCCCCGAAATATCCATTTGGTCGTTCGCTACGGCTTTCATACCGTTCGAGGCGCCGCTGTTCTTCTTCACCGCCGATGTGCGAGAGACTGAGGAAACTCCATTCAGTCCGTTCATGCCGTTCACGCCGTTGATATTCATTCTTTTATTCTCCGGAAAATTATTCATCCAGAAGTTACGTTCGCGTTTGCGCCGCTCGCGCGACGTCTCAAAACGACGAATTTCTCATCTCGTTCACGCGCCGAATTTCTCGACGCTAAAAACTAATCCTTTACTCGTCCTCCGTCGCTCCGCCGCTCTTCCGTCCCTGGAAGGCTTCCGCGAAACAACTCGACGCCGCGTTCAAACGACCTCGAAAAAGGAACAGGCAAGCTCGCGACCGCTCGCGTCCCGCCAAAGGCATTAATCGGCGAAACAAGCCTGCGACTTGAGCGTCTCGTCGCCGTTTCATTGGTAAACAAACGCCTGACGCGGCGAAAGCGTTTTACCGGTTCCGTTCGTCGAAACCTGGCTAAACGCCCGATTACACGCCGCGCATGATACCAAGTATGCGGTTTTCTGTCGATTTAATCAACATCAATTTTAAAAAAATCAAAAAAACCGTAAAACTTATTAAAAACCGTCCAAAATTTGCTCGGAGCCCCAACCTGTTCCAACAAAAAAAACTCGCGAAGCTCAAACGCTAAGTCGGCGCGGTTCGCGAGTTTGGAAAAATCAAAGGCGTCCGGGCGACGTCGGAGGTTATCCCGGATTATTTATTCAAAAAATGTCGTTCCAGGAACCCGACGTCCGGTATCTCGTTTTTAAATTCGTCGCTCTTTAAAATTTTCAGCAACATTGGAATCGACGTCTTGATCCCGTCGATCTTAAATTCCTCGAGCGCGCGAATCATTGTCGCGACGCCCTCTTCGCGCGTCGAACGGCATACGAGCAACTTGCCGATCATCGAGTCGTAATGAGGACTCACCGTATAACCGGAATACGCGTGAGAATCAAAGCGAACCCCGAAACCGCCCGGTACGATCATTTGCTCGATCCTGCCCGGACAGGGTCGGAAGTTGTTCTCGGAATCCTCCGCGTTAATGCGGCATTCCATCGCGAAACCCAAATGCGCGACGTCCTCCTGCCGGATTTCCAGCTTCTCGCCCGACGCCAATTTGATCTGCTGCTGAATAAGGTCGATTCCCGTCGCCATTTCCGTGACCGGATGCTCCACCTGAATTCGAGCGTTCATCTCGATAAAGTAGTACGACCCGGAATGATCCACGATAAACTCGACCGTGCCCGCGTTCGTATAACCCGCCGCTTTCGCGATGCGGACCGCCGACTCGCAGAGCGCTTTGCGCGTCTCAAAGGAGAGCGCCGGAGCGGGCGTGAGTTCGACCAGCTTCTGACGACGGCGTTGCAACGAACAGTCGCGCTCCCAAAGGTGAATCACGTTCCCGTAATTGTCCGCAAGCAACTGAGCTTCCACGTGACGCGGATTCTCGATGAATTTCTCAATATAGACGTCCGCGTTCCCAAACGCCGTCGCGGCCTCTTGCGCGGCTTCCTGAAGAGCCCGACGAAGTTGCGCGTCGTCGTTCGCCTGGCGAATCCCGCGCCCTCCGCCCCCCGCCGACGCTTTAACGAGAACGGGGTACCCGATCTTCTTCGCGCAGGCAAGCGCCTCCGATTCCGTCTTAATCAGCCCGTCGCTACCCGGCACCGTCGGAACTCCGCACTGCTTCGCCATCGCGCGCGCCGCGTTCTTATCGCCAAGACGCTCCATCGCCTCGACCGTCGGACCGATAAACTCGTAACCGGAATCCCGGCATTTCTCCGCAAAACGCGAATTTTCAGAAAGGAACCCGTAACCAGGATGAATCGCGTCGACGTCCATGACTTCCGCCGCGCTGATAATGCGATCAACCTTCAAATAACTTTGATCCGACCTGGCGGGCCCTATGCACACGGCGCGGTCGGCAAGTTCCAAATACCGCGCTCCTCGATCCGCTTCGCTATACGCAACCACAGACTCCACGCCCAGCTCGCGGCAGGCGCGGATCACGCGCAACGCGATCTCGCCTCGGTTCGCTATCAAAATCCTCTTGAACATAGACCTCGTCCTCCGACCGCTCTCGCGCAAAATCAAGCTCTCGTATCCACTTTAAACATCGGCGTGCCATACTCCACGGGGTCGGAATTATGGACGAGAACCTCGACGATCTTGCCGGAAAGCTCCGCCTGTATGTCGTTGTAGACTTTCATCGCCTCTATGATGCACACCGTCTGATCCGGCGTGACGCGATCCCCTACCTTCACGTAAGGAGGCTTGGATGGACTCGACGCCGCGTAGAACGTCCCCACCATCGGAGAGTTAATCGTCTTAATATACGCCGATTCGTCGACCTGCGGAGCCGCCGGAGCAACCGGAGCCGCCGGAGCGACTGGCGCCGGAACCGCCGGAGCGATCGGTTGCGCTACGACTTGAACCGGAGTCCCGTCGGAACCTCTGCGCAACTTCAAACGAGACGCGCCCTGTTCGAGGTCAAGCTCGGAAACGTCGTTCTTTTTCATCAGCTCTATCAGCTGTTCTATACCGTCGAGACCAAAGACGTCGGCGTTTTTTTCTGACATTTTTACGATTCCTAAATATTAATACTATCGTCTCGAACTGTTGTCGCTCGAGTCGCGCGTTACGACGAATACCCAACGCCCCCCAAAGGTCAGGCGCGAACCGCGAATAAAAAGCGCTCCAGATTCGCGAAATCCCGCGCGATCTTCACTTCGGACCAGCGGGAATCCGCTTCCGCCGCCGACGCGACCGCGCGTACGGTCGTCGGACTAAGCTCAACGAAAATGCGCCCGCCGCGCTTCAGCCACGACGGAGCCTCGCTCATCATTTTTATCGGAAGTTCCGCGCCCGTCGGACCCCCTACAAGCGCGATTCGCGGCTCGAAGTTCTTAACGGTCGGCTCAAGCGTCTCATACTCGGACTCGGACACGTAAGGAGGGTTCGAGACTATCATATCAAATAGCGAGGATTCTGGCAAGCCCGAAGGGAACTCGGCGAAAAGGTCCGATTTCACAAGTTTGATCCGATCGTCCACGCCGTGTTTGACCGCGTTTTTCAACGCGTACTTCAACGCTTCCGGACTCGCGTCCGCCGCCACGATTCGCGAATCAGGCACGTTTTTCGCCAACGCCACCGCGATGCAACCGCTCCCGCAACCCATGTCGCAAATTCGCCAATCGACGCGCGACGCGCCAGACTCCGTACCCGAGGTCGCGCTTGCCGACGCTTCCGGCTTCTCCGACGCTTCGGCGCTCTCGCCCGACTCCGACGTTTCCGCGCTCTCCGCCTTCTCCGCCTCGATCTCGCTCTTGTTGCGATTCGCCCGGAAAAGATTCGAACGCTTCTTAGCGTACTCGACCGCTTCCAAAACGAGTTGCTCCGTCTCCGGTCGAGGCACGAGCGCGCCGGGCCCAACAGTGAAATCAAGCGAGTAAAATTCCTTATTGCCAATGAGATACGCGACGGGCTCGCCAAGTCCGCGGCGTCGCACTAATTCGCGATAGCGCGCGCGAACCTCGTCGGTCGGAACGTCGTCAAAGCGAATAAAAAGCTCCACGCGACTGATTCCCATCGAGAAAGCGAGCAACAACTCCGCTTCCAACCTGGGAAACTCAAATCCTTTTTTCGTTAAAAACGTTGCGGTCCAATCGCGCAACGCGCGCACCGTCCAAACGGTCGTTTCGGGAGAATTAGACATAAGCGGCAAAATTCCTGACTGCGGTCGTCAATTTTACGTCGTTGCGAATACGATCCGGATTATTCGATAGCGCCAAACGACAAACGCAATTCCTGACGTTCATAATCGAGCAACGCCTCGATTACCGGAGAAAGATCGCCCGCAAGAATAACGTCCAACTTGTACAGAGTCAAGCCGATTCGGTGATCCGTCACGCGGTTTTCCGGGAAGTTGTACGTTCGAATCCTCTGACTGCGGTCTCCGCTCCCCAACTTGCTCATGCGCTCCTGGGAACGTTTCGATTGCTCTTCCGCGCGCTTCAACTCATACAACCGCGTCTTTAAAACGCGCAACGCTTTCGCGAGATTCTTGATCTGGCTCTTTTCGTCCTGACAGCTCACGACCAACCCGGTCTCGTAGTGCGTAAGACGAATCGCCGACGCCGTCTTATTTACGTGCTGACCGCCCGGCCCGCTCGAACAGAATCGGTCGATACGGTAATCGCTCTCTTTCAATTCGACTTCGACGTCTTCCGGTTCCGCCATAATCGCGACGGTCGCCGCCGAAGTATGAATGCGCCCTTTCGTCTCCGTCGTCGGAACCCGTTGAACGCGGTGCCCGCCGCTCTCAAATTGCAGTTCCCGGAAACACCCTTCCCCCTCGATTCCAACCACGATTTCTTTGAAGCCGCCCAACTCGGTCTCGTCGAGCGACATGACTTCCATCTTCCAGCGCCTGGACTCGCAATAATGTCGGTACATCTCGTAGAGGTCGCGAGCGAACAGAGCCGCCTCGTCCCCGCCGGTCCCCGCATGAATCTCGAGAATACATCGCGTACGGTTCGCGTCGTCCCCGCCGATCGTCATATCGAGCAACTCTTCCCAATGCTTTTCGCGTTCGGCGCGCAAGTCAGGCAACTCGGATTCCGCGAGCTCTTTGAGTTCCGCGTCCCCGCTCTCGAGCATCTCTTTCGCTTCTTCGATCTCGTCGTTGAGTTTCTTAAACCGTTTATATTTTACGCAGAGCTTGGCGAGCGAGCCGTGTTCGCGCGCGATCGCGGCAAGACGTCCGGAATCCGCCAATACGTCAGGATCGTTCATTTGCCGTTCAAGCTCTTCAAAACGCGCCAGTTTTTCGTCCAGTAGTTTTCGCATAGATTTCCACAATCGGGGTTGTCTGCCGTCAACGTCCTCGCGAATACGCAATTCCACGTAATTTCCAATCCGCGAGTCCTAAAAAAAACAAGCGGTTCTCCGAGGTAACGCCCCAAAGATCCGCCTGTATGCGCGTAACGCGGCGTCAAAGAAAGAACTACGCCTTCTTGCCGTATTTGCCGCTGAACTTGTTCTTGAACTTTTCAATACGCCCGGCGGAGTCGACAAACTTAACGCGGCCCGTATAGAACGGATGGCACTTGCTGCAAATATCGACTTTCATTTCCGGCTTGGTCGCGCGGGTCACAAAGGAATTTCCGCAACCGCATCTCACGGTGCATTCCACGTACTTCGGATGAATATTGTCTTTCATCGAACGGTCTCTAACTAATTTGGGGACGCCGTCGCATCCGTCTATGTTCTTTGCGTCTCCCGACGCGTCCGCCGCGTTAGAGCTACTCACTTCAATACGCGGATTCAAGGCATAGACGCGACGTACGTCGCGCGGTTATATTTCTCTCGCTGACGCGCCTCAAACGGCCAAACGTCAATTAGCGTTTCATTCTAGCGCCTTTTCAGCGCTTGACAAGGGGCGTCCGCTCGAGCCGCCGGATTCGGACAAAGAAAACGTCAAAATCCAAGTACGTCGTACATGTCGTACAACTTGCCGGGCTCGCGCGCGACAAGGTATTTCGCCGCTTCAAGAGCTCCCGTCGCGTAAGAATCGCGGCTCGACGACTTCACGCTCAGTTCGAGAGTCTCGCCCAACATGCCGAAAATAATCGTATGCTGACCGGGATCGTCGCCGGTTCGAAGCGCGTGGTACGCGATCTCGTTGTGAGGACGCGCCCCGACCTTCCCTTCGCGTCCGTGCCGGAACTGGTCGATTCCCATTTCCGCCGCGATAAGCTCCCCAAATTTCAGAGCCGTTCCGCTCGGAGCGTCCACCTTGTAACGATGATGTCGCTCGATAATCTCCACGTCCGCGTCGGAGTCTTTAAGAGCCCGCGCCGCGATTTGAGAGAGTTTCATCGTCAAATTGACCGCCGGACTCATGCTCGGAGATCGCAAAATCAAATTCGTTTTCGCAGATTCCGCAAGCACGGAAAGCTGAGACTCGCTAAGACCCGTCGTCGCGTAGACCAGAGGGATCTTGCGGCTGACGCAAAGATTCAGAACCGTCTCAAACGCCTTCGCGTTCGAAAAATCAATCAGGACGTCAGGACAGACTTCCGCTGAAAGCTCGCTGGTAAGCGGAACCCCGATCGGACCCGCCCCCGCGTAAACGCCCGCGTCTTGACCAAGCGCGGGACACGTCGGAGCGTCGAGCGCCGCGACGACCTCAAATTCTGGATTGGCGACGGCGTGCGAAATAAGCATCTTGCCCATTTTGCCGGCCGCGCCGAAAAACGCTGCTTTTATCATATCTCTTCCTCTTAAAAACGCGCGCTCGCAAGATTCAAAACCAGGTTCGACCGCGAGCCCGCGTTCGTCTTATTCGAACTACGCCGTCTGATCCGTATTATCCCCTTCCGGCGCGGCGTCGGAGTTGGTCGCGGAGTCGGCTTCGGAGTCGGTCGCGGAACCGGCTTCGGAGTCGGTCGCGGAACCGGCTTCGGAGTCGGTCGCGGAGTCCGGTTCCTCAAGACGCTCGGGCTCCCCGGTTGGAACGTCGTCCGCGACGTTCTCGTCTAAAAACGCGGCGTCAAGATCCTGGTCGGGCTCCCCAAGCGGAGCGAATCCCGCCGCCTTGACGTACTCGTTCACGCGCGAAGCGTCCGTCGGACGGCCCGACTTCGTCGACCTGGAGTTGGTCGGACGGGACGACACCAATGGAAGGTCGATTTTGACCTCCATGGCGGGCTCGATCTGGTACGCCCCGTTAGGATCGAGTTGATCGTTCCCCGTCGTCAAATCGTCGCTCATCGCGTTCGACTTAACCAGCGCGCCGCCAAGAAGCTCGATAAACTCGGTCATCGCCGCCGTGAATATCTTGCGGCGACGGTAGATCACCCCGATCGGGCGAGTCAGTTTGGGTCCTTCGAACGGAACCGCGACAAGTTTATGCGCCGCGATGTCGTCCAGAACGGTCGGAGCCGGCAAAATGGAAATACCCATGCCGACTTCTATCGCCTGCTTGATCGTCTCAATATTGTCAAATTCCGTAACCACGTTGACGCGAACGTTGTTCTGACGCAAATAACGATCCGTCTCGCGGCGGATCGGAAGATCGCGGTCGAACGCCACGAAATTCGCGTCTTGAAGCTCCTCGATCGGAACACGTTTAAAACGTCCGAACCAGTGGCCCGCCGGAGCTACCACCACCATCTCTTCAGACCGTAGAGGGATCACGTTCAGATCAGAGGACGGAGTCGGATAAGAGATCACCCCGACGTCCGCTTCCGAGTCGGCGACCGCTCGATAAACTTTGTCCGGATGAAGAAATTCCAGGCGAATACGCGTTCTCGGCTCTTTCTTCATAAATTCGCGCATACACTTCGACATGTCGTGCAAGCCGATCGAGTAAATCGCGGCCACGCGAATGACGCCGCCCGTCTTGGTCTTGGAAGCCTGAATGCGTGAAAGAACTGAATTATAGGTCTCAAGAATCGCGTGAAAACCTTCGTAGCATATCTTGCCTTCGGGCGTAAGCGAAAGAGGTCGTTTAGCGCGGTCGATTAACTGCGCTCCGAGAAGTTTTTCCAAACGGTGAACCGATTGCGTCGCCGCGGATTGGCTGATGCCGTTCGCTTCGGCGCCGCGGGAAAAACTTTGAAAATGAACTACGTCGCAAAATATCTGGAACGTTTCGGTATTCATTGTAACATTTTCTCCGTTTCCAGACGCGCGTGCCCGCGTCGATCCAGCCGGGGAACTCCGCGCTGCCTCCGCTCCGCGGAAAGTATCGCGAATACCGGCTCTACATAACGCCCGGCAAATGGCGCGCCGAGCGCTCCACAACAATCAATCCCTAATGCTTATTAGAGAATATAATTATTCATTTGTTCCTGATTTCGTTTAATTATAAAGTAAAAATTTGTTATTTCAAGATTTGATTTTAACCTGTGCCGCGCAAAGGGCCGATACTAAACGGAGAACGCTTTGCCGACGCCTTTAATGGAAATCGGAAAGCGCTATAATCTGCCGGGTAAGCGCGTGGAGACGGCGCGCCGGCATACGTTTGAAAACGACGCGGGCGGCGCGGAGCGTCCTCGACGTTAAACGTAAAAACGTGAAAACACAATTACAAAGGGAGCTCTATGGATAAAATGAATCGACGCGACGCCTTTCGCCTGGCGAGCGCGGGGCTGGGATCGTTATTAGCTTGCGGAACCGCGAACGCCTTTGCCGCCGACGACCAAATCAAACAGACGAATCCCGCGCTTACCGCGAACGGCTGCGCGTGGAAATACGCCGTCGTCGATCCCGAAAAAGTCGCGAAAGACGCCTACTACGGATACCCTGTCGGACACTGCATGCACACCGTCTTTACCGCGATTGTGCAAAACGTCGCCGAAGCCCTCATGGAGTCCGACCCGCTCGCCGCGAACGCGCTCCTGAACTTCCCATTCCACATGTTCCACTACGGAGCTTCCGGAGGAAACGGCTGGGGAACGCTCTGCGGAGCGGTCAACGGTTCTATGGCCGCGGTCTCCCTGTTCTGCGCCAGTGAAAAAACCCGCAAGGCGATCTGCGACGACCTTGGGAACTACTACGAGAAAACCGCGCTCCCGATCTTTGCGCCCGAGGACGCCGAAGAAGACGACGTCCCGCAAACCGTCGCGAAGTCCGTGCTCTGCCACGTCTCCGTCAGCAAATGGCTCAAGGAATCCGGAGCGAGATCGGACTCCCCCGAACGCACCGAACGTTGCTCGAGACTCTCCGCCGATATGGCGAAAAAAGCCGTCGAACTGCTCAATTTGAATTTCAACCAGCTTAACGCCGAAGACCCCAGGCCGATCTGCACAATCAAAAAGGGCGAGCCCGAGGCCTCTTGCGTCAAGTGTCATAACAAAGGCGGGACGACTTCCGACACGATCATAAAAATGACCTGCGAAGAATGTCATCCCGGAAAAACTGTCGACCACTCTATTAAAAAGTAACGGCTCCGTGCCCAACTGGAAAAACGCAAAAGGACGTAAAAGGACGTTTCCATGTGCGCAACTGAAAATCGCGAACTCCATATCGACGGCAAACCTCGTTATCTGGCCCCGTTCCACGCTAAACTCCATCCGCACTTCTTCGCCGACGTGCTCGTTATCGGGGGCGGTCTGGCCGGTCTCACCGCCGCGCTCTCCGTCGACCCTTCTCAACACGTCCTCGTCGTGTGTAAAGAGGGACTCCAGCTCTCCAACAGCGTAAAAGCGCAGGGCGGGATCGCGACCGTTTGGGATATGCCCGACGACAAATTCGAAAACCACGTCAAAGACACCCTGATCGCCGGAGGAGAACTCTGCGACAAAGACGTCGTCGAATACATTGTCAGAAAAGGACCCCAGGAGGTCAGAAAGCTCATTAGTTACGGAACGAAATTCGACCGCGACGAAAAGGGCGACGTCATTTTAGGTCGCGAGGGCGGCCACGACCATTTCAGAGTCCTGCACGCCAACGGAGACTCCACCGGCGCCGAGATCATGCGCGCCACTATCGAGGAAGTAAAGAGCCGACCGAACATTCGCGTCTGGCAAGACACCTTTACGATCGACCTGCTCACCTTCGACGGGTTCTGCCGCGGCGCCGTCGTCTACTGGGAAAAGGAAAAGGAACTCGAACTCGTTTGGGCGAAACAGACGATTCTCGCGACCGGAGGACTGGGACAACTCTATCGGGAAACGACCAATCCGTCGGTCGCCTGCGGAGACGGAGTCGCCATGGCGTTCCGAGCCGGAGCCGTATGCCGGGACCTCGAATTTATCCAGTTTCATCCGACCGTGCTCTACATCGCCGGGGGGAGTCGAAGTCTCATTACGGAAGCGATGCGCGGAGAGGGCGCAAAGCTCGTCGACAAAAACGGGTATCGGTTCATGGGCGATTACGACGAAAGAATGGAGCTCGCCCCGAGAGACGTCGTCAGCCGTTCTATCGTCAGGCAGATGGAGAAAACCAACAGTCCGAACGTCTATCTTGACGTCACGCACAAGGACAGAGACTGGATCCTCAAGCGTTTTCCGGGCATTGCGCAGACGTGCGCGGAGTTCGGGGTCGACATATCCAGAGACAGGATCCCGGTCCGGCCGGGCGCGCACTACGCGATGGGCGGAGTCCTGGTCGACGCGAAGAGCCACACGACGTTGCGCGGGCTCTGGGCGGCGGGCGAAGTCAGCAGCACGGGCCTGCACGGCGCCAACCGGCTCGCGTCCAACAGTCTCCTGGAAGCGCTGGTCTACGGCGAGCAGGCGGGCAGACTGGCCGGCGAGATCGCCATGCAGACGACCGACGAATATCACGCGTTGCCATTGGAGAACAAGCCGACGGCGAGTTCGAACGTCGATATCGTCGACGTGTCCGACGTCAGAAACTCGTTGCAGTCGACCATGCAGAGACTGTGCGGAGTGGTGAGAAGCGACGCCGGACTGACGGAAGCGATTCAGAACATCGAGGCGTGGTCGAAAATGCTCCTGACGAAACAGTTCAATACGGTGGCGGGCTGGGAAACGCAAAACATGCTCCAAGTCGCGAGACTCATTTGCGAGGGCGCGCTTGCGAGAAAAGAAACGAGAGGAGGACACAACCGTTCCGACTACGGGCCCTTCGACCCGAACATTCCCGCCGTACACTCCATCTTTATTAACAGTTAGCAATTAGCAATTAGCAGTTAGCAGTTAGCAATGGCTCTGATTGTCAGTCGTTAGTTGGTATTTGTTTGCCGTTGGTTGTTAGGCTCTAATTTGCAATTGTAATTCATTGCT
>CAYUUL010000029.1:0-32231 GCA_964447865.1 uncultured Planctomycetaceae bacterium | reverse complement strand
CGAACCGGGAACGACTTCTCTGTGTGTTTTGGCGCTCGTTACCGCAGGATGCGATAAAAACGATCCGACCGTTGCTAAAGCTTTGAAATATCTGTCTGGATTTACCGCGTTAAAGCAAGATCAAACCTATTCGGTCTCTCTACAAACGATGGTGTTTTGCCTGGCCGATCCCGAGACGTATCGAGACGCTATTGAAAAAAACGTCGCCTGGTTGGTCGAGCGTCAGATGAAAACGCAAAACGAACATCGCGGAGGTTGGACTTACGTCGGAAACAAGCAAGATTCCGAACGCGCCGATAATTCAAATTCGCAATTTGCGCTCCTTGCTCTCTATGAAGCTGAACTTGTTGGGGTAAACGTTGACGATTCCGTTTGGAATAGCGCTCAAGACTACTGGCAAAGAATGCAGAACGACGATGGTTCGTGGGGGTACCGCGCCTCTATGCTCAATCCTGACGGGTACCCAAGCGGGTACGGTACGGGAAGTATGACCTGCGCCGGAATAGCCGCGCTTGCCATTTGTTCCGGAGTGCGTGAAGCGGCGCGCGCGAAAGCGGAAGGCGACAATGTGAAATGTTGTCAGGACGTCGAAGACGAAACCGCCCTTAGAATCTCGCGCGGACTCAATTGGCTCGGGAAACATTTTAGCGTGCAAACGAATCCTGGATCCGATTATTACTTCTTCTATTACCTATACGGTCTTGAACGTGTCGGAAGATTGACCGCAAACCGTTTCGTGGGAAAGAGCGACTGGTATCGTGAAGGCGCGGAAGTACTGCTTCGTCGAAAAGGAGCGCTCTCGCAGTTTTGGAACGCGCAGAAAGAATTTGCGCGCAATAACTGTGTTTCGACTTCATTTGCGTTGTTGTTCCTGTCAAAAGGACGATGGCCCTTGCTTGTCTCAAAAATGAAATATGGAGACCCCGACGGCGATTGGAACGCTCACCCAAACGATCTGGCGCATTTGACTGGTCGCGTTGAAAATGAATGGAATACTCACTTAATTTGGCAAACTATCGACTCGCAAAAGGCAACCTTAGACGACTTCTTACAATCCCCTATTTTGGCGATTAGCGGAACTCTTTCACCGATTCCGGAAGATGAAAAAGAAAAGAAAAAACTCGTTGATAACTTGAGGGGATACTTGGAGCAGGGCGGTTTTATTTTTGCCGAGGCTATCGACGGAGACGTCTCGTTCGAGTCCGGGTTTCGCGAGTTGATTCAAGAAGTTTTAGCGAACGACGGCTGCGATTTTGCCTTGCTGGGACCGGATCATCCAATTTGGACGGCGGAGAAAATTGTCGACCCAAAGTTGGCGCGTGAAATATGGGGAGTTGATTTCGGATGTCGAACGAGCGTAGTCTTAGTTCCCGCCTATCGTCCGAAAAAGGACGATTCTGGGAATTTGCCGAGCGTTTACGACGATCGACCTTCGCTCTCGTGTCTTTGGGAAGCGACAAAAAATCGACCTGGAAACGACGAACGACAGCAAAATTTATCTGAAAGAGTCAGAAAAGAAATTGAAACTGCGTTTGATATTGGTATCAACGTTTGCGCGTACGCGACAAATCGACAAATGAAGTTTAAGGAGGAAATTGCCGCCGACGTTGGGGAAGAACTCGCGAAAGGAAAAGACGTTCATAACAGCCTTTTTGCCGCGATACTCGAATGTGGAGCGGGCTCGTCTTGCGCTCCTCGAGCTATTCCCAATCTAATGAAATCCGTGCGCGAGAGGTTGGGCGTTCCCGCGCAACTTTACGTTCCGCATACGAGCGCGAAAAACGACGACGTCTTCGATTATCCAACGCTGTTTATGCATGGAAGAAACGCTTTTGAATTTGCGACTGGAGAACGCGAAAGATTGCGACTCTACTTTGAACGCGGAGGGTTCCTCTTTGCCAATGCCGTATGCGGTTCAAAACCCTTTGAAAACGCCTTTATAAACGAACTGACCGCTCTCTTTCCCGACGAACCGTTGGTCGACGTTCCGCTCGACGATCCTCTGTTTTCCGGAAAATTCGGGGGGTTCCGGATCGAAAAATTACAGTATCGAACCCGAAAAGAAGAAAACGGACGTAAAACGACCGCGGAGGTTGTCGACGGTCCCCCGAGGATAAAGGGAATACAAAGGAATGGACGATGGATCGTGCTTTATTCGCCCGACGACGTTAGTTGCGCGCTTGAAAATGTGACCGCCGCGAATTGCGAAGGGTTGACTCAGAAAAGCGCCTTTTACCTTGCTACGAATATTTTATTCTACGCGGTGGAATCGTTTTGACGACCTGCTGAACTTTGGATAAAATACGATTTGATAAAAATAGGGATTATGACGATTACTGTGCTCGCTTGTGGTGAAAAGCACGGTATTTGATAGGAAAAAATGTGTTTTTTGCCCGTCCCCTCCTTGAATAAAAGACTATTTGGGGATAGAATCCCACGAATTGTGAGTCTCTTTTTATTGCGGTGATTCGATGAGTCGTTTCTGCGTGAAAGGAGAATACGGAGTATCGCGCTATGTGCGCGTTCGGTGAAGCGGCAATGAGTCGCCGATTGCAGATGAAACGGATTTAACTTATGTTTGAATCGTTAACCGATCGACTTAGCTCCGCGTTCCGAGCGATGACGGGTCGCGGACGTCTTACTGAATCGAATGTCAAAGAAGGACTTGAACAGGTGCGTCAAGCCCTTTTGGAAGCTGACGCCAGCGTTGACGTCGCTAATAAATTTATTGCGAACGTTCAAGAAAAATTCTTGGGCTCGGAAGTTTCACGCGCTCTGAATCCGACTCAGCAGATTTTGAAGATTGTCAATGACGAACTCATTGCCTTGATGGGTCCGGTTGACCCTTCGGTACCGAAAAAAGAGCCTTTTACGACAGTCATGCTTTGCGGTTTGCAAGGGTCTGGTAAAACGACTACTTGCGGTAAACTGGGAAAAAAACTTCTAAGCGCCGGGCGGAAGCCGATGTTTGTCGCAGCGGACTTGCAACGTCCCGCCGCTATTGATCAGTTGGAAATCCTCGGAACTCAACTTGGCGTTCCCGTGTTCGTCGATAAAGAGTCGAAAGACCCCGTTGACGTCTGTAAACGCGCTTTAAAAGAGGCGAAAGCAAAGGCTGTTGACGTCGTTATTCTTGATACGGCGGGGCGTTTGCACATCGACGACGAGTTAATGGACCAACTCAAGAAAATTGAGAAAAAGGTTCAGCCCGATCAGGTTTATTTTGTCGTCGACTCGATGACTGGTCAGGATTCCGTAAATTCCGCAAAGAAGTTCAACGAGGCCTTGCAACTTGACGGCGTCATTTTGACGAAACTGGACGGCGACGCGCGCGGTGGCGCGGCCCTCTCCGTTAAGGCAATTACCGGAGTCCCTATTAAGTTCGTCGGCGTTGGAGAAACTCTTGACGCGCTCGACGAGTTCCATCCCGATCGTATGGCAAGTCGTATGCTCGGGATGGGCGACGTTATGACCCTCATCGAAACGGCCCAGGCTAAGTTCGATGAAGAAGAGGTGCGACGCCAGCAGGAACAGTTTGAGAAGGGCGTCTTCACTCTTGACGATTTTCGCAAACAAATGCAACAGGCGTCAAGACTCGGGTCTATGGGGAAAATTCTGAGCCTTATTCCGGGAATGGGACGTCTGAGCGGACTCCTGAACGAGATGAATGTTGATCCCGATAAGGAAATGAGAAAAGTGGGCGGTCTTATCGACTCCATGACTCCTCAGGAACGACGCCATCCGGAAATTATTGACTTACAACGCAAAAAGAGAATTGCGGCGGGAGCTGGCGTCGACGTCAAACGCGTCAACGAGCTCTTGGATATGCACCAAAGAATGGCCGGTATGGTCAAAAACTTTTCCGGTTTGGGAGCGGGCGATCGTATGCGTCAACTCCAACAAATGACGATGAACCCCTTTAGCATGCTCGGCGGTCGTCAGAAAAAAGGTTCCACCGGAAAACGACTTACCCCAAAAGAACGCGAGGCACAACGCAAAAAACTTGAAAAAGCTAAGCGCGATAAGAAAAAGAAGAAGTGAACAAAGCCTGTTCGCGTTTTCTGACTTCCAGGTTTCTTGCGATTTATTACCGAATTTAATTGGGAAACGCCCATTAAACATATCGACTGAAACGTTGCGAGCTGCGTTTGCGCGCGACGTCTTGCGACGTCCGGCTTAAATGAGTCCCTGATTTTGCGACGACAACGTGAACGTCGAATTTTCCTTCCGCTCGCGAGGGGTGGAAGATCAATACTTTTAAAGGAGATAATCAAGTGTCTGTTAGAATTCGTATGAAGAAGTTTGGTCGTAAACATCGACCCTTTTTCCGTATTGTAGCTGTTGACGGTCGTCGTCCTCGCGACGGTCGCGTCCTCGAGGAACTTGGCACCTACGATCCGTTGGTTCCCGAAACCGACGCTCGCGCTCAGCTCAAGGGCGATCGTATTGCTTACTGGATCGGCGTTGGCGCTCAACCGAGCGATAAGTGCGCCGTCCTGATCAAAAAGTATGGTAAAGACGGCGTCTGTTTGGAAGCTCAAAAGGCCGCTCTCGAACGTTTAGCTCAAAGCCGTCGTCGCGTTGCCGCTCCTGCCGCCGCGCCCGCCGCCGAAGCAGAAGCCGCGCCCGCGCCCGCCGCAGAGTGAGTTTAAGAAACCCTTTGGAGGAGTCGATCCTCCTAACGTGGTCATTTTAATTAGCGTCGGTAACGACGCCGAGGTTGTCTAAATGCGAATCGACGTTTTAACGCTCTTTCCCGGTATCTTTGACGGATACTTGTCCGAGAGTTTGCTGAAGGACGCTATTGATCGCGGTTTGCTACAGATAAACTTGTACGATATGCGCCAATGGGCGCATGATAAACACAATACGATGGACGATCGCCCTTTCGGCGGAGGTCCGGGTATGGTGCTAAAAGTCGACAGAGTCGTCCCTTGCGTCGAAGAGGTGCAGACTTATGCCGAGCGTCCGGGAAGAGTCGTTATGATGACCCCGCAAGGACGCCGATTGACGCAACGTGTCGTTGAGGAGTTGGCTGGTGAAGAACGCCTCATACTCCTGTGCGGTCGTTACGAAGGGTTTGATCAGAGAGTCGTTGATATTCTCCGTCCCGACGAGATTTCCATTGGGGACTACGTCTTGAACGGTGGGGAAATTGCCGCGGCTGTGATCGTTGATTCTGTTATGCGTTTGATCCCAGGCGCGCTTGGTGATGAAAATTCGTCCATCGTCGATTCTTTCTCATCCGGCAACCGTCTTTTGGAAGAAGATCAGTATACAAGACCGCGCGAATATCGAGGCTTGAACGTGCCTGAGATATTATTAAGCGGCGACCATGGTCTGATTGATAAATGGCGGGAAATTAATCGAAGGGAAAAAACGTTTGCTCGTCGTCCGGATTTATTGGACGACAAACCGTTGGAAGACTGAAACGTTCGCTCGTTTCGATTTCGACGTTAGGAAAGCGGGTCGTCGGGACTTAGTGTTTTCGGACGCCTCTTGCGGCGTCGTGCCGACCTCTTTCTAGGCCGACTTGGTTATGTTGGCAGTTTTTAACGCTTTCCTCACTAAGGCATATGAATTTAAGGACTATTTAAATGAGTCAAGATATTATTCGTTTGGTTGAAGCTCGCGCCAAAAAAGAAAACGTTTCCCAATTTGAGATCGGCGACGTTGTAAACGTCCATTGCAAGATTCTCGAAGGCGATAAAGAGCGTATCCAAATCTTCAACGGCGTCGTTATCGCTCGTAGCGGATCCGGCGTCCGTGAAACGTTCACCGTTCGTCGTATCGTCGCCGGTCAAGGCGTTGAACGTAAATTCCCCGTTCACAGCCCTCGTATCGCCAAGATCGAAGTTCTGCGCTCCTCTGTCGTTCGCCGTGCTAAGTTGTACTATCTCCGCAACCGCGTTGGTAAGGCGACACGTTTGGCTCAACGCCGCGTAGAACGCGCCGAAACGCAACAAAACGCTGTTAAGACGATGAAACGCGGAAAGAAAGCCGCGCAAGCGCGCCGTGAAGCCGCCGCCGCTAAAAAAGCCGCCGAGTGATACTCGTCTGAATAAATAAACGGTTAAAATAAAGAACGCGTTCAAACTGCTTTTCGTTTGGACGCGTTCTTTTTATGTTCTTTGCCGACCGACAATATCGCTTTCGGCGGTCGACGCGCTTACGTCAAAAGAATGACGATCAGAGACTCCAACCTTCGCGATATTTCGTGCTGATGAAGTCGTTAGCCGCTTTGTCGTTCGTGACGACCATATTTTTAGCGTCCCATTCAAGCTTGATCTTACCGGCGCGAAGAGAAACTGCGCCAAGTTGAACGGCTTCCGCAAGACGACCCGAATACGCAAAATTGCACAACGCTTCCGTCTTGCCGCCGTCAAGAATCGAGTTGATCCATTCGCGATGATGACCAGCAGACGCCGGTATCGTCTTTTCCGGACGTTTGTAATCGGCATATTTCGCTTCAGGATAGAGACGAATCGTTCCATAATCCGCTTCCAAAATTCCTTCGTCGCCTACGAAGATAACGCCCATCGAAAGATTTTCAAGGTTCTTTTCTTTGATGACCGCCGGGCGGCGTTTGCCGTCGTACCACGTCAGTGGAAGGGTCTTGCCGTTAAATTCGAATTCATATTTGCATTCGACGTCCAATGGACAGCAAATCGAACTGATTGCCGTATCGCACGTCGCGTGAATTGTCTTGGGATATTGAAGATCAAGAGCCCAGAACGGAAGGTCCATAAGGTGACAAGCCATATCGCCAAACGTGCCCGTTCCAAACGGCCAATACCCTCGCCATCTGCCGGGAAGGTAACATGGGTTATAATCTAACCATTGGATGGGGCCGAGCCATTCGTCCCAATGCAGGTTTTTCGGAACTTCAAACTTTTCTTTCGACGGTTCGGGGTAACCGCCCCAACCTTTCCCGCACCAAACGTGGCATTCGGAAACTTCGCCGATCGCGCCGGCCTGGATCAATTCGACGACGCGACGATAATTTTCCGTCGCGTGAATGACCGTTCCCATCTGAGTCGCGAGTTTCTTTTCTTTCGCAATCTTTTGCATAGCGCGAATTTCTGCTACGTCGTGCGCCAACGGTTTCTCGCAGAAGCAAGGAAGACCTTTCTTCATCGCCGCCATCGACGCTACCGCGTGCGTATGATCCGGAGTGCTGACGATAACGGCGTCGAGGTCGTTCATCTCGTCGAACATCGTACGGAAATCGAAGAAACGTTTGGCGTCGGGATAAGTCTTACCCTGTTGTTCAAGATTCTTGTCGTCTACGTCGCATAACGCGGCAAGTTCGGCGACGTCGCTGGAACCGCCTACGAATTCGGAAATATTGCCCGCGCCGCGTCCGGAAATTCCTATGACCGCGACTCGTAATTTGGAGTTCGCGTTAGCCGCGCGTGAAATCGATGGACAAGCAGTGGAAGAAAAGCCCAACGCCGCCGCTGAAAACGCCGACGTCTTGAGAAATTGACGACGATTTAATGACATAACGAAAACTCCTATCCGTTGATTATATATAAAAACTGGCGTCGAAAGTTCGATTGTACGCGGTCAAACTACGCGACGCCTTCTATTATAATAATTCAGTATAGTAAAAATGGTTCGCGGCTTCAAGTAGACGACCCCTAAACGATCCTTTTTTAGGATTTTTCCAATTCGTTTAACAACGCGACGAACCACGACCGATTATCCGCGCTACAATACGTCATACGACCGCCCATACGACTGAACGTCTTACAGTACCGTAAGTAATACGCTGGATCGTCCATTGGCGGTTCCCCGTTCTTCTTCCAATCCCACGACGATCGAGCAAGGTCGACTACGTGGATCGAAAAATCTTCGATTTTTTTGCCGCGTTGCCGAGCAAGGTTGCGCGACATGGAAAGAGATTTCTCAAATATCATCGGTGAAAGAACCGCGGAACCTACTGAAAGGTAAACGCCTCCTTCAAGTTGCGATACGGAATGCGCGTAAGATAGAAAATCTCGTTGCGCCGCGCGCCCTATCGCTGAACAATTATTCGCCGGGTGCGTGTAGATTATGTCGCAACCGATCATTGGACAACAACCGAAAAGAACGTTGGCTTTTCGCGTTCGATAGGCGATGGAATATTCGCGCGTCGGATGAAGTATCGCAATTTTACCGTCTTGGAGCCCGAACCTGCGTTTAGCGCGTAAAAGATCAGCCGCCGCCGCCGAACGTTCCAAAATTGAAGAAGGAGAGTCGGGCGACGCGTCAGGAATAGGCTCTGAAGATTTAGCGCTTGATAGACAAGCGAGACCCGATTCCATTGCTTCGCGAAGCTCCTCGTCTGTCGGAATGTCAATTCCTTCGCTATAGATCGTTTCACCAACCGACGCGCCGTACCCTAACCCTCGATACGCGCCGACTACAATCGATAGGTTAATATATTTGCCCGTTTCTTCCCAGACTCCAAACTGACCTTCCGTCGTATATCGCTTGACGTCTTCGCCGGAAAAGCCCTGATACGCAAATTCCCAGTCGTGAATTACTCCGGCCCCGTTGGTCGTAAAATGCGTGATCCAACCTCCGTCGGCCAATCGAGCGAGAACCGGACCAAGACCGTTCTTGATCGAATGCGCTCCGTAAGTCAATATGCGCGCTGCCCCAAGTTCTTTAGCGCGTTTAAGTTCTCGAGCTGTCTGCGCTACGTCTTCCCACGCTTCGTCGCTTAACTCGACGCGATAAACGCCTGGATCAATCGCGTCTCGACGTATGTCGAGTTTATTTACGCGAGAAGATAACGGGAGAATTTCAAGTGAATCGCGCGAAAGGTATTCAACCATTTCTAATTCCTGTCCTGTACTTATAACCTTTGCTTGTGAAAGACTTTATTTAGCGCGCAAAACGTCGAGTATCTGACGAACGGTCGCCGTCCCCGTTACGCCGAGTTGCTTGATTGTGATTGACGACGCGACGCCGGCAAGGTAGGACGATTCAATGAGGTCAAAGCCCAATGCGCGAGAGTAAGCAAGACTCGCGTTTGTGGCGTCGCCGGCTCCGCATATGTCGATTGGCGGTTCGACTTTATTGGACGGTATCGAGACGCAATTGTAACCGCCCGTTGAACCGCGCTCGATTAAAATTGAGCCCGACGCGCCGCGCGTGACTAATACCGGTCGATTATTTCGCTGGGCAAGCCAGACTCCCGCCTCGCAAAGAGCCGTTTCACGCGTCTCGGAACTCGAGTCAAGCGTTGTTTCGCGTTTACGAAAACCGCCGTTGCCCACTGCAAACGCGTCGAATAATTCGTTCGCGTTGCATTTCACAAGCGCGTCTCGGTACTCGTTAATAAAAAAACGCGAATCGCAAAGGAAGAAAACGTCCGGATTACTTCGCGCCGTCTGCGCTAAAAATTCGCGGAACGAGCTTGAAAAGAGCGTTTCGGATCCCGGAGGAAATTGATCCGAGACGACGACCGCGTCAAATTGAGATACGGATCCCTCTATTTTGGTTTTTAGTTGGTCGACGATGCGTTGGGACGCCGGTTCTAAATTACGAATATCGTAACGATTGCCTTCGATCCATTCGCCTTCGTCAGGAGCCTGGCGCCGTCCTGCTTCCGCTTCCGCGCGAGGGCGCATGGGCTTCATGTAAGTCGCCGTCATTATGGAATCGGTCGCGATCATGCCGTCGACGTCGGCCCCAAGTCGTTTTAATGCTCGTAATAAATCGTAACCTTCGCCGTCGTCGCCAATAACGCCAAAACAAGATACGTCGGCCCCAAGCGCGCTAAGATTGCCGGCGATTGTGCCGCCCGCTCCCGCGAAAATACGTCGAGCGCGAGCTTGATAGGCGATAAGACGCGTTTCTACCGAAGTCTCGTCGAGGTCGGGATAGACGTAAAGGTATTTGTCGAGACAGAAGTCGCCAATTACCGCTACGCGTGGAGTTTTCTGACTCGACTTCTCGACAAGACGCGCCGCTAGACGTTCGCGATCTATCTGAGCCGCGCGGAGGTCGAAATGAGTCGGGAGAGCTTTGTTCATTTACATGCCTCTACTAAATTAGCGTTTACGTTTGTTCAGGAAGATTCGCCGGTTATAAATCTGAAAAGACGTTCCGGATCCCCGTAGTCCGGGACTATTGCGTTGGCTCCCGATTCAAGTAATTTTTGACGTTTATCCGCGTCGACTCCCGTACCCGGCCGCGATTCGTTTGTCGCCATACCCACTGCGTAGCCGCCTACCGCTCGAACGTTCTTCGTCTCGACGCTACCGTCTCCGAAACCTACCAATTCCGCGCCAGACAACCCGTCTTTGAGCATGTTTTCAATGACGGTCGCTTTCGTAAAAAACTTGTCGTCGCTCCGAGAACCGTATACGTTCTCGTTGAAAAAAGACGATAAGCCTAGAAGACCGACTTCTCGCTTCACGGCCTCTTCGTTCGTGCCGCTCGCTAAATACAGCTCGAAACCCGCGTCGTGAAGCTTTTGAAGGAATTCGCGTCCGCCGGGAGGAATTAGGGAGTCGGGATTGATTGAGCCGTCTGAGAGTCCCGCGATTCGACTTCGGGTCCGTTCATGTAAACGCCGCGTATATTCGTCCAGGTAGAGTTGCGGATCAAGCGCCTTGCCGCCGCGGAGCGTTATCTCGTCGGCTAGACTGATACACTGGTAAATCGTCGGCTTGCCTGTGTTTTCTCCGATAAATTTCGCGATGAGTTGCGTAAGCGCTTTCGAGGTTTCTCGTCCTCTCGACGCCGTTTCTAATTCGGCGAGGAAGTAATTGAGCATTACTGTTGGCCAACCTTCGCGGATCAAGCTGAGCGTGCCGTCGAGGTCGAACAACGCCGCGCGAAACTTTTGCGTAGGTTGGGGCGCCTGAATTATTTCCAGACTAAAAGACGTGCCGCCGTTCAACATTTTGTCTCCTTTATCATGGCGTAAAATTGGCGACGCGCATAGTATTCCATTAGCTTATCGCGCCGCCTTCGACTTGAGTATACTACTCTCCGTTGAAAAATGTGACAAAGTTTTTACGATTCTTTATTTTTTCTATTTTCGTGAGGTCGATTGGTTTTTCTTGAAAAAAACTTGGTTTCGAGCGTTCGTAAACCGGCTTTTAGTCTTTGACAAGTATATTTTTTCTAAAAAATGCTTTTTTTTCAATATTTTTCAAAAAATATGTATATAAACGTTACATGAACACACAATTTAGTGTATAAAATAGAAACAGTGATGTGTCGTTCTCGCTTTCCCAGAAACGACGGTTAAAAATGGACGCGCGTTGCGTGTGACTGCGCGCGCTACGGGAGGTACCTTGGAAATTCAGTTGTTTCAGGTTCGGCGCTGGAAGGATCGGTAATCGAACGCCTGTTTGGCGCGGCGGCTCTCCTCTGTCGAACCCGATATTTAGCGCGGTTGCGCATGAGGTGTGGTTATGAGTATTATTGTTAGTTGTAAGAATGGGCATCGATTGTCTGCGCCAGATAAACGCGCCGGAACTGTTGGACATTGTCCTTCCTGCGGCGTTGACGTCTTGATCCCCGAACCCTCGCCAAATTCAATTCCATCAGAGTCCTCGATTATGAGAATCCTGGGTATTGGTAAAGAGCTTAGGAAAAACATTAACGATTTCGACAGGGAGGAAGAGGCTAAAAGGAACGCTGAGGGAGAAGGGAAGGAAATCAAAAAACGTACCGAACGTACAAAGAAGATTTGTCCGCAATGCGATTGGGAAATCGACGCCGCCTTTAAGATTTGTCCAAAATGCCGTTATTATTTCATTAGGTAAGGATTAAGAGCGATTTTCGTCCTGTTGCAAAACGATCTGTTGTATCTATAAAAAGGGGGGCTTGCGTTATACCCCCCTTTTTTATTTGACTTCCGGTTCTTCCTTGCCCGGAAACGCTATCCTATAGAAACGCAACTATTCTTCTTTTACCTGCGCGACGATGAAGTAACGCGTCGGCTGGATAAATTTATCAAGCCATTGGGTGCGCGGCGCCAACAAGTCAAACGTTTTGAACCCGAGCTGAGACGTCTTTTGCGGAGGACGGCGCAATATCAGACGCTCTATCGACGCAAAAGGCGAAAGTTCTTCGATGGTGAAACCCGCGTTGGTGAGAATCGTTTCAATTTCTTCGCGAGAATAACCTTTCACGCGAGAACCTCTCTTGTCTTGCGACTTGGCGGGCAATGTCGCGATCAGACAGCCGCCTCTGGCCAGGTATTTTCGAACTTGCGCAAGAACGGCGCCATCCGAAAGGTCGAGCTCGGAAACGCGACAAAAACATACGACTGAGTCGTAACTATGTTCGTCTTGAGCGGTAAGCGTCGTCTCGCCCGTCTTTAAATTGAGTTTGGCAACGTCGACTACCGCGTTCCCGTCGTACGACGCATGGAGAAATTTAAGGCGACGATCGTCGGATTCCGAGACTGTTAAACGCTCTTTTTGAGGGAAAAAACGCGAAATTGGACCAAGACCGGCCCCCAACTCCAACGTCTTCTGCCCAAGATAGGGGCGAGCGCGCTTCACCAGCGTCTTCCCGTAGTTCTTGGAACTTTCTACTTTATGCGCCGAATCGGAATCGTCGTCCTCGTCGTAATAACTGTCGTCTAAAAACCAGTATTTCAATATGACTCGAATCGCGCTGACGCCGTCTTTCCACCCTATCTTCTTACCTTCGGAATAACGTCGCCCGTTATAACTGATTGGGACTTCGTAGACTGTCCAACCGCGTTTCGCGATTTTCGCGGTGATCTCGGGCTCGATACCAAAACGGTTGGAACGCAACGGTATTGATTTCAACGCGTCGGCGCGGAACGCCTTGTAACAGGTCTCCATATCCGTTAAATCAAGACCTGTTGTAAAATTGGAAAGGTGCGTCAAAAAAAGATTCCCGAGTTTATGATGATACTGAAGAACCTTGCGCGTTTCCCGCGTCGCGAACCGCGAACCGTAAACGACGTCGGCGCGTCCGTCGAGAAGCGGAGCCAACGCGAGAGAGTATTCGTTCGGATCGTATTCCAGGTCCGCGTCTTGGATAATCGCGAAATCGCCCCGCATTTCCTTAATCGCGCGTCGTATAGCCGCTCCCTTGCCTTGATTCTTAGGTTGACGAAAAGCGCGGATGACGCCTGGATGTTGCGCTACAAGTTCTCGAATAATTTCCGGAGAACGATCGCGTGAACAATCGTCGACAAGAACCAGCTCGCGGTCTACGCCCTCGGGAAGAGGAGCCGCCAATACCCGCTCGACGACTAAAGAAAGATACGCCTGTTCGTTATAAACCGGAATAAGAATCGAAAACAGAATGTGGCGTTTTTCGCTAAGAGACTCGGAAGACGCCGAAGAAATAATTGAGGTTTGGAGTTCGCTCATAAGGCTTGGAGATTCAGGTTGATTGTGGAAAAGCTAAGGGTCAGGATACGCGCTCGTATCTCTTGCCAATTTTTCGCTACTTTCCCACATTATAACAAAAAAAGCGCCGCTGAAAAGGCGACGCGAATACGACTCGCTCTTGTTATGACGCGGGAAGAAACGAAAAATTCCCGCCAGGACAAAAACGAACGCAAGACGGACCTCTTTAAGCGACAAATCCGTCTTGACAATGAAGATTAGGAGTTTTTCTTTTTCGCGAGAAGTTCGACCGCGTACGCAGCGGGGGAAATCGTCTTTTTACGTTCGAGCGGCCAAGTCTCCATTTCTTCAAGCGCTTCAAATAGCGTTACGCAAGCCGTCTTGTAATCTACTTGCGCAATCTCGGACACGAGACGAACGCTACGGTCGATTAGCTTCTTGTTCGTCGCGTCGACGTGCGCCATCCAGTTCCCGTTAAGACGCCCAAATTTCCCCATCGTCGCCGTCGAAATATTGTTCAATACGAGTTTTAACGCGATATGCGCGAAAACGTCTAACGGCGTCGCCGGGATTGTTAAATTGAATTCGTAGACTTTCGCGCCTTCGTAATCCGACGTCTTACCCTCCTTAGACAACTTGTTCTTAACGAGGAATCCGACTTTGCGTTCAAAAGGTTTCGTGCAATTCGCGTACGCTGAGAACCACTCGTCGCCCAAGTCGCCCCAGAGTTTTGTTTCCGTATCCGCGAGTACCGCGACCGCCGCGTTCGGAATCCCTTCGTAACGCGACGGGTCTTCCTCGTTGCCAATCGGGAAACGATAAACCGTCTGACGACCAATCTTAGGCGGATTGTTGATTTGCGCGTCCGTGCCGCCCATTGCGCGATAATCGTCCGGAGTCCATTCGAGACATCGAGGTTCGACGCCGCCAAGTAACCAAATCCACGCTTCTTTTGCCGAACGCAACGGATCTTTCACGAACGCCCAGGGCGCCGGAGCGTCCGTCTCGTCTAGCGAACGGAACGGGGGAATTTTGAACGTGGGCGAGCGCTCCGTCGTATCCGTGAAAATGTCGAGCGAGTAATCGCGGGCAAAATAAGTAACGCGTCCTCCGCGTTTATAGAGATCGCATTCAAAGTCGACGTAATCCGCCGCGGTCTGGACGTTCGCGTCGTTCCGGATTTCTAACAACATCGCGTCGAACATCGCCGCTTTTTCCGAGGGACTCTTTACTTCAAAGCAGAGCTTGCTAAGTTCCTCGTCCGTCAACGTCTCTTGCAATAATTTAGTCAACGCTGTTTCAAACGCGAAACCCGCGACTAAAAGCTCAATCGTTGTCGCCTGCATTCGCGTCGAGCCCGCGATCGCCATTGGACCCGTCGTTAAATTTACGACCGTTACCCGAGGATCTTCGATGACGACGCGGGAACGTTCCACTCGCGACGCCATAAGTTCGGACGGATTGTTGAATAGGAAAAACGTCGGGATCCCCGCTTCTAACGCCGCGTGTATCGTACCGATTACCGACGACGTCTCCCCGCCTTCGCTAATCGCGACGAGCGCGTCGTTCGGTCCTATCCCCGATTCCTCATATTGACGTTTGCCGAAGGAGATAAAATCCTCGAAACTCTCGACCGATCGGATCAGCGCGAAATCGCCCCCCGTCATGATCGCGTTCGTTTGCCTCGCTAATTTCTGGAAATAATCCGCCCGTTCCGGTAATCTTTGCGCGCTCTGACGGCAGAACTTCTTATTGGCGGCGTCCAACAATATGGAGAGTCGACCCGTTGCCCCGCAACCGCTGAAGCTGACGCGTCCGCCCGTAGAAAGCGTCTTATACAACGAGGTTTCCATTTGGGCGTATTCCGGAGACGCGATTGTCTTTTTCAATACCGGGGGGAGGTCGTCGTCGACCGAGAAAAGTTGACGCATACCCGCGGGAACGTCGCTCTGCAACGTCTGCGACAACGTCCGAGTCTTTGGATGAGACTGTTCCGTCGTCAATATCCCAAGATGGAATTGCGTCTCGTTTTGAATAAAATCCTCCGCCTTTTCGAGCGGAGAAGACGAACGTTGGAAAGAAGTCTCCATTGCGTTCCTTTCGATAGCGTGAGATTAGGATGGAAGGCAAAAACGTTTGAAAACAAGCGCGAAAAAACAAAACGCGGATAACGCGTCAACCTTTCGATTATAATTCCCGCGTTTCCGTTTGGCAAGCGTTTCCTTACTAAAGTAGGAAAGCCGTCGATTTCTCAAAAAAACGACGGCTCTTATTAGAACTCTGTTTGAATATCGGCCCTACGCGATCGAACCGCTATTCAAGCATGAAAGATTTAACGACTTCGCTAGGCGCAGGCCCATACTTTGACAACTCCATCGACGAGCTCGCGCGCCCTTTGGTCAAACCAAGCAGATCGGAAGAATAGCCAAACAAGCTCGAAAGAGGCGTTTCGGCTTCTATGACCGTGAACTTGCCGCGATTATGGGTGTTCGAAACAACTCCGCGACGTTGGTTAATATCCCCGACGACGTCCCCGACATATTCGTCCGGCGTCTGGATTTCCAACTTCATGATTGGTTCCAGGAGAACAATACCGCTCTCTTGAAGACCCTTGCGATACGCTTCGCTAACCGCGAAACGCAACGCTACTTCGTCCGTATCCGTCTCGCTGAACTCGCCGCCAAGTATAGTCGCTTTGACTCCAATAAGCGGGAAACCAAGCAAACCGCCGCTCTGAGTCTCTTCGCGAACCGCGTCCGTTACGATTTGTCGCCATTCGGGTAAAAACGTCTCGTCCGTAGCCGCGTTTACTACTTGAATCTCTTGACTATCTTCAAGCGGTTCCAATCTCAATGAAATTTGAGCGAAGTGACGAACGCCGCCAAGCGTGCGGGAACCGCCCCCGACTACTTCCGACGCCTTCTTGATCGTTTCGCGGTAGCTGACGCGAGGCTCGCGAATACGAACCTTCAACTTGTAGTCGCGAAGTAAACGGTGTTTGACGACTTCCAAATGAAGTTCGCCCATACCGGATACGATCGTTTGACCCGTTTCTTCGTTGATTGTCGCTTGGAACGTCGGATCCTGGCGTCGCATCGATTCCAGCACCTGCTTGAGTTTTTTATGTTCGTCCGACGATTCCGGTTCGATCGCCATGGACACGACCGTTTGCGGAAAAACGATAGATTCAAGTAATATCGGATTCTTAACGTCGCAAAGAGTGTCGCCCGTGACGCTGAAGCGAAGACCGATGACTCCGCAAATATCGCCCGCCGATACCGAATCGACAAGCGATTTATGGTCGGCTTGAATGCGCCATATCTGCGGAATATTTTCCTTCTCTTTAACCCGCGGATTTAACACGCGAGAATTCGCCTTCAATACGCCCGAGTAAATACGAACGAAATACATATCACCGTGAGGGTGCGTTTCAATTTTGAAAATCAAACCGCAAAAAGGTTCCGTGTCGACAAGTTCGCGCGTTTCTTTCTTTTCCGGTTTGTTTGGATCGACCCCTTCGATGGCGGGAAGATCGTTCGGAGCCGGAAGATAATAGCAAACGCCGTCCATAACCGGTTGAACTCCGATGCCGTCGAGCGCCGATCCGCAAAAAACGGGAACGCACATATCGGAAAGCGTCGCTTGACGAAGTACCGAACGAATCATATCGACGGGGATCTCTTCCTCTGAGAGAAGCAACTCCGTCATCTCGTCGCTGAACACTGAAAGGTCGTCGAGCAATTTCTCTCGGTATAAGTCCGCCTGCTCGCGCATTTCCGGCTCGATCTCCGATACCGTGAACTTTTCGCCCTGCGTCGAGGAATCGTACGTCAACTGCTTCATCTCAATCAAGTCGATCGTACCCCGGAACGCTTCGGGAAGATGAGGCGGACCTGCCCCGACCGGGAGGGAAACGACGATCGGCTTCGCGTTGAGACGTTCCTCAATTTCGTCGACCACCGAGTAGAAATTAGCTCCCTCGCGGTCCATCTTATTGATAAACGCGATGCGCGGTACGTGGTATTTATCCGCTTGTCGCCACACCGTTTCGCTTTGCGCCTCTACTCCTTCGCGAGCGCTGAAGACCACTACGCCGCCGTCCAAAATTCGAAGCGAACGTTCGACTTCCGCCGTAAAGTCTACGTGACCCGGAGTGTCGATCAAATTAAATACGTAACCGTTCCAATCGAACGTCACGCAAGCCGCGTTAATGGTAATCCCGCGTTCGCGTTCTTCAGGATCAAAGTCGGTTACCGTCGTACCCGCGTCGACCATTCCGACCTTGTGTACGAACTGAGAATAGAAAAGCATCTTTTCCGTTACGGTGGTCTTACCGGCGTCTATGTGCGCGATAACGCCTATGTTGCGTAACTTCGTTAATGTCGAAGCAGGTTGTGATTTGCCCATAAAGAATACTCCCGGCTTGTTCTCCTATCGACGCGCCAAAACATAACGCGTCCCGTCATTCTAACGTCTATACGGTCTCTTTTCAAGTCTCGACGACATGCTTTTCCATTTTTTTGGATTTCCCGTTGAATTTCGTTGTTCATTTTTTTCGCGAACTGTTTTGACGCGTTTGGGGGTGATTTAAAAAAAATACGTTCTGATTCGTATGTCCTCTTGACTCCGCTTGAAATGTCGTATAATATCTTGCGTAGATAATTGATTGAGTTAGTGAGTGTGAGAGATTGGAATGCGAATCATGCGCTTCCCTAAATTTTTAATACCCGGGGATAATAGATTCTCTGGAACGTTTTTGCGAAAGAGGATTCTTTTGCGTCCGGATGTTTTTCACCGGAAAACGAGTGTTATCGCCTTCTTTTTTGCGTCTGTTTTTTCTTCTTCTTCTTTTCTTTCCAATGATTCTTGCTTTTCGAGCTTTGTGAACGTTCTTGCCGATCCTTTTAGTAAAGCGCGCGCTCCAAAGTTCCTTGTTCGATGCGAATCAAACCGACGAAAGACTCCGAAAACGAAAGACGTTGAAAAACTTTGCGAACGTCAATTTGATCCAAAAATACTTTTAGAACGCGCGTTGAAGAGACTGCAAAACGTCGAGTTGGCGCGCGTCGGTGGAAAAAAACAAAGGGGAGGACGATGTGGAGCTCTTGCGAGTTTCTCTCGAAAAGAGAAAATAATTCGCGATTCCAACCTTCCTGCTACTCCTTCCTTTTCGCTTGCTTCTCTTTGTTATATTGAATTTGCTCTTAAAAACGTTTTTTCTCCTCGCGCGTCTCTTGGTAAACTCCGTTATGTCCTTAGATGCGGCGTGCTCATTGATAAATCCGACTCCAAATGTTTCTTAGCGACCGCGGCGGCGTTTGCGATTCCCATAAGAACAGTTGACTCGGCGTTTGCTAAATGTAGTTCGGGGAATATGTTGAGCAGGTCCTCGAAAAAATGGCGCTTACGTGGATATTGCGGAGGAATATCTGATTGGATTTTGGAACGTCGTGGGCCTCCGCGTAGGACGCGCCGTCCACTGTTGAACTCGTAGTATCTTCAATGTGGATTTGAGTTAAGACGGCGTCGTAAATTGACTTTTTAACAGGAAATTTTGTATGAAATCTTTACATTTTTTCAAAATTTACGGCTCCAACTACTACTGGAAACGTCAAAAAAAATAAAGGCGCCGTCCGTTTGGACTTAGTGGTTGAAAGATAGATAAGAAAATTTCGGTTGTTGCGCTTTTAATAAATGTTGAGAATCTTTGGCTCATAAGCTCTATGAAAAACTTGCGAACGCCAGGTTTGGACTTGCCAGAACTTCCCATTTTTTTTTTTTTTTGACTACAATAACATGTTACAACTTTTTTAACGTTGTTTGGTATCGTTTTTTACTTAAATAAGTTTGAGGATGTTAAAATGAAACTTGCCTCTAATTCGAGACGCGGCTTTACGCTCGTCGAACTCCTGGTCGTTATTGCGATCATCGGTATTTTAATTGGTTTATTGCTTCCAGCCGTTCAAGCGGCTCGTGAAGCCGCTCGCCGTATGCAATGCACCAACAACATGAAGCAGTTTGCGTTGGCGATGCACAACTTCCACGACATTAACAACGCGTTGCCGTCCCAGGGCGCGTACGGAAACGGCGTCAAGAGCGACCGTTTCGGCGTCCACTATCAACTGCTCCCTTACATTGAACAGTCCGCGTTGAAAGCCGCTATCGATTCCTCCGACGGACCTTGGCAACCTTGGCAACCGTCTTCCGACGGTTCGAACGCTTGGCAGATTCGTACCACGAAAATCACCACGTTCCTGTGCCCGTCCGACTCGCAGGGCGGGCAGCTCGTGAAACTTGGCGGCGCTCACAATCACGACGGTCGTCCGACGAACGTTGTTTACTCCATGGCGGACTGCGTCGCTCGTTTGGACAATACGAACGATAGCCCCTATAAAACAAGTACGACCAGTTCCAACGGAACCTACAATACGACGCTCGTCACTAAAAGTAGAGGTACCGGCGACTGTTCGCATCGCTCGCTCTTCTACTATTTCACGCGTCAACCGATGGCCTTTGCTACCGACGGCACCAGTAATACGATCCTCTGCTCGGAAGCTTGTGCCGGAGAGTATTCGCACGATAAAATCCGCGGAGCCGTCTGCTATTACAGCGGGTTCGACGCCGGGTCCTGGGTTTCCAAGCCGAGTCTCTGCATGAACCAAAAGAGCGCGACCGATCCAAATTCTTACGGTACGACCGTGGTTCAACATCCTCGTTGCGGAAACTGGCTTGACCGTCTTCCGCTCCTCACCGCGTTTACCACGGTTATGCCGCCAAACGCTCCCTCCTGCTTCAAGTATAATCAGGAACAAGGGCAAGTTATGCTTATCGCTCCGACCAGCTATCACTCTGGCGGAGTCAACGCCGCGATGCTTGACGGATCCGTCCGCTTCATTCCGGACACGGTCGATACCAACGGGTTGGCCGACATTAAAACCGGCGTCAATCTTACCGGTAAGAGCCCGCTCGGCGTTTGGGGCGCTCTTGGTTCGCCAAACGGCGGCGAAACCGTTTCTCTCTGATGATAAACTAACGTTGGAATTGGTTTTACGCGCGTAACTCCTGTTGCGCGAATTAACGACGATGCGGCGGTCAAAACCTGACGGAAATGGCCGTTGCTTTTTTAGACTCCGAAACGCGTTAGGAGCCCGCCGGGTTCCGACTCTTGACGATTTGGAGCGCCGATTCTTAACTTGGAACATTTACTTTAGTGTGAGAATACTTAGATGAAAAAGTTTGCTATTGCGCTTTCTTGCTTGCTCGTTCTCGCGGCTGTCGGTTGTGGAAACAAAAATTCCCGACCCGCCGATCTGCCCGAAGATATGTCCCCTTGCTCCGTCACTATTACGCAAGATGGTCAGCCGCTCGCGGGCGCGACTGTCGCCTTCGAATATGAAACCCCCGTCAAATACACGACAAGCGGTACGACCGACGATAAAGGCGTGGCTATCATGCAAACGTACGGTTTTGCCGGCGCTCAAATCGGTACCGCGAAGGTCGTCGTCTCCAAATTGGTGACGGAAGGCGCCTCGGAAGCCGAGGAATACGGCGAATCCGGAGAACAAGGTCAAGATTTCGAAGTGGTCGACGCCAAATACAAGTCAAAGGATACGACCGATCTGACCATTACCATTGGAAAAGAAAATTCTGTCGAAACTTTTGACGTCGGCCCCGCGGTGCACGTTCCAGCGAAATGAGCTTATGACACTCCAGAGCTCGACCTGACGTCGAGTAGTAAATAAAGAAAGCGTTCGACCGAAAATCGAACGCTTTCTTCTTATCACTGGGAGGAAAACGCGACGATTACCGCGCCTCCCCTTGAACTGGTTTGAACCTCTAAGCTCGAATTATTCGAACAATTCGTCCATATCGTTGGCGTCGTTCTCGTCCGGCACGCCCTGGACGTTGATACGGATAACGTTGCCAATCGCCTTAAAGAACGCCCCGCCGATTGTCAACGTGCCTTCGTACGTATTGTCGCCGTAACTTTGTTCTGCGATAACCTTCAAATTGTCGGTTTCCACGACCTTGTTGACCGACGCGAGAGCTTCCGGACGAACGTTGTCAAGTTGAGAATAAATATCGCGGAAGACCTTGGCTAGCTGTTGAACGTCGAACGTCGTCTTAGTCGGACAAGTCTGCAGACCCTTCGATCCGGAGACGACTTTCGCAAATTCGGTTTCAACCTCGGAAGAATCGAGTCCAACGACGATAGCAAGCGTCTCGCCGCCAATACCGATACGCGCGGACAACGTCTTACCCTTGAAGTATTCAAATGGTTTCGGAACTATTTCGGTAACCGGAATATCTACTTTGGTAACGTCGTAGCCGTCGATTGTTTCCGCGTTCAACGTTACGAACTTATCCAAATTCTCGACGTCTTTCTTTAAACGTTCAACGACGACCTCCAATATCTTTTTCACGCCGTCGGGATTCGCGATCATTACCCCAAGTTTCAAAACGAGAGGCGCGGCCCCAAGCGCGATGGCGTTGTCGAACGCGCCGCGTTCCAAACCTGCGACCGCTTCCGCTTTCAAATTCTCAATGGCTTCTTTCGCAAGTTCAAAATCCTTAGGATCGTCTATCAGAACGTCGAGTTGATTCAACGCGTTCTTACAGGCGACGTTTTGTAATTGATCAAGTTGGAAGGATTTCAGCGACTCCATATATTTGCCGGCGTTCACGCAGGAGAAAATCGCGTTCGACGTATCCGCGATTCCGTTCCAGTGGGTTTGCGTCGCCTTTGTGTCTTGAAGTAACTTGGCAAATTCCGTGTCGGGCTTGGCCTGCGTGGTACAGCGCAAGCACAAACTGTTGCTCGAATCGACGTAGATCGAAAAACCGACTTTCTCCATCGAATTGACGATCGACGAATAATGATTCATGAGCGAATTAAGGTTCTCTACCGACACGCTGTTCGGCTTGGTCGCTTGTTCGGCGATCTTTTGACGGAACACAGCAAAACACGCTTCTAAAAATTCCGCCGGAATTGTCGTCGGGAACGCCTCGAACGCGAGCAAGAGCGTTTCGCCTTCGCGCGGAGCGAGTTCCATTACTTTATCTGTCGGAAGCGAGTCCTTAAACTTGGGCGAGCAAATATAAAGCGTTGAACCTTTTATTACCTGTTCGACTTCGCCGACTTTCGGAACTTTAGCGATTGTCGCCTTGAGTTCTTCAAGCGCGCTCGCGTCTGAGGTTTCAGTCGATTTGAGAGGAATATAACCAAAAGGATAAACCTCGTTTTCGTTGACCGCTAAGGCAATTCCAAATTGCTTGGAAGGATCGACCGCGCCAAGATACTTCATTGAATTCTCGATGTTGGGACGTAGTACGCGAACAACCTCGGCGCAGTTCAGTTCCGAGCCGATTTGTTCCGCGCATTTCCAAATCGAATCTTCCGAGGCAAACGCCAACGTCGCCGCGACTTTGGTCTCCGAACCGTACGCCGCGTTCAGCGTCGGCGCGAATGGAGTCGCGATAAAAGCCAACGCCGCGAACGCGCTAAACAAGGGCGTCAGGATTTTTAAGCTAATTTTCATTACGTTCTCCGAAAAAAAGGGGGACGACCGACGGAACGACGTCGAGTCGCGTTGTTGCGCGTATATACGCTAAACGCGCGGAATGTTTCTCGATAAAACCGCTTGAAACTACCGCGCAAACTCGCCGCAACTATAACGTAATCTACAATATGACGTCAAGTCGTATTGGATTATTAAAAGATTTACGACCCTAAATAGACCTTGTCGCCTTACGCTCTGTTCGCTATGATTACTACGCGGAGGTCGAGTGGGTTGACTCGACGTTTAACGATGAAAAATGTGGATGGGGAACGTATGGCGGCTTTAGATTCTGATATCGCGCGAGAGGAATGTCTTGCCGATAAATTAGCGCGTTCTCCCGAGTTCTTTCCGGAGTTGAAGCCGCTGAAAAAAGCCTGGGAAAATTTCGATTGTTGCGTTATTCCAGAAAACGCGCGTAACGATCGTTATTCCGCGTTGTTCTATAATCTTGAACGATTCTTTGCGCAAGCGTGGAAATGGATCTTGGTCGCCGCCCCAAAACGTCTTGAATTTGAGCGATGGGGATTAGACCCTTGGAAAAAAATTGCTCCTTTAATTTCCGACGGATCGAACGTCGAACGCGAGACGATATACTTTTCTACGGATACGGACGACAAATTCGCGATTGCCGCGCCCGCGAGGACTTGTCAGATTCTATTTGATTCCTTACTTGGGTACGAGCCAGAAGCGCTGTGCCAGGGCGTTACGGAAGACCGCGACTTTTTTACAGACGCGCTCACTCCGCTGGAACGGGAAGTCCTGCGCCCTGATTTAATTCGATTAGCCGCGTTGTACCCTTCGGGTTTTGAGATCCGGGAAGGGGAAATCGTCGCTCCGTCGGAAGAATCAGGTCGACAATGGATTACCGTGTGGACTAAGGAAGAAGAACCGGAAAATAAGTTGGGGCTTGACGATGATATTTTCTATTGGGAACGTCGAAGCTTTGTGTTTGCGGATCAGGTTTTCCCGTGGACGATTTTAATTCCCGCTAAAATTCTCTTTGGTGAGAAAAAAACGTGTAATCGGGAACAAATCGTTGAATCGCCAGCCCCAAAAGAACCTGTGTGCGAGGAGAGAACGGCGCCGCAAGCGACCTTGAGTCCAAAATTCCGTTCAAACGAAGTGGAAACCAAAACGATAAGCGTTACCGCCATTCGCGACTCGAGGACAGACTCAAACGAACCGCGTCAGAAATTGCCGAACGATAAAAAGGGAACGGAAGGCGAAGGAAGGAAACCCGTCGCGAAAAAATGTTTGCAAGGAACTTTGGACGAATTTGACAAAAACGGCGATAAAACGGCCCTGTTTACCGTTGAAATTGGATGTGGCGAAATGTCCCCTGAAGAATGGAAAGCGTTAAAGCCGGGCGCGATTTTAAAGACAAACTTGCCGGTGAAGGAGTTGTTTGTCGGCGTTGTCGATGGGCGTCCGAGGTTTTTAGTTAAGCCGGGCGTATATCGAGGAACGCCCGCTGCGCAAATCAAGAGCTTTCTTCAATCGTCGATAAACGAGGGAGACGATAAAATGGAGGGCGAATGAAGGCAAAAATTGTTTTTTATAATTTTGCCTCTTTACATTTTCGCCGCGCCTGTTAGGATATAACTTACTGAAACGATTAGACGCTTCGGCGTTTCTTTGTTAGGGTTGGCTGAATAGCTCAGTCGGTTAGAGCGACGGCTTCATAAGCCGTAGGTCACAGGTTCAAGTCCAGTTTCAGCCACTAGCGCGCGATTCGTAATTTTGCGGGTCGAGCGCGTTTTTTTTTGTACACTTGCCTCCTATCGCTATCGGAAGCGCGTTGCTCAACTCGCGACTTATTAAACTGTTTGTAATTGAAAACAACATCTGTTACAATGTAACCGCAAAGCGAGGAAGAGATTCTCGCCGCGTTGGGATTTAAGGAGGACGTCGTCGCCAATGGTTAGAATAGACGAAATTACAGACGCGTTCCGGTCAATCGTGGAAGGGCTGGGAGAAGCGCGGCAAGAGATCAATCCAGGCTTAAAAAAAACACTTGAAAAATGGGCGAAGAACACAGCGGACGACGCGGGGCGCTTGCTTGATCGTCCCGGTTGGTTATTGTCTCAGAATATAACAAGTAAAACGCAAGAGCTGGGACAAGGCGAAAAGTTATGGGCCATGGCGGGTTTTAGATTTTCAAAATCAGATGACAAGCGGAGCCCCGGATATTATGGTCAGTTTCACGAGGCAGGATGGCTACCGAATCAGCGCAAACCCACAGCGCGCCCTCATTTTTTGAGAGACGCAAAAAAGAAGAACATGCCGCAGTTAGAGCAAGAAACAAACAATATACTTAAAGAATTTAAAGAAGTATTACTTCTTAAAATCAAAAAGAGCCGAAAAGAAACGGGAGGAACGAGGAAGCAAAGCATAATTAAGCCTTAACAATAAATAAAACAATAAGCATGAACAGCATGGAAAATGAAGAGGAAAGAAGAAGAACGCGACGAAGAACTCCTGAAACAAGCAAGGGTGGAAATGGTCAGAGAGTACGGCGGAGAAAACAAAGACCAGCATTTCTATGATAAAGTAAGCCAAAGTTATATATAGTGTTTGCTCTTGCGGCGGTGGTTGTGTTTTGGGTGTGTTGTAGATTAGGGATGATGCGCCCCGGAATAATACTAGCAGTTATTTGTTTGGTGTTGAGTGGTTTGAGTTCGTTTTCTACAGGTTGCGACGAAATGTATACAGAAATGATATATCAAAAACTGAAAAAGGCAAAAAATGGCGGAAAAGATAACGACGGGGGTAAAAACAACCGTTGACACAACGGACTTAGACGTCAAGTTCTTAAAATCGGTAGACCAATTAAACGCGGGACTAACCAAAACCCAAAGGGCTCTAAAGCTAAGTTACAACGCCCACGGGTTACTTTCTAACGCGTTAGGGCAATGTGTCGAAGGATTGAGCGCGGCGCAAATCAGGCTTGGTCAATACGTGGACGAAATGGGCCGCGTGCGTACTATACAAGGCGGATTTATAGAAGGTTTGAACAAATCGCAAATAGCCATGGGACAATATTGTGACGAGTTGGGGGTCGTCTATAATGCCGCCGGCGATTTAATAGGGCAAAAAGCCTTAGAACGTCGATACAATTCCATTCGCGGATTCTTAATTTCATTTGTTTTTTTGCAAATCGCGCGTTGTTTCGTCCCTCATATTCTACGGCCCGCGTGAAGAAAACTACGCGGGTTGTTTTATTTCTTACTTGTTTTTTGTCTTTTTCAAATAGTTTGAACGCGTCAAACGTCGTTTTCTTTTCTTGTTTAATGTTTGATTGTTCGGTACAGACCCGTGACGCTCGTTCTTTGATGTAGGTTCCTTTGCAAAGTATAAAGAAAAATTTGGAATAACGGATTTGTTCGTCGCAATAATAACTGTAGGTAGACGGAACGGCGTATCTGCGTCGTTTAAAGAATTGACTTAATACAAGGAATTGCGAACAAATGAATCTCAAGTTATTATCGCGATTAAAGACTCGCGACTCCGCGGTGCTTTACGAGTACCTGTTCGAGAGTCTTAATCGCTCGTCGGGCCAAACAGAAGAAACGACGCTCGAACGAATTGCCGCGAATATGACTTCCGACGGAATTATGACGGCGCGCGGAGCCGCGTTTTCGGCTTCCGTCTTGCGTTCAAAGTTCGCGGAACTCGAAGCGCTTGATTTGGTCGAACGCGTGACGACTTCATCGGGCGCGTTTCGCGTGGCCGTCTTTATGCCGTTTACAAACTCTGAACCGATCGAAGAGCGAGTTCAAGTTGTGGAAGATTTGCGCGCCGCGAATATGCTTCATAAAAACGAAAACGAAAATGAAAATGAAAATGGAAATGGAAATGGAAAACGCGTTCAAAAACTCGAGCCTGATAAGGAATATATATTATTAATAAATAAACAAATAAATAAAACGCGAGAGAATGAGAAACAAAGAATGGAAACGCAAGACTCCCACGCGGTTGAAGCTAAAGTTCCGGAGCGGGTCGACGATTGTCCAAATGCGTCCAACATTCAAAAACTTGTGAATTTCACCGCTCCAAAAGTCGCAAAATTCCGCGACGCTATCGTTCGGCGTATTTGGGAACGCGAAATCAATCCGGAATTGATCGATCGGCTAACGGCCTTGGCTGTCTTGAAGATCGGAGGAATGACTGCCGCGCAAGTGTTTGGAATTTGTTCCGAAGCGAAAGACTCAGCGCAGAGGTACGAACGTACCGACGGACGCGCCGGTTGTCGACATATGTGGCAAACAATCGGCTACTCGTGTAAAAGAATCTATGAAGCCGCCGGTTGGCGTTGGACTCCCACAAAAATCGGCGTGGAACCAAAGCCTGAGCCAAATCGCGCGCCAATCGTCGCGCCAGAGTAGAAGCGAAACTTGCGGCGTTAGGCGCTTAGGCGCCTTAACGAAACCGCGTTTTTTAGAACGTTGACGACTGCGCTTGCAAAAATAGACGCGTAAACGATGGAACTCGTTCTTCGACTTGTTTTTTTTCACTTATTTCCTTATAATTTCGCCGCTTGCTCGACCTGGCAAACGTTGATTGAGCGCTAACCTAAATGTGAGTAATGGATCGCTATGAATGAAGACGATAGAACAAAACCGGACGAAACTGACCCGGCGTTAGACGTGGAAGCGAAAGACGCGCCCGACGCTTCGTTCAACGAAAGTAACGACGGCGTCACGAATTGTCTCGAGCAAAAAATGTCGCCCGAAGAAGAGGACTGCGCCGACGCCTTTTTCGCGAAGAGTTTCGCTCTCAACGCTGAACGCCGCGAAACCGAGCGACTCGAGGCCGCGTTTGTTGGAGGACTCAGATCGCTCTTTGAGGATGAAGAAGACGCCGAACAAGACGCCGACGCGGATACAAACGACGAATCTGATTCCGAGAAATTTCAACGTGAATTAGAACTCGAACACAGAGAAGCCGTCGACGAGGAATTGCGTCAAAACGACGCCGATTTCATTGCGGTCGCCGGACGGAAATACGACCCGCCGCGCGCGAACGAAAACGCTAATGCCCGCGAATCGCTGGGAACCGGAGGAAAAGACGCCGACGTTGATCTCGCGGTAAGCGTGGAACGCCGCGCTAAAATTCGCCCCGAAAGTATACTTGAAGCGATGTTGTTCGTTGGAAATCGCGAGAATAAACCCCTAACGCTTAAAACGGCAAGGGGGGTTATGAGAGACGTTTCCGAACTGGAAGCGATTGAAGCGTTGGCCGACTTAAACGAACGCTATTATCAGGAAGGACGGCCCTACAAAGTTATTCGCGACGGAGAAGGGTATCGACTCGTTCTCAAAAAAGAGTACGCCGATTTCGTTTCTCGATTTAGCGGTAAAACAAAAGAATTTAAATTGTCGCAAACTGCGATCGACGTCTTGGCTCTGATTGCTTATCGTCAGCCGATTACGCTTGAGGAAATACTGGAAGTGCGTCCCTCGGCCGGATCCGTTCTAAACCAGCTCGTCAAGCGCGAATTGATCTCTGTCGAAAAACAAACGATTGACAGGAAAAAAGTCTCTTTCTATAAAACTGCCGATCGGTTTCTGAAAATCTTCAATTTGGATTCGTTAGACGATCTACCGATTGTTGGCGATATCGATTATCGATAAATTGACGCGGTTCGATGAACTCTGTCAGGTAAACGACGCAAGACTAAAGACGCGATTCTTTTCTTTGAAACAGATTTTACTTGCGTCCCCTTTTTGTGTTTGGTATAATCTTACCTGGAAGTCGGACGTTTGGCGCGAGCAACGTTCCGATTTATGCGCGTTTACTCCCTCGGTTCTACGGAGAAACGACTTTTAACGAATCTGCGTCACGCGTAGCGCTTGGCGCGCGCTTTTGAAAGGAATAAATATGCAACGTCAATGGACTCGTCGCGATTTCATGAAGACAACGGCGTTGGGCGCCGGCGTCGCGGCTATGGCTATGAACTTCAGTACCGGTAGCTCGGTCGCTGCCGCCGAAAACGCCAAAAAATATAAGACTCAATTACATAACGCCTTTATCGTCGGAGATATTACCCCAGAAGGTATGGAAAACTTGGCGAAAATCGGCGTCGAAGCCGTTGAAACTACCGTCTGGGATATCGACGTCGAAAAGGCGAGAGAAGCTCGTAAAATTGCCGAGGCCGCCGGTATTAAAATTCATTCCGTTATGCGCGCTTGGACAAACTTCAACCAACCGGATTCCGCTGAAGCCGACGTAAAGTCTGTGATTCGCGCTTTACGCGCCGCCGCCGCTTACGGCGCTTCCTCTATTCTCCTCGTGCCGTGTCGTATTGGTAACCCAGGACCGGCCCCGTGGGACTTCAAAGTTGAGTTCGATCCGGCTACCCTCATGGTCAAAAAGGTCGTTGACGGCGATAACGCGCCCTACGAAGAATACATTAAATTGCAAAACGAAGCTACCGACGCTTCGTATCGTTGTCTCGAACCTACGATTCCTGTCGCCGCCTACGAAGGCGTTACGATTGGGTTGGAAAACGTTTGGAATAATCTCTGGTGTACGCCCGATTTCTTTGCCGCTTTTGTTAAATCGTTTGACAACCTCTGGGTTAAAGGATACTTCGATCTTGGAAATCACGTCAAGTACGCTAAAACGGAAGATTGGCTTCGCGCTCTCGGAAAAGGCTCTATTGTTAAATTGCACATTAAAGACTTCTTGTTCGATAAATCGAAACCCAGCGGCGGAGATTTCTGTCCGATTGGGAAAGGTTCGGTCGACTGGAAATCCGTTCGCGACGTTATCGAGGAAATTGAATATGACGGATTCGTTACTTTGGAGAGCGGCGGATGGTCGAATGAACAACACGTGCAAATCTTTAAGAACTTCTTTAACGGCGTAGGAATCAACGATAACGTCTGAGTTCCTGCGCTTATAACCTCGGTAGACCTTAAGGTCGCGCGTATTGGAGAACGGGGAGCCGTAGACCGTTGAGAAATGTTCGCGACTTTTCGTTCTCCTTTTTACTTGCCCCTTTGTGCACGACTATTCAAAAGAGATTTACATAGATGGCATACAAAACTGAGTTGCATTGCGCTACGCTTGTTGGCGAGATTAAAGCAAAAGAAATTGAAGAACTTGCCGCAGCCGGCTTCGAAGGCGTCGAAACGTACGCTTGGGACGCTACCCCCGCGAAAGCAAGAGAGGGAAGACGTATCGCCGAAGCAAATGGAATCAAAATTCATTCCGTTATGTGCGGCGCAATGTTCAATGGCGGCGAAGAACTTGCGAAGTCGGAAGTCGAACGTCTAAAAGTCGCGCTTAAAATTGCCGGAGAATACGGCGCTTCCTCAATGTTGGTCGTGCCCGCTCGCGTCGATGAACCCGCGATTCGTCCGTGGGAATTCAATATTACTTTCGATCCAAGTACCTGTCTTGTTTCAAAGGTCGTCGACGGCGACAACGCTCCTCACGCCGCGTATATCGCCGCCCAAAACAACGCTACCGTCGCTACCCAACGTTGCGTGGCGCAACTTGTGCCAACCGCGGCTTATGAAGGCGTGACGATGGGGTTGGAAAACGTCTGGAACAATCTTTGGTGTTCGCCAACGCTCTACGCGGCTCTTGTTCGTTCCTTCGATTCGCTCCGCGTCAAATCGTACTTCGACCTTGGAAACCATGTTAAGTACTCTAAAACGGAAGATTGGCTTCGCGCTCTCGGAAAAGGCTCTATTGTCAAAATGCACATTAAAGACTTTCTAGTCGATAAATCGAAACCCAACGGCGGAGACTTCTGTCCGATCGGGAAAGGTGCGATTGACTGGAAATCTGTTCGCGATGTTATCGAGGAAATTGAATACGACGGATTCGTTACCCTGGAAAGCGGCGGATGGTCGAATGAACAACACGTACAAATCTTCAAGAACTTCTTTAACGGCGTAGGAATCAACAATAACGTCTGAGTCCCTCGCGTTTTATACTTCGACGAACCTTGGCCCCGCGCGTATTGGAGATCGAGTCGTCGTAGATCGTTGGAAACTGTTCGCGGTTTTTCTTTCTCCTTTTTACTTGCTTTTTGCACACAGACTACTTAAAAGAGATTCGCATAGATGACATACAAAACTGAATTACACTGCGCTACGATTGTTGGCGAGATTACAGCAAATGAAATTGAAAAACTTGCCGCCGCCGGCGTCGAAGGCGTTGAAACGCGCGCTTGGAACGTTGAGCCCGCGAAGGCGAGAGAGGGAAGACATATCGCCGAAGCAAATGGAATCAAAATTCATTCCGTCATGTGCGGGGGAACGCTCAACGGCGACGAAGAACTTGCGAAGTCGGAAGTCGAACGTCTAAAAGTCGCGCTTAAAATTGCCGGAGAATACGGCGCTTCCTCAATGTTGGTCGTGCCCGCTCGCGTCGATGAACCCGCGATTCGTCCGTGGGAATTCAATATTACTTTCGATCCAAGTACCTGTCTTGTTTCAAAGGTCGTCGACGGCGACAACGCTCCTCACGCCGCGTATATCGCCGCCCAAAACAACGCTACCGTCGCTACACAACGTTACGTGGCGCAACTTGTGCCGATTGCGGCTTATGAGGGTGTGACGATGGGACTGGAAAACGTCTGGAACAATCTTTGGTGCTCGCCGGGCCTCTATGCCGCTCTCATTCATTCGTTTGATTCGCTCCGCGTCAAATCATATTTCGATCTCGGAAATTTCGTTAAATACGCGCCGACGCCAGAATGGCTCAAGGCGCTCGGAAAGAACTCGATTGTGAAACTGCACTTTAAAGATTTCCTACTGACCGATCATTCTAATTCTAACGGCGGTCGATTCGTGCCTTGCGGACAAGGATCCAACGACTGGATTCTCATTCGACAGACGCTCGACGATATTGGGTATAGCGGGTTCGCCTCTATTGAATTTGAGGAAGGCGAGAGTATGAAATTGACTACCGAACAACAAGTTCGTAAGTTTAAGAACTTCTTCAATGGCGTCGACATTAACGAGGGCGTTTGAGTTCTGACGATGATGAGAGCGTGAAAAGTAGCGATTCTGAAAGCGGCGTTCATAAAAGCAAGAAGATGAAGATGAAATGGTCTCCGCGATCTTTTCGTCTTCTTTTTTTAGTCCCAAGATAGAAATCGGCGGTTTGAATAGGCTGACTGCCGTAACGTTGGACTGGATTTTAACAAGTTCTATGACGCGTTCCTTTTCGTTCTTCAATACGCGTTAAAACGAATCGTGAATTGCCGGGGGCAGTGTAAGCTTTAGAAGACTTATTTATCGCAACGATAAAAATCCTCCTAAGGCTTATTTTTTACCAATGAAATGTACGCTTTAGAAGACTTGTTTAT
>CAYUUL010000028.1:0-32756 GCA_964447865.1 uncultured Planctomycetaceae bacterium | reverse complement strand
GATTCATACTGTGTGATTGCTTTACTTTGATATATTAAACCGCCTGACTTCCGTTGGGTGGTTTTTTTTATCCCTCGCTCTCGCGAATTACTCTTCTTTTACTTCTCTAACTTGAATATTTTTTTTCTTTTGTTTAATTGTCTTTATGGTTATTTTTACTTCTTTTGTTATTATTGGGATTGCTGTCAATACTAAGATTATATTCAATAGAGATTTTTTTATAAAGCCTATATTCTTTTACATTCTTTTTGTGTACAATTCTCAAACAAATACGACGTTGTGGATTCGTTCATTATTTTACTTTTTTTATACTGAAACATCGTATTGCGTCGTTTCAATAATCGAATCGCGCTGTATTTTTTTATTTTTTTTTATTAAGGAGAAAACGATGAATTCTCATTTCAATTGCGACAAGCAAAAAGGGTTCACGCTCGTTGAACTCTTAGTCGTTATCGCTATTATTGGTATTTTGATCGGACTTTTATTGCCGGCGGTTCAAGCGGCGCGCGAGGCGGCTCGCCGTATGCAGTGTACGAACAATATAAAACAACTCGCGCTTGCGTGTCACAATATGCACGACGTTCAGGGCCATTTCCCGGCGTTGGCCTACCAAAAAGAGTTCGAAAACAGCGGAAGCGATTTCTGGCGCGTTAGCTGGGGCCCTATGCTCTTCCCGTATATTGAACAAAGCGCCCGTTACCAAACCGTTATTCAAATGCCCGAGAATGATTGTGGTATCAGACCGTACAGCACCCAGGCGACCTACACTTACAACGGTTCGACGATCAACAATCCTTACGCTGGAATTATTAACTCGTTCATGTGTCCGTCAGAAGTGATCAATCAGCCTATCGACGGTCAACTTTGTCCGACGAGCTATCGTATCAACCTTGGGGATGAAACATACAACAACACTGTCAGTTATACTCGTTCTGGAAGTTTGTTGCGCGGTGTTGCCGGTCGCGGCGATGAATTCGAATGTACTATGGCCGCGATTGAAGATGGTACAAGTAATACCGCTTTATTCACAGAGTCAACTATCTCTACGCAAATGGACGGCAACGTTTCGACCCTCCGCGGCGGTATCGCTCAAACGTCCGCCGACGTCTATCGTATGTCAATTTCTCTCGTTGAAGAATGCCGTTCCAATCGCGACGGCGCCAACTTGAAGACGACCTATCCGAACTCTCGCCGCGGCGCGCGTCTTGCCGACGCTTACGGAACCGTATTCACCGGCGTTCACTTCGTTCTTCCTCCTAACTCGCCGACTTGCTCGTACAATCACTATGAATATACGTTCAACGCCGCGTCCAGTTATCACTCCGGTGGCGCGCAAGTCGCCATGTGCGACGGTTCCGTGCGTTTCGTTTCCGACACGGTCGATTGCAAACGCAGCGATTATTCAAGCCTTGGCGGTTCTACCCTCACCGTTGGCAATAGCGGCAAATCCTACTTTGGCGTTTGGGGCGCGATGGGCACCCGAAACGGCGGTGAAACCCTTTCCTCGCTTTAATCGAGACTTAACTAACTGTATAGCTTTCGCGTAATGGTCGCGACTTGTCGCGTTCTCTCGGCGTTTAATCGAGAGAGCGTTGACGGATCATATTTCGACGTTATTTTGAATGTTTCAGAATATCTCGAAATAACCCTCAATTTCGAATGGAGTAATTAATAATGCGTTCAACTTCTGTACTGGCGCTTTTGATTGTTTCTGTCCTCTGTTTTTCTGGATGTGGTACAGCCACCCCGGATGGAATCCCAAAACTCTATCCCACTACGATCAAAATTGTAAATGATTCCAATCCTATTGCGCAAGCTAATGTCTTTCTTGTGCCGGCTGAAGGTACTGCTTCGGGAAGTTGGTCCGTCGTTGGAATGACCGATGCTTCCGGTATGGCGGTTATTGAAACTACGCAGGGGGATTGGAAAGGACAGGGAGCGCCGGAAGGCGAGTATACCGTCTATCTTACAAAATTTGCCGCAATTGAAGAACCTGAAATGCCTGCGGATATAGAGTCAAATCCTGACGCTAAGGCCGCTTACTTTGAGGAACGCGGAAAAAGACTTGCCGCCGCTAAGTCGGAAATTCCTGAAATCTTGAAAAATAGCGATACCTCTGATCTTAAAATTACTATTGCCGCCGGAACTGGCGCTAATGAAACATTCGATCTTAGTTCCTATGGCGAATGATTGAGTTTGTTCATACTTAAGGGGCTTTGTGGTTGTTTTGACCACATATAAAAACTCCTCGTTATGAAAAATCATAGCGAGGAGTTCCTTTTATATCAAACTGTAAAAAACTTTAGAGCATATGGGCGCGTAATTCCTCCGGCGACAAAATTGAAAGATCGCCTGGCGCTATATCAAACACTGTCTTACAGCCGTTTATACCGCGCTTATGCATCCGATCAAGGGCGCGAGCAAATGCCACAAGCGCGTTGGATGTGAATTCCGGATTGGAATCTAATGTCAACTTATATTCGATCGTGTGGGAATGCTCGTTGTTCAGACCTGTCTTGCCTGTGCGAATGACAAAACCGCCGTGGGGAAGTCCCGAATGATTCTTGTTAAGTTCTTCTTGCGTGATAAACGTAACCGTAGTGTCGTAGTCCGAGAAATAGTTCGGCATTGTCTTAATCGCTTTTTCGATTGCGCTCTTATCGGCTCCCTCTTTGGCAACGACATAACATTCGCGTAAATGTTTTTGTCTGGTAGTCAATTCGGGACAACTACCGGAACGTACTTCTTCAAGAGCGGATTCGATTGGAACTGTGTATTGCCGCGCATCCGCTACGCCGGGGACGCGACGTATCGCGTCTGAGTGCCCCTGACTTACCCCGCGACCCCAAAACGTGTAGTCTGTGCCGTTCGGAAGAAGCGCCGAAGCGTAAAGACGATTAAGGGAAAACATGCCAGGATCCCAACCCGCGGAAATAAGCGCAATATGACCGCTTTTACTTGCGGCTGCGTCCACCTTGGAAAAATGCGCCGGAATGTTGGCATGCGTGTCGAAACTGTCGACGACGTTGAAGTTTTCGGCAAGAGACGGCGTCATTTGAGGTAAATCGGTTGCGCTACCTCCGCAAATAATCAATACGTCTATCGCGGCTTTGTGGGATAATATTTCATTGACGCTATAAACCGGAACGCCCGTTCGCGTCTTAACTGCTTCTGGTGAACGACGCGTAAAGACCCCGAGAAGTTCCACGTCGGGATTTTGTTTGACCGCGCTTTCAACTCCCCGCCCAAGATTACCATATCCGTAAATCGCAATTTTCATAAAGATTTCCCCGTTTGGTTGTTTAATTAGCTAAACTTATAAAAAAGCGTGCGCTTTACGCGTGTTAGTCGACCTATCAGTAACTTAGGTCAACGTCAATCTATAAATCAAAATTATACATGCTTATATAGTTCGCGCAATATATCAGTTTATATTATTTAACTCAGTCGTTCGGATAGCGCTTTACTTAAGGACGTAGGGACTTTCCTTGTTTTAGTCGTTCCTTTAAAGTATAATACAATGGATTGGATGTTGCCCAAATTTAACGTTTATAATTTTATTTGAAAGAATTGAACTGGAGCTTTGACCGAATGAATACCTCTCGAAAGCGGTTGGTTTTTCGAAATGTAGGAAAAGCTGTCTCAATACTACTAAATGTGCTTCTAATGTGTTGCGCGATTGCCCTTTCGCCCTTTGCGGATGTTCACGCGAGATCTGCAGGTAATGATAAGTCGCAAGGAACGCGGGAAAATAAGCGGGTAAACGATGAAGACAAAATACGCGGAACCCAGGAGCAGAATGAGGGGCTCCTTCCGCCCGCCGAGTCGTTTGAGTTTGAATGGCGAGCCGACGCCAATTTAGCGGCAAACTGGTTTACCGCGGGTAAAGTGGAAAACTTGCGTGAAGATGTTTTGGAAACGGCAAAAATGTTTCGTAAAGAATGGCCGGTTTTTCCTGAAATTGACCAGGCAAAAGTAAAAGCCTTAGGGATAAGAACAATCGAGACTGAACATATTGTCTTCTATACCGATCTTCCAAAATCTGATGACGTGGATGAGATTCCAGACGCCTTAGAAGCTGCGTTGCCCCTTATTTGCGATTTCTTTCATATCGATCGTGCGCGATTTCAAAATTGGAAAGCGGAAGCGTTTCTTATGGACGATGTTCGTGCTTTCATTGAAATAAAAGCCCTTGATGGTCCGCCTGAATTTTTATATGGATATTCAATGGGCGATCGAATATTCGCGAAAAAACAGGGAACCTCCTATTACAATCGATTTCTTTTAACTCACGAACTCGTTCATACCATTATGCATGAAGTCTTTGGCGATTTGCGCCCTAGATGGTTTTCGGAAGGAACCGCTGAATACGTCGGTTTGCATAAATGGGATCCTCAACATAAAAAAATGAAAATTGCCTTAATTCCTGAATCTGAAGAAGAAACGCCCGGGTTTGGAAGACTGAGACAAATTCGTGAAATCGTCAAACAAAAAAATGCTCCGACTCTTTGGGATATTTTGAATTTTCAACCGAGGGATTTTGTTGACGTCTCCTCGTATTCGTGGAGCTGGGCCTTGGTCATGTTTCTTTATAATTCGCCAAAATATAAAGAAATTGCTGAAATCTTACCTTTCTGGGCGATTGCCAACGATCCTAATAAACTGTTTGTCGACGCTATTGGCGATCGATGGAATGAGCTCGAAAATGATTGGGCTGATTTCATTGGACGAATTGACTATGATTACGATTTCGAAGCAACTTCGATTGATTTCGAAAAATCTGTCTCTAACGACGTTAACTTGGATTCTGGCGTCGTCGTTGACGTCGACGTCGCGCGTGGATGGCAACCGACTGGTCTTATTCTCAATGCCGACGATTTCTATACGATAACTGCCTCGGGAAAATTCGAGTTTTATTTGGCGTTGGCAAAACGTACGATGGAGTTTGAAGCGACTGGAGCGTCTTGCGATTATTTTGCAGGAGTTCCCGTTGGACGGTTGCAAGCGGTTGTTGTGCCGGATGTAAAAGAAAAAACTTTCTATGAAATATATGGGCTGGAAGAAGATCAAGACCAACAAGATAAGGCTAACCCTCGCTGGAATGAGTATCAAAACGTACGCGTCCCAACGCGCAACCGCTTTGGCGTCGATTCCAACGGTTTTAAAGAAAGTGAAGTGATAGAAAACGTTGTCGTCACTTCTGAAAATAAACGTAAAAAGAGATTGCAAACAAACGATACGCGAAGCGCGCGAAGAAAAACGCTACTTTATAATGCGCTTTATCCTTGGAATGAGCAAGTGAACTTAGCCAATACGTTTGTTACGCTTGAACCGAGCGCTTCTGGACAGCTCTATTTGCGGATTAACGCCGCGCCTCGTGATCTAAAAAAGAATAAAGGAAAACTTAAAGTCCGCGTGCGTCGAACTCCTGCTCGTGAAAATAAGGAGTTCTCAGACGATTAACTCTGGTTGTGGATAAGTGTAATAAAACGTTGGTGGAGTCTAAGATCCTTTGTCATTTCTGGATGAAACGCAAGAGCAAGTTGGTTTTGATATTGTACGCCCGCTATCTTGTCGGCATACTTGGCGAGAACTTCAACTCCTTCGCCAACTTCGGAAATGTACGGGGCTCGAATAAATACGCTCGGGTAGGCACCAAGTCCGCGTAGGGGAATGGTCGCTTGAAAACTGCTTAATTGACGCCCATAAGCGTTTCGCCTGACGACGACCGGAAGGGTTTGGAGCCACGTTGCCGAGTCGTCAGCAAGTTTTTGGGCAAGTAAAATTAGACCTGCGCATGTCGCAAAAACGGGAAGCCCCGCTATTATCGCGCGTTGTAATGGCTCGAACAGACCTGTCTTATGTAAAAGTCTGCCCTGAACTGTGCTTTCACCGCCAGGAAAAACGATACCGTCAAGATTTTCCAATTCCTGACTATTGCGTACTTCAACGCATTGAACGCCTAATTTTTCAAACGCTATCCTGTGTTCGATAAAAGCGCCTTGTAACGCTAACGTTCCGATTTTTATCATTGTCCGCGTTCTTCCATAATAAGTTGTATTTCTTCGGCGTTTATGCCAACCATCGCGTCGCCAAGGTCTTCGGAAAGCGACGCTAGTAGTTTTGCGTCCATATAATTAGTGACCGCTTGAACGATTGCCGAAGCGCGTTTAACGGGATTCCCTGACTTAAATATCCCTGAACCAACAAAAACTCCTTCCGCTCCAAGTTGCATCATGAGCGCCGCGTCCGCGGGCGTGGCTATGCCGCCAGCCGCGAAATTTACTACCGGTAATTTCTTGTTGTTATGAACGTACAACAGGGTTTGGAAGGAAACTCGTAAAAGTTTACTTTTCTCGTATAACTCTCCCTCTTGCATTACCGCGACTTCTGAAATCTCTGAATTTATTTTTCGCATGTGGCGAACTGCCTGAACAATATCGCCTGTCCCTGGTTCGCCTTTAGTACGAATCATTGACGCGCCTTCTTCGATTCTACGCAACGCTTCGCCAAGGTTGCGCGCTCCGCAAACAAAGGGCGCTTTAAATTGGGTTTTATCAATATGATATAAATCGTCCGCGGGAGATAATACTTCGGATTCGTCGATAAAATCAATATCAATAGCCTGAAGTATTTGGGCTTCTGCTATATGACCTATTCGGCATTTGCCCATGACTGGGATGCTGACGGAGGATTGAATCTCTTTAATCTTGCGTGGATCGCTCATTCGGGATACGCCCCCAGCCGCGCGAATATCGGCAGGAATTCGTTCAAGCGCCATTACCGCGCAAGCGCCGACGTCTTCCGCTATCTTAGCTTGGTCTGCCGTCGTTACGTCCATTATCACGCCGCCTTTGAGCATTTGCGCTAAACCCTTATTAAGTTCATACCGCGTTGGAGACTTAGTCATAGGTGACTTCCTTTCTTTTTTACGCGATATTGTATAATGAACTGATGATAGAAAAATATCCAAAATAAATTATTTTGAAATGCCAGAAAGCTCCAATTATGTTGACGTATAATTTTAACGACATTGATTGCCCTTTGTATGAATATATCTATAAACGTATTAAAGAAGATATCTTATCTGGAACGCTTAAGCCAAACGAGAAATTGCCTTCAAAGAGAACTTTTGCAAGAAACAACGGCGTCAGTTCAATTACTATTCAAAATGCGTATGACCAGTTAATTGGCGAAGGATATGTCTATACTGTGCCTAAAAAAGGATATTATGTTGCTTTTATCGGAGATTTAGCAAAAACTCAGCGTGTCGCAAATGTCTCTTTTAACTTTAAAAAACCGGAGGATGTTCGTAATTTTGAAATAGATTTGTCGAGAAATCAGACGGATGTGAATCTCTTTCCATTTTCCGTTTGGGCAAAACTTCTACGGGATGTTGTGGCAAAAAAAAGCGGAGAACTTATGCAAACATCTCCAACTGGGGGAATTTTTGAACTTCGCGCGGCAATAGGAGAGCATTTGCGATCGTTTCGAGGAATGATTGTCAATCCGGATCAAATTGTTGTGGGCGCCGGTTCTGAATACCTTTATAGTCTTCTAATTTTGTTATTGGGTACCGATAAAAAATATTGCGTTGAAAATCCTGGATATAAAAAAATAGCGCGAATTTATCAGCAACACAAAATTAAGTGTAGATTTGTTGACATTGACGAAAAGGGAATTTCCACTGTTGGATTACGGCATTCCGGCGCCAATATTGCGCATATCAGTCCGAATCATCATTTTCCAACTGGCGTCGTTATGCCTGCAAATCGACGTTACGACGTCTTGGCTTGGGCTAACGAATCTCAGGAACGTTATATCGTCGAAGATGATTACGATGGTGAATTTCGTTCTAATGGAAGACCGATTCCAACTTTGTTTAGTATTGACGCTTGTGACAAAGTGATATATATGAACACTTTTTCGAAATCGCTGGCTCCTACGATTCGTATTGCGTATATGGTGTTGCCAGAACGCCTTGCGAATCTTTTTTATCAAGAGCTATCCTTCTACTCATGTACCGTCTCTAATTTTGAACAATATACCCTTGCTGAATTCATTACCCGTGGTTATTTTGAAAAGCATATCAACAGGACGAGATTATTCTATGCAAGAAGACGTAGGCAAATTGTTGAAATTGTTCGCAAAAGTAATTTAAAAGATATTTGCGATATCCTAGAGAATGACGCAGGATTACATTTCTTGATAAAACTAAATACAAACGTGCCGGATGAGACGATTACCGAACGATTACAAAAGGAAGGAATACGTCTGAATGCGTTGTCTGAATACTATTTCACGGAAAAACATTCAAGTAAGGGCGTGTTTATTATCGATTACTCAAACCTTGATCCGGAGAAAATGACAATAGCCTGCGAAAAAATTTATGCGGCTACTAAAGAATAACCAAATAACTCTCAAAATGCGGTTTGACAATTAGATTATTCCGCGTCTACGATAGTATACATACGCAAACAGACAAATTACAACCGAGAGCAAAGACCCAAGTGGCGCGGCTAAACCCATTGGATATAAGGTCGTTGAAAATGCCATACTTGCGAAGTAGGTTCCGGGAATACGAATCAATGTTACTGATAATATATTATGAAGAAACGATATCCCCGACCTTTGTACTCCACAGAAAAATCCGCTAAAACAAAAATGAATCGCCGCCAATATACAGTCGATTGAGTAGGATCGGAGATAGGAATTAGCCGATGAGATGATCTCGGGTTCTGTTCGGAATAATCCGATAAGCGTACTGGGAAAGAATTGACAATACAAAAAGCAAAAAATGCCCCATACTACGGTTACGTTTAGACCAAAGCGTAAACATTCTCTCGCTCGTTCCGACTTGCCGGCGCCCATGTTTTGCGCGGTTACCGCTGATATTGTTGATAGAAATGCTGAGGGAACGAGGAATAAAAAACAAATGATTTTTTCTACGACTCCAACGCTTACAGAATCAATTAATCCGCGAGCGTTGGCTATAATTGTGATGATGATAAACGCTACTTGAATAAAGCCGTCTTGCATACAGATTGGAAAACCAACTTTTAAAATAGACAATATTGCCGATCGAGTAGGTAAAAGATCGTGCGTTTGTAAGCTGACGCCAAGACACGCGCGCTTGAGGAAATACAACGCAAGGGCAACGCTTGTGCCTTGCCCGAGTATTGTGGCGTAAGCCGCTCCTATTGCTCCAAGTTTAAAGAAGCCTATAAAGATAAAATCCACGACGATATTAACGACGCAAGCAATTGCTGCAAAGAAAAGAGGACTTCGTGAATCGCCGATTCCTCGATAGATTCCGCAAATTACGTTGTACGCGATTATAAAGGGTAAACCGGAAAAACATACGACAAGATAGGCGTTGGCGTCGTCAAGCGCTTCGCTGGGTGTTAGCATGAGCCTCGCTATATCGCTGGTGAAAAATATTAAAACAGGCGTCAATACGATTGCCAATATGAAGAAAAGAGCCGTTGACGATCCTACTATTTTTTGTGCTTGTTCGTAGGCCTTGCCGCCGATACAACGTCCCAGACTTACGGTTGTACCCATGGTGAGACCGACAATCATAACTGTAAGCATGTGCATGACTTGACTGCCGATCGCTACTGCGGTCGAAGTTTCTGGCCCATTGTAAAGACCAACGACAAAAAGATCTGTAAGCCCGTAAAATGTCTGAAGAAAACACGCTAGAAGGTAGGGAAGGGCAAACCGTATTGCGGTTCGCTTTAAATTACCCGCTGTTAGATCATATTGGTGTGTGCGCATACTAACCTTCTTTCGTTGCCGTTATCATATCGGAATGGAAAAAAACGTAAAGTGCGCTTGGTTACATAAAAAAAGCCCGACAGCGAGAGGCTGTCGAGCGTCCTCATTTCTGCGTTTTGGACGCAAAAACGTTATTGAACTCGCCACGTCGAACCAATGAGTTGGTCTACGTCTAAGTCATTAAGCTTGTCGCCCTTGGCTTTGGCCTCGCGTATCGTCTTCGATCGAAGTTGGAAGTAGTCATAACGCTTTTGCTGGTCTATTTCTACGGCTGCTACCGGCTGGAAATCTTCCTCTTCGCCGCGACCTTGTTGGGATAATCGGGCCTGACCAAGTTGGATGAGCGCGAGAGCTTCTTTGTATTCGGGAGAATCTGTTTCGTTGGCGCTATTCCAACGTTTTAAACATGGACTAAGTTCTGGACGATCAAATGATATATTTTGTGTAAGAACAAGTCCTTTTTCTCCTGTTAACGTTTCTAATCGCTTCGTCTCGTCGGACGTTAAGGGCGATCTTCCGTACGGATTGTCGCGATAGGCTGAACCAAATGTCGGATAGTATGGCGCGTTGATATCAATCCACGTAATTACTCGAAGGAATGCTTCGGGATCGGTTGTCTTATCGACATAAACTCCAAGCTCTTTTCGTTTGGCGTCGATTTCCGGTTTCGGATGACCTTCTGTAAATATTTTGGCCAATTTGCTTTGGGTTGAACCCCAGAAATAAGGCTCGAACGTATTGTGAGGACCGGCTCCTGGAACGCGTACAAAGCCTTTAGTTCGAAGTTGCCAGTATGACGCGTTAAAAGCTGCGTTGCGATCTCCCGCCAGAATTAAGGTCTTACCCGCTTCTTTCGTGAAATCGTGGCATACCGTGCAATATTTGTCAAAAACGGGTTGGACTTCTTGGAGGTAACTATACAGTCGAGGGGCGCCGAGCCATGGCGTAAGTTCGTGAGGTTTGCCTGTTTCTGCCGCGCCTGCGAGCGTCCCGGAGGTCGGGGCGTCAAGTCGACTCTCATGACAACCTACGCATGCGTTGGTTTCGCCAGGACGTACCATTATGCCGCTGCGCATCGATTGAATCAACATCTGATCCTTATCGAGTAGTTGGAAATAAACAAAGCGTTCTGCTGGTACTGCAAATGAGACGCTCCCGTCTTCTTCAACTGGTACTGTTCCAAGAATCCGTTTATTATTGAAATCGTCCCACGCCATTCCTGGCGCTTGGGTCCCGCTACCTTCCCAGTAGGTCGAGGTCCAAAATCGCTTCTCGGGCGACTCGACGACTCGAAGGTATTTGACTGCGCCTTTGGTGACCTTGTCCATGCCAAAACCTTCATAAACGTTCGAAACATGGAAGTAACCCTTGGGATCGTTCGCGTTGCCGCGTTCTGCGATTGTCTTCGGAGGATCGGTCGGTTCAATCGGCTGAGGATCGTAACATCCCGGGGCGTCCGTATGAACGAGCGTCGAACCGCCGTCCGGATCAAGAACGTAAATCCCCATTTCTTCCTTATTGCCAGTCTGACCGGAGGTAAGAATATACCCGTCTTCAAGAGGGAAGGGATCTTCATATTTACGCGGTGAACGTGAGAATGTGTCGTATTTGTACGCTTCCAAAAACGGATCGGGCGCTGGATCGGAGGAAACCCAATCTATTGTCTCTGGGGGCCAGGTTTGTAAAACTGGTTTGCGACCGTCGATTCCAAGACGTCGATCAATTAGGGCGATTGCTCCCCAGGGTCTATCGTGACAGGAGCCAAGAACGCATACGAAAACGGAGTCGTCGTCCGGCGTTGGACGAGCGTCGATTACTCCGCCGGGAGACGCCGTATTATTACCCCAAAATATCTCATGTTTCGTCCCATCCGGATTGGCTACCCATACTCCTTGCGCGTCGCCAAAGTTGCGGTCTACATACTCCCAACGGTCATAGATTATGCGCCCGTCTGAGAGAAGCGCGGAGTGGCCTTCAAAAAGCGTGCTCTTGCCGATTTGCTCAATATTCGTTCCATCGCCGTTCATCTTATGTAAATTGCACATAATATGGCGATTACACATGCAGTATTTCGGTTCGCGTGTTGAAGAAAATACGATCTCGCCTGTCGGTAAGTAAATTGGATCAATATCGCTCGCGCCTGAGACAAAGGTCAACTGCTTGAATCCGTCTAACTTAGATATTTCGTCCCGCGTCGTGTTCGCTTTCAACACGATGGTCGGTCGTGAATAATCAAGTTCCATTTCTCCAATATGGTAGTCGTCCTCTCGAGATTTCCTGAATGAAAAGACGACCTTTTTGGCGTCAAAAGATAAACTCGGATCGCGTACTACGCCGTCCGGTAGTTCAAGAAGCGTTTTGGTTTCGTCTGTGTCTGTGAACCATACGACGAGAGAGGTATTGCCAACGAAACTGTTTTCGTTGATTTCGCCGCGTTGAAAAATCGTCGCTGTGTTATGGTGGTCCGGACGATATTGCGTACGGCGGACATAAAGAACGGCTTGAGGTAACGCTGATCGCGCCGCCTCTTGCGCCTGACGGGCCTTTTCTATTTGGGCCGCCTTTACCGCTTTAATATACTTTTGGCGTAATGTGGTTCCTTCTGGGGAAAGTTTACCGTCGACTTTGAATTGATCGCAACGAATATGAGACCATGGACCTTGCGCGTTGTCGACGACGCGTATAACCGCGTTGCGCCCTTGGTGATCCGAAACATTCCAAGTTACCGACGTCAACTTTTCATTATCGGCTCCGTGGGCAACGTATTGGGCGCTCTCGACGTCGCCCGCTTCGGTTAAAAAAGCAAGTTCTACGCGTTCTTCCGCGCGACTGCCGCCGCCTACGCAAAAGGTGATTTCTGATCCTGTTATTGTAAAAACTGGCGACTCTATTACACAGATTGTGTCGTCTGTCGGACGCGCGTTTGCGCTTGTTTCCAATGTCGTGAGATAGTACTTGCCGCTTTTTTCATACGCCGTCGAGGGAGAATTGAATTCCGTTTCTCGAGAACCGATTGGCTTCGAATTTTCACCCATGACGATTTGCCAACCGTCTTGGGAAAGATCGCCGGACTCAAAATCGAAAATAAGCTTGTCGCTCGAAGATGACTCCAATGCGTTCGGGGCGTCTTGCCCGTACGTACTCCCGATTGGAAGAAATAGTAGAGGTATTGCCAGCGCCAAAATTTTACGAAACAACGAGGGAAGGCGTGTCATGTTGGCTCCTTACATGGATAATGAAAAAACAATATGCCAACAAAAATTTTACTGGAATACATTTTTAAAATCAAGCAATTAAACTTCAAACGTCAAAATGCCATGGTTATTTTGTGAAATTGGTTTGAAAAAATAAAAAATGTGACGAACTGGAATGATTGATCAAGGTTTTAAACGATATTTTTCGCTTATTCTTAAAAAACTCATTCTTATAGATTGAAAAGTGTTTGCAGAGTGTGGACGCGTGGGGTATTACTTGCGTTTTTTTCATTGCACAGAGTAAATTTCAACGGTATAATTACCCCTAGATTTGGCTTGGGATTTTAGACTGCTGGTTTTACGCGGGTGTTTGGGTTGCCCTGGGGAGTTTAGAACTGTGTCCGTTGCTCATAAAGTACAACCGTTGGCTTGGAGGGTTCCGTCTCAGGACTCGTCTGCTCTTGACGCTTTCGTCTGTGGATGGCTTGAGATGCTCGATCAGACGCTTCTTCCAACTTTGTTGAAAACGATTGAATGTCGAACGATTGAAACCGTCTGGGAAGGAATAAAAGCTTTACGCGTTCGAGGCGCGCCCGCAATCGGTATTTCTGCCGCCTATGGCGTGTGCGTCGGCTTACAGAAAGTCTTTTATGACTCGAATGGCGTTCGATGCGTTCCGTCCGAAGACGCCTTTTTTGCTAGTCTCAATGATACGACCTCCTACCTTGCGACTAGTCGTCCTACCGCCGTCAATTTGTTCTGGGCGTTAGATCGAATGAAGGAAAGGGCGCTGGCTTTACGAGGACGTAAGACCGTTGAAGAAATTGCCATTGATTTACTCGATGAAGCAAAGAAAATTCATCAAGAAGACAACCTTATTTGTCGAAAGATCGGGCGAAATGGCGCAACGCTTGTCAAAGATGGCGGCGCGTATCTGACTCACTGTAATGCCGGAGGTTTGGCAACCGGCGAGTATGGTACTGCATTGGCTGTCTTCTACTGGGCTAAAGAGGAAGAAAACAAAGCGTTTCGCGTCTTCGCGGACGAAACGCGTCCCCTATTGCAAGGGGCAAGGCTTACTGCGTGGGAATTGAACAAAAATGGAATCGACGTCACCCTTATTTGCGATTCTATGGCCCCTGTTGTCATGCGGCAAAAAAAAGTTGACGCTGTTTTTGTCGGCGCTGATAGAATTGCCGCAAACGGAGATACCGCAAATAAAATTGGAACTTATATGGTCGCGTTGTGTGCAAAAGCTCATAATGTGCCGTTCTACGTCGTTGCGCCAAGATCTACTTTTGATTTGAACTTGAACTCCGGTCGGGAAATTCCAATTGAGCAACGCGATGCAAAAGAGATTCGGCTGTGGGGGGAAAGACAAATTGCTCCTAATGAGGTAGATGTTTATAATCCTGCCTTTGACGTTACTCCTGCTGAACTCATTAATGGTATCGTAACGGAAAATGGGATCGTCGAGCCCGTCGCTCCTGATCTTATTGCGGAAGTCGTCGGTAATAATAGGTCTGTCGACGATGCGAAAAAATTTTTAGGACTTTGATTCGCCAGGAAAACTTGTTGACTAGGCGTTTTTACATCCACTTTTAGTTAGGCGCTCGTATTATGGCGAAAAATTATAATGAATACAATGACTTAGGCGTTAAATTCCTCTATCCGAGGAACTGGTTTGTACGTACTGAAACTTTGGATAAGGGAACTTATCGTATTACTGTTGATACGCCGGAGGGAAGCTTTTGGGTTCTCTCTATATATCCAAAAGGTGTTGATCTGGACGCCGCTGCTAAAGAAGCTGTAAATACGCTCAGCGCCGAATATGATCAATTGGAAAAAAGTGAGGTTAAAAAGTATGTCGCTGATTACGAACTTTCCGGGTATGAAGTTGATTTTTTCTATCTTGACCTGACAAGTACGGCTACAGCCCTAAAATTTGAAGACGAACGACGCGGATATGTTATTTACTGGCAAACGTGTGATTCTCTAATTGATTCTGACGAGGAACTTTCGCGCCTCGACGTCTTTAATGCGATGACGCATACTTTAGTTTCTAACCTAACTTGTCAAGAAGCGGATTGGGACGAAGACGACGATCAGGACCAATTTGATAAAACAATGACTGAGAAAGAAGTAAACGATTTAGAAAGTCGCGAATTCTTTCGCCGTAAGTACGAACAGGCAAGAGTGCGTGAGCAGGAACGCATGTGGCGTGGAGAGAATGAACCCGATGATCAATTGTCGCGCGCTATTGCCTCTGAGGACGAAAATCTTAGAGACTTCTTACGTGTTTCCGAGGAAAGTTCGCTGGATTCTACACACTCTTGTGAGGAAGAAGAACGCCATTATTACGATTCTGAATTTGATGAAAAAGAATGTTGCGACCACGACAATGATGACGAAGAGGAAGACGATGACAACGCCGATTCGGATAACGAATAACCTTAGATGAATGGGGGATTGTATGGATGAAGGTTCGAGCTCTAAACTTGACTCCAAAATCAAAACTCTGGCTGAAATGTTGTCGAAGGCGCGACGTATCGCGGTTATTACCGGAGCGGGAATGTCGACTGATAGCGGCGTCCCCGACTTTCGTTCGCCTGCTGGAATTTATTCGATGACTTCCGAAGAAATCTTCTCTATTGATTTCTTTAGAGAGAATCCCGATAAATTCTATCAGGTTTTTGCGCCTTTTTATAACTTGATTGCTAACGCGTCTCCGAATGTTGGACACTTAGCCCTTGTTGAGCTTGAAAAGTGGTGTGGAAAAAAAGTTGACGTCGTTACGCAAAATATCGACGGATTGCATTCCGCCGCCGGGTCGTCCTGCGTTGCTGAGATACACGGAACCTTGCGTTCTGCTACTTGTTTAAATTGTGAAAAAATTTTTGAACGTCCTTTTTTCGACGCCGATGTTCGAGCTGGGAAAACCCCGCGATGTAGCGTTTGCAGTGGCGTCTTGAAGCCGGACGTTACCTTTTTTGGCGAGGAATTGCCCGCTTGCGCGTTTACTCTGGCGCAGCGCGCTATGTGGGAAGCGAATATCTTACTCGTTCTGGGAACTTCGCTTCAAGTCTATCCTGCGGCGGCTTTGCCGCGCGAATGTGACGCTGGCGCTCCATTCGTCGTGATTAATAAAACTCCTACGTCTCTCGACTACCAATCGTCGTTGCTTTTTCGTGAGTCCATTGTCGACGTGTTGCCTAAGGCTGTTGCGCTAGTGAAAAAAGAGACTTGTTAAACAGTTAATTTCTGTTGCGGCATCTGATTTTACGTGTGTTTGCCTTTTTTGAAAGAATTGCTATGGACACGCGCTAGTTTTTAAAGTAAGCTTCCTTTCGTTAATGATGAGCGATGGAGTGTTGCGCGATGGATGCGTGAAACTCCGGCTTCCCGGGCGAATAGCGGACGCGTCGGGGTTTAATGTGCTTACTTTTGAGGGACAAATGGATTTTAACTTTTTCGAATGGATTCGCGAGGGCGTTAAGCGCTCTGTGCTCTTGGGAGTTTCCGACGCCGTTGAAACAATGGGCGCTCCGCATGACCCTGAGCAATCTCGCGATAAGATTATGAGTTTTCTGCAAGAGGAAAATCCCGATTCTACCGGGACTTCTTCGCGTAAACGTGTCGCTGGTTCAGCTTCTGGCGGACAACGTAAACTTGGACGATCGATTGCCGATATTCATCCGACAAGTTGAGTTGAAAGTTTTCGTGAGGCAAGTTGCGTTAGAAGTTGATTGTTTGATTGTTATTTGACCGATGACGTTGCTTTCTTTGTTTCATTGGATTTAAAGTAAATATATTTACTTTAAAACGCCGAGTTCGGATTAGGGACCCGGCGTTTTTTTATTGAGACTGAGGGTGCGAACAAATTATATGTGCGCTTGATAAACGACGATACGGAATGTTGACGTGTTTAACATTGGGATTCTCAAAAGACGCGTTAAACGTTTGGGAACGACGTAATCTTGAGAAAAACGAAAAATTCTGCCGAATATGTTGTCAATAAAAAACTATCTGTAGATTTTACCGCAGAAAAAATAAAACAGAATAAAACGTGCGAAAACCGCCTTCACAAACTATACTCAACGTAAAGGTGAAAGAGAACTTTCCGACAGATAATAATTAAGAAAACTTTTAGAAGTACCTCCAGAGGGACTCGAACCCACGACCCACGGATTAAGAGTCCGTTGCTCTACCAACTGAGCTATAGAGGCGTGAAATGCGCGATTCAAAAAATGAACCGCACTCAAAAGTACCTCCAGAGGGACTCGAACCCACGACCCACGGATTAAGAGTCCGTTGCTCTACCAACTGAGCTATAGAGGCGCGTACGTGAAACGACAATAACAAAGCTATCAACGTCTCACAAGTTTCGTGTATTCTACCTCTTGACTTCTGTTTTACAAGTGTGTTTTTAGAGATTTTTAATTTTTCTCAATAAGAAACCGCGATTCATTCTTTTTCGAAGGAATCGCGGTTCGTGGATCGAACGCTGACAATGGTTCGTGAAAACAACGGGATCAGATATCAAGATACTTCTTATAATCGCCAATCATTGGCGTGCTCTTATGAGAATCGGGGCCGAAGTAGCGGAGACCAACGAGTGGTTCTGATCCTGTGTTCACAAGTTCGACGCCCTCTTTACCTGCCACGTCCGTAATAAAGATTTCATCGTCCGGTTCTTCGCCATAGTAAATCATATTGGGAGATTCGATATTCAAATTCCCCATTGTTCCGCGTCCTTGTGTGGTGATCCAGGCGCTTGCGCAACCGTCTTTGAGTGTGCACTTACAACCAGGCATGACGGTTAGCTCTTTCGCGGTAACTTTTTGTTCGCCATCGATGAGACCGTAAACGATCCATTTATCGACGTACTCGCCGTTTGGCGCTGATTTTTCCTGATCTATGATTGGTTCAAGGTAATTGTGTTCTTTAAAGTAAGGATCGACGTTCTTTTCCCAATCAAGCTGTTCGACAATGAAATCTAGGTCAAATTTCTTGTCTTCTGGAACATTCTTAACGAGAAGATCCCAGGAGATGGCGTCGTGATCGGTTAAGGATTGGAACATGCCGAAAACGTCGGATCCCCACTGAGGCTCATAGGTGCAGACCGAACCGGGCGCGTGTAATACGCCGGCGGGAACAACCCAACCCGTTCCAGGCTTCAGACGATATGCGCGGGATAAATCAAGTATCCCGTTATCTCCTTTGTTCCAGTCTTCTAAGCATTTACGTACCTGCTTCTTAGTTGTCCCAGGTTCAAGACCCATGAACGTGTAGTCGAATCGGTTTTCCGCCGCGTTCAGTTGCGGAGGATAATAGTACGCTTCGGGTTTCCCGTCTTGACCGGTAAGACGCGCGTCCTTTTCCATTTGGTGCATATGATGGGGAAGTGGTCCAAGATTATCGAAAAACTTTGAAAAAACTGGCCAACGATGATACTTGTTCCACATCGCCTCTCCGACTATTGCGCCTTTGCCTTCCGTCACTGCGTCTCTAAGAAGGAATCGTTTGCCCGACACTCGTATATAACTGAGACCTTCGTCCTCTGTGCGTCCCACATTTTCCGCTTCTGTGGTGCTCGCGAACCAGCGTTCGTCAATTCCGCCCCTATCTAGTCCAAGCGCATACCAGTCGGTTTGGGCTAATTTAATACGTCGACCTGGCTTGCAGAATACGCGTGGAACCCAGTTCGGGGTTAGACGAAGAAGACCTTTGCCTTCTTCCATTGCTTGGGATAGTAAAGAAGGAAGCTCGCCGGAGGTGGCGACTTGGGAACGACTTTTGGTAAGCATTATATTCTCCTGGACGGCTTTCCTGCATAAGTCAAACGTTTGAAGATTGACAAACTGAGGAAAGGAGGTGTTTCAAAGCTGTAATTAAAAAACAAAAACGTCAATTACGAACGCAAGTTTTATTATGCTCGAATTGACGTTAAATGTCAAACACTCTTTTCGTTTTTTTGGAATTGTGGTCTACCGTTTAAGTTGAGGATGATTCAGGCTGCGTCGGTTTGCGTTCTTTTGAAAAAAATCCGTCCAATGCCTGTTTTCGAGGACGTGAAAAACAAAAGATCATAAGAAACGTTCCAAGAGTTAAAAGACAAACGCTTACGCATTGAGAAACGGTAAGTCCCGTACCGTGAAAAGATTCTTCGTCCGTACGTAGAAGCTCGAGACAGAACCTGTTGATCGGATAAAGAATAAATAACGCCGCAAAAACAACTCCGTCTCGTTTGGTGAATCGCGTCAGCAATAAAAGTAATCCGCAAATGAAAAGCGCCGAGAGAGAACTATATATCTGTGTCGGATGAACGCGTTTGGCCTTTGACGGCGTCGGATGAAATACTATATTACGAATTTGCGCAGGTTGAGGTTTGGACTGCGCGCTGGTATCGGTCGTCGCGGCGTCGGGTTGGGATGGCGAAACGGGGGAATCTTGAATTACAAGAAATACGTCGACGTTGGGATCCTCGTGCCAATAATTGAGGAAAAAGTAAAATACTTGCGCGTTGTTTTCTGGACGATATCTCCGTATCTTACTCTTTGGCGCGCCCGACGATTTCGCGCTTGACCCCGATATAAAACCCTTAGGCGCTAGTCCAATTTCACAAATACGCGCGCCCGGCTTGACTCCGGCTAACTCCGCCTCGCTATGGGGATCAACCGCCGCGACGATTATGGGGGAGTTGATCTCGCTTGCTAAATTGACGTGCTTCGATTTCAATTTAAACAGAGAAGTTTCTGTTGGACTATCGGACTGCGGTGGCGCGAGTGTTATTCCGTAAAGAGAGATAACGCCTTCATACATTTGTTGTGTATGCGCGGGGCTTCCGTTAGGAAATTCAATAGCCCAGGGAAGATCGCATACTCCGCCAAAACAACAACCGTTCATAAGACAACCAAGTCGACCTATGGCCAGACCAAGCATGAGCCCGGGGGCAAAAAGATCGAGGGTGCCGAGAAGAGGCAAACGCTTATGTAATATAAAGGCTATTCCCGCTATGACGCCGCCGATGATCGATCCGTACACCACGAGACCGCCGTTGGTTACGTCAATTATCGATATTAACGTTTGGCGAAGCGTCGGTTCTTGAATATCGCGCCAATACTGAATAACGTAGAACAAACGCGCTCCCATTATTCCAAAAAAAGCCGCGACAAAACATATTGCGGTTACAAGTTCGGGAGGGTAGTTCCAACGCTTTTGCCCGCGCCAGACCGTTAGACCGCCCGATAGTATAATGGCTAGCGTTAAAAATACCCCGTAACCTCGGATCGGAAAACCGGAATTCTCGACGATGCGTGGTCCAAGTATAGATACCAGAAAAAGCCCCAGAGTCGTCACTATGCAGGAAAAAAGAATATCTTCCACTCGACGTTTCTGTAAGAGCGATCGAATGATTGTGTAAAGTCCCGCGATGAGGATTACCCAGAAAAAAACGCCTTTCCCAAATAGTGGAAGACCGTTGATTTGGGTTGGAAGATAAAATAACGTCTGTCTCATCGTAGCGCCTTGAATAATGCGCAAAATCTCTCGTATTTCACGCTGTTCGACCCAAACGCGACTTCTCGATAATATCGATATGATTGGCGTTAGGTTTCATTGTTTTTTCTTCTTTTTCAATTTTAACGTAAAAAAAGTAGACGACAAGTTTTTTTTCTGGTATTATAATCTCACAGTAGACTACGGGCTATTAGGTTCGTTTGAATGTTGCTTTGACGCTAGTGTGCTGTTGTTTGCGCCTATGCGTTGTACCTGTAATATTATTTACAATATTCACAAAAAATGCGTGGATAGAAACGCGCGTTTTTGCAAGGAGAGTACGACGAAATGTCGCGAATTTTGGCAATCGACTGGGATGGCGTCGAAGCGCGGTTTGCGTTTGGAAACGTCCTGAAAGATCGGTTAATTGTTTTAAGTTCTGGAGCCGCTGATATCGCCGTCGCTGCCGACGAGATTGCGGACGCCGCTACGCAAGAAAACGTTGACGTCTCTGAGAATACCGAGCAAACGAATCCAGCGGATGAGGAAAATCAAAAAGCTGATGAGGATGTGCAACCGGAAGTCGTTGAATCGGCTACGCCTGTCATTCCTGTCGCGTACGATGATGAAGAAGATGAAGAACACGCCGACGGCGGAGTGGTCGTCTCTGTTAAAAAATCAAAAAGAGAATCTTTTAAAACCTCGCCGCTCGCTTTTACTCTTAAAAAACTGTTGAAAGAAAATAAAGTTGGTAAAGCTGTCGTTTGTTATGCTCTTGAAAGAGGCGACGTCGACGTTATGTACCTGACGATTCCGCAAACTTCTGATGCGGAAACACCTGAAATTGTCTTTAACCAGGCCCTTAGAGATTCCCTCACTTTTAATGAAAATCAACCGCTCGACTATATGCCGTTGGGCGTCTCAAATATGAAACGTTCCGGCGTGCGTCGTGTCGCCGCCGCTTCTATTGCGCGTGATAAACTGCGTAGAATTCGGGAAACTTTAGCAGGCGCGGTGCATGCCCCTGCGAAAATCGAATTGCGCGAACCGTCGATTGCTGAATTTGTGCGCGCTGATTTCTGTTCGCTTAAGTATGACGAACCTGTTATTCTTATTCAAGAACTTTGCGACGAAGTCAACCTTGCGCTCTGTCTGCAAAAAGACGTCCTTTACTTTCGCTCGTTTAAATTACAAGTTGAGGCTTCGCCTGTCTATCGCGCGGAACGTATTCGGGAAGAAGTGGTGCGTACCCTCGTGGTTGGGGTCGACGATCTGCCTGAAAATGCTGAAGTCAATCAAGCGGTGTTCTTTACGGGCGAAACAAAGCCAAGTCAAGACGACTTGTATGAAGAAGACGGATCCCAAAAAGTTTCACCCAACGTTGATACGACCGCGACTCGTCTTGCCGCCTTGCTCGTTGAGTCTGGAATAAATGTCGATTTTATTGATCCGTTTAGACTTCCTGGCGTTAAGTTAAAGACTACTGAACCTGATAACCCAGGACGGTATGCGTCTGTTTTGGGGATGATACTGGCGGAGCGTCCGCAATGTAAACCTTCGATTGATCTACTGCATCCTCACGAAAAGCCAAAACCGCCTAACTATGCCCTCGTTTTCGTTCTTTACTTTATCCTTGTCGCCTCCGCCGCGTTTTGGGCTTGGCGTTGGAATAAACAAGATATTGAACGTCTCAATGGGGAATTGACTAAATTAACGGCTGAACAAGAGGCTGTTTCGGCGGAGTTGCGCGCGAAACAACCTTTGTACGCTACTTTGTCGTCCGCTAATAATTGGCAGAATGTGCAAGGCGTCAATGTTCTTGATGAATTACGCGATATTATTACTCGACTACCTCAACAACCTAATTTTATTGTTCAGCGCCTGGGGTATAGTGGGGCAATAAACGGTCGCCCGACTTTCATCATTAGCGCAAAGATTACTTCTCTCGATTATTTCCAAATCTTTCGGAATAATATGCAGTTCGGGGGAGCTCACATGGTTGTGTCTGCGCAAGGCGCCGTGCCAAATGTTGGGGATTCGGGATACAAGTATATGTTCAGCGCTAACATTATTTGTAGTCGTCGCGCTCCGAATACGTACTTGGCGGTTCAGCCGCAGGAGATTCAACAAATCTCTAACAATATGCCCGAATACTTTGTGCAAAAAGAAAAAGAACGACAAGAAGAGATCAAAAAACAACAAGAGAAACTACTGGCTGACGCGTTAAAGGTTTTCGAGTCGGTAGACGAGTTGACTGAACGCGGAAAAACTATTGGTCGTACTGAGGGGGAAGAAAGAGAACAGACGTCTGTCGATAATGGACTTGCGTACTGTAATGAACTAAAACAGAAAAAAGCTGAAATTGATTCCGCTCGCGATCATATTGTTCAGGCTTTCAATGGAGGGAATATAACCAAAGTTCAGTTTGAAGCGTTTAAAGCTGAGTATCAGAAAAACGCGGAAAACTTAGTTAAAACGTATCAAGTTGTTCTTCAAAGCGTCAACGCTAAGCAAGCTAAGATTCAAGCGGCGGAGAAAGAGAAAGCCGAGGCTAAGGCTGCGGAGGAAGCGCAGGCAAATCAAACTGCCGAGCAGTCGAAAGAGGGGGAACAGGCTGTTGCTCAAAATGGACAAAATCCGCAACAAAACGCCCAAAACCAAGATTCAGATTTGCAAAAGCAACGTTATGAATTCTGGAAAGAGAAGGACGGTAATAATACTACTGAGCAAGATTCTGCGTTGGCTCCCCAACTTCTTCAATATCGAAAGAATATCGATATGAGTATGCGACAGGCGCAAATGGCATTACAGCAAGGGAATATCAATCAACAGACGTTTATGAATACAAGAAACGCGTATGTTCAAAACGTAGTTGATGTTGAGGCTCGTTGGAAGGTATTGCAGGAAAGAATTGAGGCGAGAAACAAGACTCCTGAACCTGCACCCGCAACGCCCGAACCTGCACCCGCAACGCCCGAACCTGCTCCCGCAACGCCCGAACCTGCTCCCGCAACGCCTGAGCCTACTCCCGCAACTGCCCAGTTAAACTTGGGTTCGTCGTGTTTGCAAGTTGTCTGAACGGAGGATTTATATGGGAAATTGGTCTAAAGTCTTTATTGTTCTGACAATTTTAAGTGTTGGCGTTGGGTTGGGCGGTTATTTAGGATACAAAAGTCACTACGTCAAACCTCGCGCGGATATCGAAAAAAAACGCGTTGAACTTCAACAGTCGATAAATAACGGAAAGCAAACTTCTGAGTTGTGGTCTCGGCAAACGTCGCAACTACAACAGCTATACGCGCGCTCTTTCCCGACTGATCGAGTAAAAGCGGGGATCCAATATCAATTATGGCTTTCGCAAATGTTGGATTTTTGTAACGCTCGTAATTCACAGGTTGTCGTTGGACAGTATGTGCATCCGAGAAATTCCGGCACGGCTGTGCAAAAGTTTGCTGTTCAGGCCGAGTTTACCTTGCTTGATCTGACGCAGTTTCTGTATGAGTTTTATTGGACTCCTTTCTTGCATCGAATTCAAACCCTTGACATTCAGCCGCAAGAACATTCGGAACTCCTTAAAGTGGCAATGTCGATTGAAGGGTTGACGATCCTTTACAAAAGGGATCCAAAGCAACCCTATCCGCTTGTCGATAAATTGCCTCGGTCTGTTACGCCTACGAAACAACTTGCTTCCGGGCCTTTTGCCGCTTATAGTCCGTTGGGAAATAAAGAAATCTTTCGTGTCGTGAAGACGGGCGTCGACGCTACTGGCTTTGCACAGCTTACGGGAACGCCTATTATTACGGACGAAGGTGGGCAACCGTCTACGATTTCTCGTTGGTATTTTGGAACCGAAGGAAGGTCGGCCTCGTATCGTGTGGGCGACGTTATGACTGTTGGCGCCTTTGTCGCTACTATCCTTGACATTGACGCCGATAGCGGTTTGGTTGTTCTCAAACAAGATACTGATCGTTTATGGGTTGTGCCGCTTGGTTACGCCCTAAGCGACGCGGTGGCTGTTCCCGTTAATCTTTACTAATAAGTTCGCGGGGCTTGTTCCGACGCGAAATGTTGCTGCAACGAGCCGACCTCCTTCGAGTCTCGCTATATTCGAAGGACGTCGGCTTTTAAGTTAAATCTATAAACGCTGATTTTAAAAATGATCGATCGGGAAACTGGGTTAGAAGCATACGATTACGACGTTATTGTTGTTGGCGCCGGACATGCGGGGACGGAAGCCGCCGCAGCCGCAGCGAGAATGGGAGCTAAAACCGCTCTCTTAACAGGAAATTTAGATTCCGTCGCGCAAATGAGTTGTAATCCTGCTATTGGGGGAGTCGGAAAAGGACATTTTGTTCGCGAAATTGACGCGCTCGGCGGAGCTATGGCTCTCGCTATCGACGCTACCGCCATTCAATTTCGAATGCTGAATGTCAGAAAAGGGCCTGCTATGCGCGGTCCACGCGCGCAAGCTGATAAGCGCCTGTATCAGGACGAGGTTAAGCGTATCGTCGAAGAAACTACAAATCTGCAATTACGTCAGGAACGCGTCGTTGAACTTCTGGCTGAACCTGGTTCGGGCGCCGGTAACGCCGCGGATCCAAACGCTGAAAACGTCTGGAATATTCGCGGGGTTCGTGTTGAGGCAAATGCCGTCTATCGCGCGAAAGCCGTGGTGCTTGCTTGTGGAACTTTCATGCGCGGAATACTACATTGCGGCTCGCAACAGTATCCGGGGGGCCGGATGGGCGAACCGCCGATGAACGAAATAAGCGAATCGATCATTAGTCTGGGTATTCCGCTTAAGCGTTTTAAAACTGGTACCCCCGCGAGACTTAACGGTAAAACAATTGACTATTCCGCTTTGGATATTCAACCTGGCGACCCCGTCCCTACCCCCTTTTCGTTCATGAACGAAAAAATCGACGTCGAACAGATTCCTTGCTGGACTACTTATACCAATCCAAAACTACACCAGTTTTTGCGTGATAATATCAAATTGGCTCCGATGTACAGTGGACAAATCCGGTCTACAGGACCTAGATATTGTCCCTCCATTGAGACTAAAATTGAACGCTTCGCCGATAAAGAGCGACATCAACTTTTCTTAGAACCGGAAAGTCGACGTACTAACGAGGTCTATATCAATGGCCTTTCTACAAGTTTTCCACGAGAAATACAAGATCAGATGGTGCGTATGATTGACGGGCTGGAACATGCTCAAATCATGCGTTACGCTTATGCTATCGAATATGATTACGCTAATCCGACTCAACTGAGAAATACGCTCGAAACAAAACGCGTGAAAGGTCTCTTTTTTGCCGGACAGATTAACGGTACTACGGGGTACGAAGAAGCTGGCGCGCAGGGACTTATCGCTGGCGCTAATGCCGCGGTTTCGCTTAACGACGCGCTGGAACCTCTTGTCCCGAGTCGTAGCCAGGCGTATATCGGCGTTATGCTCGATGATCTTGTTACGCAAGGAGTGGACGAACCATATCGTATGTTTACCTCGCGCGCTGAATATCGACTTCTTCTACGGCATGATAATGCCGACCGGCGGCTTACGGCCATGGGAAGAAAAATTGGATTGGTCGACGACAAAAGATGGGAACGACTCCAAAAGAAAGAAAGCGTTATTCGAGAAGCGTTTGAACTACTCGAAAAAACTCATGACGAAAACGGTTCCATGCTTAAGGCTCTTCGACGCCCTGAAACCGAGTGGAAATATATCGTGGCTAAAATTCCTCAATTGGCCGACGTCGATGCGGAATGTGTCGAACAGATTTGTATTGACGCAAAGTATGCCGGATACATTGAACGGCAAGAAATGGAGATTGAGCGACAGAGAAAATGGGATTCTAAGAAAATTCCCGCGAATTTCTCCTATCGTGAGTTAGTGAATTTACGTTCTGAAACCCAGGAAAGGTTGGAACGCGTGCGACCCGCTGATCTTGGACAGGCAAGCAGAATTCCCGGGGTAAGGCCCGCGGATATTGCCGTTTTGACTGTCTACCTACAAAAAATGGCGCAAGCGGATTCTAAGGAATAAGGCTGTAATAACCCACTCGACGGCGGGACTGCGTCCGTCGAGTGGGGGATGTTTTTCGTTAGGTTGAGACTCCGTTTTACTTCTAGGCTGAAACTAATAACCTCTTGCGGTTATGCCCGTGTTCTATATTGATCTTTTTAAGTTTTCTTCTTTTCATTTTTCTCACTGCGAAGTTTCGAATCTGCTCTAATGTGATATGAAAATGTCTCGGAAGATATTGGTTGCCGTCGATAAGATTTCTGGGGGTTAATAATTACCTTTAAAAAAGAAACTGCTGTTAAGTATAAATGTTTAATGTTTGACGCTATAAAATACGTTGGGGTGATCGTTCCTGTTAGACAAGACGCTTTCATGAAGATATCGAGCGTATGATAATTGGAACCGTACTTGAGTTACTGATCTTTATAAAACGTGGTATTGTTGACTACGCTTATACTTCTCTTTAAAATAAAATTTTGTAGAACATTCATCATGTTCCCCCACTCTGGTTATTATTGTCAAATCCTAAGTTGCGAGGCGTCGTCATGGTTCGTTCTTTTATCGAATTGATCTGGTGTTGTATTCTTCTAACTGCCTGGGGAACGCTTTCTGCCGATGAGTCGAAAACTGAAGTAGAGAACAAGGAAAATTTGAATGCGGTTCTAGAAATATTTCAAGAAGACGGTTTGCCGGATGAGATACTTTTCGCGATTCGTAAACCTAGTATTGATGGTCATTGGTATGGAAATTTCGGGTATTACTCCTACGATGACAAATGTTATACCTTTCCAAAAGGTTCTGGGGGCGCCTTACTTGTCTATAACTGGAAAACTAAGCAGACTCGAACCGTTTTCGAGGACAAAAAGGGAAATATTCGAGATCCGCAAATTCATTACGACTGCAAAAAAATTGTTTTTGCTTATCTGCCGGAAGGGGAACGACATTATTCGCTGTACGAGATTAATCTGGATGGTACTAACTTGCGGAGACTTACCGGTTGGGAAAAGGAACTGCAAGAGCCGGGCGGAAAAGAAAAGTTTGGGATGAGAACCGACGGATGGGACGATATCGAACCGGCTTATTTGCCTGATGATTCCATTGTTTTCTGTTCTTCAAGAGTCAATCGGTATGTGCAATGCTGGTTGACGCAAGTGGCTACCGTACATCGGTGTGATCCTGACGGTTCAAATGTTAGAGAATTATCTTGTAACGTCGAACAAGACAATACGCCTTGGCCCCTTGCAAATGGACAAATTGCATATATGCGGTGGGAATATGTCGATCGAAATCATTTGACGTTTCATCACCTGTGGACCATGAATCCTGACGGGACAAAACAAATGGTTTACTATGGAAATCAGAAGCCGGGTGGAGTCTTTCTTGACCTCAAACCGATTCCTGACTCCGGAAAAGGCGTCGGAGTCTTTTCGCCGGGGCACGGTATGAAGGAACATTACGGACGAATCGCGCTATTTTCACCTCTACTCGGGCCTGACGATCCTAACGGCGTCGAGTTCGTCTCGAAAACTAACGATTTCACTGATCCGTGGGCTTTCTCTGAAGAATGTTTTTTAGCGGCCTCCCGAGATAAGATTGTTTTGCTTGATCGCGAGGGAAACGTAACTGACCTATATAAATTGCCCAAAAATTTACTTGACGCAGGATTCTGGGTCAGCGAACCAAGACCCGTTATGAAGCGCTCGAGAGAACCGATTATTGCGGATCAAACCGATATGACAAAAGCGACCGGTACCTTTGTGATCAGCAACGTATATCGCGGTCGTAAAATGAAAGAACTCAAGCCTGGGACTGTTAAGAGTTTACTCGTCTATGAAGTTTTACCTAAGCCTATCAACTATTCGGGCGCTATGTCGGAAATGTCGAGTGGGGGCGCTTTTGCTGTGGAAAGACTTTTAGGCGTGGCGCCTGTCTCGGAAGACGGGTCGGCGTATTTTAACGCGCCCGCCAAACGTTCGCTCTTCTTTGTCTGCCTGGATGAAAAAGGACATTGCGTTAAAAGAATGCACTCCTTTACTTCTCTAATGCCCGGTGAGAAAAACAGTTGTATCGGTTGCCACGAGGATCGCGCGGAAACTCCTACACAAGACGACGGAATAAGATTAGCTAAAATTACGCATCGTCAAACTCCCGTCGACCTCGCCCCTGTGGAAGATGTTCCCGATATTATCGACTACTTGCGAGATGTTCAGCCTATTTTAGATAAACATTGTCTCGAATGTCATAATCCTGACCGTGAAGAAGGTGGTTTCAATATTTCGGGGCATTGGGCGCCGCTGTATACTATCGGTTATCAGCAAATGTCATGGAGGGAACTCTTTGGGGATAATCGTGTTTGTTTGCCTTATGCGGAACATGAAAAGAGTAACTTCGATCCGTATGAAATTGGTACTGGATCGAGTAGACTTCTAAAACTTATGGAAGAAGGACATGGCGGAGTCTGCGTGCCTGAAAACGAATTAAAAATTATTCGCTTTTGGCTTGACGCCGGGGCTACGTATGCCGCGACTTATGAATGTAATTCGCATGGGTCCATTGGAAACTATGTTATGAATGTGAACTCGCGCGATGATAAGAATTGGCCTGAATTGGCGGCTTACGAGGATGTGTTGCGACGGCGTTGCGATGAATGCCATGCCCCAAACGATAATTCAAAAAAGGTCGGTTCGTATACTCAACCCGCTCAGTTTTATGTTCAATATTATCCTTATGAAGTCTATCAAAAGAATATGTTTGTAGCCAGAAGTATGGCGCAGGACGGGGGGCGGTTTAATCGTCATATGATCTTTGATCTTTCTTATCCCGAACAGTCGAAAGTTGCGCGTGGACCGTTGGCAAAAGAGGCCGGCGGCTTAGGAACATGCGAAGCAAAGAGTGGTAAAATAATTTTTACCGATAAACTCGATCCTGATTATCAAAAGATTGTCGATTACGTAACGAGAGGGAGAAAGTACATTCTTGAAGAAAACAACCGATTCTGTATGGTTTTAGACTCGCCAAACAATGGTGAGAATTGCCCGAAACGGTTTGTGCCGAGAGCTGACTATGCCAGAGAACTAAAACGTTATGGTATCTTACCACCGGATTGGGATCTTAAAACGCCGCTCAATCCTTATGAAATTGATTTAAAATACTGGGAGTCTGTCCAGTATAAACCCGGTAAGTAGACGTCGCTTGACTATTTAGTTAAGTCAGATTGACGCCGTTCGTAAAATTTATCCAGAATGCGTCGCGTGTGTGACTGAAACTTCGGCGGCTGTCAGTAACCAACAGAGCCCGATAATCTCAGTCCGCGACGTTTGTTTTCTGAAAAACTCTACGTTAAATCAAAATAATAATTAGTCCGAAAAATAAAAGAAATAAAAAGAAAATAAATAAAAATAAATAAAAGGGAATTTATTTTTTAATTTATTTTCCACGCATTATTTCTCCCTCTAAAAATTTAAATATACGCTTAAAAATACGGTGTTTGAGTATTCGCAAGCGTATATTTTCTTCGTATGCTACGATTCTTTTTTTGAACAGTCCGCGAAATATTCTGGACGGATTTGAATTACTTTTGTTTGGAGAAAAGGAAAGTGACGATACATTATATCACCACTTTTATGAGACTTCCAGAAATTATGCGTGCCAAGTGATCTTCCATTTTCCAACAATGTCTTTTAGAAAGTATGGTTCGATCTTGGCGTTCTCCCCGAAATCATCTAATTTGTCGGTATCGTACTCAAAACCACTTTGGATACTGACACTGTAGCCACTGCCTCCGTCTAATGTGAGTAACGCAGTTAAACCTTTATATTCAATATTAAATTCACGACCAAATGCAAGGAGAACCTTTACGTCTTCAATGGTCCTAACGCTTGTTGTCCAATCTCCTTCATCGAATTTTTTTACATCTTCTAATGTGATGTTATGTTTACGTCTCCATTTAGCGTTCCTCGTTTCTGTCATCATCTTCCTCACTTCTGTATTCAATTCAATCTGTTCGTTCCCCATTTATCCATAAGTGAATATGTGGAAATAAATGTGTATTATTACTATCTCTATATTTGTAATCAAAATCTTGTTCGGGATTTCCATTTTCATCGTAAAAACGACGTTGAACAAGAGTCTTTTGATTCTTGTTGTCAAATAAGTCCGTACTGGAATTAGCCCTGCCTTTCAATGGTAAGGCTACATGATCTCCCGATGATTGGTACAAGGGGGGATTTGCAATTTCTCTTTTTCGATCAGGAAGGATAACACGGTCTATTTTTTTAAGTCTATCCAATATTTTTATTTCAGTTTCGTACATTTTTATTTGAACGCCGATTTGTGTGAATTTTTTTGCGTTGACTTCCGATCTCCTACATTGAAGACGCATGCTGTGGCTTTTAATCAGTAGTGCGGGTTTGATCTGATGAAGTTTTATAAAAAATATTCGACTGGCGCTGGATATGGGCGTCTTAATCGCAATGTTAAACGACCGTACGTTAAGGCGATGAAGGAACTCTGCGATGAACTTGGAATGCGTTTTTACGTATCGGACGCGCATTTCAAAGAATTGTGCTCCAATGGTTCTTGCTGCGGATTGCCTGAGACTTGGAACTATTCGCGAGGACAATGGACGCAAGCTCTAATGATTGCGAAAGAAAAAGGATTTGTCCAATTCAAAGATGTGAGTTCCGACATCTTGACTCTTCATACCTACGAATGGAACAAGGCGCAAGGATATAATCAAACGAGTACTGAAAATAGAGTGAAATACTACGGAATGTCGATGGCTGATTATATGCGGTATCTTTGGAACAATCCTCAACGAGGGCAGAGTCCCTACAAAATGTACGAAGGGGTTCTAGTCCCATGTGGGAAGGACGAGGACGGAAATTTTATTTACAAGTACAATCCGGACGTTTCTCTTTGAAATAAATAGAGGAGGGAAAATCTCTGGAATTTTCATCGGATTGTTACGGCGAGAACAAGGGGGAACAAACTTCAGGAGTCTCTTTACCCTCCCCAAAGCCTCTGAAAATTCACATCTTCGGCACATTTTTAGGACGAATCGAATCAGGGAGAAAATTCGCTATTGACGATCCATCCCCGAGTTCAATCGACCACTCCTCAAGCTCGCGTAGACGTTCAATTTCTTTTGCGGTAAACACTCCTTGCGGTATCAAGTATAGGGAATAATCGCCAACTTGAACCGACTCCTTGGGACATGTTAAGAACTTAAAAAGGGTTGGATCATTTACTAACATTTAGTTGCTCCTTGTTAATATTTTAACAACTTCCCTTGCGTAAATATTTGCGTTCCCATTCAGTACCTGCGCAATTACTTCAGCTACCATTTCTCCAACATTTTTCATAGCGTATATAGATATTTTATTGGAAGTAGAATCAGAAATGTCTCGAATTTTCTTATAAAACGTATCAAGTTCTCTTAACATAAGAGAACAGTTCTGTAAAGTAAGTCTCTCCTTGAAATAATGAAACAACGCATGACCTATTTCGTGGCGGTAAATATGGAGCGGAGAACGCGTTGAGTAAAAACCTTTAGGGGTTTTTTCTATAAATTGTTTTGCCGCCATTCTTCCATACCACAGGTCTAATGGAAATTGTTCCAGTCTTTCTATTGTAACTTGCGCCAGAATCTCTTTCAAGTAAAGATGCGTCCGGCTGAATATTTTCAATTATTCCAACGGTTCCAAAGACATTGTAGGCTCGACAAAGCTCTTGATTCAAATCATTTGCAACGTCGAGAGGAACGCCTTGTCTAAAAAGTTTTTTTCTATATTGCGCTTTAATCCCGAATTTGGCGAAAATAAATTTCTCCGCATCTTCAAGAGATTCCGTTTTCACGAATCCTTTGACCGATTTGTCTTGTGTGTTTTGCCCCTGACTTTCCGCAATGATTTCCTCTAACGGTTTCAGAGATTCCTTGAATCCATTATGACGAAGCGCTGTTAATAAGTCTTTCCCATCAAGTCTAATATCTTCCGATCGAGTATTCTCAATGAACTCTTCCAACTCTTCTTTTGTAACGTCAAGTAATGAAGTGACTGGAACTGTATAATCCAAGTTGGGGGAAAAGATTTGTTCGTCTTTGAGCTTTCCCTGTTTGTAGAGCTCGTATCGTTTAGCGCCTAGCCACGAACTCTTGAAAGATTCGGGCTGAGCCTTGAAATACTCCTCGAACGTTGTTTTGCCGGAGACTTGCTCGAACGCTTTTTTGCCAGTCTCTTTCTCGAAATTCTTTTGAG
>CAYUUL010000027.1:5376-33735 GCA_964447865.1 uncultured Planctomycetaceae bacterium | reverse complement strand
TGCGCATAGTTTTCAGTAAAGTCGTCGTCGGCGCTTTTTTCGGTATCACATTCGGGCGCTGGAACAGCGGAAGGAAAAACGATTTCACGAATAGCGCACATCATTTTTTCGAGCAAGACTTCACATTCAGGGCACTCGAACCAAGCGTCGTAATCGTCAATAGCATAAACATATTCGCACATAGCGAAAGCGACGTTGGCGTCGTCGATCATTCGCGAATGTATTCTTTCTCTTTCAGAATCAGTAAAGACGCCAAAAACCCGTTCGATACGTCTTTTCGTTTGTTCCCACGCGCAACGCCGAGAATTGTAAAAATCAGGACGTTTTATCCTTGGATCTCCAAAGCGATCGAATTTAAATTCGTCGACGCAAGCGCCGCGTTCCTTGAAACCTAAAGAGCGCCAAATAGAATCAAACCTTTCTCTTGCGAAATTTTGAAAGACATGGTTAAACTCATAACATCCAGAAACTTCCCCATCCAGTTTTCTAATGGCGCGTCGAATTTCTTCCCAATATCTTTCCCTGGCGCGGATAGAAGTTTCTCCTTCGTATCTTGCGCGCAACTCGTCGAGCCCAACGCGCGTAACGCTAGCTAAATCCTCCTCTACAACAGAAAACAAGTAAGAAACGGGGACGTCCAGAGGATTTTTTTCCGGTTCGTCTTGTCGCAAACCATTCGCATCAGGATAAGCCATTTCGTCCAAACTCTCGTCTAATCATGTCGGAAGTAAAATAATTGAGTATAAATTTCTCACAAACGGCGCGTTAAATCAACAGCAGGTTTTTAAAAGGGGCTAAAAAACACAAATCGCCCGCGTTCCCAACAAACGCGGACGATCAGTCTCAAACCAACGTCCATCCGAAGGTATTCATAAGGATCAGACGGTCGCCAAGTTCACATATCGATCATTGTACTTTACATATGAATCGAACGACTCCAAATTCCTTTGGTTGCATCGGGTCGATGATTTCCCATCTCAAAACGAGGGATCCAGATTCGCTGAGATCCGCATGGAAATCGGCTTTAACCGAGGACTTTGCAGTCCCGTCGACGTAACGCAAGCGCGAGGAGAGATTATCGAGGATAGTAACGTTTCCGATCGTTTGATCGCCTACATTTTCAAAACGCAAGGTGAATTCGACAAATTCGCCCGGTTTTGCGGAATCTTTGTTTGCGATCTTAATGACGCGCAACTTTGAAGTAACAGTTCCGTCTTCGATAGCAAAGACAGTCGCGGGTCCGTCAAGGTAGACGTTCGAATGCGGACCCGTTCTGTCAGTAGCAACGGCGACGCCTTTTTTATCACTCCAACTTTGAGCGGCAATAGCGCCGTCCATCAGCAACGCCGCTTCGTCGGCGCCAACCGTTTGCACATTTGCGGAGGTCAACATTTCGTTAAGTCGCAACAAGCCGTTTGCTTCAATGACGCCCACACGAGAGTTCATTGTGGTAGGAGCCATAGCAGATTCGGCGGCTCCAATTTGTTGCGAGCCAGTAGCGGCAAGTAATTTAACGTCTTGCGAACGTTCCTGTACGGCGACAGTATTTGCGTCAAGCGCAACGCCCTGGTTTGCGACAGCGGTATCAATAGCGAACCGTTGACTTCCTTCAACAGGCATAATAATTTGTCGAACGGAGCCAAATCTTGGGCTATATAAAAAGACGCGGTTAGCAGGTTCCGTCAAGATTTTTCCATCAGTTGTATCAAAGTGAGCGACGGAGTCTTCCGGATCAAGATTTTCAACTAACCAATCCTCATTCGCCACAACTTTTCCTTTGGAGTCTCCCCCGGTAACGAGGTATTCGCCATGTTCACCACGCTTAGCGGAAGCGTTGTCGGGCGCGACGGGGTTTGCGGCAGGACGATGAACGTTGGCATAAGGAGCGGCAATTGAAGGATCGAACACATTTGGTTTGACGACAACGGCGCCCGGTTTCGATTCGTCGAGGGTCACGACCGCTTTCTCATCCGCTTTCACAACGACATTTTTTTCTGAGACGTCAACCTTTTCCGAGGAGTCTACTTTTTTTTCAGGATCTTGTCCTCTAACGATCCAGATTTTATCCCCTAAGGAGTCGACGGCATTCCGTTCAACACCAGCGCCTTGATATTGTGAAGGCGTATATTGAACCGGCGCAGTTTGCTGTTGCGTTTGCGGAGCGTACGTTTGTTGCGGAACCGCTTGCTGTTGTACTTGCGGGGCGTACGTCTGCTGCGAAACCGCCTGCTGTTGTACTTGCGGGGCATACGTCTGTTGCGGAACCGCTTGTTGCTGAACCTGAGAGGCATACGTCTGTTGAGAGGCGATATCCTGAACGTTCATTCCGTCGTTATAACCAGGTTGAACAGCAACAGATCCTTGCGACGGATAACCATTTTGCGCGACAACGTTGGCGGTGGGAACCGTCTCGGTTTGATATGCCGTTTGCGGCAACTGCGTTTGAGGAGCGTACTGTTCCTGGACAGGCGCGGCGTAGGTTGCTTGCGTCGGAGCAATTTCGTACGGAGTCTTTGGCGGAGCAGGCGCGGCGGCGCTTTGTTGCGGATATGGCGTCGCCAAAGCTTTAGCAGTCCGTTTAGCGGAAGCTTCGGCGCGAATTTCCTCTAACGTTTTCGCCCCCGGAGGCATAGCGCTCCAATGCGGCGGCATCGTAACAGAACCACTTTTTTTACAAATGGATTTTCCTAACCCTGCGGGATCCGTCTGTTCTCTCCACTCACCTGAGTAGACGTCGCGATAATAAGCCTCTTCTTCGGGAGTCTTTGGTTCGTACTTTGCGTACGGATTATTCGAATTTGCGGGCGATTTATAGGAATCGGTCGATTGACAAGCAGACAAGAGGAGTGGACAAACCGCCAACAAAAGAGCAAACGGTCGTCCCCCTAAAGTCCGCTTCAAGCCGGACGTCAACGCTCTTTTTTTGGAAGTCGAATTAACGTTGGGAGACTTCATCTTGAGCATCCTTTCCAGTCGGCGCGCAAGGCGCCATAAAAGACAACTTTGGCCAAGACTTCAGGTCAAGAACAACCAGTTGTTCAAGAACGTCGGCCAAGAACGTTTTTAATACGCTCTAATCGTTTTTATCGGACGACAGAGTTTAAATCTTAGTCAATTTCGCAAAAATCATAAAAATCAACAAAATAAGTCAAGACAAGCACAATTTTCCCAACTTATCAAACATTCAAAATTCGTTCTTAGTAATTGGTAAGTTTGTTCAGGGGCAGGTTTTGTTTCAGTTACGAGTCCGATTTTTTGCAGACCTAACCAGACAAACATGAGCGCCATGACTAACAACATAACGCCGAGCACACGATTGACACGCGCAAGCCAATTCGTATTTAAGGCTTTTTTACAAACGCCAACCAAAATCGCCATAACCAAATAGGTAGCGACAATCGAAATAAAGTAAGAGACGATATACGCTACGGCAAGAGTTACGCCTCCTTTTTCCCAGAAGTTATGAATCCACAGACCGTTGAGTGTAAAAGCTCCGATCCAAAGATTAGGATTCGACATATTGACAATCCAAATCTGTAGGAGTGATCTTCGATGTTTTTTTTGGAAATCAAAATCTTCGGCAGTCGTTTTAATTTCAGCGAGAGCAATTCGAGTCAAAACAGTAGCGCCGCCAAAAGCGATCAGCGCGATAGTCCAATCTGGAACATGCGAAACGCAAAAGAGGGCTATTGCCAAAGCAATTGGGTCACACATAAGCGGGGCTAACGAGGCTCTCCAACTTGAGCGTACGCCGTTCGACAAAGTTTCAGAAATAATCAAAGTTTGCAAAGGTCCTGGCGAGACCGCCCCATAAAACCCGAACCCGGCGCCCAGGGCGATCGCCGACGTATATCCAGTAAATATTTCAGTCATTTACACGCCTCGCAAAGTAGCGGCGCATTTCGCGCTAGAAATAGTCAACAACCAATTTTTTAATTATAACACAGGACAATTAAAACAATAAGGAGCAATAGTTGTATAATTGCATCATACGATTGAACTATTATACTTTCAGAAATAAATGTTTGTTCGAATCGTCCACATCGCTAACCGAAGGAGAACTATAGTGCGGGACATTGCGAGTCAACTTTTGTTCGCGACGGTATTTTTATCGTCTTCAATTCTTTATGGCGCGTCCACATTCCCAACCGACGACGCGTCGATTGAGTATTATCCAACGTTAGAGACACATACGCTTCCGCCGAATCCCCCCCATTGGGCGCGCGACCCCCAGGGATTTGTCGTAAGTTCTGAAGCAGACGATTCTCTTGAAGGTCAATCAACGACGCGAATCACACATCAATCGTCGACAGATTGGGCGTTATCCATGGGAGAACGCGTAACGGTAGAGCCGGGCGAACTTTTTGAATTAACCTGTAAAATTAAGAACGTCGGTCCTTCCAATTGCGAGACGAGCGTAGTAATTTACGACGCGGAGGGGACAGCGCAAAACTGGTCGTACGGTTCAACGACAATTCCCGCGTCTGCAAATTGGCAAACGATAAGCGCCAAAATACTTGTACCCGAAGGCGCTTCTCAAATAGAAGCGCGCGTCATAGGCAACGGTTTAAGCGACGCGCGCGTGGCGTCTTATACCCTAACGCGTCTTGGGAAAATCAAACGTAGTCCAATTAAGGGGACGTTACCTGCCGAAAACCGCTATCTCCGCCTTGTTTTCAATATGGAGGACGCAACGTTTTCAATTCGCGACGTCCGCACTAACAGAGTATGGAACCAAACGCTCGCCGGCCAAACGCAATTTGTGGCAGGGGCCCAACCGATTCCCCGCGGAATGCTTTTCAAACTTTTAGACGGACGCAGTCTTTTTAGTTATACGGCAACGGTACAACTAGAACCGAACGCGCCGGAAGTCGTCGTCAAATTGAGCGCGCCAGGCGACGCTCCTTTTTCGGGCGTAATCGACTATCCTCATCCTTTTACGTCTAAGTCGAGCGACCGTATCATTCTTCCGGTAAACGAAGGAATTTCTTTCCCGGCAACCGAAAGCGCGTATGGCGTACGACGTATGCACACCTACGGGGGGCACGGTCTTTGCATGGCGTTTTGGGGAATCGTCGACGATAATATTGACGCGGCACACAGTTCCGGTCTTATGGGAATCATCGAGACTCCGGACGACGCGGAGGTAGAAACAGCCTTACGTGAAGTCGATAGAAGCGACGCGGAGGCTTTTTCTAACGGCGTTCAAACCCTCGCCATCGGCAACAGTTGGTTCGGAACGAAGCAGAAGTTTGGCTACGACAGAGTATTGCGTCTTGTCGCGTTTAATAAAGGAGGTTACGTCGCTATCTGCAAGCGCTATCGCGAGTACGCTAAAAAGATAGGATTACTTTTAACCTTTAAAGACAAAATCACCCAGAATCCATCTCTTTCTAAAGGTATCGACCGTCTACTTGGGGCCGCCAATATCTGGTGTTGGAATTCAAGCGGCGACGTAATCGTCCCGCAACTTCAAGATTTAGGCTTTAATCATATCCTGTGGAGCGGCGGCGGCAGTTCTAAAGTAATTTCCGACCTTAATTCTCAACCTGGCGTGTTGACAAGTCGCTACGATATATATCAAGACATAATGGATCCGTCCCGTTACAACGATATTTCTTACGTCGACGGGAATTGGGTATCCGACGCCTGGCCACAAGATATCGTTTGGGATTCTCCGAGCGGCGACTGGCGGAAAGGTTGGTCGGTAGACGCGAAAGACCCGACGCAACCGCGCGTATATTGCGCGACGCTTTGCGACGTTCAAGCGGAACCCTACGCGCTAAAACGCATAAGCGAGGACTTACAAAAAACGCCGTACCTTGCGCGTTTCATAGACACAACCGTGGCGTCCCCCTGGTGCGAGTGTTGGAATCCAGCCCACCCCATGACGCGCACCGACTCTAAGAAAGCTCGAATGCGGTTACTTGGTCTTATCGGTCAACACTTCAATCTTGTGTGCGGGAGCGAGACTGGTATCGACGCTTCAGTTCCTTATTGCGATTTTTACGAAGGTATGATGAGCCTTGGGCCTTATCGTTGTCCAGAATCCGGACGTTATCTCGATCGTATCTGGACAGAAGTTCCACCAGAGGTTGAAAAGTACCAATTTGGCGAGGGTTACCGCTTACCGTTATTTGAATTAGTCTACCACGATTGCGTCGTCTCGTACTGGTATTGGGGCGATCACAACAATAAGTTTCCCAGCCTTTGGCACAAGCGCGATCTTTTTAACGCGTTGTACGGAGTTCCCCCGATGTACGGTTTTACCCGTGAATTCTTCGAAGAAAATCGCGAACGCTTTGCCGAAAGTTATCGAGTCGCCGAACCAGTCTCCCGGTTGACAGGCGGCGTAGAAATGACGAACCACGAAATATTGACGTCAGACCGTACTGTTCAAAAGACGAGTTTTGCCAATGGAGTCGAATCAATCGTCAACTTTGGCGATAAGGAGTACCGTTGTCCGGACGGAGTCGTCGTCGCTCCGGGCGCGTCGCGCATACTAGAAGGGGGTAGACGCTAGTCGTTCAATTACCAGAGCACACTAAGGGGGATCTCGAACGGTCCCCATATTTGTAGAGGAGTAAAGTTAGAAACGGTCGCGTTTCCGACGCGAAGCCTATTTTTTAAACCACACAAATCGATCAACGTAATCGGCATAGCTAACGACGATTTGCGCGACTCTTTGCGAAACGCGGTCGTTTTTCCACTCCTGTTCGTTTGGAACTTTTCCAGTTTCTCTTTTCCGTTTAACAATTTTCAAGGCGTCGGCAACGCGTTCCCAGCCGACGCCGGTCATGATAGTTCCCGAGGCGTCGTCAATTTCGTATCTTTCCCGAGAATTTCTCAAATTGAGCGCGTAAAAATTGAGTAGAGTAGATTCTTCGTCGATAGCGCCGCTGTCGGAGAGGACGGCAAAGGAGTTCCGTTGCAACGCATTGTAATCGTGAAACCCCAAAGGGCGCAAAGTGTAAATTCTCGGGTCGAGCACGTAATTTCCGGCCTCAAGTCTTTTTCGAGTTCTCGGATGAACAGAAAAGACCACTTTTTTATCTTCAAACTTCACCAGATTATTTAGAGTAGTAACCAGTTGTTGTAGTTGAGAAGGTTCGTCGACGTTTTCTTCACGGTGCGCGCTGACGACGAAATACTCGTTTGGTCTTAATCCGTAGCGTTTCAACGCATTGGACGATTCGATTTTATCCTTGTAGTACGCAAAGACTTCCTTCATAGGACTTCCAATTTGGAAGATACGATCGATGGGGAACCCTTCGTGCAAGAGATTATCTCTGGCAATTGAGCTACACGGCAAGTTGACGTCCGCAATCGCGTCAATAAGTCGCCGATTGATTTCTTCCGGTACGCGTTGGTCAAAGGCGCGTTTTCCGGCGTCTAAATGGAAGATGGGAATTTTTCTTCTTTTAGCGGCATACGCACCAAGACAACTATTTGATTCGCCAAGAATAAGAACGGCGTCAGGTTGTTCGGCGGCCAAGACGTCGTCCATTTTTGAGATGATCAACCCAACCGTAGAGGCAGCGGAAATACCGGCGGCATTCAGGAAATGGTCAGGTTTTCTTAATTCCAAGTCATCGAAAAAGATTTGACTCAATTCATAGTCATAATTTTGACCAGTATGAACTACGACGTGGTCGACATATTCATCCAACGCGGCCATAATACGCGAGAGTCGAATGATCTCAGGCCTCGTTCCCAGAACAGTCATCACTTTCATTCATAATCCTCCTCCCAAGTCGAGGCATAAAACGGTAACAGAAAAGTAGTCTTACGCTAACGAGAGCTCAACTAGAATATACACATGCGCGGGCACGCGTCAAGTTATTTGCGCGAACTTGTGAACAGAGTCGAAACAAGTATAATAGTCGGATTGGGTTGGCGTTTTGTTTCCTCATTGTAAATTATTGAGACCGATGCTCGATCAGAATATATCCGTTTCAGAAATAGCGAATTGGTTGCGCGAGGACGATCCTAATCGTCTTTCCACGCTTTTTACAGTCGCCGACGAGACGCGTAAAACCCGAGTAGGCGAGGCAGTTTGGCTTCGCGGACTTTTGGAGATATCGAGCAATTGCCGTCGAAATTGTTTTTATTGTGGAATGCGCGCCTCGCGTAAGATGGAACGGTACCGCATGACGCGTTCAGAAATACTTTCCAGCGCGGAACAAGCGTTTCGTTTTTCTTACGGCACGTTAGTAATCCAATCGGGAGAAGACTTATCCTTAAGCGCAACGTTTATCTCGGAACTCATTCTCGAGATTCGCGAACGTTACGGTCTAACCATCACGCTTAGTCTTGGCGAACGCTCGGAATCAGAGTTAGCGCTCTGGAAAACCTCAGGGGCCCAACGTTACTTACTTCGCTTTGAGACGTCTAACGCGACGCTCTATCGTCGTATCCATCCCCTGGCGTCCGATTCTCTCTTTCCCGATAGAATCGGTTATTTACGAATTCTCCGCGAACTTGGTTATGAAGTCGGCAGCGGAGTTCTCATAGGAATTCCGGGGCAAAGTTACGACGATCTGGCGCGCGACCTGTCACTTTTCCGCGAACTTGACCTCGACATGATCGGTTGCGGGCCTTTTCTTCCTCATCCTTCGACGCCTCTTGGCACGCTTGAAATCCAAGCGGGTTTTTGGCGGACCTCCGCGTCCTCCTCGCCACAGGACTTTTTTAGTTATCCGACGACGCCTTTTCAAGTTCCGAACACCAACCTTCTGGCTTACAAGGTAGTTGCGTTGTCTCGCATTCTTTGTCCCGACGCCAATATACCGAGTACGACGGCAGTAGCGACGCTGGACGGACGGGACGGACGTAAAGGAGCGCTTGAGCGCGGAGCCAACGTCATTATGCCCAACGTAACCCCGGAAAAATACCGCAGTCTTTACGAGATCTATCCTAATAAATCGGGAGCGCGCGAAGACGCGGCGACAACGCGAGCAACGGCGTTGCGCCAGATAGCGGAAATAGGACGTTTTCCCGGTCGCGGTTCAGGCTCCTCCCCTCGATTTTTAGCGCGTTCGAACGCCAAGTAGCGGCAAGAGTTCACCGCGACGCTTTTCCGAAGTCGAAATCCAGTTCACACCGTTCCCCCTCAACACTTTTTGTCGTCCAAAGGAATCGGTTACGTTCCAACATATCGCCCGGGTTAAATAGATATTTTTCAATTTCCCGCACAGTTTTTTTATCAGAGCTTCCCAAATCGTGTCGCACATTATACGAAACGACCAAGATTTTGTATGAACCGGGTTCTTTAACCTCAATAGAGAATAAACCTTCAAAACCAGCGCGTTCAAAATACCCGCCTTGCGCCTCGAGTTTTTCGAGAAAATCGTCGAAATGCAAAGGGGTCGGTCGGTTTGGCTTGGCCCCATTTACGACCAACGGTCTGTCAAAAGCCCTTCGGGCGGGAAATAAAAATACAAAAGCGCCGTCGTCGCCTTCAAGTTTACCGTTTTTTGTCCTGTAAGTCACGACTCCTTCGACGTCAACCGGCTTTGGCGCAATGAGTTTGGCGTCCACCGCTTCCGGATTCGTTTTCACCAGGACGCAATAGCTCGTTATCGCGGCGAGACCGATAAGCGCAACAACTCCGGCGGTTACGACGGTCAAATTTTTCCAATTAACTTTTTTATTCCACGATTTTTCCTCCTCGGCGTAGACGCGCGGGGCATAGGGTTGCACAAACGCAACAGGTTCAGGTAATTTTGAATTGAGTCGTTCTATAAACTCGTCGTCAGTAAGATCGCGACAATCTAGCAGGAGCGACTCGTCAATAGTCGGTTCCTCCAGTTCCCCTCGTTTAAACCAGTCAACATTCAGCGAGCGTCCGACGTCGACGCGTTTTGACCTATTTGGAAATAAAAAGGATCTTATAAGAACAGAACTACTTTTAACGCCTTGTCGCGTACCACATTCAGAGAAGTCTCCCAGACTTTCAAAAAAACTTTCCGGTTCGCTCTTTATGCTAGACGCGGGACGTGAAATAGGAGTCGCGTAGTCGGCGTTCTCGACCTTTTCGGTAGGAGTTTGATTCGTTACGCGCGAAAAATCCGCGCCAAAGTACGGCACGCTTAGTCCTTGTTTACAATGAGGGCAATACGTAAACGTACCCTGCAAATCAGCGTTAAGCGTAAGAAACTCTCCACAAAACGCGCAGTAAAAAGAGACGTACTCCATACGATATTTTTAGCCTTTTATATTCAGCCTGCAAGCGTCAGACAAATTAAGTAAAATGAACAAGAAGAAAGGGCAAGTTTAAAAATATTTACATTCTAATGTAAAAAGACCGTTCATAACGACGGGGGAGCGTTTTGCGACGCTCGGTCACATAGCCATCATCTCCATACGGAACAAATTTTAACGGAAATACCATGTCGAGTCAAGAAGTTACATTCTCGTCCTCGAGTTTGAGTCGTCGTCGATTTATTCAACTCGGCGTATTGACATTCGCAGCGGCAACGACAGGAATCGTCGGCGTATCGAATGTTGCTCAAGGGGCGCAAACACGGGTCGTCATGAAAGATGGGCGTATGTTTGTCGGTTCAATATTTCCAGCCAAGAGCGTAGTCGAAACGACGGAAGGTAAAAAAGAAAAGGACAGCGCTCCTGTTCAATCAGAAAAGATTCTCGCGATCGACGACCAACTACGTAGAATATTCATACCGAAAAACAACGCTGTCGATCTCGTACTCGACGATTCTTCTGCGGCCCTGGAGGTATTCAAGCTCCATCAACGCGTCAACGAGAATCCCAACGCGCGCATAGCGACATTGGGTAGTTACCGGGCGGGTAGTTTTGACGAATTTGGTCGTCGCGTAATCACCTCCTCCGGAATTCAGATAGTGCAAGGAATAACCGAGATAGCGCCGACTTACGTCCGCGTCCAAGGCTTGACGCACAACATCGACATGCGAATATCCCCCCACGCGCTTCCACGCGCGACGCTTTCGTCTCTCATTAAGAAACATATCAACGCGACCTCTCTTGACGAACGTCTTCGCGTTTATCAATTTTACGTACAAGCGACGCTTTACGAGCAAGCGGCGGAAGAATTACAGGAGATCATCAACGATTTCCAGGACAAAGAGGGTAACGACGCGAAACTTGACGTAGCGTTGCGTCTAATCAAGCAATTAGCGGCGGAACGTCTTCTCGACGAACTTTCCCTTCGGCAAGCGTCCGGTCAGCATAAGCGCGTCAGAACCTTGCTTTCTTCTTTTGAATCAGATCGCGTATCCCCCGAAAAGATCCAAGCGATCCGCCGTATGAAGCGCGAGTGTGAAGATGAAGATAAGAAACGGGAACATATTCTTACGCGGCTCTCCGAATTACTCGACCAGATAGACGATCCGGAACTTCAAAAGAACGCACAAACGATAGCGGCGGAAATATCCAAGGAACTTACCAGCAATACGTTGGGACGATTCGCCGCCTTCGAACAATCGGAGTTAGACAGCGCGTTGCAAGACAAGCAGCGCCTTGCGTTAGCTCTGAGCGGTTGGCTTGTTGGGAACGCAGGCGCGGACGATCGTCTTGAAATAGCAGTATCTCTTTATCGCGTTCGTCAAATAGCGAGACGCTACCTTCTGGAAGAACGTCCCGCCCACCGTCAGACTCTTTGGAACGAACTGCAAAAGGAAGAAGCGTCGAAACCTCTCCAAGTGGCGCGGATATTGTCGACGATGAAGCCCCCCAAGAGTCCCCCGCGTTCCGATCGCAAGACTCCGTATCAATATACGTTAACGGTACCGTCATTCCAAGACGGTCGAACATTTAGTTATTGCGCGCAACTTCCCCCGGAATACGATCCTAATCGCAAGTATCCGACAATCATAACGTTACATGGCGAACGCTCAACCCCGCAACAACAACTGAACTGGTGGTGCGGTCCCTGGGTAGAAAAGACCAACGCGCAGGGCAAACCGGTATACGAACGTTACGGTCAAGCGACGCGTTTTGGTTATATTATCATAGCGCCTCAATGGAGCGAACCAGGTCAGAGTTACGACCATTCCGCGCAGTCTTGCGCAGCGGTTCTCTATTGTTTACGCGACGCTTGTCGCACGTTTTCGATCGACACGGATCGTATTTTCATATCAGGTTTTCAATCAGGCGGCGACTTGGCTTGGGACGTAGCGCTAGCGCATCCTGATCTTTGGGCGGGTTGTATTCCCATTTGCGGAGCGGCGAGTTACCTGACGCCGCTATTGAAGCGCAACGGCGAATTTATGCCTCTTTACGCGGTAGGCGGCGAACTTGACGGCGGCAAACTTGTAGCAAGTCGCGAGACTCTCGATTGGGGAATGGATTTATCCGTACCCTTCGATATGATTTACGTACAGTACAAAGGACGCGGAGCGGAACCTTTTTCAGAAGAAACAACGCGAATATTTGAGTGGATGGACGGTCGAACGCGTCGTTTTTTCTCACCCGACGAACGAATTGTCTATTCGATACGTCCATGGGACAACTTTTTCTGGAGCGTCGAGTTATTCGACTTTCCCAGTAAAAATATGCTTGATCCCCTTTTCGCAGGCTCACAAGGGCACGGTTATCGCGCGGCGAAGACCGAATTTTTCCGGATCGTGGACAATAGCCTTCGCATACGCTCTTCCGCGGAGCGCGGCGTAATTTTTCTTTCCCCAGAGCAATTGGACTTCGAGCGTAAAATGGAGGTCGTTTTTAACGGACGCAAATTGAGTCCGCAAAACGGACGCATCCCCGCGAGCTCGCGCGTCATTTTGGAGGATGTTCGAACACGAGCGGATCGCCAACATCCTTTCTGGGCGACAGTAAATTCGAGTTTTCCCGGCAAGTATAACGAATGGGACTCTCCCAACGAGTAAATTATCCTAAGTCCTGAACGTAGCAAAAGATCGGCAAAGAACGTTTTATTCTCCGCCGATCTTTTCGTTTAAGTTGTAAGGTTTCCGTTTCTTACCGTTCAAAAGCGAGAATCGTCGTTTTCCACGGCTCCAAGCTAAGCCTTAAACGCCCAGGATTCGCAGGATCGCGCTCGAGTTCCTCAATTGAACCGTCAAGCGGGTTCCATCTCCTCAGCTTTGCATCCTCGCGGTCAGCGGCAAAGGTAAGCGCGACGACAAGATTTTTTTCCACTTCATTGAACAGGAAATAGAAGTCGACGTTTCCCTTAACCACATGTCTAACGCGCAACCCCATTGCGTCGCCGTCCATAACACGCGCGTCGTCGCCAACTAAATCACGCAACGCGCCAATCGCCTCGCCGTCATTTTTTACCAGCGGCGCGTTTTCGATATTTGGGGAGTCCTCCCCCCACCTCACCACACGTCCTTTTAGCGCCAAGTCTTCCAGGATTTTTTTAGAATCGTCGTCAACCGACAGTTTTGGCGGTAAGACGACAGCGCGGTAAAAAGCGTCTTTCACGGCAATCCCACCGTCTCGAAAGACCGCGTCTTCTTTTAGCGAACGTAATTCCAAGTAATTGAAATCAAGTTGATTTTGCATAAGCGCTTTCGTTCCCCACGCAGTCGCTTGCGACGAGTCGACGAGAATGGCAATTGGGGCCACAACCTTTGAGTCGGTATTGAGCCAACAAAGTCTTGCGCAGTAGTCGGCAAAAATTTTGTATTCGTTCCACCACGGCGAGTTAGGGCCGACGTCTGGCGGACGCTCGTCTTTTCGCGGTCCTCGTATTGAATAATAGAAGGCATGCGGCAGAAACATATTTTGTCCTCGCACAACACACCAGTTTATAATCCAAACCATCTCGTCGTAAGTGAAGTCGTAGCCATAAGCGCCGAAAACTTCATTCAAATTTCTACGAGCGCCAGTATGTAGGGCCACGCTCGACGCAACTTTCGCCATGGGAGAATGAATTGGATCAAACGCTTTCTCGCCGGGCTCAATATACCTCCAGACAATATCTTGCCCTGGAATTTGAAATTCACGCAAGACGCCGACGTCCGCGGACCCTTCCGGATGTCCGGCCAGGGCGGTATTGTGATCGAGGCACCATTTTGCGATACGACCGTAGTAAACTTCTTCTAGCGCAAGTTTTACAGCGCGATCATATTGTACTCTTCTAGCCGCGCTTCCTTCGTCGACGTTTTCCCATAAGTCGAGTAGAAACGGTTTCATGTCGAACCCTAAATACTTATTTATCGTGGGTAAGGCATTCAAGTTTCCCTGTTTCATGTCACGTCCAGGGCCTCTTCCTAAGATCGAGGGTTCGTCCGTAAATATACCGAGTATGACGCCATCACGAAAGAACTGTTCAAATTCGTCGTAATAACGTTGATAAACGAGTCTTATGAACGCGTCGACAGCGTTAGGATTGAGCAGATCAGCGGCAGGCGGAGAAAATTCACGCGGATTTTTGTTTTCGTCTCCAATGTAATGTAGGCCGCGAATAACGCCGCGACTTGGCGCGTCGTAGACGGCGACTTTTGTTCCGTTCGGACGCGTATAGACGTCCACAAGGTTCCAATCGTCCTCGACAACCAAATTTTTATCACGCGGTTTTTCCCCGTCAGGCTCTAGTTCAACGCGCAGAAACCCTCTTGCCGCATACTGTTTATTTTCGGCGACAACTTGCCCGGCCGAGGAACCCGAAGGGTACATTCCCTCGTCGTAGAGCATAACGAACATATTTCGTTTTTGAGCTTCCCGCAGGGCGAACCTCATCGCGGCAAGTAATTTTTCACTCATCCACCCCGAATCTTTTGGCAAACCGATTCTTGGATGAATTGTAAACGCGTAGACGCCGCGTTCTTCAAAGCTCTCGATTTGTTTGGCAATTTCGTCGTTTGAAAGTTCGTCGTTCCAAAACCAAAAAGGAATAAGCGAAAATTCACGCGGCGGGGTCTTGAACTCCTCTTCCAGTCTTTTTATATCCCAAGCCCCGGCGGCGTCATCACCCTTCCCAACCGCGTTTTCCACCATAACGACAGACGTTAAAAACACAAACAACGTCCACGCAACGGCTCGTATGTTATAAGCATTCATATCGTCCTCGGAGTTATTTTGAGGAATTGAGCCGTTTAATTTCTTTTAGTAGTCCCGCTTCTTCCCGTTTTCGATAGAAATCGTCCAAGGGATAACATCCGGACACAAGCCCGGCGCGCGGCGCGTTGGTACAGTCCCCAAAGGTACGGCATATCTTTTTTTTATCGATATCGCGTCCAGCCAAGTAATCGGCGGGCATAGAGGGATACGACAAAGAGGATCGGCCCAACCCGACGGCGTCGACGAATCCGTTTTCCAGAGCCCATTCTCCCACAAGCGGTAGAAATTCCTGCAGATACGTATATCCGGACCCAATAATGAAGAGGTCAGGACGTTTCTCCTTCAACAATCTCACCGTTTTAATCTGTCTTGCGACGCCGAGCAAAGGCTCTTCTGGCGGCATATACCCATCGGCGACCGCGTACGCAGCAGGACGTTGCGAATGCGGGTTATAGTAAGGACTTCCAAAGGTTGAACAAATCATTGAGATTCCCAATTCGTCCAAGAGCCCTACAAATTGTAAGAGTTCTTTCAGTTCAGGATCAACGTCAAGTCCAGTTTCGTCAGAGTTAAAGGCATATGGATATAGTCCGTCTGGACATTCGACCGGACGCCCAAATCCGTCGGGTCCTTTTTCGAAAGGTCTGATATCGCCGAGCCCCAAGCGAGTTCCGATATCAAGTCCAGGGGCGTTTTTCTTGATACCCTCTACAATTTCTCGGAAAAACCTGGTTCTATTTTCGAACGACCCGCCGTATTTACCAGGTCGATCGTAAGCGGTAAGGAACTCGAACGCCAGGTATCCGTGCGCACACTTAACGTCGACAAAATCGAATCCCGCTTCTTGCGCAAGTATTCCCGCTTCAATGAACTTCGCGACAACTTCTTCAACCTGCTCGTCGGTAAGGACGTTTTCAGGGCCGCAGTGAAATTTTTTATCGAGATAGGGATTTTGATACGCGGTATGCGAATCCAATTTTTTGTCGTCAGGAGTTTTTACAAATCTTCCGGAATGAGTGAGTTGCAAGCCCATATAGGGGGCGCGATCTTCTCCAAAGATACTTTTTGTCTTTTCAACGGTCTCTTTACGCAACCTGGCAATATCAGCAACCGTATCTTTATTTAGAGTCATTTGTCGAGCGTTTGCCTTCGCGGAATTCATAACGGCGACGGCTTCACACCCGAAAAAGACGGAAGCTCCACTTTCAGCAAATCGCAACCATCGTCTTCTCGCGAGTTCACCTGGCGCACCGCTCGGTAGGCAGTCCCAACCTTCCATCGGCAATAACGCCCAACGGTTTTGGAACACGCATTTCTTTCCGTTGATTTTACTTACGTATTCGTAAGGTTTTGAAAACGCGGAAAAATTCCCGATTCTTGGAGCGTCGACCAGATCGAAATCGGCGCCAATACGTTTAAGGTAAGCGCGAAATTCAGCAGGTTCTTTGAAGGTCGCGCACTTTTTAAAATCCGCCATGATAACCTCTTTCGTCCAAAACGATCTTTAAAAACATACAAACGGCCGACGTATTTTTACGTTCTCGCGTTATACAAAAATATTTCCTTCCCGAAAATCTCTCCACACGTTTTCAAACCATTCGTCCGGTTCGGGAATCGGCTTAGCGTCTCTCCACGTCGCGGCAGTTTCAATTTGCGCATTCTCGAAGTCGAAACTCGTAACGTAAGAATATAGAATTTTTTTTCTGAAGGCGGGGTCCTCGTCACGCATTTTCCATTCTTCCGGCAACTTATCAGAAATTCTTTTACCGTTTTTATCAAGCGCAATAGCCGAACCTCTTGACCCGACGCCGGAGAGCAAGGCAACGCGGATCGAATCGATATAGACAACCTGCGATACGCAAAGTTGAATATTTCTCAAGACTTCGACGTCGTCGCATTGAAATCTAAATTGGTCGTCGAAGTTAGATTTATTTCGACCATTAACCAGTAAAATCCTCTTCAACTGTTCTCTTGCTTCTTCACTTGCGTTCGTTAAGTTTTTAACAGAACGGAAAATAGCGGCGTTTTCACTCATTCTCCGCCGCAACTCGTCGCGTTCTCTTCTCCAGTCTTTTCCCGTCTCTTTGGCGTTTTCCACAACGCCAATTAAATCGGCCAGGGCGCTTAACGCGATATCCAAATCTTTTGGGAAAGAGTTTGTCTCGTTTTTTTCCCTCGCAATAAACAAGTCCAACGAGACAGGGGGATAACTTATCGCAACGTTTTTTTTCTTCCTGCTTTCATATCCAATTCTTTCAGCGGCGCGAAAGGCTCCAACTTGTCCGGCATTGAGGGCCGAACCTCCCGGTCTTGCGACGCCATGCGTACCGGCCACTTCTCCAATAGGAAACAACCCCTCGATATTGAGAGAACGCCACGAACAATCAACAGCAAGTCCGCCGTTATTATGTTGAGCGCAGACGGCAATTTCCAACGGTTCTTTTTCGAGATCAATATCCCAATCGCGGTATAAATCAACGGCGCCTGGGTTCATTTTTTTCAGACGTTCAAAAGGAGTCGGCAGTAAAGCGCCGGAATTCTCCAAATACAACCGAGCTTCATTCGGCAGAATCTCGAAATTGAACCCTTGCGGATTTTCCCGGTAATCTAAAAAAACTCTTCGACCTCTAATTGCCGTTTCATAAAAGACGCACAAGTCGATATTTGAGGATCCGTCAACAGCTTTTCTCACGTCGAAAGGCCATTGATATCCTTTAAGGAAGACGCGTCCAAACAAGTCGCCGAGGTCGTCGTAAAAATCTCTCAAAAATTCTCGAGGATCCGACACGCCGTCTTGAGCCGTTGAAATAAACTTTGGCACAACCTGCATAAACGACCCGGAAACGTTCCATCGAAACTCTTTTGGAGTAGAGCGCGTTTTTACACGAGGCGTTCTTCGAGTCATGTCGGTAAAAGACGCGAGACCGAACTGACTCTCGGGCAAACCTTTAGCTAAAGAGCCGCACTCTAAGGCCAGTCCAATCGCGCCGGTATGAACTTCAGGGTAGACGGAGGTTTTATAAAGCCCGCCCGGTCCTCCGACAGCAAAGACCAAATTCTCGACAAAAAAGATCCACGGTTCTCCCTGCGAGTCAATCGATATAACGCCGAGAATTTTCTTTTTTTGCACGTCGCCTTCTCGCCCCATTTCTTTCGTCAGGAGTTTTACCGCGACGTGTCCTTCATAGACATTGATATTTCTTTTTTTTAGGTCGTTTATGAGTACGCGACACATTTCTCTCGAAGTATACGGGCCGCAACTTGTGGCGCGTTTCGCAGGATCATGATCAGTTTTGTATCCGGCGTATTGTCCAAACGCATCTCGCGGAAAAGGGGCGCCCAAGTCGACCAGATGAAAAAAAGCGCGCGTAGAAGTCGCCGCCTCGGTTAAGGCGAGATCCCCGTCGACGCTACCCGCCGCAAGATACGTCTCCGCAAGGTCTCTTGGCGAATCAGGCGTAGCGCCGCACAGACTAAGTTTGTAATAGGTTTGCTTATCGCTTCCGGTATTTATCGACGTACCTTTATCGAGACCTTCGGTTAGTACGGCAAGATCGTCAATCCCTTCGGCATTCAATCTAACGGCGGCGGCAAGTCCAGCCGCACCGCTACCTAGAACCAGAGAGCGCAAACGCTTGATTTTCATGAAAAGCTTCTCCGTTGCGGCTTAAAGTCGCGCAATTTCCATTCCGCCGCCGACATTGATTACTTGTCCAGTCGAATATGGGAAATCACCGCGTAAAAGCGCGGCGGCGGCGCGTCCGACGTCTTCCGGCATTCCCCACCTCGGTTGCAACGTAATGCCATCCGCGATAAGTTTATCGTATTTTTCAGTAACGGCGGCAGTCATATCGGACTTAATGATCCCAGGACGAATTTCATAGACGGGAATCCCAAATTCCGCGAGTCTAACGGCCCAGAGCATCGTCGCCATCGCGACGCCGGCTTTTGAAATACAGTATTCGCCGCGACTTACGCTTGCAACGGTTGCAGAAACCGAACAGATATTGAGGATAGCGGCATGAAAATTTGACGAAATTTTCTTTTGTTCAACCATGTAGTTGGCGACAAGTTGAGTTAGAAAATAAGGGCCTTTTAAGTTGATATTCATAACGCGTTCGAAACTTTCTTCAGTCGCGTCTAATATATCGGCGCGCACCAAGGGCGCCACGCCCGCGTTATTTACCAGGGCATTAAGTTCGCCAAAATAATCAATAGTTTTTTCAACGACGTCGCGTCTTTCTTCTTTCACAGAGACGTCGCAACGAACATAGAGGGTTCGAACGCCGTATTTATCCTCAATTTGCTCGCATCGCCGTTTCATTTCTTCAGGCTCAGTTCTTCCGCAAAATGCGACGTTCCACTTTTCAGCGGCCAAGGCGTCGACGATTCCGGCGCCAATACCACGCCCACCTCCAGTAACAAGTACGTTTTTCATAACAAGACGCTCCGAAGAATGATGAGTCCAATAAGCGCCGCGACGACGCTCGACAAATAACGCAACCGTTCGCGAAGGCAAAGCGACACATACGAACGGCAGTCGTACAACAATGATACGATTCGACGAGAATAAATTCAAGAAAAAAATTTGTAAAAACCAAGTAGTTCGTATTAGACGTCAAGCCGTCGCGTTTTTTTTCTCAAGAGTTCCATCCACAAACGTTCATATTTTTCCGTCGAACGCCGCACAGTAAATTCGCATAATACTCGCTTTCTATTCCGTTCACCAAGATCGCGACGCAAGCGCTCGTCATTTAAGAGGATCGCAATTTTTTCGTTCCATGTCCGCGCGTCCCCCCACGCGCACATCTGATTATTGGCGGCGTCCCCAAGTATTTCAGCAACGCCTTCAACATTTGCGCAGAGAGTCGGAAGTCCGCTCGCAGCCGCTTCCAGCAAAGCGTTTGACATTCCTTCCCACCTTGAGGGCAACAGAAACAGATCAGATTCCGCGAGCAAATCAGAGACGTCGCATCTCCATCCAGCCAAATAAACGTTATTTCCGAGTCCTTTTTCTCTCAGAATACCTTCGAGCCGTTCTCGTTCCGGACCATCGCCCACAATCCAAAGTTCCCAAGACTTTGCTATTTCAGGAGTCATCCATGCATTTACGTTTTCTAACAACCAATCAAACCCTTTTTGCGGCGCAAGTCTTCCCACGGCAATAACGCGTTTACGTTTTCCAAAGGGTTGCGGAATCGTTCCTATTTTATCTCGACAACATTCTTTCCCGTTCATAGCGTCAATAACGTTCCCAGAAGCCACCACAGAATCAACGCCGTTTACATTGCGCATAAGGGCTCCGTTTGGAATCGAGACAACGCGTTCGCTTGGAATTTTACCGACAGATTTCGTAAAAACGGCCACGGATTCCCCAACGCAAACCCATACGTCGCAAAGTCGCCGGGTCGCGTAATCAATAGCCAGACGAAATTTCGAATCACGTTCGGCGACGCGTATACCCGCGCAAATTAAAGGCACGCCGGCGCTCTTTGCGGCAATACGACCAATAATATTGGCGTGAAACATAAAAGACTGGAGTAGTCGCGGCGCTTGTTTTTTCAGTAGTTTTCTTAACTTCCAAACGGTTCGCAAGAGATCTCGCGGACCCTTCATGTCGAGTTCAATCGTTTCGACTCCGTGTTCGCGCAATAGAGGCGCTAATGAATTCTCTTTATCTTTTTTTCGTCCGCTCAGGGTATAGACAACAGGTTCAAACCTATCTCGATCAAGGCTCAAAACCAAATGCACGAGCGCTTTTTCGGCGCCGCCCGGGGCTAATTCGGTAATGAGAAAGGCCGCTCGAATTTTGTCGTCAGCGTCGGCAATTGCGTTGTCATTTGGATCATAATTCATGGCGCGTACCGTTCCTTTACGTTCTAGTCGTTATTGTATCATATTTTATTTTAAACGCGCCGCAGTATTTTTCGCAAGCGGTAAACGAATTAATAACAGAGAAAGTTCAATCGTACGTAGAGGACGCGAATTCGCGCTCTCAGTTAAGTTTTTGTTTACGCGTCGTTTCCTAACAACGAATATTTTAACGTTCTTTTCCTTAAAATTGCCGTTATAAGAAAAAACCGCGCCCTTTTATTTGGTTTTTAAAACGCTATAATAAACTAGGCGCGCGTTGGCTCCGTCGCGTCGTTATCCATTCCTTTATCGCAACGTTTCGACGTTCGTCAGGATCAGAAATTGAAAAGTTTACTTGATAAGTTTTTTTCCAAGTTAGTCGGATCTCGGCCTACCAATCAGGACGAGAGTACGGAAACCCCCACTTCAAACGCGTCTTGCGTCGACGACATTCAAGCAACAAAAGCGCCGGTTTCGGAAGAAGCATCCCTTCCCGAATCGTCTTCGGAGTCGGCGTCCGCAACTTCAGTCACAGGCCTTAACGAGGAAACCGTCGCAACAACGTCATCCGAAGAGCCGTCGCGTTCTAACGAACATAACGTTGAAACTACGTCAGACGCATCCCCCCAAGAGGCGGAATCGAACGAGGATCAATTCACCCCCTATCAAAACGTCCACACAGGCGCAAGCGAAGAGCCGTCGGAACTTGACGAATATGATTACGATCTTCCGGAGCGTCTAATCGCACAGACGCCATTAGCGGATCGGGCGGCGGCGCGACTCATGATTGTAGACCGTTCCACCCAGACGATCACGCACGCGCATGTTCGCGATATAGTCAAGTATCTTCGTCCAGAGGACGCGCTCGTACTTAACGACACCAAGGTGTTGCCCGCGCGTCTAATCGGTCGACGCGAAAATACCGGCGGACGTTGGGAAGGTCTTTTCCTTCAATACGATTCACACGGCTTTTGGGAAATCATGTCGAAGACGCGCGGCAAGCTTTTGCCGGGCGAACGTTTAGAGCTTCAGAATCCCGACGGCAGCGGGTATGTTCGTTACCTTACGGTAGAAGCGCGGACGCAATCCAATACGTTGATAGTCAAACCGAATCTTGACGCGGGCGAAGACACGTTTACATTTTTGGACAAAGTCGGCTGGGTTCCAATTCCACCTTACATTCGTTCCGGTCGGATGAAGCCGTCCGATCGCGAGGACTATCAAACAGTCTACGCTCGGAAACCGGGCGCGGTCGCGGCTCCAACCGCAGGATTGCATTTTACGAAAGAACTTCTTTCAGAGATACAGAGTCTCGGCGTCGCGATTTGTCCAGTAACGCTTCACGTAGGAGCGGGGACATTCAAACCGATTTCCGTAACGAAGCTTTCCGAGCATAAGATGCATTCGGAATACGCGACGATCACAGGCGACGTAGTTAAGATTCTTGAAGAACGCAAATCTCGCGGCGGTCGCGTGTTCGCGATAGGAACGACGTCAGTGCGCACGTTAGAATCGGCCAGCAACGTTCTCGACGACGGCACAATCGACTCGACCGGTCGCAACGAGAAACGCCTTCAAGCGTTTTCGGGCCCGACGAATCTTTTTATCCGTCCACCTTACCAATTCAAGACGGTGGACGCGATGCTAACGAATTTTCACCTTCCCAAATCGACGCTTGTCATTCTTGTTCGCGCGTTTGGCGGCAACGAGTTACTCAAGCGCGCCTACGAAGTGGCAATCGAGGAAGATTACCGATTTTACAGTTACGGCGACGCGATGCTGATATTATAAGGCGGCGTCATTTTTACGATAACCCAATCATAGCGACTAATGGCTTCTAAAAAACTTCAAGTTGAAAAACAACAGGACGACGACCATTCCGCCCAAGAGGGGTCCGCGATGAATTCGATAATTCGTTACGGGCTTGTCGCGGTATTGGCCTTTATTTTTCTCAAGCCCTACTTTCTCGACAAGAATAAGGACGACGCGATCGAGTACCATAACTTTGCGGTTCATGGTCAAACAATGGGGACGACGTGGAACGCGCTTGTCAATACAAGCGTATTAAAATTGATCGAGATTAATAACGACACAACAATCGCCGACGAGAACACGACAATCGAATCGGGCGAGGTCTTGCTTTCCCGTATAATCCAACGCGAATTAGACAAGGTAGACGCAGTCGCGTCGACTTATAAGAGCGACTCAGAAATCAGCCGTTTTAACGCGTCTAAGTCGACAGACTGGTTTAGCGTCTCGGCGGAAGCGGCGTCGATAGTAGAGATCGCGCAGAAAGTATCGCGCAATACTAACGGCGCGTTTGACGTCACAGTAGCGCCGCTGGTCAATCTTTACCGCTTTGGTCCGAATAAGTCTCCGCTTACAGCTCTTCCGAGCGACGAACAGGTTTTGGAACTCAAAGAGCACGCAGGTTACGACAAGTTGGAAGTACGTCTTGATCCTCCGGCGCTTCGCAAATCAGATCCCAGTTTGACAATCGACCTTTCCGGGGTCGCCAAGGGCTTTGCAGTCGACCAAGCGCGTAAGGCGCTCGAATCAGTGGGGCTTACGTCTTATATGATCGAGGTAGGCGGCGAAATCTGTTGTCGAGGTCATAAAGTCGACGCGGACACAGGCGAAAACAAGCCTTGGGTTCTTGGAATCCAGACCCCGGAAGTCGTAGCGAACGACGCGTCGGGTTCTCAACGCGCGCCGCAAATGTATCGTCTTCTTTTCTTTGACTCGGAAGAAAACGGCGGCGCATTGGCCACAAGCGGAGATTACCGGAATTTCCTTCAAGTGGGGGACACGCGTTTTTCACATATAGTCGACCCTCGCACGGGCAAGCCAACCGAGATAGTCCAAGGGAAAGCGGAACCAACAACGCGCTTGGGATCTGTCTCAGTGGTATCGACGTCATGCGCTGATCTTTCTTGCGCGGAAGCGGACGCATACGCGACAGCCTTTTTTGTACTTGGTTCCGACGAGGGAGCGGCATTAGCGGAAAAATTGAACCTCGCGGTTCTTTACCTTTACCGAGCGGACGATTCCGCGCGAATCGACAGTCTTACGGAAGTCGCCACTCCCGCGTTTACCGCGCTTGGTTCCAAAACGCTCGACGAACTGAAATCAGAACGTTCGGCGTCATCGTCCGCCGATAAGAAGTAGTAGTCGACGACGTATTGCAATAATTATCCGTCGCTTTCGTAGAAGTAAGCGGCGGTATTCTATATCCGAAACCTTTTTATCGCTCTTCCTTTTTCTTTCCCTTAACCTTGTTTTTAACAATAGGCAACCGACAATGCAATCTTGTTTTGAAAATGAAGTAGTACGCGCGTCAGCCGGTTCCGGTAAGACCTTCGAATTGAGCGAACGTTACTTGAAGCTTATTCTTTGCGGCGAACCGGTCGAATCTATATTGGCGACAACATTTACGCGCAAAGCGGCCGGCGAAATTCAGGATCGAATTCTTTTACGTTTGGGCAAAGGGGCCGCCACGCCCGAAGGCGCGTCAAATCTCTATAATGAACTTTGCGTATCGAATGATCCTCTCAAAGCCGAACGCAACGCCGCGTTTATCCAGGTAAGCGGTCTGAACAAAGAAAACGCGCAAGAGAAATTCAAAACAAGTCTCGCGCACCTTGTCCACGAACTTAATCGACTTCGAGTTTGCACGCTCGACTCCTTCTTTATGCAAATCGCAGGCGGGTACGCATTTGAAATCGGCTTGCCCCCCAACTGGGGAATTATTGAGGAAACAGACAATAAACACTTAATCTATGGAGCTTTGCTTGCGTCCTTCTCCCAAGCGACGAACAAGAACAAGTCGGACGCAATCGTTCTTTCTGATTTACTCTTTAAAGGCGAGTCCGTCAGAACAGTTGAAAAGCAAATCGGCGACATTATTGACGATTGGACCTCAATCTACAATGAAGCGTCGCGAGTCGAGGACGCGGTCCCCTGGTTCTCCTATGAATCAAGTATGAGCGCCGACCAACTAACCCAGTTTCAATGTGAAGCGCTTGATAAACTTGAAGGCTTAAGAACAACGATTCCGCCAACCAGTTCAAAAAAGCCCAATAGTTTTTATACCAGCGCTCTCCAAAATGCAATCAACCTATTATCCAGCAATAACAAATACAAATGGCAGAAAATTTTAGAATCCACTCTTGTAAAAAATATCAACCAAAAGCTCGATAAATTTGGAAGGACAACAATTCCGTCCGATTGGCGGGAAGTTTTCGGCAATATATGTAAAACAGTTCTTAAAGAGACTCTTTCAAACATATCTCAACGCTTGTTCGCCATTCATTTCACGCTTAAGACGGTATCTCATTATCTCGAGAACGACAAGAAGGCTAACGGGGCTTATCGCTTTGACGATTTAACGCGTAATCTTGTAGAGCATAGTCTTGCCAACGAATTGGAACGAATTGCCTACCGCATTAGTTCAAAGACGAACCATATTTTACTTGACGAATTCCAAGACGCTTCGTTGGATCAATGGGCGATCATCAAGCCATTTGCGGAGCGCGTCGTTCGACCGAGACCGGAGGATCCTTCCAGAACGGTAGGTTCTTTTTACTGCGTAGGAGACGTAAAGCAGGCGATTTACGGGTGGCGCGGCGGCAAGGCGGAGATATTCGATCAGATCGAGAAGAAAGACCTTCCAGGAGTCAAAGCTCGGTCGCTTCCCACTAATTGGCGCAGCAGTCCCCGAATCATCGAGGTGGTCAACCAACTCTTTGAAAATCTTCAAAGCAATAAAGCGTTTACTTTAAAAGATAGCAAGGAACAGGAATACGCGCTGGAAATTGCGGCGATTCACGCTGCGCGAGACAATTGGGCGTTCGAAGAACACAAGACGGCGCCCAAGAACGCAGGAAAGCCGGGGTATTGGTCGTTAGAACAAGCGCCGCGGATAAAAGACGGCATGATACCGCGAGACTTAACGCCGATCGACCCGACGACAATAGGCGAGAACGACAAATTCGAATGGGAATCGGTTTACAGTTCAGGCAACCTGGACGTCGACGACAATGAAAACGAGGAAGACGCGTCTTCGTCAGACGAGGGCGAGATTAAGCAAGTTGTCGCGACAGTCCGTTACGCGGTCTCTCGAATCGCACAACTTCGAGTGGAATATCCAAACGCGTCGATTGGCGTTCTCCCGCGTACAAACGCGCGCATTGGTCAAATCGTAGCCGGTTTAAAAGAAAAGTTTAAAGATACGGACGTCGAGATTAGCGAAGAAGGCGGCGTGTTGTTATCGGAATCTCCCGCTGTTCAGGCAGTTTTGTCGGTTTTGAAATTTGGCGCGCATCCCGGCGACACGGTTTCGTCTTTTCATATTGCCAATATTCCACCGCTTTTTAGGTATTTCACGAGCGAGCCAGACCAGGAAAACGAGCAAGAGTTCGAAAGTAAAGAAATATCGCCACGTCAATCGTCGCGCATACGCCAACTTATTGAGACCCAAGGACTTGGCAAGACGGTATCAGATATAAGCGAATTACTCAAGCCAATCTGCGATAAAAAGCGCGACATAGAACGTCTCGACAAACTCGTAGAAATTGCCTATAGTTTTGAAACAAGCACGCGAGATTTTACTCTTGATCGATTTATTGAGGGAGCCCTGGAACGCAAAGTTGAATCTCCATCCAAGTCCCAAATCCGCGTGATGAGCTTACATAAGTCTAAGGGGTTGGAATTTGATATTGTTGTTCTTCCAGAACTCGACGCTTCGATCGATTCGATGATGAAGAACAAGATTCTCGTCCACCGGGCTGATCCCACCGCCCCGCCCGACAGAATCATTTCCCAACCTTCAACGGAATTGCGAATCGCCGTTATGGGGAACGACGACGATAGCGAAATCAAAAGTTTAGCCGAATGGATGGAGGAGGCTTATAAAACCACTTTACAGACGGTTATTCAGGAGGCTCTTTGTCTCTTATATGTCGGCATAACCCGTCCGGTCCATATGTTAGTCGCAATTGTCGATCCTGTAAAAGGAACTACAGACAAAAAGACAGGCGAACGCGTTCCCCCCAAAGAACCCGGTAAATCATTAACATTTAGCGCTATTCTTAAAGAAGGACTTATGAAGCCGGAAATTTGGGAGACTCAAAAAGACGTCAAACGTTTCGGCGACAGCCGTCCGCAACTCCTCTTTGAGTATGGTGAAAAAGACTGGTATAGTTCCCTTTCGGAATCAGGCGCAGAGGCGGAGTCAGTCGAATTGAATCGTCCGCTTTTGAGTTCGCAAACGGATGAGGAGCGCGATCAATATTTCGAACCAACGCGCTTGCTTTACGCTCGTTCTACGCCGACAGGCGGACGGGCGACCTACGCATGGACTCCGGACAAGAGTTTCCAAGACGGCACGGCTCTTCACGCGTGTTTCGAGTCGATCGGCTGGCTGGAAGACGGCGTTCCGGGTTCTTCCCAGACGGCGCGCATCGTCGGGCGTACGGTTTCGAATTCGCAAGAGCGCGAACGAATCACCAAGCGTTTTACGCAAATAATCAACCACGATTTTACGAAAGCGTTGCTTAGTCGTTCGACTTACGAGAAGTCGTTTTCAGAATTCGCCAATCGTTTTGGCGGAGTCATATCGGCTGCGGCAAATACTAACGGGCTTTCAGCTCCCAATTGGAAAGTTTTCCGCGAGCGGCCATTCTCGTTCACGGATAAAAAAGACAATAGGGAACAGCTTGTTCGCGGCACAATAGACCGATTGGTTCTTCTGTACGACGGCGATCGTCTTGTCGCGGCGGACGTTATTGATTTCAAGACAGACGCGTATAAGCCAAGCGCAGAGACGTTTGAAGAATATCGTAGTCAGCTTGGGGAGTACAGGAAAGCAATCGAGCAGCAATTTAAATTGCCGCGGGAGAAAATCACTCTTCGGCTGGCGTTTGTGGCGGAACAGGGTTGGCCCGACGGCGAGAGGACTTACGTCGTCGACCAGCGCTAACGTAGTTAAACGCGAAATCGTTTTAAGGAAAAGTTTTTAAGCGACATACGATCATGGAGGCGCAATGAACGCAGAGAAGAGAGCTAACGGCTCGGATCACGCGTCAGAAGTTGACGCAATGGAAGCGAAATCCTTTTCTAAAGAACGCGCATCCCACGAATCGACGCATTCTCCCCGCGACAATCACGGGAAGACGCGCGTCGAGCAGTCGTGGATTGGCAACGTGGTCGCGTTTTGCGTACCGTTTATGGCAATCGTCGGCGGCGTCGGTCTCTATATGAACTTGAGTCCGAACGTCCGAGCGCCGAAGCAAGTTACGCAACCCACACAGCAATCTTCCGACGCAACACCAAGCGCTCCTGAAAAAGAAAGCGTTTGCGTGGAAACAAATCCGGAACAACAGATTGAGCAAATAAAACCGAGTAAACGAATAGACGCGAAACAAGCGGAGTCGGAACAAGCCGAGTCGGAACAAGCGGAATCGGAGCAAGCGGAATCGGAGCAAGCGGAATCGGAGCAAG
>CAYUUL010000027.1:0-5276 GCA_964447865.1 uncultured Planctomycetaceae bacterium | reverse complement strand
TCGGAGCAAGCGGAATCGGAGCAAGCGGAATCGGAGCAAGCGGAATCGGAGCAAGCGGAATCGGAGCAAGTGGAATCGGAACAAGCGGAATCGGAACAAGCGGAATCGGAACAAGGCAATTTATCCCCTTATCCACCAGTAGAAGAAACGCGTCAAACTCTTACGCAAATTGAACATCGTCTGACGCAAGCGAAAAAGCGCGACGTTCGCGACACAGAGACACTTCGCGCAGAACTTGACGAAATGGCGGTCGAAAGCGCAGGTATTAAGGCGACCGCATCACCGGAGCTCGCAACCGAAATTCAGAGCGTACAAGATAAGATCGCCGCGTATCGTCAAGTAGTCGAAATCAACGCCTCTTTCTTTCATTCGCTTTCGTCATTTGATTCGGCGGCGCTAGAATTTGACGCGACACGCGCTTTTTTCGAAAGATTCCTCGCAGAACCGGCGTCATCGGACGCGTCCGCAGAAGTTAGATCCTATCGAGAAGATTTAACATCGGTCAGTTCAACGCTTGGGGCGCTTGCAACAATCGAGCGTTGGAACCAATTTGTAACTTCTTACGGAGAATCGCTTGAAAAGTTTTACGTCGAGCCGGAAGCGGCAAGCGCGGCATTGGAATTTCTGCAAGCTAACGAGCGCTCCCTCGGCGCGCCAAACGAACTTCAAATTTTAAAGGCGCGAAAAGCCGAGTGGGAATATCAGGTCGCCAGTTTAGTTCCCGTACAACGTAAAATCATCTTACGCCTGGAACCAGAACTTTCTCAAAAATATTGGACCTACTCTCCTTCAGTCGATCGCTGGTATTATCTTCCCTCGCCGCCGCGTCCCGGCGTGAACGCGTATATTTCGGACGAACAAGGCGGACGTTCAACAGTCGAAATACCGTCAAGTTCCCCCGTAACGCTGACGACTTCGTCGCTTCAGACGGAGTTTTTACGGACGCTCTCTCAACGCGCGCGTCAGATACCCGACTCCTTACGTTCGAGCGACGTTGCGAAGTGGTACGAATCTTGGAGCGGTTTTCTCATTTTGTTGCAAGAGACCGATCAAATCGATCCCATTTTACAATATACGATATTCCGCGACTGCGCTAAGCTTTTAGCGTCGAGCGACTATTACTTCGCGCGTCGTCTGAACCCGTTGCTTAAGATGCTTAACGCGCCGCAACTTGCAGAAGGAACAAATCTTGATCGATTTCGCGCGGAGACGCCCGAGCTTCAACGAATTCGTCAACTCGCGAGTTCCCGTATCAGTTTTCTTCCTAAAAACTATCTTACGGTTGATAAGACCACGGCGCGTCTTGACGCACAAACCGAGAAATTCGCGTTTGTCTATCGCCAGGTAGGTTGGTTAGACAGGAATTTTGCGGGCGACTGGTTTTGTCGCCGTCCCGACGCGGAGCCGCTTCCATCGGGCGAATTGTACGCGCTTCTTCCCGGCGATTCCCCCTCAGACGCGACATTGCGTTACGTTAAACTCGGCGAATCGGACGGGCGTCAAATCACAATTAACCTGGCGTCCGCAACCGTTCCTCGCGGTTCCATTGTATTATGTAGAGTAAGTCTTCATGAATCGGAGCCTGTCGCAAAACGCGCTGGAGTCGAACGTTTTTTCTTGCGTTAATGCGTTTTTAATAGGGCGCGACAAGTCAAACAACCGTAACGGAATAAAAAAACGACCGCGTTTTCACGGTCGTTTTCTGTTTAGTTCCAAGACGTAACGTTATTTTTTGTTATTATCATTGGGGACGTTCGCGTCCAATTTTTTCTCACCTTCCGGAAGAACGGTCGGCTTGTACTCCGGTATGAAATCGCGCAATCTTGCACGGATCAGTTCTTGCGGGCCGGAGGTCATACTTAACAATTCGTCAATCTGGGCTTGTACTTCCGCTAAATCGAATTGTCTATGCTGAGCGGCAAAGAGTTTTTCTTGTGAAGTAGGAATTCTCTTTTCCGTTTCGAAATAGAGTTCCTCGTAAAGTTTTTCTCCCGGTCGCAAACCGACTTCCTGAATTTCGATCGCGTGTTCGGGCAAACCCGAAAGTCTAATAAGGTCTTTCGCGAGGTCCATGATATGTACGGGTTCCCCCATATCGAGAACGAAGATTTCCCCCCCCTGTCCCATAGCGGCAGCGTCGAGTACAAGTTGAGACGCTTCCGGGATCGTCATGAAGTATCGCGTCATTCTCTTGTCGGTAATGGTAATCGGTCCGCCGTTTTGAATCTGTTTGGTAAAGATCGGGACGACGCTACCGTTAGAGCCCAAGACATTTCCAAATCTTGTGACAATAAACTTTGTTTTCGACTTAACGGCCAAGGCGTTGACGTACCGTTCGGCCATTTGTTTTGAGCACCCCATGATACTCGAGGGATTGACAGCTTTGTCGGTAGAAACCATAACAAATTTTTCAGCGCCATAACGATCCGCGCAATCGGCGACAACCTTTGTTCCGTACATATTGTTCCGCACTGCTTCCGGAATATTCGCCTCCATAAGCGGAACGTGTTTGTGAGCAGCGGCGTGAAAAACGATCTCGGGTAAAAAGCGCTTAAAAATCCCGTCCATTCTCTGAGCGTTCGCAACGTCGGCAATGATGGGCGTCAACTTTGTCCCAGTCTTTTTGAGCGCTTTAAGCTCACGTTCCAGAAAAAAGATACGGTTTTCCCCTCGTCCAAGCAGGAACAACTCGGCGGGATCAAAACGCATAATTTGTCGGCAAATTTCGGAACCGATACTTCCTCCGGCTCCGGTGACCATAACGCGTCGTCCGGTAATCAGCTTACGAATCTGTTTGTCGTCAAGACGAATGGGGTTGCGTTTAAGCAGGTCGTTGACGTCGACTTCCCGAATAGGGATCTTCGTATCGGGTAAGAACTCAACTTGCGGCACAACTTGCAACAACAATCCGTTTTCATCACATTTTTTATACAGTTCTCTGAAAGTCTTTCCAGGCAAAGAACCGGCGACGAAAAGAATTGTTTTAACATTTAACTTTTGGCATGCGGGAACAAAGTCGTCAATATTCGCGACAATCGGCAAGGAACCCAGACGCAATCTGACCTTATATTCGTGAATTGTCAGAAACCCAACAACGCGATATCCGACGCTACGTTGCGTATTGATAATATTGGCAATATGCGCTCCCTGGGTATTAGCGCCAACTAAGAAAGCAGGTTCGTCGGAGGAAGTCGAATCCAGCGTTGGTATAATCGATTCTTTGTAGAATCTCCTCATAAACCTTCCGCCGCCACGAAACGCGACGGACAAGACCATGTCGATAAGCGCAAGACTAATGGGGAATCTTTCAGAAAAGAGTCCGACAGCTTCCGAATGTCCAAAGGCGAAGAGTAGCACAATGGCGGCAAACCCGACGCACGCCTCGCCAATAATGGCGCCCAAGACTCGAATTGTGGCATAGTATCCGATGTCGCGGTACGTTCTGCTTGTATACCAGATCGTCATTTTGATCGCGAGCACCCACAGGATCGACTGAACAAACAACGTTTTATGCGAAGCGTAGTCGTCGTCGAATTTAATTAAGAACGCCAAGCCGAAAGCAACGGCGTACATTACCAGGTTGATCACAATCGAACGCAGATACACGACCGGACGGGTTTTCCACAAAGACCCCTCTCGCGGTAAAGCGCAACCAACATTACTTGCTTCTTGATTATTGTCCATTATAAAGTTCTCTCAGAACCCATACACGCAACTCCGAAACGCACCCAAAGCTCGGAATCGCAAACGCACCCCCCGTGTCACGTCAGTTCGCGCGGCATTATAACACGCGCACACCTCAACGCTTCTTTATAACAAGCGTCCTTTTCTCTATTCGGCAAAGCGTCGTTGGAAAATTCAATATTTAATCTTCAATACGTAAAAAATATCATAGTCGTAAGCGAACGCATTCCCCAAACGAGCGCGATTATCTTTTAATTCGTCGCACAGAGTAGTTTAAATAAAAAATTTTTCAAAAAAGTAAGGACGATTCGTCGCGTAACGAACCGTCCTTTATTTTTTGCAGGGCTTTACTCGTCGTTATAAACTACTTTTTTTCCTGGAAATTGAACGTACCAGACGGAACGGTAAAGACAACGTATTTTTCACATTCCGACACTTTTACGGCGCCTTTTGGAGCGTCGACCTTTCCCTTCGGATCAGTTTTTGGTACGAAGACGGTCGCTTCCGAGTTAGGCGGCACAACGACGTCCAAAACGAACCCGGTCTCTTTCTTTTCCCAAGCGGACTTAATTGTTCCGACAATAGCCTTATAGGAACCTTTTGCGTAAGTCAAATCAGTTTCATCGGCAAGAGGCGGTCTTACCACGAACTTTTTGAACCCGACGACAGAATCGTCGCGTTGAATCCCCAGCACGTTGGAGACATACCAGGCGACGGGATAGAGGTACGAACTGTGTAAGAGTGAATGTCCAGGTCGATCAAGTTCCCACGCTTCCCAATAAGTGGTGGCGTCGTGAGCGCGCATGAATCCCCAACCCGGATACTCAGTTTGTTTAGTCGTCGAGTAAGTCAAGTCGTTTCTATTTGTCTGCCGGAGGTATCTGTAGAGTAGCGCGCCGCCCGTTATACCGGCGCCAATGTGCCCTTTCGCATCAACCAGAATCGCTTTTTCAAGACGTTTTTCGACAGCTTTTTTATCGGCTTCAGTCGGCGGCAATTCAGCCAGGAGCGCGGCGGCCAACACAGCTTGCGCGTCGTCGAAGTACGAGCCATCCTCCTTTTTAAAGTATTTGGCGTTGATAGCCTTTGCGGAGATATTGGCGCGATTTTCCCAATCTTCCGCTTTATCGTTCTTTCCGATAACGCGGGCGATTTTAGCGGCGGTTCTCAAGTTAAAGACGAGATAGCAGTTGTTCAAGCATAGGGCTTGCGGAGTATCGGAGTTTGGTCCATCCGGGGCGCCCGGCCAAAGCCAATCGCCGAGGAACTTCCAGACGTCGCCGTACTTTTGCAGGAGTCCGTCTTTTACGTTGGAATCGAGGAAATCAAGCCAACGAACAATCATGTCGAAGTTTTCTTCCAAGATACGCGTGTCGCCATACTGAAGGTAATAGGTATACGGTAAAGTAATGACGATACCTCCCCAAGAGGGCCCGCCGCCGCCCCAGTAAGTGGGCGAGGTGTTCGGCAACCATCCGTTCGGATAATCCTTTTGGCAATCTCTCCAATCTTGCAACCACTTGTAGTAGAACGCTTCCATGGAGTAGTTGAACATGGCGGATTCGGAAGTAGCGTGAGCGTCACCGCCGTAT
>CAYUUL010000026.1:0-33871 GCA_964447865.1 uncultured Planctomycetaceae bacterium | reverse complement strand
GCGGAAACTGATTTTCCGCTCGTATCGAGCGTTTCCGCTACTACTCGCGCGCCAAGACCGGGCGAAAAACATGGTCGAGATTATTGGTATCTTTCTCGCGAAGATTTTTTGAAACGTCGAGAACGCGGCGAGTTTCTCGAATCTTTTGAAGTTTACGTCGGCGGAAACCTTTACGGAACGTTAAGAGAAACCGTTGAAAAAGCGGTGGACGAAGGTCGTTGGGTCGTTTTGGAGATAGACGTTAAAGGCGCTAAAAGCGTCGTTGAAAAGATTCCCGAAGCCACGACGATTTTTATTGCGCCTCCGTCAATTGAGGAACTTCGTAAAAGATTGGAAGCGAGAGGTTCGGAGTCTCAAGAAGAAATTGCTAAACGCGTGGCGCACGCGCAGGAGGAAATCGATTCAAGCGACTTTTATCAATATCGAGTCGTGAACGACAACCTTGACTCCGCTTTTGCCAGTTTGATTAATATACTAAAACAGGAAAGCGTCGACTCCTCAAATGTCGACGGTATCTAAGGAACGAACGCGAATGATCTCCGCGTTCCATTTTTGGAGAAAAAGATGCTCGAAGAACTCAAAGAAGAGAAATTGATTGAAAAAGTCGGCGGACGTTTTCGACTTTCCTCCCTGATTCAAAAGCGACTTGTCGCGCTGAATAAAAATGGAGATTCTTTCGTCAACGCGTCGCCGACCGAAAACAAAATGCACGTCGTTATTCGTGAGATTCTTGAGGACAAGATTTTTCTGAATACCGACGGAGAAGTTGTTGAAAACGACCCGAGCGTCGGATTTGACGTTCCCGTTGATTTCTCCGCGAATTCCGCGCCAAGCCCCGCCCCGTTCCCGTTCCCGAACGACGATAAGCCGATCGTTTGAATCGCCGGGAAATCGCGTCGCGGTTTTCATCGCGTAAGTCGCTTAGTAAACGCTCTACCGTTGGCAGGGCGTTTTTTTATATCGCGGGTTTGGGTTTGGAAAAATTCGCGAATACGCGTTGAATGAAATGAAAAAGGAGTAAGTATGATCGACGTCGCGGGAAAAGAAGTTTTACTTGGCGTATGCGGAGGTATTGCCGCTTATAAGGCCGCGTGTTTAACAAGTTTGTTAATTAAAGCTGGACTAGGCGTTACCGTAGTGATGACGGATTCCGCGACACGATTAGTGGCGCCCAAGACCTTCGAGGCTCTTACGCGACGTCATGTCGCGACGACAATGTGGACGACGAATCTGATTCATCCGCACATTGAACTCGCTCGACAAGCGGACGTTTTTTGCGTGGCCCCGGCTACCGCGAATATACTCGCGAAAGCCGCCAACGGACTTGCCGACGATCTTATGAGCGCGACAATACTCGCATTTGCCGGGAGGTTGCTAATGGCGCCCGCTATGAATACCGTCATGTGGAAAAAGCCCGCCACGCAAAGAAACGTTAAGACGCTAAGAGAAGACGGCGTTAAAATTCTGGGACCCGATAAAGGAAGATTGAGTTGCGGGGAATCAGGAGAAGGACGAATGATTGAACCGGAAGAGATTAAAGAAGCTATTATAGCCGAACTCGTTGAAATAAGCTCGAAATAAGCTGAGCGAATAATCAAGGATCTAAATAACAGATAAAACATGAAAATACCCCTCAAAAATGTTGGCGAAAAATGGTTGGTTCTTTTGAAAATTTTTCCAAAAAATGAACAGTGAAGGTTCTTTTAACATGGAATTTCTTGAAAAAAAAGAAATTTTTTAGATAAAATAGAAAAGAATCCTTGCGGAAAAATAAAAGAGGGGTATATTTCTATAACGCATTACAAATTACCGACGTCGAAGAACGTTGATACGCGCCGCTTGAAACTCTATAAGTTCAATGCGCAACAAGCCGCCTTCCTGTCTTGGAAAGGCCCCGGTGACGGTTAAAGACTTTCACGGTCGAGCTTGAAGTTAGCGTTAGTCGTATTTGGGAATTCCGCGTCGTTCAGCGGAAAATGGGAAGTCGGCGACTGTGAGCGTAAAATTTTTCGAAAAAAAATGTTCAAACGAGCCTCGTAAAATGGAATTTATTGTCCATACAGAGGTTATCGCGCGAAGCTAAGTTATACGGTCAATTTTGAGCGAAAGAGCTCTGAGTTGGCGAAGATATTTGTCAATTAGGTTAAGAAAGTACGGAGAATTAAAGTGTCGACTTCCGGCAGTGAAATTATCAGAATTAGAATGGAAGCGTACGATCACGCCGCTTTGGATCAAAGCGCGCTTGAGATTGTTGATACCGCCAAACGAACTGGATCTATTGTTAGAGGTCCGATTCCTCTTCCGACTCGCGTCGAAGAATATACCGTCCTTTCCAGCCCTCACGTTGACAAAAAAGCTCGCCAACAATTCGAAATCCGCACGCATAAGCGCGTTATCGACATTGTTCAAGCGACCGCTAAAACAATTGACGCGCTCAATAAACTTAGCCTCCCGGCTGGAGTCGACGTTAAAATCAAAGCGACTACCGCTCGTTGATCTGATATTTTTTAGTCGTATCGGTCTTCACCTGTTAAAACGGACCGCAATGCGAATTAGGATTGTCTGAATAAGACATTAAGGATTTTAAGATATGGTTAACGGTTTACTTGGACAAAAACTCGGAATGAGCCAATTATACACCGAACAGGGAGAAGTGATCCCTGTTACCGTAATTCAAGCCGGCCCGTGCTGCGTGCTTCAACTGAAGACCGCTGAACGCGACGGATATGAAGCGGTGCAACTTGGCTTCAAAGACAAGCCCCGTCGTCTTGCTTCCAGAAGCGAGCGCGGACATGTCGCCAATATCGACAGCAAACGTCAAAAGGCTGCTGTTGCGGCTGGCGCTGAGCTTGCGAAAAAGGCTGAATGCGAACCCAAACGTTTTGTTCGCGAATTCCGCGGATCTGTTGAAGGCGTTGAAGTCGGTCAAAATATCGACGTCGAAATGGTCTTCAATGAATGCGTAGCTGTCGACGTCACGGCCAATAGTAAAGGTCGCGGTACCGCCGGCGCAATGAAACGACACAATTTTTCCGGCCAACGCGCGACGCACGGCGTTAAAAAATGCCATCGTCACCTCGGCGGCACGGGTTGCAGCTCCTATCCGAGCCGTACCCTCAAAGGTAAGAAAATGAACGGACATTATGGCGACGCCCGTTGCACCGTTCGTAATCAAAAGGTCGTCGTCGTCGATAAAGAAAATAATTTGCTTGTTATTCGCGGCGCTGTTCCGGGACCAACCGGAGCTTATGTCTCCATTCGTCCGACCAACAAGTTGCCGGCGCCTAAGCAAAACAAATGGCGGCTTGCCTGATCGTGGATCGGGTGGTATCGTTGCGTTTACGATAACAATCAAACAATAAAAAATTGACAATAAAATGATTAATTTACCGATTTACGATAAAACCGGCGCCAAGGTCGACGAGTTCCAGCTCGACGTCGACGCGCTTGCTCCCAAAATCAGCAAGCAGCTTTTGCACGACGCCGTCGTTATGTATCAGGCGAATCTTCGCCAAGGTTCCGCTAAAACGAAGACCCGTTCGGAAGTCTCCGGTTCGCGTAAAAAGTTGTTCCGTCAAAAGGGTACTGGTAACGCTCGCGCCGGTCACAAACGTAGCGGCGTTCGTCGAGGCGGCGGTCATATCTTCGCCAAATCCCCTAAAGATTGGTCCTACCGTATGCCTCGAAAAGCTCTTCAAGTTGCGACTCGTATGGCTATGGCTGAAAAAATTCGCGCCGATTATGTTAAAATGATCGATTCCATCGAAATGGAAGCTCCAAAAACCAAGGAAGCCGCCGCGATTCTCGCCAATCTTAAGATCGATCGTACGGTTCTCGTCGTTATCGACAAGAACGATAAAAACGTCTATTTGAGCGTTCGTAACATTGAAGGCGCGAGAGTTCTCCCCGTCTCCGATCTCAACGCTTATGAAATTCTTCGTCCGCAAAACTTGCTGGTTACGAAGTCGGCGATGGAAAAGTTTGTTGAAACTCGCGTTAAAGCCAACTGAGCGAAACGCTAGACAACAAAGAAAAGGATAATATATAATGCCTACAATGAAAGACGTTACAGATACGAAACTCGTTCTCGAGCCGTATCAAGTTATTATTCGCCCGATCGTGACCGAAAAAGCGTTCCACAATTCGTCGGCGAGAAATACATACACTTTTGAAGTCCATAAGTTGGCTTCCAAAATTGACGTTAAAGAAGCGATTGAAGCCCTGTATGACGTCAAGGTCGTCTCTGTTACGACGCAAAACCGTCAAGGTAAAAAACGCCGAACTCGCAAAGGCGTCGGGTGCACTCGATCTTGGAAAAAAGCTATGGTTAAGTTGGACGCTGAGCATCGTCTCGACCTCTATTGATAACGACCTGCTTTCCTGAGAATAAATTAAAAAGAATTTTTAAGCGAGATAAATAAAATGGGTATTCGACGATATAAACCGAATAACGCGGGTCGGCGAAACATGAGCGTAAGCGATTTCGCTGAGCTCACCAAAGGCGCCAAGCCGGAAAAGAGCTTGCTTCGTCCTAAGAAGCGTTGTAGCGGTCGTAATAACCAAGGTATCATAACCGTACGTCACCGAGGCGGCGGTCATAAACGTCATATTCGTCTTGTCGACTTCCGTCGTAACAAGGACGGTATGGTTGCGACTGTCGAGTCGATCCAATATGATCCGAACCGTAGCGCTCGTATCGCGCTTCTGGTTTACGCAGACGGTGAAAAGCGTTACATCGTGGCTCCTGAAGGTTTGACGGTTGGAATGAAAATTTCGTCCGGTGAAAAAGCTGAGCCTCGCGTTGGAAACTGCTTGCCTTTAAGCGTTATTCCTCTCGGTTCTGAAGTTCACAATATTGAATTGCGTCCTGGACGCGGCGGCGTCATGGTTCGTAGCGCCGGCGCCAAAGCGACTCTTGTCGCTCGTGAAGAAGATTGGGCTCAGCTCAATATGCCGTCCGGCGAAATCCGTCGTGTTCCAAGCTCTTGTCGCGCGGTTATCGGCGTTGTTGGAAACGGCGACCACATGAATATTGTCATCGGTAAAGCTGGTCGTACTCGTTGGCTTGGACGTCGTCCTTATGTCCGCGGTACGGCAATGAACCCAATCGACCACCCGCACGGCGGTGGTGAAGGTCGTACCAAGGGCGGACGTCATCCTGTCTCCCCGACCGGTAAGCCGACCAAAGGTACTTCGACCCGTCAACATAAGAAGGCTTCGAACAAGGCGATCATTCGTCGTCGTCGCAGTCGTCGTTACGGCCTGTTGAAACTTTCCTGATAGCGAAACGGTTTAATTCGTGGGGTCTATAGTATTTCAAATATTGTTCCTCGCGATCCGGTTTTCACAAAATATAACCTGAAAACATAACGGAATCAAATGACTAGATCAATCAAAAAAGGTCCGTTCGTTGATGAAAAACTTTTCGCTAAAATCGAAAAGCTTGATCAACAGGGCAAAAAAGAGCCGGTCAAGACTTGGGCTCGAGCTTGTACGATCGTTCCGGAATTCGTAGGACATACGTTCCTCGTTCACAACGGTAAGGCGTTCCTCAAAGTGTTTGTCACTGAAGAAATGGTCGGTCATAAGCTCGGCGAATTCTCCTTGACGCGTATTTTCCGCGGACACGGCGGTAAGGCCAAGTAAGACCAAGGGGCTTAATATGGATAAAACAGTTGAAAATGTTGAAGATCGCGTCCCCCAGTACCGCGCGATCCACAAGTACGCTTCGATTAGCGCGCAAAAGGTGCGTCTTTTTGCCGACCTCATCCGCGGAAAGTATGCCGATGAAGCTATGACGCTTCTCGAGTGTTACCCGAATCGCGGCGCTCGTATGCTCGAAAAAGTGCTCAAAAGCGCTATGCACAACGCCGAAGATCTTCGCGCCCAGGACGTCGATCGTCTCATCGTTACTGAAGTGCGAGTCGACGAAGGGCCTATGCAACGTCGTTGGCGCGCCGGTTCTCGCGGCGTCTCTTACGTGATCAAATTGCGTTCGAGTCACATCAGCGTCGTTTTGGAGTGAGAATAAACCAACTGAAAGGCGACGTTACCTCGCCTTGAAATAGAGGAAATCACTAAGAATGGGACAAAAAGTAAATCCCGTCGCGTTTCGCGTTGGCATTATGGAAGGTTGGAAGAGCCGTTGGTACGCTCCAAAAAAGGATTTCTCCTCCCTCCTAATCGAAGACAAGAAAATCCGCGACTACATTAAAAAACGTACGGATAAAGGTCCGGATGGAAAAGACACGCTGAGTTTTCCCGGCGTTGCCAAGATTGAAATTGAACGTACGCGCGACGAAGTCCGCGTTATCGTTACGACTGCTCGACCAGGTCTCTTGATCGGTCGTAAGGGCGAAAAGATCGAAGAACTGCAAGCTGAATTGCAAGCTTTGACCGGTCGTAGAATCAATCTTAAAATTGAAGAAGAAAAGAATCCTGAACTTGTCGCGCAACTTGTCGCTGAAGATATTGGCGATCAACTTGTCAAGCGCGCTAGTTTCCGCCGCGTCATGAAGCACGCTATGGGTAAGGCAATGGAGAAGGGCGCGAAAGGCGTTAAGATCCAATTGTCCGGTCGTCTTGGCGGAGCTGAAATGGCTCGTACCGAAAAACAAGCGGTGGGTTCTATTCCGCTCTCTACTTTGCGCGCTAAGATCGATTACGGTTTCCAGGAAGCCAAGATCGCGCAAGGTCACATCGGAATTCAAGTTTGGATTAATAAAGGCGAATATAGCGAGGAAGATAACAATGGCCAGAATGCCGAAAAGGGTCAAGCACCGAAAAATACAAAGAGGGCGTATAAGAGGTAACGCGCACCGCGGACAAATGGTCAGCTTTGGCGATTACGGTCTGCAAACTCTTGAAGGCGGTTGGATCCCTGCCGCTACTATCGAAGCTGGACGTATTGCCGCGCAACAGTACCTCCGCACGGAAGGTAAGTTGTATATTCGCATCTTCCCTCACAAGTCCATTACGTCTATTCCGCTTGAAACTCGTATGGGTAAAGGTAAGGGCGAGCCTGAATATTGGGCTGCGGTCGTCCACCCCGGCACGATTATGTATGAAGTCGGCGGCGTTCCTGAGGAAACCGCTAAGTTGTGCTTTAATCGTCTCGCGCACAAAATGCCCGTCAAATGCCGTTTAGTTCGTCGTAAGGCGATCTGACGACCCGATTAAAAGAACGAGTCGTTGGTTATGACTCCGACGGCTCGTTCCCCGATCGAAAGTATACCCTTGAATTCGAGCGGCTTATGCGCCTCGAGAAGAGTTGAGATATAATGAAGGCTAAAGAAATTAGAGAAATGAGCGACGAGCAACGCGACAGCCTGCTCAAAGAAACAATTGAAAAGTTGTTCAAACTTCGCGTTCAAGCTCGGATGGAACGTCTGGATTCACCTAGCGAAGTTAGCAAGGCGAAGAAATTGATCGCTCGGATTAAAACCATTCAACAAGAGATCAAAGGTTAAGAAAGTCGTCAAAGTTCGCCTTGCCGCGACATTGAAACGCTTTCATAGCGAGGATATATATGCCTAAGATGAAGTTGGTCGGCGTCGTCAAGACCGACAAAATGACGAAAACTCGCCGCGTTGAGATTCCGCGTATTAAGAAATACCCTAAGTATGGAAAGTACGTGCGTACTCGCACTGTTTGCTATGTACACGATGAAAACGACGAATCGTCTTGCGGCGACGTCGTAGAAATCGAAGAGAGTCGTCCGACGTCCAAACTTAAGAGATGGACGCTCGTCAGTATCGTTAAAAAAGCGGAGAAAATCGGCGGCTGACGTCTCATGACAAGCGCGTCGTACCAATTCGATTTTCGCGAATTGGTTGAACTAAAAGATAACCCCATTAGTGGAAGCGAGTAAGAATTATGATTCAAATGCAGACTCGTTTGGACTCCGCGGACAACACTGGCGCTAAGGAATTACAGTGCATTAAAGTGTTGGGCGGCACCCACCGAAGAACCGCCAATCTCGGCGATATCATTGTTTGTTCCGTGAAATCGGTTATTCCCGGTAGCCAAATCAAAAAAGGCGCCGTCGTTAAAGCGGTAATCGTTCGAACCAAGCAACCGACTCGTCGCGCCGACGGAAGTTATATCAAGTTTGATACAAACGCCGCCGTTCTCGTCGACAATGATAAGAATCCGCGCGGAACGCGTATTTTTGGCGCCGTTGGTCGTGAGCTTCGCGATCTTGGCTTTATGAAGATTGTCAGTCTTGCGAACGAGGTGGTCTGAGATGCGTATCAAAACTGATGACAAAGTCGTTGTCTTGTCTGGTAAAGACAAGGATAAGCAAGGCAGAGTAATGTCTGTCGACCTTGAAAATTCCAAGGTTACTGTGGAAGGCGTCAACGAAGTTAAACGTCACGTGCGTCGTTCGCAAAGGAATATGCAAGGCGGTCGACTTTCGAAGAATATGCCGATTCCGGTCGATAAAGTTATGTTGGTTTGTCCAACTTGCAATAAGCCGACCCGCGTTGGTTATAAGTTCGACGAAAACGGTAATAAATTCCGTTTCTGCAAAAAGTGCGACGCCGTGCTTCCTGAAGTCCCGTATTCCAAGAAACGTTAATGTACAGGTAGACAGTCATGACGCCTAGACTTTTAGAAAAATATAACACGCAAATTATCGACAGCTTGACCAAAAAGCTGGGAAAAACGAATATTCACACTGTGCCGAAGCTCCAGAAGATCGTCGTGAATATGGGCGTCGGAAGCGCTATCCAAGATAAAAAATACTTGGAAGAAGCGCTTGACGTTATGACCATTATCACCGGTCAAAAGCCAATCGTCACAAAAGCGCGTCGTTCTATCGCCGGATTCCGCCTTCGCGAAGGTATGAACATCGGTTGCAAAGTTACTTTGCGCGGCGCTCGTATGTATGAATTCATGGACCGCCTCATCTCGATCGTGCTTCCTCGTGTGCGCGACTTCCGCGGTTTGAATCCGAATAGCTTTGATAAGCGCGGTAATTACAATCTCGGCCTTGCCGAACAATTGGTCTTCCCGGAACTTAATCCCGATAAGTATACGAAGAGCCAGGGTATGAACATTACGTTCGTAACCAACGTCGATAGTGACGACGATGCTCGCGAACTCCTTCGTGAATTTGGCATGCCTTTTAAGACCGGGCAAGAAGAACGCTAACGCTGGAATAAGGTAATCGATAATATGGCTAGTAAAGCAAAAATCAATAAGGCGAATCGAGAGCCGAAATTCAGCACTCGTCGCGAAAATCGTTGCAAGATTTGCGGTCGTCCGCGCGCGGTATATCGGAAGTTTGGTCTCTGCCGTATTTGCTTCCGCGAATTGGCGAACCAAGGTCTCATTCCTGGCGTTCAAAAAGCGAGTTGGTAATTAAAGGAGAACTGAAACATGATGACCGATCCCATTGCCGATATGCTGACCCGTATCCGCAACGCTATTAAAGTCGAACACGAAACTTTGGACGTTCCCTTTTCAAAACTTAAGCTTGGGGTCGTTGACGTCCTCAAACGAGAAGGTTATATCTGGGACTACAAAGTTATTGAAGGTTCTCCTTGCAATACGATTCGTATCCAACTGAAATATAGCACCAGCGGCGAAAGAGTTATTCAATCTATCCGCAAGATCAGCAAGCCTGGTCGCCGTTGCTATTCAAGCCCGAAGGATTTGCGTCCTGTTTTGAATGGTCTTGGAATCAGTATTTTGAGTACAAACGTTGGCGTTGTAAGCGATCGTGAAGCTCGCGAAAAGAATGTCGGCGGCGAAGTTTTGTGCGAAATCTGGTAATAAGTTGTAGTTTTAAATTACATTCAACCGTTGCGCGTTTTTTTTGATAGAAAATTGATGCGCAACGGTTGACTAATTTATGAAATGATTTAAATTTAATCGGTACGTCTCGATTGAAATGATTGCGATTGGCCGCTCAGCGGAGAATCGTAAGGTTTTTTTGATTGACGTTAGTGTCGCGCGTTTCGTAAGGCGCGCCCGGTTCCCCGAACAAAGACGTGAGTCCCATTTTGTTTTCCGACATTATTGGCAGTGATTTTGAGGGGCGAGGGGCGGTAAGCGCGTCGAAGCGCCGATCCTGGGTTGGAATTTTGCGTTTTTTAAACGCTGTAAAAGGATAGGCGCGCACACAACTGGAATAAAGATTGCGAATAAAAAGCTAACACATTTCAGCAAAAGGTTAAACGAATATGTCGAGAATTGGAAAGAAACCGGTCGCGATCCCAAGCGGAGTTAGCGTAGAGATCAAAAATGATCGCGAACTCACCGTTAAGGGACCAAAAGGCGAATTGACTCAAGTCTTCCGTCCTGAAGTGAAGATTCGTCAGGAAGAAGCGACCATTGTGGTTGAGCAAATTTATGAAACGCGCGTCGCGAACGCTATGCATGGTTTGACTCGTGCGTTGGTTCAAAACATGGTTATCGGCGTTGATAAGGGTTATGAGAAGAAACTTGAGATTACCGGTACCGGTTATCTCGCCGCTTTGGCTGGTAATGTTCTTCAAGTGCGCGTTGGTTTTGCTCATGAAGTCCTTAAGACTGTGCCCGTCGGTTTGACTGTCAAATGTCCTGATCAAACTCATATTAGCGTCAGCGGTTGCGATAAGCAGTTGGTTGGTCAGTTTGCCGCGGAAATTCGCGCTATTAAAAAATGCGAACCGTATTTGGGCAAAGGTATCAAGTACGAAGGCGAAGTTATTCGTCGCAAGGAAAGCAAAGCGGCTGGCAAGAAATAATTGCAAAGCGCGTTTTGGTTCGGTCGACTATTTCGGCAATTTACATTTGGAATTTGGTTCGTTCCAGATATTTTGTCTGTCGGCTTAGATTTGAATTATTTAATATAACAATATTCGGGTATTAACGTGACAAAACAACTTAGCCTGAACAAACAACGCGCGACCCGCAAATTCCGAGTCTCTAACGCCGTTAAGAAATTTAGTACTCGTCCGCGTTTGTGCGTTTTTCGTAGTTCGCGCCACATTAGCGCGCAAGTGGTTGACGATTCGGTTGGAAAAACTCTTGCTAGCGCTAGTACTTATGAAAAAGATTTCCGTGAATCTAACGCTAACGGCGGAAATGTCGCTGCTGCCGCTGTCGTCGGTAAGAAAATCGCGGAACGAGCGCTTGCGGCTGGCGTGACTGCCGTCGCTTTTGATCGTAAAGGTTATAAATATCATGGACGCGTCGCCGCTCTTGCGGACGCCGCTCGCGACGCCGGATTGGACATTGGTCCGAAGGCTGAATGACGATTCGATTTGGTCTTTACTAAATTGTAAAGATTGATCTTAAGTCGTTTCACTCGACAATTAAATCCAGATAAGAATATAGAATAAAATGTCCGATAGAAATCATGAAAACGGTGAAGGCGCCGTAACAGATACGGTCGTTAAGATTCGCCGATGCGCGGCGGTCGTTAAGGGCGGACGTCGTTTCAGTTTTACCGCTCTCGTTGTTGTTGGCGATCGCAAGGGTAAGGTTGCTTGGGGTTATGGAAAAGCGAATGAAGTTCCTCCCGCAGTAAATAAGGCTGTACAGGACGGTATGCGTAAGCTTGCCCCTGTTTGCCTTGAAAATACTACGATTCCTCACGTTGTCGAGGGACGTTTTGGCGCTTCTCGCGTAAAGTTGGTTCCGGCTGGTCCTGGTACGGGTGTTATCGCCGGCGCGGCTGTTCGCGCGGTTTGCGAAGCCGCCGGAATCTCCGACATTCTTACGAAGTCTTATGGAAGTCCAAATCCAACGAACTTGGTTAAAGCTACTATTGACGCCCTTAATCAACTTCGTTCTAAGTCGCAAGTTGAGAAACTTCGAGGAGTGCAACTCTAATGAATATCAATACAGTTAATTCCGGCGTTGTGAAAAACGTTCGTAAAGATCGTGTTGGTCGCGGTTCGGGTTCCGGTAATGGTAAGACTGCCGGTCGTGGTATGAACGGTCAAAAGTCTCGCGCGGGTTTCTCTCAAAGAGCTACTTTCGAAGGCGGTCAGTTGCCTTTGGCGCGTCGTATTCCGAAGCGCGGTTTCAATAATAAGGAATTTGCCGAAGTTGTTGAAAGCGTTTCTTTGAAATCCATTGGTTTCAAGTTTGACGGTTCCGTTGAGATTACTCCTGAAGTTCTTGAAGAGTCAGGTTTGATTAAAAGCGCTAAGTCAATCGTTAAGGTTATTGGTAACGACGAACTTAAATCAGTTTACAAATTTAAGGTTCATCGTGTTTCCGAAGGCGCTAAAGCTTCTATTGAAAAGGCTGGCGGAAGCGTTGAAATTCTTCCCGGCAAAAAACCGGTCGTTAAAAATAAGATGGGTTCGAGACTTGCTAAGAAAGCTTGATTGTATTCGTCTCGTTATCGGTTTAGCGTTAGATCGGTTCCCGTCGCGTCGGGTATTTGATTTTGGTTGCCGAGTAGCTTTTTTTAACGAGCTGTCATGAATTAAAAGTCGTTCGGTTTGACGCGTTCAACCGAACGGCTTTTTTAGTTTTTTAAAAGTCGTCAAATTTGTTAAAATATACTTGAATTCGTCTATTTAAGCGGTCGTTTTTATACTGTCGCTTGTCTTGTTTCGAATTCGAATTAGAATAGTTTAATCTTGTTTGTCGTTGACGCGACTGATAAGAATTTGGCGCTAAGTCGTTTGGACGGCTTTGACGCCGCGTGTTTCGTCCGAAGTGTAGTTGGGGCGTCTTCAAACGCGATTGTATATCGTGACGCCTGACGCTATTTCTCGAGCGTCGGACGATTTACCCTTTAGACCGGACAGGGACGCCTGAACCCGGAGTCAATGACATAGCTGGTAAAAAGGACAGCGATCGTTCGTTTGGTCGTTTGACAGATGGTGCGTAGCGCTTTTGAAGAGCTCCGTTATTGCAATTTTCGAGGATTCGTTATGATTGATAAAATTCGAACAATGTTCTCAATTACTGAATTGAGAAAGAAAATATTGTTGACGATCGGTTTGCTTGCCGTTTATCGACTTGGTTGGAATATTTTCCTTCCGATGGTCGACAGCCAGGGTATGCAGTCTGCTTTGACTGGCAACGCCGGGTTCGGCGATTTGCTCAATCAGGTGGCCGTCTTTTCAGGTACTCAGCTTGATCAGATGACTATCTTTGGGCTTGGTATTATGCCTTATATCTCCGCTTCTATTATCTTTCAACTTTTGGCGACTGTTTATGAACCGCTTGAAAAGTTGCAAAAAGAAGGCGAAGCTGGACGTAAAAAGATCAACGAGTATACGCGGTACGCTACGATTCTCATTTGTATTATTCAGTCGATGGCGTATCTGTCTATGTTGAACGCGCAAGCTGGTCAACAGATGATTTCTAATGGGACTCAGACAATGTTCCTGTCGTCTTGCGTAGGAGATAACGGGCACCTTACCTTTGCCTGGTATTGGCTCGCTATTCTGACGATGACTACTGGTACGGCGTTCCTTATGTGGCTCGGCGAACAAATCGACGAGTATGGCATTGGAAACGGTATTAGTCTTTTGATTATGGCTGGTATCCTGGCGCGCGCGCCGGGCGCTATTACCCAACTTATCAAGAGCGCTACTTCTGACGGCGGCTTCAAGATGGGCGGTCAATTCGGTATTGAAACGATCCTGTTCCTCTGCTTGCTCTTCTTCGTCGTTGTGCTTGCCGTTGTTTTCGTTACGAAAGGTCAACGTCGTATTCCAACGCAAAGCGCTAAACATGTTCGCGGTCGTCAAGTTTTTGGCGGTAATCGTCAATACTTGCCTTTGCGCGTCAATCAAGCTGGCGTTATGCCGATCATCTTCGCTAGTAGTTTGTTGCTCTTCCCGCAATTTATCTTTGCGTACATGGCGAGTAATCTCGCGTCCGACGCCCCGCAATGGTGGATCGGATTTGTTCGCGGCGGAAATGAAATTTTTGGTGGAAGTCGTTCCTATCTTTATGTTTTGATGGACGTTGCCCTTATTTACTTCTTCTGCTACTTCTGGACTGCTGTTACTTTCAATCCGAAGGATATGGCGGAAAACCTCAAGAATCATGGAACTTTTATTCAAGGTTACCGTCCTGGTAGCAGTACGGCAAATTACCTTGAAAAGGTTATGCTTCGTATCACTTATGTCGGCGCTTCTTTCCTGGCGATTATCGCTATTGTTCCGACTTTGATTACGAACTCCTTGAATGTTAATTACGACCTTGCTAGCTTTTTCGGCGGCACGAGCCTGCTCATCGCCGTCAGCGTAGTGCTTGATCTAGTTGATAAGATTGACGCGCACTTGATCATGCGAAATTATAAAGGCTTGCTTGAAAAGTGATCTTTGAATCTCGCGGCGCCTTTACGCGCGCCGTCGAATTTTCTTATTGATCGACGGCGCTTGTCGCGTTTTACGCGTTAGCGCCTTTTGTCTTTATGTTAAATTGTTGGCCTCTGGCTTTTATTTAGGATTGAAAATGAGAGTTGTATTTGTTGGACCTCCGGGAGCGGGCAAGGGAACGCAAGCTGAAAATATCGTTCGCGATTACGGACTTTATCATCTTTCTACCGGCGACGCGTTGCGCGCGGCTGTTAAGGCTCAAACGCCGATTGGGATTAAAGCGGACGAATATATGAAAGCCGGCGCTCTTGTTCCCGACGACGTGGTCGTTGGCGTTGTAGTTGACGCGCTTGACGGCGAACAAGCTAAGAGCGGTTGTCTTCTTGACGGTTTTCCTCGAACTATTCCGCAGGCTGAATCTTTGGATAAAATTCTCGCGGAAAAAGGCGCCGCTCTCGACGTTGTTCTAGAACTCGCCGTTCCTGACGAAGAACTTTTTAAACGCCTTGCGTCTCGCGGTCGTGCCGACGACAATCCTGAAGTTATTAAACAACGTTTAGTCGCGTATCATAATCAAACGGAACCTCTCGTCGGTTATTATACGAAATCTGGTATTCTTCAAAAGATTGACGGACTGGGAACTGTCGAGGAGATTTACGCCCGTATTAAAAAAGTCCTCGATCAATATAAATAAGCGTAGGTCTGGTTGGCGCTAACGCTTAGATATACGGCGCTTGGAACTATTGGGCCGTTTCAAGCGTCTTGTTTTCACAAAACGCGGCGCGCGCGGAATACAAATTTTTTTGTCGTTCGCGTTCCGTTGATGTTTCTAATTGATAATCGATGACGCGTAATTTTACGCGCCGCTCTTTGGAAAGGGGGTGCCCTTGTTCTCCTTAAAGACGGAAAAAGATATTTGGAAAATGCGTAAGGCGGGGTTGCTTACGTGGACCGCTCATGAACTGGTTCGAAAAATTGTTCGAGCGGGTATGACGACTCGCGAGCTTGACGCGGAAGTTGAAAAACTTTTTGATAGAAACTATGCCGTTGGCATGTTTAAAGGGGTGCCTGGGCGCGTTCCGTTCCCTAACGTAACTTGTATTTCTATTAATGATCAAGTTGTTCACGGCATACCCGGCGATCGCGTAATTAAAGACGGCGATATTGTGAGCGTCGATCTTGGATGCAAAATTGACGGATGGTGCGGCGACTCCGCTTATTCTAGTCTTGTTGGAAATGTTTCTGACGAGGCTAAAAAACTGGTTGAAGTTACGAGAGGTACGCTTTGGCTCGCTATTGAAAAACTTAAGACTGCTCGATATTGGAGCGATATTGCTCGCGAAATGCAAAAGTACGTTCGCGAACATGGTTTTTCCGTCGTCGAATCCTTTGTCGGTCACGGTATCGGACGAACGATGCATGAAGAACCGCAAGTTCCAAACTTTCTGTACGATGAATTTTTACGTCGCGAAGATTTTCAAATTCGACCTGGACTAGTTATCGCTATTGAGCCAATGGTCAACGCAGGAGGAAAACGCGTCAAACAACTTCACGATTTCTGGACGATTGCGACGGCAGACGGTTCGTTAAGCGCCCATGAAGAGCATACTGTTGGAATGCTTAAATCTGGTCCGCTTGTGCTGACTGGTCCGCCGGAAACTGAAGAAGAACGCAAAATGGTTGAGCAATTTTTTGAACATTATGAAAACAATAAATGAATTAACTTCTTTTAGAATTTTCTATATTTTCTTAAAGTTTCGAATTTTGTTGTTGACGCCCCCTTGTGTCGAGATTACTTAGTATTATAATTCTCAAAAATCGACTAGTAGCGGTATGTCTTCGTTTGACGTCGATTCGCCGCTCGATAAAAGAATTGGGTTTAGTTATGAAAGTTCAAGCTAGTGTTAAACGAATTTGCGAGAACTGCAAAATCGTTAAACGTAAGGGCAAGGTTTTCGTTATTTGTGTCAATCCTCGTCACAAGCAACGTCAAGGCTGAGCATTGAATGGACCGACTCCTGAAACGGAAGACGACGATCGGGTAATGTTTTAAACGTTTCAAGTCGGTTTTGTAAAGCAAACGCTGCGAGCGCAGTTGTTTTGCATATTTTATTTTTATAGGAGAAGTTAAATGCCTCGTTTATTGGGCGTTGATATTCCGAATAATCGTCCGACCGCGATTTCGCTGACGTATCTTTATGGCGTCGGTCCTCAAATTGCGAGCGAACTTTGCCGTAAGGCCGGAGTTGATCCGACTGCTCGCGCAAAGGATTTGAAAGAGGACGAAATTGCGCGTTTGGCCGCTCTTCTCGACAACGATTATATGGTCGAAGGTCAATTGCGCCGTCAAGTTAATCAAAATATTGCCCGTCTTCGTGAAATCGGTTGCTATCGTGGTATTCGCCACCGTAAAGGTCTCCCCGTGCGCGGTCAACGTACGAAAACCAACGCTCGTACCCGTAAAGGTCCTAAGAAGACTGTCGCCGGAAAGAAGGGCGTTAAGGATCGTTGATTTTGTACGTATCTCGCGCGTAAGATATTTGTCGCGTTTGTATATGCGTCTAAGCTTTGGCGCGAGGTTAAGCGTTTGCGTTTAATACGTGAATTTCATCGGTTTAATTTCGTTTTTCGGAAAAATGTTTGTTTAGTCTTGTTAAAATAACAGACAAACGAATTTGGAGATAATAAAGTGGCTAAGGTTTCTAAGAAACGTAAGATCAAGAGAAACGTCGCTTCCGGAGTCGCGCACATCAAAGTTAGCTTCAATAACACTAATGTGACGATTACCGATATGAAAGGCGACACGCTTTGCTGGGCTACCGCCGGTACTAGCGGATTTAAAGGCAGTCGTAAGAGCACTCCTTTTGCGGGTCAGATGGCCGCGCAACAATGTGCTGAAAAAGCGAAGAAGTTCGGTATGAAAGAGGTCGAAGTTCGCGTTAAGGGTCCCGGAAGCGGGCGAGATATGGCTATTACGGCTCTCGCTACTGCTGGTTTGACCGTTAAGACGATTGAAGACGTTACTCCGTTGCCGCACAACGGTTGTCGTCCTCCGAAGCGTCGTCGCGTCTGATCCCCGTTGGAGACGCTGTTGGTCGCTGTTTTGATTTGCGCGCTTGTTTATTTTCGCGCGTAGCGCTAAATAGCGAATTAGCGTTTATTAACGTAGAAATAAATATCGAACATATAATATATTGGAGCAAAAAATGGCTCGTACTTTAGGCCCCGTCTGCAAAAGATGCCGTCGTGAAGGCATGAAGCTCTTTTTGAAGGGCGCGCGTTGCGACTCTAAGGCTTGCCCCTTTGAAAAAGTTGGATCAAATAAAAAACCGTTGCCTCCTGGTATGCATGGTTTCAAGCGCGGAAAGATGACCGAATATGGCGAACAACTTCGCGAAAAGCAGAAGGTAAAGACGTATTACGGCGTTCTTGAAGCTCAATTCCGTAAGTATTATGAACTTGCCGAACGTTCCAAGGGAAATACCGGTCAGGTTCTTCTTTCTCTCCTTGAACGTCGTCTTGACAATGTCGTCTATCGTTTGGGTTTCGCGGTTTCCCGCGCTCAAGCTCGTCAGATGATTTCGCACGGTCATATTTGCGTAAATGGCCGTCGTCTTGACGTCGCGAGTTATCTCGTTCGTCCCGGCGACGTTGTTTCGCTCAAAGTTTATAAACGCGACGGCGCTAAGGCGAAGCGTCCCGGCGCTAAAGAACTTGCCGCGGCTGCTCTTGAAATCGCTAAGGGACGTGAAGTTCCTGATTTCCTGGCTCGTAATGAAGGCGAAGTTCCGAGCGGCGTCGTTATGCGCTACCCCCTTTTCGACGACGTCTCGTTGCCGGTCAATCCGCAACTCATCGTCGAGCTTTGCTCGAAGTAAGGTCGCTGGTAATAGGCGGCGTCTTTGGCGCCGTTGGCCTTATGACTGTTGGGCGTCGTCTCTTTTGCGCGTTATTAGAGCGCGTGTTTTTAAGGCGAAGCCTTTTCATGAGTTTTTGTTAAGGAACGCAATCTTTATTACGGAGCGAACTGTAACATGAGAATTAGATGGAGAGGATTGGAACTCCCGAGTAAGGTCGTGTGCGAAGAATGTACGGCGACTTACGGTAGATTCACTGTCGAACCTTTTGAGAGAGGGTTCGGAACTACCGTTGGAAACAGTCTTCGACGAGTTCTTTTATCGAGCTTGGAAGGAAGCGCCGTCACGAAGATGAAACTTCGCGGCGCCAATCTTGAATTCACGACTCTTCAGGGCGTGATGGAAGACGTTACTGAAATTGTCTTGAACGTTAAATCTCTTATTGTTCGTTCCCACGACGACAAGCCTCACGTTATTCATGTTGATGTGAATAAGAAGGGGCAGGTTTTGGCGAAGGATATCGTCGGCGATAGCCAGATCGATATCATTAATCCAGAGCTGGTGATTGCTACTCTTACCGACGATGTGCCTTTCAGTCTTGAAATGGTTGTCGAGAATGGTCGCGGTTACGTCCCGGCGACTGAACAAGCCTCTTATCGCGATCGTAATGAAGACGTGGGGCTTATTCCTCTTGACGCTACGTTCAGCCCTGTAATTAAGGTGCAGTACAACGTTGAGGAAACTCGTGTTGGTCAAAAGACGAATTATGACAAATTGATTCTCCAGATCACCACTGACGGTTCTGTTGATCCGGAAATGGCTCTTGTTGAAGCTTCTAAGATCTTGCGCAATCACTTGAATCCGTTTATCCAGTATGATTGTACTGGCGGTTCAGTCTTCACACGCGCTAAGATTGACGGCGGCTCCGGACTTGATCCTATGCTTGAAGAAAAGCTTAACAAGTCCCTTTCCGACCTTAAACTTTCTGTGCGCGCGAGCAATTGCTTGGAAAAAGCTAATGTTCGTACGGTTCGAGAGCTTGTTTCTTTGACCGAAGACGATTTGCTTGCTTTGCACAACTTTGGCGAAAACTCTCTCAGTGAAGTCAAAGAGAAGTTGGCTGAACTTGGCGGACAGATTCACCTCGGGATGCGTCTTCAGTCGTAAGGCAGATCTTTCGCGGATATTGAAATTCGAACAAATTAAAAGATAAAATAGTAGTAGTACAATGAGACATAGAAGAATTGGTAGAAAATTTGGGCGTAACCCGAAGAACCAACGCGCTTTGCTCAAAAGCTTGGCTATCGCTTTGATTTTGACTGAACGTGACCCGCAAGATTTCCTTGATGAGAAACAGGCGCCTAAGACTGCTGGTCGTATTATCACGACTGTTCCTAAGGCTAAGGAACTTCGTCCTTATATCGAAAAGCTTGTCACGAAAGCTATTCGCGCTCAGAAGTCTATTGACGAAGCGGCTGCTCTGGCTTGTAAGGCTGATCGCGGTACTGCTGAATGGAAAGCTTGGCGTGAAGGCGAAGGTTGGAAGAATTGGGTTAAAGCCAGCGCTCCAGCTGTTGCCGCTCGTCGCGCAGTTTACAGCAAACTCGGTTCTCGCGAATGCGTTTCCCTGCTTTTCGATAAAATCGCTCCACGTTACGTTGATCGTCAAGGCGGTTATACGCGAATTCTCAAGCTTGCTAAGCCTCGTCTTGGCGACGCTGGCGCTCGCGCTATTATCGAATTCGTTGGTGAAAACGAATATCGCAACACCAAAGCTACTTCCGTCATTCCGACTGTTGAAGAATGAGTTTTATGATTCGCGCGTATTCGATTAGCTGTTGATTCGCGCGTTTTAGTTTGAGACGACGTTTTACGTCGTCTTTTTTTATTTTCGAGTCCTTTTTTTCTGTCTTTCTGACGCTTTGCCCTCGTTTTTAAATTTTGCCGCGGCTGTATAATGTCGTTATGTCAGGTTCAAAATTTAACTACACGGACGCGTTGCGAACGCTCTGTTTTGACATTTGTTCAAAAATTCGAGAGTTTCGTAATGTAGACGTTTCTCAAATTGGGTTTTCGCTTAGTTTGGCTCGTAACACTTCAAGTCGTTACGGCAACTGGGCGTCGGTCACTCCGCTTAGATTTGAAAACGGTTCGCCCGTAGTCGTTAGGATGCGACGCGTTCCTGTTTTAGAAAATGGCGTTAGGATTTTTGCGACGCAACGTTTGTACTTTCGCGCGCCTCCCGTTGTTTTGAACGACGGTCGACCCGCGCTTTATGTATTTAATGTGATGGCGCCTCGTTTTGTCAATCTTAGCGTTATTGAAAAGCTTGATACCGTTATGCATGAGCTTTATCACATTGATCCAAATTTTAATGGGGCGGCGCGAAGGTTTCCTGGCAGGAATTGGCAACATGGTAATATGAAAGCATATGAAGCGAAAGCCGCAGGTTTTCGTAAAGAATGGTTAGGACTTGAACCGGATCCAAGGTTGTTTGATTTTTTGAGATACTCAATGAACGATTTTCGTATGATGAACGTTCAACTTTGCGGGTTTCGTTTTAGTAAAATTCCTTTGGTTCGTATTTCCGAGCGCGAGGCTTTTCAGCTTGATCCAAGCCTTTCGCTTCGTTGACGCGTCGCGCTTGTTTGAGTTGCGGTATTTTTAAGCGTGGAACGCGTAACATTTTTAGTTGACAGCCTTTTAATCGGTTGTTCAAAACTCGTCTTTCTAAATTTGGCGGTATTTTTTTGACTTTTGCCGTATCGCCTTGAAGTAAGGAGTTTTTCAGTAATGAGCGCAAGGTTCGAGCCAGACGTTTCGATCGACCTTCATGGTCGCCATCCGGACGCGGCAATGGAATATCTCCGGAGCGTTGTGGAAACGGGGATATATCGGGGCAAAACTTTGGAGGTCATTCACGGGCAAGGGCGTGGAATCTTACGCGAGCGTGTTAGAGAGTGGGCGAGTCGATCCGCAATCGTAAAGAAATATTGGGCGGGGGAAGACGTTTTTCTACCTGGCGGGGGGGGCGTCACCGTCTTTTTTCTATGATATTATCGCTTTGTCCGTTTCATTTGAATATAAGCGTCTTCGTAGAGCGACGACGTTGGTTTAGGTCGCCGATTGTTCGGTTTCTAACGATTGGAATCGAGAAAAACGAAAAAAAACAACGCCCCTTTCTAATAATTAGTTGACGAAAAGCCCACGCAGGGTTTATACTAGACAATAGAGGTCGTGGGCGTCGTCGTTGTCTGTCGTCGCGCCGGTCTTAGGGGCGCGCCCGAAATAATTCGAGTTAGATCGGTACTGTGTTGAGCGTAAATATGTCATTCAAGTCTATTAATAAAACGGCGTTAGAGCTTTTACACGCTCGTCGCGTATTCTCGTCGGCGGTTTTGTGTTGCGTTTCCATGTTCTTTGTCGCAAATTCCGCTGATCTTTACGCGCAAGGATCCGGAGCCGCGCGTATGCGTACCGTTCCGACTTTTATCGGTTACGAAGAGACGTTCCAATGGAGCGACGTACCCGAGATTCTCGCAAAGGGCGAAGGCGCGAAAGGCGACGATCAATTCGAATACTCTTGGGCTAGCGACCTCTTGTTTCAAAAAGAGATTTGGCAGCTCCAGTTTAGTTATAAAAATATTCGAACAATTGACGTCGACTATCCGACAAAAGACGGAAAGTTTGAAACGAAAAAAGTTTGGTATCTGGTTTATTCGGTAACGAACACTGGTAAGCGTCTTTCTTCTGAGCTTGACTCCGACGTAACCGCCGACGTTTCTCTAAAGGTTTTGAAACCGGTTGAGAACGCGCAAAAAGAGGAAGAAGTCCTCCAGTTCCCGTCGAATAATCTTCGCGGCGTCTATAAGCCGATTGAGATTGAGTATAAAGAGGGCGATGAAAAAGGCGCGATTAAATGCGTGCCGCGTTTTGTTTACGCCTCTTCTTCGATTCAAGAACGTCTCGTCTACGAAAAGACTCCCGACGGGCTCTTTCACGGACAATCTCGCGGTTCTGAAGAGGGCGTTTACTACGATTCTTATCAGCCGCTTGCCATGGTGCAGATTGCTAAAAAAGAATCGCGTCCTGGCGTCGAGCTTATCGACTCTATTCGTATGGCCAGTATTTCGATTATGCCTGGTCAGACTGTCTGGGGCGTCGCGACTTGGGTAGACGTGGATCCTCGTATTGACAAATTTTCCGTCTACATCAGCGGTTTAACCAATGCGTTGCGTTGGGAAATCGACGACGAGTCGGATGAAACTCAAGTTGGCGCGGGACGAAACGTCTTGAGAAAGGTTCTTAAGATAAACTTTTTCAGTCCTGGTGACGAAGCGCATCGCGGCGGCAAAGAAATTTATAATAATTTGCCGGGGGAACTTGACTTCCAGTGGATTTACCTGTAAAATAAATAAATGTTTTTTTGCGTTGAATGCTTTCGATTTGTTCGTCGATTCTTAACGGCTCAAACAGTTTGTTTTTAATCGACGTTCCAAGAAAAGGTTACGCGTAGGATCGAATGTTTCGGGCCTCGCGTTAAAGACGCAAACTCAAATGGGAATTAAGATCGACCGTCGTTGCGTTTCAAAGTGACGGCGTTCCGAGTGAGCGGCGAAGTTTACGACGCGGCGGTCCCGATTGAGATATAATTATCAGTTGGTTTTTGTAATACTAAAGGTAGTACAATGGCTCATAAGAAAGGACAAGGTTCAAGCCGCAACGGTCGCGACTCGAACGGACAGCGCCGGGGCGTTAAGGCTTACGGCGGTCAAACGGTTCAACCCGGCAGTATCATCGTTCGTCAATGCGGTACGCATTTCCACCCTGGCAAGGGCGTTGGAATGGGGAACGATTACACGATTTACTCCCTGATCGACGGAGTGGTTTCTTTCGATCGCGGCGGTCGTCGTATCAATGTCTTGGCAAGTGCGGAAGCGTGATAATTTTCGTAGCCAAGAGTTCTGGGAAAACGAGGGGGACGGCTCAAGGTCGTCCCCTTTTTTTAACGTCTTTCACTATTAAACGCGTTGGTTTACCTAACGCTTAACAACGACGCCGAGTTCCTTCTCGCGTCGGCAATTTAGAAAGAGCGACTCATGTTTGTTGACGAAGTTGCGATTGAGGTGGTCGGCGGCAAAGGCGGCGACGGTTGCGCGAGTTTTCGTCGTGAAAAATACGTTCCGCGCGGCGGTCCTGACGGCGGCGACGGCGGACGCGGCGGCGACGTTGTTCTACGCGCTAATCGAAATGTTGCGAGTCTGTTGCATTTGGCGAATCAACATACCTGGAAAGCTGAAAACGGTCAGCAAGGCGGATCTTCTCAACGCCACGGTTTTAGCGGAAAAGATCTGATCATTGAAACGCCGGTCGGCACGATGGTTTTTGACGATAAGCACGATCTGCTTCTCAAAGATTTAAAAGAGGACGGAGAGGAATTTATTGTAGCTCGCGGCGGATTTGGCGGAAAGGGAAACATTCGGTTTAAATCGGCGACGATGCGCGCGCCTCTTGTGGCGACGCCCGGTGAAAAGGGACAAGAACGAGAAATTAGACTTGAACTTCGTATGATCGCCGACGTTGGACTTGTTGGAAAGCCTAACGCCGGAAAGAGTACTTTGCTTAGCCGACTCACGAAAGCAAAACCGAAAATCGCAAATTACCCCTTTACAACAATGACCCCGCATCTTGGTCTGGCGCAAATCGGACGCGACCGAGGATTCGTTATCGCCGATATCCCTGGTTTGATCGAGGGTGCGAGTCAGGGCGTCGGGCTCGGACACGATTTTCTTCGTCATGTGCAACGCGCCGGCGTTCTTTTGCACCTGATTGAGCCCGCTCCGCTTGACGGAACTGACCCGATTCAGAATTATCTGACGATTCGACGCGAATTAGAAGAGTTTGACGATGAATTGACGAAACGTACCGAGATTGTCGCCGTTACTAAAAACGATTTGCCGGAAGCCGAAGCCGTTCGTAAACGCTTTGCCGACGAGCTTAATATCGACGCCTTTTTGATTTCTGCCGTGACGGGCGTCGGTTTAAAAGAACTTGTTGGGAGGATAGAACAAATCTTAAATCCCAAACCTCGCTGGTAAACGCGAACGCAAGCGCGGAGTCGGGTTGGCTTCCGCGCTTTTTTTATGCGCGGATTGTGAGGGTGACTATAAGTCATTTTATCTTTTTTTCCAAAAAATTTTTGTTGCGGTCGTGTGATAGTTCGTTATAATTGAAAAAGTTTTCCCTTATTGGCGCCGCGCTCGCTCAGGAACGACGCTAGTGCGCGGCGTTAGATTGGGACGTGTTCCGTTGCGAACTTCTTGTTCGCGTTGCGTAAACTGATTTTGCTTTTGGGAGCGTTTTAAATGGCCTTGTTGACGATTGGTTCAGCAGCTTACGATACTCTTGACACTCCGTTTGGTTTTCGCGACAGAGTTCTTGGCGGTTCGGCGGTCTATGCTTCTTTTGCCGCTAGTTTCTTTACAGAATCTCGGTTGTTGAGCGTTGTTGGCGGAGACTGGAAACCTGAATATTCCGGTATGCTTCGTTCGCGCGGGATTGATCTTGAAGGTCTGGAAATGCGCGAACACGAGAAAACTTCGTTTTGGTCCGGTCGCTATTTTGACGATATGAACCAACGCGAGACGCTTTGCTTCGAAGGTAACGTTTTGAGTTCGACCTATATTCCGGTCGTCCCCGAGTCCTATAAGAAGACTCCGTACGTTTTTTTAGGCAATTCTTCGCCAGTCTCTCACGCCGCGTTGCTTGACGCTATGGAAAAGCCGAAGTTAGTCGTCGCCGACACGATGAACTACTATATCGAGGGACAGCGTCCCGAATTGCTTGCGTTACTTAAGCGCGTCGACGGTCTTATTGTGAACGATAGCGAAGCTACGCTCCTCACCGGCAAACGCGACGCGCTGAACGCCGCGAGAGCTATTCTGGAACTGGGACCTGATTTCGTTGTAATTAAGCGCGGCGAATACGGCGCCATGTTCGTTTCCGAGTCTGAACTCTATTTAGTCCCCGCTTTTCCGACTTCCCGCGTTGTCGATCCGACTGGAGCGGGCGACTCGTTCGCGGGCGCTATGATGGGTAGTCTCGCGGAATCCGACAATCTTTCGCCGGAAAGCGTAAAGAAAGCTCTCTTATACGCGACTGTTGTCGCAAGTTTAAATATTGAAGGATTTGCGCTTGAACGATTTCAGTTTGTTACTCGCGCCGACGTTGATAAACGCGTCGCCGAGTTTCAAAAGATTCTCGTCTGCTGACCTTCCGCGTTTGGCGCGTGACGCCGATAATCTACGCGCCGTTTTTATCGAGGAGTGTTCCTCGCGGTCTTCCGCGCCGACATTGGCGTCGAGCGCATGTTTTTTAAAAGAAGACTGAAAGTCCTCGGCTCTGGGTTTAAGTGTTGCGCCGAGGTCGCGCACTGCGCGTTCATTCGCGAGTAGATCGTTCTCGCATAAAATCGAACGCCCTTGCGCGCGCTGAGAATATGCGATCAAAGGAATATCGAATTGACAAAAGATTTCGATAAACAAGACGGTAAAAATCGCGAACCGCGAAAAAAACGAGACGGAAAAGCCCCTTTTTCTCGTTTCCAATGGGATTCCGTCGACGACGCTCAACAAGAAGATTTAATCGAACCGGTAGCTAAACGTAAAACGCGGACGGTTCGTCGTCGCGATAAGGACGTTGGAACCATGTACGTCGTTCCGCACGACGAGTTGTTTACGCCCGTGAAGAAGGCGGTTGTTCAACCCCACGCTGAAGATTTTGCGCAATTCCGCGCGGAGGTGGAAGACGGCGAGGAAGAACCGTACGCTATTCCAAGTTACGGCGGAATGAAAGTCTCTCACGATATTGAAGTTCTTGCCGAGGAGCTTGTCGGACGCCAGCAAGAGAATCACGAAAAGAAGGAACGCCGCGTCGTCAAACGTCAGACCGCCGCTCGTTCGCAGGAAGAACAAGACGGCGAACGAAAAGAACGCGCTCCGCGAACCGCTAAGCGCGACGCTAAAAAAGAATCTGAGCCGACTCCGGAGGTGCAGGTCGAGGTTAGCGTCGAACAGGTTAAACCGCGTAAACGTTCGTTCCTTTCGAAAATTCAAGAAGCGATTTCGACCGGACGTATCGGCCCCGCGAAAGAAACGCAAGAGAAAGTTGAGGAAACAAAACGCGCGCAGTGCGTTGATCAACTTCCCGCTAAAAAGTTGCGCTCTCTTACGCAAAGCGCTAAAAAGGTTCTCGACGCGGTTGGTTTGCCTTCCGATAATCTCGGATCCGATGAGGGACGCGGACAGTTGGATGTGCTCGCCGACTTAGTGGAAGCGCTTGTTAAAGCGAATTTAGTCTTTGCCGAACGTACCGCCGCGCAAAGCGTCGCGACCTCTACGCAAGCTCCGTCCGCGTCGAGTTCTGGAAAGAAATCCGGTTCCGGTTCGAAACGTGCCGTAAAAGCGGAAAATGTTTTTGACGTTCGTTCGGAAGAGGAACCAAAGGAAGAAGCGGTTCTAGAGGAGAAAAAAGGACGTCCCGAGCGTAAAGAGCGTCCCGCCGCAAAGGCGTGTCGGGAAAGTGAAACGTCCGAAGAAAAACCGAGTCCCGCCTTCGACGACGAGGAGATGTTCGCTTTCTGGGAAAATATTCCGGATGACGAGGAACCGCTTTTAACACCGAAGGTTCGAGGCGCGGACGCCTCTGAAACAACCTTGCGAGACGACGCGGACGACTTCGACGATTGGGTTGACGTCGAGTCAAAAAAAAAATCGGCGCGATTTCGGGAAGACCAGGAAACTCAATCGGTATTCCAAGCGCCGTCGGCAGAACTAGACGGCGCGCAACCGCTTGACGTTGAGCGCGAGCCTGAGCCTGAGTCTACGCTTGAGACGACAAGTAAAAGGGAAGACGACCCGAAAAAAGGGTCTAAACGAATTGCTAAAAAAAGCTCCGAGAGTAAAAAAAACGAGTCAAAAACTCTTACTCGTTTTGGCGAACTCAGTTTGCCGAAAGCGATTTTGAAGGCTCTTTCGCTCATGGGGTATTCGGAGCCGACTCCGATTCAGTCTGGAACGATTCCGAGTATTCAGAGCGGGGTCGACGTTATGGGGCAAGCGAAGACAGGTTCGGGCAAGACCGCCGCGTACATGATTCCAATTGTCGAAGGCGTCTGTAAGTGCGAGCCTGCTTCCGGGCCTCTTGCCCTGATTGTCGTGCCGACGCGCGAGCTTGCCGTCCAAGTTCGAGACGAGTCGCAAAAAATCGCGAAGTTTTGCGATCTCAACGTCATTGCCTGTTACGGCGGTAAACCGATAGCGTCGCAAGTGGAGAAAATAAGGAGAGGCGTCGATATTCTTGTCGGCACGCCGGGTCGTATTATCGACTTGAACAATCGCGGCGTCTTGGATCTTGGATATACGCATTGGGTTGTGCTCGACGAAGCGGATCGCATGTTGGACATTGGTTTTAGGCCCGACGTCGAAAAGATTCTTCGCAAAACGCCGAGATCTCGACAGACGCTCCTGTTTAGCGCCACGCTCGCGCCCCCTGTCGTTAAGTTGGCGCAGACTTATATGCGCGAACCTGAAAACTTCGATTTCAGTCCGAACGAGATAACCGCCGAGACGATTGAACAGTTCTACATGACAGTCGATCAGGATCGGAAATTTGACGCGCTTACGAAACTGCTCGAAACGCAGAAGCCGCATCAGGCGATCGTATTTTGTCGAACAAAGCGTCATGTCGATATGGTTGGTCGACGGCTTTCCGATAAGTTTGCCCACGTTCAAGCGATTCACGGCGACCTTTCGCAGTCGCAACGCGATTCTATTATGCGTGATTTTCGCGCCGAAAAAACGAAGATTCTCGTCGCGACCGATATTGTTGGGCGCGGTATCGACGTGTCGACTGTTTCGCACATCATTAACTACGATATCCCGCAGTATTGCGACGACTACGTGCATCGCGTTGGTCGCGCCGGACGTATGGGACGCGAAGGCGTCGCCTATACGCTGGTGACCGCCGAAGAAGGTTCCGAACTAACTCGAATCGAAATTCGTATCGGACGCCTTTTGCAACGTTTTGAACTGCCGGATTTTGAAGCTGTTTCTAAGCCTGTCGAGGGCGTGGAACAGCCGGAGAGAAAGCATGTTTTTGGACAACGCGCGAGACGCTTTAGCCGCGCTCTGTGAGCAATGATAAACGGCGCTAGGTCGATTTAACGCGCTTGGCGTCCGTCTTTTGGTAGCTTTAGCGAAAAATGTTTTAAGAAAGTTTTGACGCAGCACAAATGAGCGAACAGATCAAATCGAAGGAAGCGTGGTACGACGAATGCGTCGACCTGCAACAGAACGGGGAACTTCCGCAAGCGATTGCCGAATTGAAAAAAATGCTCGAGGTCTATCCCGATTACGCGCTTGGATACCTGGCTCTTGCCGTTTTTTCACAAGAGAAGGGCGACGACGAGACGACGCTTGAGGCGATGCAAAAGGCGTGCGAATTGGAACAAGACGATCCTTTCTACTTTACGGCGTTCAGTTCGCTTGCGATCAAGTGCGGCAATCATGAACTTGCGGAAGAAGCCTTAATGAAGGCGCAAGAAGCGAGATTTGCCTCTCAACTTAAGAAAATGAACGAGCTCCGAAAAAAGGAACTCGAGGAACGGGACAAGGCGGAAGCTTCCGCCAAAGAGAACTCCGACGACGGGGAAAACGGCGCGTCCGACTCCGTTGCTGAATAATTGAATTGTGGAGACGACGCTCCGCCTTTATCGGAACGAGGACACTATACTATGACGTCTACCCGAAAAAATCGAATTTTGATAGCCGACGACGAACCGATCAATCAGGAATTGCTCGAAGCTTTTCTCGGCGGAGAAGACTACGAATTAGAATTCGCGAACGACGGTATGGATACGATCGTTAAGACGAAATCATTCCAGCCCGACTTGATTCTACTCGACGTTATGATGCCGAAATTGAGCGGGTTCGAAGTTTGTCAGAAACTTAAGAGCAATCCGGAAACCGCGGGAATTATGATCCTCATGGTGACCGCGCTCTCTGAGCTTGGTGATATCGAACGCGCCGTCAACGTTGGTTGCGACGATTATCTCAGTAAACCAATTCACAAATTAGAACTTCTCAAACGTGTTGAAAATATGTTGAAATTGCGCGCCGTTACTAATGAGTTAGAACGGCTTCGGAGGTATATTGACGCCATGGAAGACTCCTCCGGTCCTAAAAAGAACGCGTAAAACCCACTTGCGTATCAAGGACGTTTTTACGCGTTGACTTTCGCGCGGGGGATTAGCGGTAAGACGTCCTTTTTTGCTGCCGAATCGGCTGTTTCTTATATTGTCTTCAACCCGCGCGAATAGGGATTCAAGGAGTTTGCTATGAGTACTAAACGAACGGTTGCCGCCCCCGTCGCTTCTACCCCGGAAAACCTCAAATTGCCGCTCTCAACGTCTCGGCGTAAGTTCCTTCAGGGAGCCGTAGCCGTCGGCGCGGCAACAGCCGTTCCCTATTTTGCTCTGAGCGCGCCGAAAAGCGTAGCGGCCCAAGCGCCAAGCGATCGTCTGCGAATCGCCGGTATTGGAGTCGGTTCGCGCGGTTACGCGAATATTTCCGAGTTTAACGCGATCGGCGACGTTGTCGCTATTTGTGACCTCGATGAAAAATACGGCTTAGCGCGCGTGTTGGCCAATCCGAAAATTGGTAAAAAAGACGGAGATAAGGTAACGCCGCCCGATACGTACGACGATTATCGACGCGTGCTCGATCGCGACGATATTGACGTCGTAGCAATTGGAACCCCGGATCACTGGCATACTAAAATTGCAATTGAGGCAATGCAGGCCGGTAAACACGTTTTTTGTGAAAAACCGCTGACTCTTACGCTGGAAGAAAATGTTCTGATTCGCGCCGCGCAAAAGAAATACGGAAAAGTCTTCCAGGTTGGAACGCAACAACGTTCAATGCGTAAACAGTTTATGGCCGCCGCCGCGCTTGTGCGAAAAGGACTGCTCGGAGATATTGTTCGCACGACCTGTATTATCGACCAGGGGCGGTATTCCGGCGAGATTCCTAAATGCGATCCGCCCGCGACTCTCGATTGGGAACGTTGGCAAGGTCAAGCGCCGTTGCACGACTATTGCTGGGAAAACCGTACTGAATTTTTCTCCGCCGATAATTTCGGACAAGGGCGCGGACATTTGCTCTTCCGTTGGTGGTTTGAGTATTCCGGCGGTAAAATTACCGATTGGGGCGCTCACCACATTGACTGCGCGCTTTGGGCGCTCAATCGTCAAACGGTCGGATCCGGTCCCGTCTCTATCGACGGTAGCGACGCGATGTTTATCGTGCCGTATAAGGACGGATACGCGACGAAAGACAACGTTTACAATACCCCGATTACCTTCAATGTCCGTTGTAAGTTTGACGACGGTTCCGCGTTCGACGTCGTTAGCGACGCGAAAGACGGAAACGGGATTTTATTCGAAGGAACAAAGGGCAAGATTCACGTCAATCGCGAACGAATAGCGGGCAAGCCGATTGAAGAAGGCGTCCTTTCGGAACTTACTGAAGACGATTACCTTGCTCTCTACAACGGTAAGCCGATCGAGTGGCACAAGGGTAATTTTGCGAGGTGCGTTCGCGAGGGAGGCAAGCCGGTTTCCAACGTTGAGGAAAACGTCCTCGGCATGCACGTCTGCCACCTGGCGAATATCGCGTGCCGACTCAAACGAGAGATTCATTGGGATTCCGCAAACGAAAAGATTGTCGGCGACGAACTTGCCGCGTCGTTCTTCTCGCGGGAACAGAGAAAAGGTTACGAACTTCCTACGTTGTCTTGATTTTACTGGAAAGAGAGTGTGAACGCGCGATATGACTAACGAGACGCGACCGAATAACGTTGACGCGCCAAAGCGTCCGGGTAAATTGGGAGCCTGGTTCCTGGCTATGCGACCGAAAACTTTGACCGCCGCGTCTGTGCCGGTTATCGTTGGTCTCGCGCTCGCTTGGGACGACTTAGCGAAAGGCGTCGCGTCGAATGAGTCTGGCGCCTTCTTGTGGGTTCCGGCCTGTTGTTGTCTCGCGTTCGCGTTACTCGCGCAAGTCGCCGCTAATTTTATCAACGATTACGCCGACTTTAAACGCGGCGCGGACGGCGAAGAACGAAAAGGACCCGCGCGCGCGGTCGCTTCCGGGTGGATTGCCCCGAAGGCGATGCTTGTCGCCACTTTTTTGGTTCTCGCGCTCGCCTGTTGTTTTGGGTTGGCGACTATTCCTTACGGCGGTTGGACTTTGGTTGCGGTTGGCGTTATATCCTGCGTATTTTGTCTTCTCTACAGCGCGGGGCCTCTTCCGCTCGCCTATATCGGATTAGGCGACGCGCTTGTGATCGGCTTTTTCGGGTTTGTCGCCGTTGGGTTTACTTATTTTATCCAGACTCAAAAAATCTCGCTTGACGCCGCGCTTCTCGGTATAGCGGTCGGATTCGCGACTGATAATATTCTCGTTGCGAACAATTACCGCGATCGCGACGAAGATCGCGCCAGTCGAAAGTATACTCTTATCGCCCTTTTGGGCGAACGTTTCGGACGTTATTTCTACCTTGTGAACGGCTTGATCGTCTTGGCTCTAATCGTCTTTGTGCTGAGCCGTCGGGGAGAACTCGTTTCTGCGTTCTCTATTGCGACTCTTGTCGCCTATCTCGCGTTTCATTGGCAAGCGTGGCGAACGCTCGCGCGGATTCGTTCCGGGTCCGGTCTCGTCAAAGTGCTTGCGTTAAGTTCAAGAAATATCGTGATTTTAGGCGTCTTGCTAGCCTTTGCGCTCGCCGCGTGACGTCGGTCGAGCGCCCGTCTTGTATAAGAAAACGCCCTCGCTATAATATACGGCTGCTGTTTGAGTCGTCGTCGACGACTTGGTCGCGCGCGTTCTCCGATCCGTTCGCGTTCGACCCTTGATTTCGACTTCGTTGTGAAGTTACGACGGATCCAAGTAAAGGCAAGACTGATGAGTTATATCAGACCAAACGTAGAAGCGATGGCGGGCTACGTCCCCGGCGAACAGCCAAAAGAAGGCGAAGCCGTTAAGCTGAATACGAATGAGAACCCTTATCGCGCCTCGGAAAGCGCGTACGACGCTATTCGAGCGGTCGCTGATAAAGGACTTTCTCGTTATCCTAACGCCGTCGCGCAACAGTTCCGCGAAGCTGCTGCCGCAGTTTATAACGTTGAACCTGATTGGATTATGTGCGGAAACGGAAGCGACGACATTCTGACGATCTTGACGCGGACGTTTGTCGGCGAAAATCAAATATTGCGTCTTCCGTATCCGAGTTATATCCTTTACAAATCGCTTGCCGATATTCAAGGGGCGCGAAGCGAAGAGGTTTATTTCAAAGACGACTGGACGTTGCCGGACTATTTCTCGCAACTGCCCGAGTCCGATCCGAAAGCGCCTTTCCGCGTCAATCCGATTGAAGGGGAAGTTAAGCCCGATTCCTTGAGGCTGGTTTACCTTCCTAACCCGAATTCGCCTTCCGGTACGTTGCTTAGCGTGGAGGAAATCGAGAAGATTGCGAATAGACTCCCTTGTCCGCTCGTGATTGACGAAGCGTACGCGGATTTTGCCGGCGTCAGTTGCGTTGAGATTGTCAAACGCAATCCTCGCGTCATTATCACTAAGACGATGAGCAAGGCCTACGCGTTGGCGGGGCTCCGATTCGGGTTTATGATCGCGCGTCCCGAAGTGATCGAGCAGACTCTTAAAATCAAAGATTCGTACAACTGCGACTCCCTTTCTATCGCGGCCGCGACCGCCGCTATTCAAGACCAGGAGTGGTTGCGGAATACTATCAAAAAGATTGTCGCCACGCGCGAACGGCTTGAGGAAAGTATGCGTAAACTCGGGTTCGTCGTTCCGGATTCGCGCGCTAACTTCACTTGGAATACTTGGCCGAGTTCCGATCTCTCGCATGAAGAACTTTACAATTTCCTGAAAAAGAACGGGTTCCTCGTTCGGTATATGAAGTACCCCGCCTGGGGGGAAGGTCTGAGAATCAGCGTGGGGACCGACGAGGATACCGACGCTTGCGTCGCGCTCGTCGAACGGTTCTTAAACGGCGAACGTTGAGTAGCGCGAACGAGTTCCGTTAGTTTCGACAACACCTTGCGCGTAAAGGAAACGCAATATGAGAACGTCGCAAATTGTAAGAGACACCAAAGAGACGCAAATTCGCTTAGAGATCGATCTCGACGGATCGGGAAAGTCTGAGATTCATACCGGACTCGGCTTTTTCGACCATATGTTGACCTTGTTTGCCGCTCATTCCAAGATTGATTTCAAGTTGACCGTTCACGGCGATCTGGACGTGGACGGACACCACACGGTTGAAGACGTTGGAATCGCGCTCGGAAAAGCGTTTGCCGACGCGCTCGGTGACAAAAAGGGAATTCGACGTTACGGTTTCTTTATTCTTCCGATGGACGAGTCGCTCGCGGAAACGGCGGTCGACTTTTCCGGTCGTCCCTTCCTTGTCTTTAACGCGAAGTTTCCGGTCGAACGTGTGGGGAATTTCGACTTGGAGCTTGTCAATGAGTTTTGGCAAGGTTTTGCGAATTCAGCCGCGTGCAATCTCCATATCAACGTCCCGTACGGGGGAAACGGTCACCATATTTCCGAGGCGATATTCAAATCGGTAGCGCGTTCGATCCGCGCC
>CAYUUL010000025.1:6014-34423 GCA_964447865.1 uncultured Planctomycetaceae bacterium | reverse complement strand
AAAAAAAGCGCGAGCCGCTAAACTGGAAAACGCCGACGATGAAGATAAATCGGCTAAACCGAAGCGCCGTCGCCGAACAAAGCCAAGCGCTCCGGAAGAACAACAGAAAGAAGCGGCGATCGCCGACGTCTTTGCGCAAGTCTTGAAAGTAAAAGAGGCCGCCGCGCCGCAATCTGAACAAGCGGAAGAAGCGCGCGACGCGAAGAACGAGGAAACAGGCGTAGCGGAACAGGAAAAAGCCGCTAACGAAGAATCGCAAGCCGACCGGCAAGACCCCCTGATCGCCGCCGCGCCAAGCGACTCCGAGTTTGAAAAAATGGCGGAAGACTTCTTTGGCAATTTCACCTCTCGCGACGACGAAATCGTGTGGGACGGGTTTGGCGATTCTAAAAACGAAAAGAAAGAGAACGCCGAGAACGCGTCCGAATCTTCCGACGACGCCGAGAACGATTCGCCGTTCTTCGACCTTTCGAATGACGTTAAAAACGACGCTATCTCCGCGGAAATCGCTCGTATTGCCGACGCGTTTGAAAAAATGAGTTCCGACGCGGACTGTCAATCTGAGAACGACGCTGAAAAGTCCGAGACCCCCGTCGCGGAAAATGTCGTTGAAAACGCCCCCGTTGCGTCGATCGAAGAACCGAAAACGGTTGAAGGCGTCGACGTCAGTTTCTGGGACGTCGACGATTCTATCGAACTTGATTGGGGAAGTTGCGCCGTCAAACGCGAAGCCGAAACGCCGACTCCCGAACCGCGGGTTGTCGAAGAAACGGCCCCAGAAGAATCGGTCGAAGCTGTTGAAACGGTTGAAGAAACTCCCGCCGCGGAAGAATCGGAAGTCGTCGAGACTGCGGTTGAGGAAGAAAAAGGAAACGATTTCTTTGACTTTGCCGCGAAACTTGAAGCGATCGATTTCAGCGACAACGATAATTTGAGCCAATTCTTCGCTTCTCCCGACGATGAAGAAGACCTCGGTTTCTCCGGGTTCACGGCTCGAAAAGAAAAGAAACCGCGTCAGGAAAAAGGTTCGGAAAAACGCGAGGCAAAAGCTGACGCGAAGTGTGAAACGTTTAGTGAGAAAAAATCGAAGCGCGACGACGAAAACAAATGTCGTTGCGAACGTTGCGAGCGCGTCGAATCGGTTGCTTGCGCTGAAAATAGCGAAGCGTCCGTTGAGGAAAAAGACGAACGCTTTGACGAAGGACGCGAACGTCCGCGCCGCGAACCGCGCCAACGCCGCGTTTTTGAAGAGAACGTCCAAGAACGTGAAATTTGCCGCGAACCGCGTCGTCGCCAACCTGTTCAAGACGAAGCCGACGAATTCCAACCTCGCGAACCGCGCCGTCGTCAACCTGTTCAGGACGAAGTCGACGATTTTTCGCCTCGACAACGCGTTCGACGCGAACAAGTCAATATCGACGCGGATTCCGAACAGAGCGACGAACGAAGACCCGCCGCCCCTGAGCGCGTGTTGCCAAGTTGGAACGACGCGATCTCCTACGTCGTAAAATACAACATTAGTCGACGTATCAACCGCGGTCGTTGCAAGTGACGCAGGACAGTAAAGAGTTTTGCGCGTTTTCCTGAAAAATTGACCGCCCTTTCGTAAGGACGGTCTTTTTTTACGCTCGATCCTATTGACGCGATAATTTGACCTTGCGTATTTTCGCTTGTTAATTTGCTGTTAATTTAGGAATAAAAGATATTTTTGTACGCTCGAAATTTCGATGTAAAACGTACGAACCGTTTAGTCGGTAAGACTTCTTTTGTTTTTTGGCGTAAAAAAGGAAAAAATACAAAAAGAGTTGAATTCTAAGCGCTAAATCAACGATAAACATTTCAGCGGAAAAAAGCCTGGCGACGTTGCGCCGCATGGGACTTTGCGTTTTTCGCTAGGCAGAAAGACTGTTGTGTCCTTTGCGTATTTCGGACGGAATGGTTTTGGCGGTTTTGGCTCAAGACGCGGAATCGCGTTTGCCGAAAGAATATTTACAATAACACGAATACCCGAGATCAAACAAACGTATTCGTCGATCGTCGAGAGTTGGTTACGCTCGGCGTTTGGTTGGCCGTTTCTTATTCGCAGGACGCGAAAGGATTCGCAGGAAGCGGATAGTGGTCGTCCGTTGGGTTCGACACGACTGGCAAAACGTATTTTGTATATCGATCGACAGTAGATCTTGGCAGGAGGAAAAGGCATGCGACGTTTGTTCGTACCGATTTGTTTCGGCTTACTTATCGCTCTTGGCGTTCCGAGCGTTCAGGCCGGCAATCAAGAAGAAGCTAATAGAATTGCTCAACGGCTGACGCAACAGTATCCGCAATACAATATCGAAGTCGCCTATCAGGAAGGCACCGTTCGCCTGCGCGGCGACGTGGCGTCTGAAGCCGACCGCGATGAAATTGCTAACTTTGTTCGTCATATTCCCAAAGTGCGCGCCGTCTCCGAGACGATGAACGTTACGCCAAACGCTGGCGCTTCCGTCGCGCAAATTCGACCCGTCCAAGCGCTTACCCCGGTCGCCCAGGAACCGGTTGTCTACGGCGCCGAAGCGACTCCAGCCCCAGTTGTCAGCGTTCCAGCTTATAATGGCGCTCCGCTTGGCGTTCCGCTTGACGGTTCCGCCGCCGCGCCAGTCGCCGCCGCGCCTGCAGTCGCGCCCGCCGCTACTCGTTCTCCAAGCGATTACTTTGCCGCGCAAGGCGCTCAGACCCCCGCTGTTGTCGACGGTCGTCCGAATGTCCCGAATTACGCTTGGCCAAGCTACGCAAGCTATCCGAATTATTCCCAAGTCGCTTACCCGAAGGCTTATGAAAACAACGCTTTCCCGTATGTCGGCCCGTTCTATCCTTATCCGGAAGTTCCGCTCGGATGGCGTAAAGTCACCATGCAATGGCATGATGGTTACTGGTGGCTCGATTTCAACGACGGTTCCAAAAATGGTCCGTTCTCGCCGCTCTTCCGTCAATCGATGCAATATCGTTGATTCTGAGTTGTTGAGCGTCGTCTCGCTCGTAGTTGAGACGTGATTCTCAAAATGCCGATTGAACTTCGCGTTTGATCGGCGTTTTCTTTTTCTTGCCTGGGAACGGTTCGCAAATTTTGACGCGCGCGCGTCGACTTGCCGAGCGCAAGCGTTAAGCGACCTTGCGCGTTTGACGTATGAATGTACAATATACGCCGACTGAGCGATTTGGCGCGGCGGCGCGTGGAACGCCCGGTAAAAACAAAGAAAAGGGATGTGAAATGCCTATTTATGAATATAAATGTGAAAAGTGCGGCGCGGAATTTGAAGAACTCGTGAAAAACGCCGCGGACACGCCCGATTGTCCTAAGTGCAAATCGAATAACGTCGCGAGACGTATGAGCGCGCCCGCGAACGCTCGCGGAGGAGCCGCTGATACGCCGTGCGGCGGCGATTGCGGCGGAGAACGCGCTCATAGTTGCGGTTGCGGGTGCGGATGCTGTCATTGAGCCGCCGTTCCGCGACGAGACGCGTTGTTAAAACGACGTCTCTATAAATAAAAAGGGGAAAGTCGTTCGCCTGCAACGTTTGCGACTCTCCCTTTTTTACTGTCTTTTTACCGCGTCAAATACGACTGCTCAATCGTCTAAATCGTCAAATTCGCTCTTCGGACGAGGGAAAATCTTACATAATCCAACCCCGCCAAAGTAAAGCACGATCAAACACCCGAGCAAAATCAACATACTCCATGGGTCTGGCGGCGTTATGAGCATCGCGAAACACGACACGCTGAAAATTGCCAAACGCCATTTTTCCATGTAGACTTTGATTGAGAATATCCGGAGACGTTCGAGAACAAACATTGCGAGAGGAAGTTGGAAAGCCGTTCCAAACGCGATTGGAATGAGCAACGCGAAATTAAGCCACTCGCTAATACGCGTGTCCGGCTCGATCTCCATTCCCGCGTTGAACCGGAAAAGAAATTCCAACATAAACTCAAAAACGATAAAAAACGCTATCGCAAAACCGCTGATAAAAAGCGTTATACTAAGAGGTAGGAAACGGTAAACGTACTTCTTTTCCGAAGGATAAAGACCCGCTCCGACAAAACGCCAGAAAAAGTAAAATACGCCGGGACTTCCAAGAATCACTCCCAAAAACAACGCCGTCTTCAGAAAAATGAAGAAAGATTCCTGGACCGAAAGCGCGCGCGTGTGGGAACGGTAGTCTTCCGCCGCTTTTTCCCAGAGAATGATCATTATCGGCTCGCTTGCGTCCGCGCCGTTCGTTAAACTCGTTTGCGTGGTCGCATGATGTTTGAACGCTCCAAAGTTGTCGACTAACTTTATGTCGTCGAGACGTTTCCGCTCCTCCTCCGGCAACGACGTCGGTACGGTTAGATCCGCGCCCGATCCGCGCAACGCTTCAAGATCGTGAGGAAAAATATAATACGGATGCGCCGTCATATTCAATTTGGCCGGTAGCGACGCGATACTCTCGTCGTAGCCCGCCTCGCGAAGTTCCGCTCGTTTACGTTGCAACTGTTGTTGCGATTGCAAAATGTGATAATTTTGCAACGACTTCTTAAGAGGATGCTGAATGTAATCGACTGCCATTGTCGCCAACGACGGCCATGCGCCCAAGGGAATTACCGCTACGATTAAACCGAGAGCAACGCACAATATTGCGCCGATTAAACACGCGCGCAGTTCGTCAAGATGTTCCAAAAAGGACATCGACGACTGATCAAATAAATCTTCGTCCCGTTTAGTCTTAGGCATTGCTTATTCCTAATATTGAGATCCGCCGTCTCGAAACGCGCGGGTGATGACTAGTTAAAAAATGACGCTCGAACAGCGCTCTCTCTATCTTATCCAGTATACTTTATTTTACCAATTTTGACAAGGGAATTTTTTGGGCGGAGAACGCCTTTCAGTCACAAAATAGACATATCTCAACTTTGACGCGACTCGGAGTTCTCGCGTATCCCCTTGATTTATCGACGCTCGTGAGCTATACTGATCTTGCGTCGATCGGCGCGTTGGAATGGACGATTAATTTCTATGAGCTTGAGTTTTTCAAAGATCCGTAATTTTATCGGCGCCGAAACGACCTTAGTCAAAGTGATCGCGCGCGCCGAATTGGCCGCCGAGTCCGGAATCCCCCTCTTCTTATTGGGAGAACGCGGAGTCGGAAAAGAAACTTTTGCGCGCGAAATTGGCGGAGAAAAAACGGTCAAATTGTGCGGCGAACTGGTAAACGAACTACGTTGGAACGAATTTTTCGCAGCCGGCGCTCTGAACGATTCGCTAATCAACGATCCCAGCGCGGCGTTCTATTTCGCCGACGTCGAATCGATCCCCAAAAAAATTCAACGTCGGTTGGCCAGTTTTGCGCGTTCGAGCGTCTTTCGCGCCCAAGCTATCTTCAGCTCCTCAAAGCCCTACCAAAAACTTCTTGAAGACGGCGATTTAGAACCTGCCTTTAATAGTTTGCTGGTCGCCTTTCCAATATATGTGCCAAACTTGCGCGAACGCGTCGACGATCTCGCAAAACTTGCGAATCTCTTCTTAAAAGACGCTTGTAATCGTCTCGGAGCTTGGCAAAGACCCCTTTCCGCGCTCGAACATGAACAGCTTAGGCGAACGGCTTTCCCTGAAAATCTCGACGACCTGCGACGCTGTATGGAACTGGTCGCGTTAAACGGTTCGTTGCCTCGAGACTTATTCGACTCTTTAGAGTCAAACGGCGAACAACAAACGCGCGATTCGGCGACGCAAAAAGGAAAAAAACAAAAGGAAGAGACGTTCGAGACTTTTCCGTCTCTTGACGAGATTGCGGTGCAACATATTGAACGCGCTCTAAAACTTACAAACGGAGTCGTCGAAGGGAAGGGCGGGGCCGCGGCGCTCCTGAAAATCAATCCTTACACTTTGCGCTCGCGTATGCGTAAAATGAAAGTCGATTGGACAAAGTTTCGAAAAGAACCTTAATCGTTCGTTCTGATTGTCGAACGCCTGGAACTTTTCGATATAAATACAGAAAGTTTATTATCATGAATAGACGTCAGATTCTGCGCGTTCTCCTTGGCGCTGCGTACGGTTCCTTCACTTTTTCATTTGCCAACGCCGAAGAAAAAGAAAGCGTCGGGGAAAATACGAGACTTGCCCCAAATTTTCTGAGAAAGGGCGCCGATCCGTGGGTCGTCAAACGCGATGGAACGTATTATTGGAGCCAGTCGGATAATTCAAAACGTGAAATTTGTCTTTGGGTCTCGGATTCTTTAAACGTACCGGGGGAAAGAAAAACAATATGGACCGCCCCGAAAAACGGACCCGTCTCAAGAGAGTTGTGGGCCCCGGAAATACACTTCCATAACAATCGGTGGTACGTCTTATTCGCCGCCTCCAACGGTCTGAATGAAAACCATCGGTCTTACGTCCTGGTTTCGAAAAGCGAAGATCCGTTCTCCGAATACAAATTGCGCGGTCCGTTCTATACCGGAGACGACGAAAAAGGAAAAGAAAACAATCGTTGGGCGATTGACTCGACTTTTTTCGAATATAGGGGAAAGTTCTACCTGATCTGGTCCGGATGGCAAGATGAAAGAGACATACAATGGCTCTACATTGCTCCGCTGGACAATAGCCTTACGCGAACGACGGGGCCGCGAGTTCGAATTTGCAATAACGACGACTATCTTTGGGAACGCGTTGAAGAAAAAATTGGCGCGAGAGGACTCGCGGAAGGCCCGGAGATACTTAACGCGCCGAACGGTCGCGTTTTTCTTTCCTACTCGTGTGGCGCAAGTTGGCTTCCTACTTATAAAGTCGGCATGTTGGAACTTGTCGGCGACGATCCGCTCGACGCTAACTCATGGAAAAAATTCGATAAGCCGTGGTTCCAAAGCGATGAATTTCAATTTGGAGTAGGACACGGTTCCTTTATTCGGGATAAGGAAGGGCAAATGCGCTACGTTTACCACGCTAAAACGAAACGCGACGGAGGATGGGGGGATCGCGCCGTCTTTTGGCGCTACGTCGATTTTGATCAACAAGGTTTCCCTGTAATTCGATATTGAACCTTAAAAAGATAAAAATAAACAGTCGACGCAAACCTCGATTCGCGGCGCGTCGACTGTTTTACTGGCGTTGTGAAACTATACGAAAGAGCTTAACTCATTGATAGACGCGAACATAGTCAATTTTGAACTCTGCTGGACACGTCCCTTCCGCGATCTCGCCGCCCCACGCTCCACCAATCGCCGTATTCAAGATCAGGTATTGAGGCTTGTCAAACGGCCAAACCGGAGTCTTGGATTCTTCTTCGGCTCGTTTAAATTCAAGTACGACTTGGTCGTCGACCAGAATCGTTAATTGATCAGCCGTCCACTCGAGCGCGTAAACGTAATATCCGTCTTCCAAATCGTCAATTACCAAATTGCCGCCCTTGCTGACGTGTCCGCTCTTTGCGTTGTGCATATGGATCGTGCCGTAGGCCGTATGCGGCGTATGCCCCACGTACTCCATGACGTCGATTTCTCCGCAACGCGGCCAGTCAACCTCGCGGATATTATCGCCCATCATCCAAATGGCGGGCCAAATTCCTTTGCCCTTTGGCAACTTCGCGCGAACTTCAACTCGACCGTAAAGCCACGACGCCTGTCCAAGCGTTTCGATTGCCGCCGACGTATAATCGGCTGTCTTCTTGCCTCTATTTTGCGGTTTTCCCTCGATCGGATATTTTTCTTTAAGGGTGCGGATAGTCAAAACTCCGTCTTTTTGGAATACGTTTTCAATTCGCGCGTTGGTATAATATTGCGATTCGTTGTTGCGAACATATCCGACTTCATATGACCATTTCTTAGAGTCCGGCAAACCTTCGCCGTTAAATTCGTCGTTCCAAACGAGTTTAAGTTCGCGTCCGTCGCGAGACTTGATTGTCTGAGGCGCGTCCGAATCGTTGACGCTTACCGTTAGACGAGACGCGTCCTGCGCAAACGTCCCAATGGCGCCAAACGCGCAGATCGCCGTAAACGCCAACGACTTCGTAAATAAACTAAGAACCTTATTCATCTCCGTTTCCTTGTTTACAAACGTTAGGATCTCGATTGTTCGCGACAAAACTTAGGCGCGGCAATTTCAAGATCGTTTAATTATTCCGTATGCTCGCGAGCCGTTCCCGAGCGAAACGCTCCATTTCAGATACGACTTCGTCAATTGTTTTACCGTCTGAGTCGATTCGGATCGCGTCTTGCGGCTCGCGTAAAGGACCCACCGAACGTTCTGAGTCGCTGCGATCTCGGTCGATTATCTGCGCGAGTATCGATTCAAACGACGCGGCGTCTCCGCGCGCCCTCAACTCGCCAAGACGACGACGAGCGCGTTCTTCAGGCGTCGCCGTTAAATAAAATTTACAACGCGCGTCCGGAAAGACCACCGTGCCCTGGTCGCGCCCTTCCGTCGCGATTGGACGCGATAAGCCGATACGCCGTTGCTGCTCAACAAGTATTGCGCGAACCGACGGCGCGTTCGCCGGATATCGTACTAATCGAGAAATCTCCGGCGCGCGAACCAATTCCGTAACGTCTTCCAAGTCCAAAAACGTACGACCAAAGCGCGATTCAATCTTACAGTCTCTCGCAAGCGACGCCAACTCGGCTTCGTTCCCAAAGTCCGCCCCCGCCCGATAGGCAAGCAACGCCACCGCGCGATACATCGCTCCTGTGTTGAGATAGTCTATCCCGAGGCGCCGCGCGAGCGATTGCGTCGCGACGCTTTTGCCAGCCCCTGCCGGGCCGTCTACTGTTACTACGTCGAGCGTCATATCACGTCCTTATATCCTTCTGGCGGATGCTTCGACGGATGTTCGCCGGAACAAACGCGCTTTTCATTAAATTGTAACGAAACGTTATGTAAAACGCTAGGGTGAGACCGCTTTTTTTTGAAATTACACTCGGAATCGTTTTGTGGATAGAATCAAGTATATCAATAACGCGAACGGTTTTCTGAAAAGAAAATTTCATTTGAAAAAATTATTCCTTGATAATTTGGAATATCTGAGTAAAATACGTAGGATTTTAAAAAGGTCGTGAAATAAGAATACTTTCTTAGAACTACGATCTGGCGGCGACGCGAACTTTTTTTGACGTCTTTTCTTTGTTGTCGCTTTGGCGATGGAAACGACAATACTTATTTACCTGCGTCGGTTTGCTGAAAATATGGTTGCGCTATTGCTTGTGACGATTGTTTGTTTTTGACGCTTTTTTACAAACGTTATAAATACGATTATTAAAACGACATGAGCTTGTCAAGTCTTTTCAATGATTAGCGTAAAGGCGTTGAGCTAAACGCTTCAATAGCCGATAAATTTTCAAGATTACGCGTCGCGGCGGTTTGCGTGTTCTGTGGTTGCTCGTCATTTACTCGACCTTGTCAACGTTTGCGACGTTTCAATGTTCTGTCGTTGGATAACGGCGGACGGTTTTTTTCGTAGTAGAGGAGCGACGGCGTCTTATGAAACGCGATTTCGATGATTTCGACAAAGAAGAATGTTTTGGTTCGTCTTTTCTTGATTCGGAGCGTTACGTAAACGACTCGTTATATTTGGGCGAATACGCCGACGACGAGCAGGCGTCGTACTACGACGAATCTTGCGATTTTACGCGTAACGTCGACGATTGCGACGAAAACGAAACAACGCCCGCTCGCGATGAATTGGGGTTTAACGTTGAGGGCTCGTCCGATTCCTTCGACGATCCGATTCGTATCTATCTCGTGCAAATGGGAGGGATCCCCATGCTTTCGCGAGAGGAGGAACGTCGCGCCGCTAATCGTATTGAATTTACTCGACGCCGTTTTCGTTTTATCGCGCTCAGAATGGATTGCGTCGTTCGCGAATTGATCGACCTCCTCGAAAAAATTCGACAAGGGCGCGCAAGACTTGACCGAACTATCGACGTCTCTGTCTCCGACCTCGACGCTAAGCGACATTTCTTTGCCCTGCTTGAACCGAATCTGCGTTCCCTCAAGAAAATGCTCGCTAAAAATCGTGAAGACTTTCTCGCGATCAATTCTGGAAAACTTTCCCCGGAAGAACGCGCAAAGCGTAGGAAAAACCTCGCCGAACGTCGCGCGCGCGTCTCGAGACTATTGAACGAACTCGATTTGCGTACGCAAGCGTTTATGCCGATCTTCGAAAAGGTCTTGAGACGCTTTGAGGAATTGCAAAAAAGACTCGAGCGCGCGAGAGAAATGCAGAAAAAACTCGCCGAACACGACGCGAAAACCGCGCAAGCTAACGGCGAACTCGTGAAGAAAGACGAGAATAGCCGCGTAAAAGCAAACGACAACGTCTGGAATATGGAGGGCGGATGGAAGGAACGCGGTTCCGAGCTTTTCCCGGTTCGACTCCCCGCGAGAAATGTTCGCGTGAGCGAAGTCGAGCTCTGTTCCAATCGTACCGTCTATCGCGAATCATACGGTGGGGAACGCGCCGCAAAAGCCGAGACAAATTGGGATTTGTTACGTGAAGAATTTCACGAGGAAGTCGTTTATTTGCGGCATAAAAGATTGCTCTTCAACGCTTCTTACGCCTCCACTTCCAAAGAATTCGAACGCGTTTGCGCGTGCCGTCGAGATTTCGAAACCGCAAAACGTACTTTTTCCGCCGGAAATCTACGTCTTGTCGTAAGCATCGCGAAACGTTATCGCAATCGCGGCCTAAGTTTTCTCGATCTGATTCAGGAAGGTAATACCGGCCTAATGCGCGCCGTCGATAAGTTCGAATATAAAAGAGGGTTCAAATTCTCGACTTATGCGACTTGGTGGATTCGTCAGGCGATTTCAAAGGCCTTGGCGGAACAATGCCGAGCTATTCGTATTCCGAACCATCTCCTTGAAACGATCAAGACGATTCGGAAAACCTCGCGCGACCTCTCCGGCGACCTGTCGAGGGGGACGCAAAATGTTCCTACCCCGCAAGAAATCGCCTCCTCGTCCGGTTTGTCGCTCGCTGAAATTCGCGCCGCGATTCAAGCGTCTCGTATGCCTCTATCCCTTGATAGACCCATTGAAGGTTGTGAAGAAAGCTTTTTCGGCGATTTTCTTGAAGATCCGCATAAAAGCGATCCACTCGTAGAAATCAATCGTTCCGCGCTCCGAGAACGACTCGACGAAGCCCTCTCCGCGCTCTCCTTCAGAGAACGTGAAATTGTAAGACTCCGGTTCGGACTTGCCGACGGTTACGCCTATACCCTTGAAGAGGTCGGACAAATCTTTAAAGTCACTCGCGAACGCGTCAGACAAATCGAGGCAAAGGCCGTTCGGAAACTACAACATCCAACTCGCGCAAAATCGCTCTATTGCTTCCTTGAAGGCGCTCAAATCGAACAGAAAGGTTGCGCTCCCAAAAAAAACGACGCAAACCAGAAAACAAACGCAGAAAAAATGGACGTTCCGACTCCAGACGAGTTGAACGTGAAAGAGTTTTTAGATTTCGACGCGCTCGAACAAAAAAATTCGCGCGCGCGTCAGTTTGGCTCCAACCCCTTTGACGATGATATCGACTCTGAATCCCTGACCGCCCGACAAGGAGAATTCTCCTCGTTTGCCGCGCAATTCAAGCGCGACGCCGCGAAAATGTGTAATCCGCCTTTGACTTCGCTCGACTCGTCGGTTTACGTCGGCTCAGTTTCGACTCCCGTGGCGACGCGCTAAACGACGCGCTACCCGTAATATCTTCCTGCGTAAACGCCGAATCGTCGTTACGTTTCGGCGTTTTCTTTTCGCGTTTGGCGCTTTTTTGGCTTTTTTACGTTCGCGATATTGAAAAGGAAGACGCAATACTTCATAATTACCTTTGTGACAAGGCGCGTTGCGTCGCCTGTTTTTTTATGAAGGAGTTTGCGTCCCCGATGAATGAACGAAGGATTAAAGTTAAAACGAGCGAACCAACGTTGCAACTGACCTCGATGATCGACGTCGTCTTTCTGTTGCTTTCTTTTTTCGTCGTTACGTATAAAACGCCGGAAGTCGAGGGCGATTTTAATATCCGGATGCCCGCCGAGGCTCAGTCGACCGCGACCCCGGATCTCGACGATTTGAGTCCGGTCTCCATTAGACTTACCGCCGACTCTAACGGCGTTTTGAACGGTATTCTTTTTGGCGAATCAAAAATTGAGGACATGAAAGCCTTGAGAGCGGCCGTATATCGTTATGTCGTTAGCAACGACGTCCCCTTCAAAGACGCTTTCAACGCCGCGGCAACCCCTGAATTTCGCGGCGACCTCGAAATTGAACTCGATTGCGATAAAAATTTAAAATACGCTTACACGATGGAGGCTATTACCGCCGCTACCGGCTACTTAAACGCCGAAAATCAAGTTGTTAAAATGGTTGAAAAGGTTAAATTCGCTCCGCTGAAACATTGACGATTGCCTTGGCGGAGATTTCAGGTTCGCGTTCGTTCGCGTAGTTTATTAGGAGATGCGATGGCGAAAGTTAAAAAATTTGGTCCGTTTGTCATTGATCACTTAATCGGTCGCGGCGGGATGGGCGCCGTCTTTCGCGCTCACCGCGAGGACAATGGGCAAGTTGTCGCCGTAAAAGCTTTGTTGCTCCCTCTCGAACAGGAACGCGAAAGGTTTTCCGCCGAAATCGCCACCTTGAAATTACTTCGACACGATAACATTGTGCGGCTCTATGGATTCGGACAGGAAGACGGCGTGCTCTACTACGCGATGGAGTTTGTCGATGGTCCAAGTCTGGCTACTCTCCTCAAGAAAGGACGGCGGTTTACTTGGGAAGAAGTCGCGTATATCGGGGTCGGCGTCTGTAACGCGCTTAAGCACGCGCACGACCGCGGCGTTGTGCACCGCGACATAAAACCCGCAAATATTATGCTTATTGACGGCGGCGTCGTTAAAGTTTCCGACTATGGGATCGCTCAATATTTTGGAAGTTCAAGGTTGACTGGCGCAAATCAAGTCGTCGGTACTATCGAGTATATGGCTCCTGAACAGGCGTATGGCGGCTCCCTGACCCTACATACCGATATGTACGCCTTTGGCGCGCTCATGTACGTCTTGCTTACCGGGAAACCGCCGTATGTCGCTCGCGATCTGCCTCAACTCTTGCGACAATTTAAACAAGGCCCCCCGGAATCTATTCGCGTTTTGCGTCCGGAAATTCCAAAAGTTGTCGACGACCTCGTCTTTGACCTGCTGCAGATTCAAACGACTAAACGCCCAAGCGACGCCCGGATCGTTAAACGTCGCCTTGAAGCCCTGTTGTTAATGTCCACAAATTATCCGGATGGTAAGCCGTTTAAAAATAAAAAATTCTCCTGGAAAGGTCTTGAAGAAAACTCCGATTCGCGCGTCGATTTGACTGAGCCTACGGGAACGGAAGGGGAGGCGGATAGCTTCGAAAATCTTGACCCGTGCATCAAGGATATTCCGTATTCGCCTATCGACGAGGAAGATTCCGAAAAAGCCGCGCCTTCAAATTCGCTTTTTGAACAAACGACTCAACTCGCATCGGAAAAAGATTTCCCAACCGTTGCAAAAAATGATTCGAACGACGAAGGCTTTAGTCTCTCCGACGAGACGAACGGTGGAAATGGCGAATCGAGTCGCGGAAACACGCCGACGATTACCAACGTTGTGTCCGAAACGGACGACGACTTTGAAACCGCGTCCGACTTGTCTGACGACGCGGTCGCTGAGCCGACCCGATTGTTTGATCCGAATTTGGACGACCCTCGTAACTCTACGCTAGGTTTTGACGTGAGTCCCGAAATCTCGGATCCTGGCTCGGAGACTCTCGCTCCCGATGCGGAAAATCTGCAAAAAGGCGATTCTGAACGTCGCAACCGGAGCGAAACGCCGACGATTGTCTCAAAATATGACGCGCCTACCGTTGACTCCGCCGATAGTGAAGAAGAACTCGAGACGACTGCGCCTTCTACCGTAAACGAATCGGACAATCGGAGTTGCCAGGATAATCCTGCCGTCGACGTGCAAGCTCTCATTGATAAGAACGCCGCGCAACGCGAGGACGATAAGCCCGACGAATTTAAAGATTCCGACGAAGTGGAAGCGACTCCGCTTTCAAAATTTAAAAAATCCGAATTTACGCCCGTCAATGAAGACGAACTCGGCGATTTGCCAAAAAACAACGACGAAGGTCCCGCTCCATGGTACGTTTGGTTGCGCATACCGACGATGGCGCTCGTGTTTCTCGGGATTGTGCTCCTAACCGCCGATATGTTTAAACCGCCGACCGCCGATAAGTTGTTCGCCGGTTTCAATAAAAAATTCGAAGCTTGCGCTTCCGCCGCGAAACTTTCTGCCGAACTCGAACGGGAAAAAGACGATTTGAGACGATTTGTCGAATACTATCCCGACGACCCGCGCGCTGAACGCGTAAGATTTTTCCTGAGTGAAATCGAACTCAATAAACTCGAAAAGAATCTGAAAGAAGATATGCAAAAGACCGGCCCTTTGGCAAACGTCTTGCCCGTGCAACGCGCGTATGTCGAAGCGTGTCGCGCCGTCGCAAAAGATTGGCGCGAAGGTCGAGATAAATTGCGCGCTTTCATCATACTTTTCGGATCCGAAGACCTGCATTTTGACTCGATTGATCGCGTCCTTGAAGAACAACGCGAGAATTTAGGCTTCATAAAAAAGCCCGCATATTCTGAAGGAAATAAAATTTCCAACTCCAAGACAAAAGGTAAAACGAAACAAACTAAAAACGCGTGGGTCTCGTGGAACGGTAGCGTCCGACCAGGTTTGACCTTGCAAGAACAACTTGTTATTCTCGCAAAAAGACAACTTGTTAAACTGCAACTCGAAACGAAAGAAACGGATCTCGCCGATTTGGCCCTGCTTAACGATAGAATCGAACGAGCAGAAGATTTGGTCGAAAATGATCCCGAACGCGCCGACGATATGAAACGTGCCGCCGTACTGCTCTATGGCGATAAGGAATGGGCCGCCGGGGCGTTGGAGCCGATCAAACGTGATCTCGAAGATTCCCTCGCCGATTCTCTGTCCCAAGAACCTGTTGAGACTCCCGAGGTTCTCGACGAACCTTCGTCCCAAGAACCTGTTGAGACTCACGATACTCTTAACGAATCTTCGTCGCAAGAGACCGTTGAAACTCCCGATATTCCCGACGAATCTCCGTCGCAAGAGACCGTTGAAACTCCCGATATTCCCGACGAATCTCCGTCGCAAGAGTCGGTTGAGACTCCCGATATTCTCGACGAATCTCCGTCGCAAGAGACCGTTGAGACTCCCGAGCAGATTCTCGACGCGTCTGCGGAACAACTTGAAGAAGGTAAGGAAGACGGTCCTGACTCGGAGTAGGCGTCGAGCGCTTTCGTTCAGAGACGTATAATTTTCTGAACGACCAACGAATTTTCAGACGCGCCGCGTTCTTTTTATTCTGACGACTCGATTTGAGCGCGACGTCTGTTTTGTTGAATGTCGTTGAATTGGCAAACGTAAGGTTTTATTAATTCGCTTGTCCGTTTGTTCGAACGCCTTTGATTTTTACGCTCGTTGTAAAATAAAAACCGCGCGTCCCTAATTTCTTTGGAACGCGCGGTTTTTTAAGCGGAAAAGCGCGGTATGCGCAATTCAAACTCAGTTGGCGAAGTGCGCAAACGCCTTGTTCGCTTCAGCCATACGATGGACGTTTTCACGCTTCGTATAGGCGACGCCTTGTTTGTTGTAAGCGTCGAAAAGTTCAGCGGCCAACTTTTGAGCGGTCGGCTGACCCTTCTTGTCGCGAATCGCCATGAGAATCCAGCGAATGCACAACGATTGAGCGCGGTTCGCCTTAACTGGCATAGGAACCTGGTAAGACGCGCCGCCGACGCGCTTCGAACGAACTTCAATCGCCGGCTTAACGTTTTCAAGCGCCGTGGTGAAAACTTCCAACGGAGAAACGTCTGGAATCTTCTTGGAAATAATCTCGAGAGCTTCGTAAACAATCTTACGAGCGGCGTTCTTCTTACCGTCCCACATCAGGCAGTTGGTGAACTTGCTGACAAGGGTGGAGTTGTAAAGCGGATCGCCTTTGAGTTGCTTTTTGCTGGCGGTGATGCGGCCCATTGTGGTATCTTTCTTTAAGTTATTTTAGGAAGTCGGCGCCGAGTCGCAATGGGGAGAGAGAAAGAGAACCGCGTCGGATCTGCGCCGACGCGGACGTTACTCCGTCCCCCTATTGGGGCGACGTTGCTAGCGAGAATATTCTCGCCGGACTTCACGCGTTGTTTCTAGTTGTAAGACGAACAAGCTTTCATTTTGAGAGTCCTAAGGGGGAACAGTCGTTATCTCGCTGAATTTCAGACGCGAGCGGTCGTCTAAAAGCTTGCTCTTTTTGACGCCGCGGCTTGCTTATCCGACGGCGCCGTTGGGAACGTCAGACCGCAATCGCCGTCTGAAAATATGTTCCCGTTATAACGATATGTTTGATATTAGTCGAAATCGAACAAAAATATCAACGTTTCTTCGTAAGAACCGCGTTCTTCTTCGCGCCATAACGGCTACGAGCTTGCTTGCGTCCTTCGACGCCGGTCGCGTCGAGCGTGCCGCGAACTACCTGATAACGAACGCCCGGGAGGTCGCGAACACGACCGCCGCGAATCAACACGATGCTGTGTTCTTGCAACTTATGACCTTCGCCAGGAATGTAGACCGTTACTTCTTTATTGTTCGAGAGACGAACGCGCGTGATACGACGAAGCGCGGAATTCGGCTTCTTAGGAGCCATGGTACGAACAAGAAGGCATACGCCGCGCTTTTGCGAGCAACCTTCGAGAACCGGTGTATTAGTCTTACTATGTTGTTGTTTGCGATTTTTACGCACCAATTGGTTAATTGTCGGCATTTAAAATCTCTCGTTTACTAGTTTTGACAACTTCTCTCTTTTTAGGGGCGTCCGAAACGCGACCGTTTTTTATCTTAAAATCGACGCGTTGGGCTATATTGTTACGACGTTTCGCGAACTCTGACGCCGACCGAGCGTCGCCGCGTTATGAAACGCCGATAAATTTCTACCGGAATAAATATCATACGGTATTCAATGGTTTCGTCAAGGAGATTTTCTCTTTTTTATTTGGTCGCCTCAAAAAAACGGCGCTTACGTCAAGCTCCGAGCATACTTTACCGCATTATTGAATTTCAAGAGCCGCGTTGTTGAACTTCAAGAATGATACTTGTTGTTGATTCCGCTGGGGAACTTGTTAATGATTTCCGCTATCCCTTGAATTGTTTCCTGAGACGCGTTCGCGCCTATGGTCGCGATAAAACCGCCTGTAAGAACTCCAAGCGTGTCGCGCATATTTCGAATCTCGTTCGTCGAGGAAATCCCGTCCTCCGGCGTATAAAGACTCTCGACGCGCGTAGCGAAACAAAGCTTGCTGCGAAGACGGCGCCCTATCGACGCGACTTCGTCATGCATCGGATTTTCTACTCGAACGACGTCGACCCCGATTTCGCGAAGATCTCCAAAAAATTCGGAACCTTCCTCGGAAACGCTAAACCACACGTGAAGTCCGAGCTCTTTCGCCCGCTTGATCTGAATCGCGTAACGATCGCGGAAAAGCGTGCGCCAAAGGGAAAGCGTTATGCGAGAAGTCTTGCGCGGACCCCAGTCGTCGCAAAATTCTATTCCGTGAAAACCTTTCCGCATCAACGTGTCGAACATGCTCGTCTCGAATTCCAGGATCTCGTCGAAAAATTCGCCGAAACGATCGAAGTCTCGAAGACAATCGTCAAAACAAAGAGCCGCCCCGCGAAGCGCGCAATATACCGAATAGCCGCTCAAACCGAAACTGGCGAGTCGATAACGATCCTGGCAGACTCTTGCCGCCGCCGGAATGAAACGAAAACGTCGCTCGAAATCCTGGTTCGGAATCTTGTATGCGTCGACCTGGGGCCACGTCGTCAGCGTCCCTTCTTTAGGTACGATCCAAGATCCGTCCGCCGCTTTGAGTCGCCGAAATCCCCATTCGCTCAACTTGGGATTATTCGGATCGCTCAAAGAAAGATCATACGTGAGAACGTCGCTATGCGTGAGCTGAACGCCGTCGACCCAGATTGGGACGCGTTCAGTACATTTACAAGCGATCGTTTGTTCGACTATGGCTTTTCTTGTCAGCGGCATTTTTATTCCTTACTATTCTCGTTGGACGCGCCTCTACGTAAGCGACGCGTTGGGGAAAGACGCCTGTTGCGACCGACGACGTTCGCGGTTCTCGCGCCTCGGCTGACGCGAAATATGCGGTTGACGTCAAGACGTCAAAACACGATTGTATTTTTTCGTAAAAATAATATCAAGAGCTTGGTAAAAATTTTGTTAAAAAAAGAAGTTCTTTTTAACAAAAAAAAGATGTTTTACCTGTTTTTTGTAAAAAAATTACCCTAAATTACATAACACAGATGTAACGGTCTCTTGTAAAACTGTTAAATAATGATAAAATTCTACTCTGATTTTTGCGGTTGACGGCTCGACTCGCACTTTTGACGATACGCCGCTGACAGCGGTTCGTTCGCGACGGTCCTTGACTTGGAGACTCGATGGTATATGGCGCGCAAACATGAGAATTTGTCGCCGAAAAACGCGACGGAACGTTCGAACGAACGACGCGAATCGGCTTGGCGGGTGTTCCTGGACGAGTCCGGGTTCAGTTCTCCGTGGCGCGTTTCTGTGAGAAAAAAACTCGACTCTGGAAGCGTTCCCAGTCCCGACTGGTTGCCCGACGAAACTGTTGCCGAACACGCGAAAGGCGCTTGGAAACGCGAATTAAAAAGATATAAACGCGCCGGACAATATCTCGTTGTCCTTATTCGGCAACTTCTTTTCGCGTCTATTATTGGCTTGTTTGCCGGACTCTTGGGCGTCGCGTTCCAGTTCTCTATGCGGGAAGCCTCTGAGTTTTTTCTCGCTTGTGAAAAGAACTCCGATGGCGGCCTGTTTCGCGTCGTCTTTTTACTCCCTTTGTCGGGGCTCGTTGTCGTATTCTTCTACAAAGCCGCGAAATTTCGTATCGACGCCGGAACAAATCAAGTTGTCGAAGCGCTTGTCTCCTGGAAGAAAACGCCTTTGCGACTTCTGATGCTTGCGCCCCTCATTTTCGTTAGTTCGACGATTACCCAATGTTTCGGCGGTTCGGCGGGCCGTGAAGGCGCGGCTTTACAACTTGGAGGATGCGTCGGACTGGGGATCGGACGCCTGTTGCGTCTCAATGGAAACCCTTTGCATATTACTATTATTTGCGGTATGGCGGGCGGGTTTGCCGCGGTCTTCGGCGCTCCTTTGACCGCCGCCGTTTTCGCTCTCGAGATTGCAAGAGTCGGCGTCGTTTATTATCCTGCGTTTCTGCCCGCGATTGTTTCCGCGGCGATCGGAGCGGCGTTAGCTTCTACGTTTGGATTTCCTCCTTTCCATGTCGTTCTACCTGTTTTTCCCGCCGATTCGGCGAGTCTCTTTGCTCGTGTCTTACTCTTTGGCGTATGCGCCGGGGGGGTCTGCGTCTTTTTTTGCGCGACCATTCGACGCGTCGCTCGCGCCTTGACGCGATTCTTGCCAAATGAATATTGGAGAATTCTTTTTGGCGGAACGTGCGTGGCGCTCGCTACCGTCGCGTTAGGAACCAACGCCTACAATGGAACGGGGTTTGCGAATATACAAGCTGCTTTTGACGGGGAAACGCTCCCCCAGGATTTCATTTTTAAAACGTTTTTCACCGCCTTCACGCTTGGAGCGGGATTCAAGGGTGGGGAAATTGTGCCGGCGCTTGCAACCGGCGCGCTGTTCGGGGGAACATTAGCCCCTTATCTTGCCCTGGATCCGTCGCTCGGCGTGGCGCTTGGTATGATCGCCGTATTTTGCGGCGTCACAAATTGTCCCCTGGCCGCGCTTGTTTTAAGCGTCGAACTCTTTGGCGCTGAAGACGCCTTGATTTTTGCTATTGTTTGCGGCGTTAGCTATTTGACTTCAGGCGCGTCGGGTCTCTATAAAAGTCAACGACTTGTCTTTTCAAAATTGACTTCGGATCCACTTCGACCTGAATGGCGTAAAGCTCTGGAAGTTGAGTGGGATGATTCCAACGCGAGAACATAAAAACAACGCGGAACCGCTCGGATGGAGAAAAGAAGACGCGCGGATTTTTTGAAAAATAGAGTCTGAAAAGAAGCAAGCAATCGAACGCAATCCACACAGTTTTTATTTTGGTCTACATTGTTGTCAGTTCTTGCTCTTGTAAAGGGGTAAAATTCTGTTTTATGGTGATTTTTTTGAAAAAAACGCATTTTTTTTAAAAAAAGTCGTTCGATTTGGCGATAATTTTCTTGACTTGCATATGCCGATTACTATACTTGTACAGCGTTGGGATTAGCGATTTCAGTAAGTTGTTAGTCTCGGCGGGTCGTAACGGATGCGGAACAATTTGCGTTTTTTGGGCAATCTTATATTTTTTATCCGCAGTTGTTAGACGTCTTCGCGAGACCGTTCAGGTTCGCCGTTCGTGTTGAACGACGGTTTAATGGCGCTATTGACTAGACCCCGACCTTGGGGTGAAAGGAATGCGATATGGAAGATGAAAAAGGATTAGTTGCGTTCGGAGTTAAAGTCCCCGAACGTAAATATCACAACGTCTTCGACGAAATTATGGACACTGGTAACGACGAGGATTTCGTACCCGCCGTCACCGATGAGTTTTGTCCTACCGACGCGCCTGCCGGATCCGACGCAAAAGTTCAAGTGCTTGCCGAACGCGTAAGAAAAGGTTTGCCTCTTTGGCATCCGGAAGATAGAGTTTCTTACAGTGGATTGACAGGAGCCTCGTTTCGTGGTCGAGACTGACGTAACGCGGTTGTCTTGTCTCTCTTGGCGGCGATGAACCTACGCGACGCAAAGATAAACGCCGACGCGGAATAGCGTCGGTTTTTTTATGGCTTCAAAGACGGTTGTAGACTGTATTTTACGTTTGAATGTAAATTTTCTGAATGTAAAAAATATATTTGCGCGTCTTCCGTATGGGCGTTCGCGGCGTTGCTCAAAAAGAACGCGAGTCGGTAATACATCGCGTTTTAATGAAAGAAAGAGGAGTAAGAATACTAAGACCGGAACAATACAAAACAACCGTTGATTTGTAATACCGCGCCAGCGTTATTCATGGCAAATTGCCCAGTTTTCTAAAACATTCCATTACTACTCGATAGCGACCGGGTTCCGAATTATTTTCTGGTTTCGCGTACTCCTCTTCCATAAAAGTTAAAAATTTTTGGTACGACTCTTTCACCAATTTTGACATGTTGAAGCCGTTCGTAGATCGATAGTGAAGATCGGGACAAACGATACACGCGCACCGGTCTCTAATTTCATAAAGTCTTCTCCATTCGGTTGCAGACATGATCATCTCATAGTTCCTTGTGTCGTAGTATCGACGATCAATGCTATTTCTCGCGTAAACTTGATCGATATTGAGGAGCGCGTAAGTTTTCTCGCCAACCTCGCATATCAATTTAAACGACGTTCTTCGACATTTGGGGTATATGAGACGCGCCTCGATCCAACTATAATCGTCGTCTGTTATACGCTCCTTATAAAGAGCTCGGTATATCCGCAACGCTGTTTTTCTATTTCCGCTTAATTCTAACGCTGAGGCAAGGTCATTCATGTAGAAGCGGAAAAGGATCCCGTCGTATATGTCATTGAAATTTGTGAGATCTCCCGCTTTCCATGGGACACGTTCGTTAAGACGACGTTTGCAAAGAACAATTACTTCATCATATTGGCGGTTTTGAATCATTTCAAACAAACCGTCATAATTATCTGGTAAAAAACTTTCGCTTGCGTAGCAGTTACCCAAACCATATATGGAGTTGCTTCGGAATGAATAATATAGTTCTGGTGGTCGTGGCGGATCGTCGTCCTCTAATAATTCGTCGCCTGATTCATCTTTAATTGGAGTGGATTCTACGCCGTTGTTAGGAAAAACTTCGTCTGAAAACACAAAAGACGGCGCAACAAAATAATATACTGAAAATAACGTTAGACGGAAAATAAGTCCTATTGAGAAAAAATATGTTTCTTGCATTGAAGCTTTTCTTACTCTTCCAATAGGTTTGTTTTTTGTTTTCTATTACTCCATAGTGAAGCAAGCGCAAGATCGTCGGGCGTGGTTGCGCCAATAAACAATTGACAAACAACGTTGTTGTCAGGGGTGGGCGTCCCCTCTGGGGTAACGCTGGAATGTATGTCGTCCGAAAAAATAGAAGTTTCGATGGAAAAACACGCCAGGAACGACAGTAAACAGAAAAATGTCCGTAAGTTCGAATCTGTTCTTTTCATGATATTTGCCCCTTTCATTCAACGTCGCAAAGATGAAACTGGTAGCTTGCGTTCGATATACTAATCGCTTATAATTTATGACCTCGATAATGGCTGCGAAGCTTCTTCTGTTCCCATGTTTTTATGAAAACTCTTGTATTGGTTTGATCTGTGCCCCAACTTTTATTGGCGTTCCAGGTTCTGGAATATTATCGCATAGAACGCATCGTTTTTCTTTTTGTGTTAAACATTCTTAGTTTCTAACAGTCGCCCTTTTTAATTATAATTGTGAAACGTTCCAAACGACGTTCATTTTATATTGCCGATCAAACGCGGTCAATCTGTGTCAATATCTATTTTGAAAAAATAATGAATTTGTTATTGTCTTTCGCTAGCTGGCGCAATTACGTTAGTTAGTATATAGAGAATATGTTGGAAATCTGAGAATATAACGATAAGAAACAACCAGGTTTCTATATTGTTTTACAAAGAAAATATAGAGAATCAACTAGAGGAAAGACTCTCGGTTCGAACGATTCAAAGCCGGGAGTCATTGAAAGAGCGCTTGTTAGACGCCTGAAATTAAGCCAACCATTTCGCGACGTCTTTGGCCCAGTAGGTGATAATAATCGTCGCGCCCGCGCGTTGAATGGACGTTAGCGTTTCAAGTACGACGCGCTTTTCGTCGATCCAGCCGTTAAGAGCCGCGGCTTTCGTCATGCTATATTCGCCGGAGACGTTATACGCGGCAAGCGGAAGACCCGGAAACTGATCTTTCGCCATGCGGATAATATCGAGATAGGGAAGCGCCGGTTTCACCATGATAATGTCGGCGCCTTCAGCAACGTCGAGCGCGATCTCGCGCATCGCTTGACCCGGCGCGGAATCGGGCGCCATTTGATAAGAACGGCGATCGCCAAATTGCGGAGCGCTTTCCGCCGCGTCGCGGAACGGTCCGTAAAACGCGCTCGCGTACTTCGCCGAATAGCCCATAATTGGAAGTCGCTCGAATCCGTTCTCGTCAAATCCCTTGCGAATCGCCGCGATTGTTCCGTCCATCATGCCGCTCGGCGCCACCATATCAACGCCCGCTCGCGCTTGAACTAACGTTTGCTTCACAAGATTGGCGAGCGTTGAGTCGTTGTCTACGTCCCACGCGTCCTCTGCCGCTCCGCACTTCTTCAAAACGCCGCAATGACCGTGATCGGTATATTCGCAGAAACATACGTCCGCGATTACCAAAAAATTGGATCCGACGACGTCCTTTAATGCGCGGATCGCTTGAGCTACGATTCCGTCGTCGCTCATGGAGTCGCTGCCTACCGCGTCTTTCACTTCAGGAATACCGAAAAGCATTACGCCGCCTATTCCCAATGATTCGATCTCTTTGACTTCCTTAACGAGTTCGTCTATCGAGAGTTGGTATTGACCCGGCATCGCGCCAATCGGCGTTCGAACGCCTTGACCGGAACGTACGAATAAAGGAATTATAAAACGGTCGGGTGAGAGTATCGTATCGCGCGTGAGCCGTCGTACGCCCGGATGATAGCGAAGACGACGAAGACGCGCTGTCGGGAAAAGACCGGGCGTTTGAGATTCGTATGTCATCGAATAAGTTCCAATGTCCAATATATAAAAGAAGCCCCGACTATCGGGGCGACGTGTTAAAACGACGCGTCGAACCGCTTTACTTCAACGCGCTCGCGCGGTTTAAAGACGCGTTCCCAAGCAAAAGCGAACGCCGCTAATTACTCGGAAGACCGCGTTTCATTGATATTGACCGGAAGTGAAGTTTAAAGTTCTGAACATGTCGCTTACCGATTCGTTGTTGTGAATGCGTTTAATCGCCTCGCCAATAATCGGAGCGCAAGACAAAACCTTAATCTTTGGAATGTTGTGCTCTGGAAGAAGAGGAATCGTATCGGAAAGAACGACTTCTTCGATCGGAGCCTCGTTAAGTCGGGAAACCGCCGGACCGCAAAGAATTCCGTGAGACGCCGCTACGTACACTTTACGCGCCCCCATCTCTTTGACCACTTTAGCCGCGCCGCAGATTGAACCCGCCGTACTTATCATATCGTCGAAAAGAAACGCGACGCGACCCTCGATTGGACCGCCGATAAGGTGCGCCTGCTCGACTTCGGAGCCGCTCTTACGACGCTTGTCGATAATCGCCAAACTGCCGCCCAACGCCGCCACGTGTTTCGTCGCTCGCTTAATACTTCCGGCGTCCGGACTTACCACCACGACCTCGGACGGATCGTAACCCAGAGAATTGATATATTCGTCAAGTACCGGAGACGCTGAAAGATGATCGAGAGGAATATCAAAAAAACCCTGGATTTGCGCCGAATGCAGATCCAACGCGATAACGCGGCTCGCACCTGCGCATTCGAGAAGATTCGCCGCAAGTTTAGCGGAAATCGGAACGCGTCCTTCGTCCTTGCGATCTTGTCGAGCGTAACCAAAATAAGGAACCACCGCCGTTATTCGAGCGGCGCTTGCGCGACGAATCGCGTCGATCATGACTAACAATTCCATCAACGTGTCGTTGACCGGTCGACAAGTCGGCTGAACAAGGTAAACGTCCTTGCCGCGAACGTCTTCTTCGATACGGCAGAAAGACTCGCCGTCGGGAAATTTTTCAACGGTCATCTGACCCATCGGGTGATCAAGGTAATTGCAAATCTTCTCGAACAAAGGAAAATTCGCTGAACCGGAAAAAATCTTCATCTGGGTCGAACTCATCAAAACGTTCCAATATCTTTTCTGACGTTCTTGGGGATGTTCGACGGTCTAACGCGCGCCGCCGAACGTTCTGTCGAATCGCGAACATTTTTTTATCTATACGCAACTCAACGCTCTTAATTATAGGTTGAAATAGAAAAAATCGACAGGGGGGAGCCGCTTAATATGTTTTTTTTAAGAAGTGCGCGCTTACGCCCCTGGTTAATTCGTTAATCTTAAAATAAACGGTTCCGATTTCGTAGTCGACGCTGTTTATCGGATAAATGGCTTTTTAAGCGCCGCGATCATAATCTCCTGGCGGTTGTATTGGAGTTGACGCGCCTTAACGTGATTAAAACCCCAACTCTTAATACGACTGATATACTCCGGAATATTGTCCGAGAGTTTCCACTCAAAGAATTTAAGCGTAAAAAGAAGACCGCGCGCCGCGATATCTTCTCGACCAACTATTTCCTCAAGCGCGTCGAGCGTGTAACTCGGCGCCACGTTCATATCGGTTAGAAACCAACGCGATTTGCGGAAAAGCTTCCTGCTAAGCTGATTGATTTTACCGCGCAAATGCGTGAAATTAGGATTCATAAGCAAGCTGGGATCCATTGCCGCGGGGTCGACTCCCAATACTTCCGCGCCGCGCGCCAAAAGAGCTTGCGAGCCGCCGCCAGGCGCCGAACCAATATCGACGCAACGGGATCCCACCCCTATGGGAAACTCCGACCAGCGAAGACCCTCCTCAAATTTGAGAAACGCGCGAGAAACCGCGTCCGTCGGAAGTGCAAGAGGAAAAAGACCGCCGGGATAACGCGAGTGAACGTCGTTTACCCGGTGAAAACCTACGTAATACTCATCTTCATCTACGATTGCCACGTCAAGGCACAATTCGCCAACTTCGCCCGGCGCGTCTAAGCGATCCGCGTTCGCTCCAAAGCGTTCCCGATACGCCTCGGGCGCGTTGGCTACGAGCGCTTCATGAAGCTCGTAAGCGCGGGGAGTCAAACCCGGCTCAAAACCGCGAGCCCCCACCGGCGCGTGATCCCGTTCGTAGACGTGGACGCGCGATAGACAAGGCCGCGGAGCGTTCGACGTCCCGTCGGACTGGCTCGGACTAAATTCACGATCCGCAAGCGCCCAAATCTTTGCAACCGCCTGTGAAAGATCAAAAGAACCGTCGGATGAATCGATCTCTTTTGTGGATACTTTGCCAAGAGAATTTACGCACGAACGCGCGAAAACCGTACGAAGATTCGGAATGGTAATCGCGAGACGTCGCGCAAGAGATTCAAGTTCCGGTAATTTAAAAGTAACAAAGCCGGGTCGCGAATACGAAAAACGGAAATTAGGACGACGCTTCGCCATCTCCTTCTTCAGCGCGGGTTCCGCTCCGCGTTGACAAGTAAAATATACAAATTGAGAAGACGGCGTTGGGGAAGAGGACGACGACACGTTACGACCTTTCGAGGACCGGAGCCTGCGCAAAAAACGAATTTTTTCGGGAGATGCGTCGGTTTTTTTACGCGGTCCCTATATCGTCGATATGCGTTTTTTTGATATAATACGAACGACGCGGGCGCGCCGCTTACTAATGATGATACATGATAAATAATCAGGGTCAAGAAGACGCGCTTACATCTTCTTACTAAATTTTAATAGAGCCGTCGTTTTCGCGTCGCGTCTTCCTTTTTACCAAGGGAACCGTCGGGCGCGCGAGGCAAGAAATAAGGATTTTCAATGGATTCGGTAAAAGTTGGATTGCTCGGATTTGGAACCATCGGCGGAGGCGTCGCCGATATCTTGCTAAACAAGGTTGACCAGATCGCCGAAGCTACCGGAAAGAGGATCGAATTAGTCAAGATTTGCGATAAAAACCTGACTGCCGACCGCGGCGTCGCTGTTCCCGAGGGCGTCCTCACCGACGATATGTCAAAAATTATGGACGACCCCGAGATCAAAATTGTTATTGAACTCATCGGGGGAATCGAACCGGCGCGAACTTTTGTCTTGCGCGCGTTACAAGCTGGAAAAGACGTCGTCACCGCGAACAAAGCGCTCATCGCGAATTGTGGACCTGAACTCTTTGAAAAAGCGCGGGAACTCGGAAGAACGATCGCCTTTGAGGCGGCTGTCTGCGGCGGAATCCCCGTTCTATCCTCCATTCAAACTTCCTTACAAGCGAACGCCATTCGCTCTATTCAAGCCATTGTAAACGGCACTTGCAATTTCATCCTGTCAAAAATGGAAGCCGACGGGTCCGCTTACGCCGACGTCCTGAAAGAAGCGCAAGCGCGAGGATACGCGGAAGCCGATCCCACTCTCGACGTCAACGGCTCAGATTCTACTCAAAAACTCGCGATCCTGGCGCAACTCGCCTTCGGCGCCTCCGTCGACTGGAAAAAGATTTCGCGCGTCGGAGTCGACGTCGTCGACGCTATCGACGTCAAATTCGCGAAAGAACTTGGACGCCGTATCCGTTTGCTCGCTATCGCCGAACGTGCCGAAGAGGGGCTCGTTCTGAAAGTCTCGCCTACGCTTATCCCGGAAAATAGCGCGCTCGCGCAAGTTACCGACGCCGTCAACGGTATCGAAATTGTTGGCGATTTCGTCGACTCCGTCTTCTACAAAGGTTGGGGAGCCGGACGCCGTCCTACCGCTTCCGCCGTCTGCAGCGACGTGATCGACACTGCCTTAGGCCGTACGAGAATTACCTTTGACGCGCTCAAACTTTGGAGTCCGCAAAGAAAAGGCGTCGACGTTATGGACCCGAAAAAAATTCCCACGCGCGCCTATCTGCGTATGGACGTCGAAGACAAACCTGGCGTCATGGCGAAAGTCGCCGCCGCGCTCGCTGGTAGAAATATCTCGATCGAGTCGATGTTGCAACCCACAAAAGTCGACCCGAACGATAAGTATACTTCGCTTATCATCTTGACTCACGAAACTGTCGCGGAAGCTCTCGAACGGGCCGTCGCCGACTTGGATTCCGCCGATTTCGTAAGAGGAAAGACGGTGTTGCTTGCCGTGCGCGACTGAACGCGCGCTATTGTTCGGAACGTTGCGTTGGCGCGTTTCGAGCGTTTACTGCTTCGAGGCGTTCTGGCGACTCCCGCTTAAGAACGCCATTCCCTTTTATATTCTTTTAGACGCGAGCGCTTCCAATGAGAACTGCTTTTCTTTCGAATCGTAAATCGACGTTTAGACGCCGAATAAAACGGACCTTCGTTTTTAGTCTTATCGCGTTGTGCGCTTTTGCTTTGGGCGACTCCGCGTTTTCTCAACCTCCAGGGCCGGCTCCCGATCGTCAAGAGAACGATAAGGATTCGGAACGCGGCGACAGAGGGCCGGGACGCGGCGA
>CAYUUL010000025.1:0-5914 GCA_964447865.1 uncultured Planctomycetaceae bacterium | reverse complement strand
GTCAAGAGAACGATAAGGATTCGGAACGCGGCGACAGAGGGCCGGGACGCGGCGATAGAGAACCGGGACGCGACCGCGGAGAACGAGATGCAAATAAAGAGCGTGGAAACGACGAACGCGGACGAAGAAACGACAGAGAACAAGGGAACCCCCCAAAGGAATCGGGTAATCGCGAGCGTCAAGTCGGGTTTGACGACGCTGTGGCCGCCGCGTCGCCGACTACTCCTGTTCAACTCAATCAGAAAGATTTTAAACAATTTGGCGTCAGCGGCGTTTACTATAAAGGAAAGTGCGACGAAAATACCCCTGTCGTCGTCATCCTGCGCGATCTCGATGGGAAAATTGAAAGTTATAACGAAACCGCGACCCTTTTGGCTTCGCAAGGGTTTGCCGTCTTGATTCCGGAACTGCGCGTCGGCGCGCCCGCGAATAATCCGCAACCTGGAAACGACCAGCCCGGAGGAAATCGGCCCGGCGGCGACCAACCCGGCGGTAATCAGCCTGGAAACGACCAGCCCGGCGGTAATCTACCCGGCGGTAACCTGCCTGGCGAACCCGGTGAATTTGGCGCGCAAAACTATGGCGCTAGTCCAATTCTCGCGCAACCTCAACCTCCGCAACAAGGCGGCGACGACCGCAATCGCAATCGCCAGTTGAGTCCCGCGGAACAATTAAATATGAACGTCGTGAGTCAAATGATTAACGACGATTATGATTTCTGGTTCAATATGTTCCTCAAATACGCGCATAACAAAAAATATTGCAATATGAGGAAAACGATCCTGGTCGGTTCCGGTTTCGGCGCCGCTTTGGCGTCCGCTTGGGCTAAAAACGACTGGAACGCAAAAGGAAACGTCAAGCAGAATGTTGTCGGCGTCGCTTTACTCTCGCCGGACGCGGGCGACGACGAAGGAAAATATAACGCGCTTATTTCGCTGGAAGCCCTCCATAAAAAAGCGAAAGGGGCGGTCATGGGATATTTGATCTTTGTTGGCGGACTAAAAAACGTAAAATTAGACGACGCCAAAGAAATTCAACGTAAAATCGGCGGAAAGGTTCTCGACGAAAAGACTCCGATGGAAGAACGAAGTTGCCCCATTGTCAATCTCAAAACGGAAAAACAAGGCGACGATCTTCTACGTTACGAGGCGTTTGGCGTGTCGAAGACCCTCTGCCAATGGGTCGCTATTCGTATGAAAAAGTTGCCCAAAAAACGCGATAAGTGGGAAGAAATCGTTGAAAAGAAATCGCGGCGAGATTGAGACAGGTAAAATCCTATTCGAAACTTTGAAACGCGGCGGCTAAACGCGGCGCGTAAACGAAAAAGACCGACCGAACCCGTTTGAGTTCGCTCGGCTTTTTTATTGTTCCTTAACCAGTTTTCTCGAACTTCGAATGATTGTCGTTTAAACCGCCTTGCTCCGGCGACGGCGTAGGTTATTTACTTTTGAACTCGAGGAACTTGAAGAGAAGAATCGTTTCGTCGTCGGACGGCTCGGCGTAACCTGTGAAACGATCGACCGCGTCAAAAAGTAAATTGACTGTCTCTTTTACGTGTTGATCCGCCGAAAAGGCGTTGAGCGTTGCAAGCGTTCGTTTCAACTCAAAACAGTCCATCTCGGGAGCTGTCGCCTCCGTTATGCCGTCTGTATAGAGCATAAACGCGTCGCCAGGCGCTAACTGTAGTTCGGAACTCGTGTAAACTTCGTCCTTGTTGACCGCGAGTATCAAATTGATTTCCGGTTTGATCGCCGCGTAAACGCCGCCGCGCTCGCGAAGCAACGGAGGATTGTGACCCGCGTTCACATACGTCATTCTACCTGTCGTTAAGTCGAGCCGACAGAAAAAACCGGTGACGAACATGCCCGTTTGATCCTCGCTAAGATATTTATTGGTCCGTTCTACAGCCTCGCGAAGCGAGTTGCCCGAAAGAGCCAAATTCTTGAAAAGCGTCATTGTCTTCATCATAAACAACGCCGCGGGAATACCGTGCCCAGATACGTCCGCTACGTAAAAAACTACCTCGTTGTCCGATACAAAGAAGAAATCGTACATGTCGCCCCCGACCTTATGCATCGGACGATTTATACCGAATACTTCAAACTCCTTTTTATGCGCGTAACGCTTATCTAAGTCGGGTAACGCCGCCGCTTGGATGCGTTGGGCAAGCGCCAGTTCCTCTTCCGATTTGTATTTGACTTCCTCGATCGCTCTCTTCAGCGAACCTACCGTCGTATTGACTCCGTTGGAAAGATCGGTGATTTCTTTTGCCGCCTCGACTTGAACTTTTTCGTCAAGATCGCCCGCCGTGATCTTTTGAAGTGAATCGTTGATCCTGTACACGCTCTTGACCACTATGCGGTCTATCAAATAATAGATCGCAAAGAACATCAACAGCAACATCGCGAACGTACCGACTACCGACGTCCAAAATAGTTCGTCCCATGAAGAAAGTTCCGACCTGTCGATTGCCCCTACGTAAAGCAACGCCGCGTGCCGTTCCCCATAGATCAGATAATGACGACCACGGATGACTTCTGTCTTCGTTTGTAACGGCTCCAATTCCTCAAGGTTAAGCCCCTCAAGTAATTCCCTGGAACCCGCAAGCAACTGATAACTTCCGTTGCGGTCGACAAATACGCCAAATAAACCTCCGCGGTAAAGCGACGCCGTTTCTTTAGGGAGAAAATTCTCTACCTGACCAAGGTGTAATATTTTCTCGTCCAACTGACGACCTTCGAGACCAATCTCTACAAATCCCGGTTTGTCGAATCGTTCGACCCCAGCGTACATACATTTAGCGCGAGGATCGTCCGCGCTGGGGCGTATGTTTTGGACGATCGGAGTCTTAGGATCGGAAAGAAGCTGGAGAAATTCTTTAAGGTCCGGCGTCGTATCGTAAGTTTGACCGACATATTCTTTCGGATGCGAAAATTCCACGACCCCTTCGCTATTCGCGACTGAAATCTCATGAAGTCCAAGGTCTTTACTGAGTTGTTCAAGACCGTTGGGATCCGCAAGTATCTCCGGTTTCGATTGCAGAAGTTGCGACGTCACCAACGCCAACGTTATCGCGTAACTCTTCATCGAGTCTTCAAGAGAATTGCGCGTAGCCGACGCTTGCTCTACCTGACCGCGCGCTTCCTCGATTTTGCCGTGGATTAAAAGTCGACAATCGCTCCGTACGTTCATCTCGCTGAATATGTTCGAGATTACGAAAGACAAACCGAGCGCCGCGAGCGCGTAGAGCCGAAACCAAAATAAAAAACGCGCGCGCATCGGCGTCTCGCTAGGACGACTAGGGGGATGGAAATACCATAATATGTTGTTCAATATTCTCATTTTTGATCGTGCGCGACTGCGATTGTCAAGAAAAAATACGCCCTCGAAAAGGACTGGACGCGTTAGAATTTTTTGGCGCGGAGCTCCTCTATCTCCTCGAGCGTATACAATTTGCCGTCTTGCGCGTCGCAACCTTTACAATGCTTTGACGCTCGTTTCCAGGAGGCGGGACGTTCCAAATTGGAGTCCCAGAACGGCCAGGTCCGGCATTGCGTCGGACGCGCCTCGTATACCATGCAACGACGCGTTTTGCCGTCAAGAAGAACGCAATCGCCGTTCGGACGTTCGTGAAGACTCATTTTACGACCGCGAATCAAACGAACGAACGTTTCGATAAAATCCGCGGTTGTTAAATTCAACGCCTTCGCCATCTGCGCTATTTCTTCGTTTGTGACCCAAACGTAACCCGGACCTCCCCCGCAACATCCGCCGCAACGTTGACAACCAAATCGGAGACCGTCTTTATACCATCGCGTAAATTCTTCCAATTTGAACCCTTCTAAATTTCTGCTCGACGCCCCTCGCGTTATACGCGCTTCTTTGCGTCGCGATTACGACCCGAGGAGTCTTTAATAGTATACATGGCAAACCGTTGCGATTCAAGCGTCCGACTCGCTTTCTCGCGGCTCTAGCTTAGACTGCTCAAAGATTTCTCGAGCGCGTCGCAACGCCGAACAGTTCCCGTCCGCAAGCATCGCCTCGTACATCGCGTCGCAAAAGCGTTTCGTTTGCGGATGTTCGTTGACCGGAAAACGTTGGCGATATATCCACCAGTTATAAAGAACTTCGTAGCTAAACTTGCGTCCGTTGTACGCTCGTGACGCCGCGATTGTATCGCATATCGATTCGAGCGCGTACTCGTACGGCATCGCGATTGGCAACCATTGCCCATAGATCGGGGAAGGACGCCCATGCTCGTCTACCACGTCGATCCAAAACTCAAAATGATGCTTGTTGCGACCCTTATGATGAAGCCAACCAAAAGAGTAACCTTCTATTTCGCGGCAAAGACCGACCGGAGAACGACGCCCGTTAAAGTAACGAACCGATTCGATAAACTCGGACGGCGAATACTTAGACCAATCGTGCATAAAGCCGCGCCAGGGATGACCCGCGTAACAGCAGTAGACAAACACCCAAAATTTATGCCGCGTTATTAAAATAAAGTGACGGAACGCCCGTTCAAATGGATTCATACAACGCGCGAGCGCGCATTGTGCGATCGAACGTCGTGGTTTGCCAAAAAATCGTGGGTCTCGCCTGAGTTGCGCCGCCGACCGAAAGACCTTGCGAAGTTGGCGGCGCGTTAATCTGGAACGCGACATCTTAGCTCAATACTTATATTTAGGATAAAGTAAAATATGAAAAAAAGCGTCGAGACCAATTTGATCTCAACGCCTCTAACATGAGCGTTACAAGTTAGTTTGCTCGCGCTAAACTAGCTCAACGTTCCGCGTCGACGCGCGGGATCCAAAGCCATTCGAATCCGGCTTTCTTTTGGATTTCCTTAACAAAGTCTTCATGGAACCTGTCTTGCGCCATTCGCGTAAACCACATCTGAACGTATGTCAACGCCTGGTCTTCGCCTATGCTATCCAACTGATCGCGGAATACGTCTTCGGAATCGATCTCGGTGACTTTAATCGCGAACGCCCGATCTTCAGGCATGTTCATGCAGACGCCGACTCCATCCTGTTGCAAACCGAAAACCGTTTCATAGAAGTCCCAACCTGGATTGAGCAATTCCTTGTTCTCACGAGCTGCCGCGCCTACTTCGACGCCTGCTTCGCGAATCTCGCTGGGTTGCGCGTATTGACCGTAAGAACCAAACGACGTGCGGAACCAGGAGAACTTTTCTGTTTCGACCACGGTTGCGCCGGCTTCCTTAGCGAGTTGATCGAAATCGGCCCCTTCTGCTTTCGCTTTTTCCGAGAATTCAAGAGCCGCTTCCTTGGCCAATTCGGACGCCTTGTGGAATTTAAACGTTTCAACGACGATTGCTTTCGTTTCTTCGTTTACGACTTTGGTATCGCGATCTTCGTATTCCAACTTCGTTTGAGGCTTCGATTCAAGGACGCGGTAAACGAAGAACGTTGAAGTCGGATTCCACGTTTGTTGCGCGTTCGTCGGATCGTAATTGCCAATCCGTTGAGGAGCGTACGGCAACGGCGCAGACGAGTAAATCTTTTCGAGTTCGTCCGATGGAAGAAGTTCGGCGGCGGCCGCCATCTCTTGACCTACCATAATCGCGTTTGTCGCGCCCGACGCGTCGGGACTTGTCGTAACGTGATATTGGAATTTGTTCTCTTCCGCAAACGCTTTCATGTCCACCGCGTTTGAAGCAGTTGTTCCTTCCTCGCTCGCGTTCATCGAACGATATTGCGATTGCATCGATTTGGCGAGCTCGTCCATCTTCGCGCTGATACGTTCCGACGCGATTCGACGTCGAATGGCGCTTTCTACCATAGCAAGCGAGAAGAATTCCGAATCTTCAGGTTCTTTCGCTTCCTCGGCGGGCGCGGCTTCTTCGGCGGGCGCGGCTTCTTCGGCGGGCGCGGCTTCTTCGGCGGGA
>CAYUUL010000024.1:0-35052 GCA_964447865.1 uncultured Planctomycetaceae bacterium | reverse complement strand
GTCCGGCGGGGATACTTCCGTATTCCTGCGTCGCCCGAGTTGTTTCGAAGACGCGACCCAAAAGTAACCTTGCGAGGAGTACGGTATGAACGATAAGAAAAAAATCGTCTTTGAGTTCAACGACGAACAGACGCTCTTAAACGTCGATTTTCAACGTATGAAGCGCGCCGTCGAAAAAATTCTGACCGACGCCGGGTATACTCGAGGTCGAATCGAAATTGCCGTCGTCGAAGCGGAACCTATGCACGAAATGAACGTCCAATTCTTAGGACACGATTATCCGACCGACGTCCTCGCTTTTCCGATGGAGGTCGATCCGAAGAAGGGCCGACTCGAGGGCGAAATTGTCGTCTGTTCCGACGTCGCGAACGATTTGGCGCGGGATTTCCAGTGGAGCGCCGAGGACGAACTGCTCCTCTACGTCGTACACGGCGCTCTGCACCTCGTCGGATACGACGACCATACCCCGGAAGACGCGCCGATTATGCACGCGAAAGAACGGGAGTATCTCGCGTTTGTCGGAGTCGACGGCTCAAAATCAAGAAAAGAACCGTAATGGAAGGGCCCCGGCGTAGAAACTGAAACCATTTCCTCCTTTCACTGGTTTCTGGAGATCGCGCCGGGGCCTGACCGCTCGACGTCGGGCGGTACCATCGCGTTTTACGGCGTCGGCGCGGCGCCGGGTTTTATATTTTGACTTTCACGCCTGTGTAAAAGGAGAACGTTATGCGCGTCTTTCTCTCTTGCTTAGCCGTCGCGGTCGTCGCCGGTCTCTTTGCCGCGAACGCTTGCGCGCAAGTTCTTGTCGACTATCCGAAAACGCTCCTGATTCAAGCGGAATCGTTTGAAGACAAAGGGGGCTGGGGTATCGACACTCAATCTGTCGAGAGCGTCGGTTCGCCCTATCTTATCGCGCACGGCTGGGGCAAGCCGGTCGCGGACGCGAAGACGCGCGTCGAGTTCCCCGAACCCGGCGTTTACAAGGTCTACGCGAGGACCCGGAACTGGGTCGCGCCCTGGACGACGGACTACGCGCCCGGCCGATTCCAAATCGCGATCGACGGAGTTAAGCTCCCGACCGAGTTGGGCACGGAAGGCGTTATGTGGTTCTGGGGTTGGCAGTCGGCGGGCGAAATTGAGATTAAGTCGGACAAATTAAACGCGGAAGTCGCGCTTTGCGATCTTACCGGGTTCGACGGTCGGGTCGACGCGTTGCTCTTTACCGCCGACGAAGGGTTTGTGATTCCCGAAAGCGTTTTCGAGTTGAAAGACCTCACGAAACAGGCTCTTCGAGAAACGACGATTCCGGACGCCGCGAACGGGAAAGTTTACGACCTGGTGGTCGTCGGAGGGGGAATCGCCGGAACGTGCGCCGCGATCTCCGCCGCAAGACTGGGCGCCCAGGTCGCGCTCGTGCAGGACCGTCCGGTTCTGGGGGGCAACGGCAGTTCGGAAATCCGCGTGCATCTTAACGGGGACGTCAATCTCCCGCCCTATCCGAACCTTGGCAATCTTACGCGTCAGATGGGCCCTCACGGGGGCGGCAACGCTCGGGAAGCGAGTCATTACAAGGACGCGAAACGACTTGAACTGGTTCAGGCGGAAAAGAATATCGACCTGTATCTCTGCTATCGGGTCGACGGCGCGGATATTCAACCTCTCGACGAACGTAAGAAGAAGACGCATATTAAGAGCGTAACGGCGACGAACATAGAGTCGAACCGCTCGATCCGCATTTACGGCAAGACGTTCGCGGACTGCACCGGGGACGGAACGGTCGGGTATCTGGCCGGCGCGAATTTCATTATGGGTCGCGAATCGAAAAAGGTCGGGTTTGGCGAGCCGAGCGCGCCGGACTTTCCGGACAGTTTGACGATGGGCTCGTCGGTTCAGTGGAACACGGTCGAGACGGACCATGAAACGACGTTCCCGGAACTGCCGTGGGCGATCCAGTTCGACGAAAACACCATTAAGCCCTCGATTCACGGGGACTGGGACTGGGAAGCCGGCATGGACCGCGATCAGATACTCGAAATGGAGTATATCCGCGATCTCGGCTTGCGCGCCGTTTACGGACACTGGTCCTATATGAAGAACCATACGCCGAAAGGATGGGAAGACAAGGTTAAGAACCGCGAATTGAACTGGACGGCGTACGTGGCGGGCAAACGGGAGTCCCGGCGCCTGTTGGGCGACTACGTGCTGCGCGAACAGGATATCCTGAACGCGAAAGTATTTGACGACGCGTCGGTAACGACCACGTGGTCGATCGATTTGCACTATCCCGCCCCGGACAATGTGAAGGCCTTCCCGACGGAGCAGTTCCGCGCGATTTGCGAGCAGGTGGAGATCAGGCCGTACGCGATTCCCTATCGGTGTTTCTATTCGCGCAACGTGGACAATCTCTTTATGGCGGGCCGGGATATCAGCGTTTCGCACATCGCGTTGGGCACGGTTCGCGTTATGCGCACCGGGGGAATGATGGGCGAGGTGGTCGGCATGGCGGCCTCGATCTGTAAGAAACACGACGCGAAGCCGAGAGACGTCTATGAAAAGTACCTCGACGAACTGAAAGAGCTCATGAAAAAGGGCGTGGCGCCCGCGGTCGACGGGTACGACGCGTTGACGAATCCGAAGTGGCTCAAAGAGGGCGCGAAGAACCTTGCGAGAGACGCGAAAGTGGAGGTCGACAGCGAGTACGAAAAAGAACCGAAGTACCCGAAAGAGCACATTAACGACGGGAAATTCGATTTCAGCGACAACGCCGGACGCTGGGTCAGCGCGGTTGACGACGGACACTGGGTCGACTTTATCTTTGAGGAGCCGGTTACGATCAACGCGGCGCGAATCATGTCGGGCCAGGCGCCCGGCAAAACCCCTGTCGCCGATTTCCATTTCATGTACGAGAAGGACGGGAAGTGGGTCGACGCGCCGGGCGCTCAGGTCGAGGGAAACAAGGCCCAGATTGTCGGCTTGAAGTTTCCCGCTTTTACCGCGAAAAGGGTCAGACTGGCGATCACGCAAACGCCCGACGGACGCGCCAGAATCTGGGAAACGGAACTGTATTCAGTTAGCAATTAGCAGTTAGCAATTAGCAGTTAGCAATTAGCAGTTAGCAGTTAGCAATTAGCAGTTAGCAGTTAGCAGTTAGCAGTTAGCAGTTAGCAGTTAGCAGTTAGCAGTTAACTGCTAATTGGTTTAACCGCGCTTCAACAAACTTCAACACGCTTTTGGGCGGTTTTATTCGGGAAATTAGGGCTCGAACTCTAAACTTCAACAAAAACCGGGACTCTAGAGCCCGCGTAAAATCTCTATATATCCCCCCCGGCGTTGAAACGTTGAAGTTTGTAAAAACTATAAAATTTTCTATTAGTATTAATCTGTAAATATTATTGTAAATATATATACTATAATAGTTTATAAAAATCTTTTGTTTTTAGATTAGATAAAATAGAGAATCTTGCAAACTTCAACATCGCCTGTTGAAATGCGGTTAAATATGGTTAAATTCAGTTAGCAATTAGCAATGTGCAATGGCTCTGATTACTTGCCGCTGGTTGGCGTTTGTTTGCCGTTTGTTGTTAATAGCTGTTTTTTGGCGGGAAATAGTATTTGTTTCCCCTTAGCCGTTAAACGTTATTTTGCAATTGTAATTCATTGCTAATTGCTCACTGCTAATTGAATTAACTTTCTTCTACATATTTCAACATTATTTCAACATGGTTTGTGAAGAAAGTTAAATTTATCTACTTTGTCTATCTTGTCTATTTTAAAATCGGTAAACAATCTTAACTCATTATACTACATGTATTTATGTATTGTATATATTATTATAAATATATAGATATTTTCTTGTTTTTTAACTTTCTTCAACATTTCACGCCGATGGCGTCCCTTGTAACATTGTATTATGGGCTCTAGAGGGGCTGTTTTTGTTGAAGAAAGTCCTCTCAGTCCGTATTTTCCCGAGTAAAACCGCAAAAATGGGCGTTGAAGTAATGTTGAAGAATGTTGAAGAAAGTTAATTCAGTTAGCAGTTAGCAATGTGTAATTTGCAATTGTAATTCATTACTTAATTGGCTAAAGTGTGTTTAGCCAGTTCCCGCCGCCGGGTAACAAACGGCAAACAATTATTATCGGCAAACAATTACCAACCATCGGCGAACAAACAGGAATCACTGCTAACAGTTAGCAGTTAGCAATGAATTGCAATTGCGAGTTAGCGTTTAACGGCTGGCGACGGCGATTTTTAACTGGCGACGGACAATCAGGAATCGTTGCTCATTGCTGATTGCTCATTGCTGATTGCTAATTGCTAATTGCTAATTGCTAATTGAATTATGCAGACCATAGCGCAAGCGTTGAAGAAATTGCAGAGGTCGACGTTCCGATCTCGATTCAGGTTGTCGGCTAAAGACAAGGCGTATATCGCGGAGAAGGGTATGGACGTCATAGCGCGTCACGCCGCCGACTTCGTGCGTACCCGGCTCGCGCCCGCCGTCATTCCGAACGACGGGAAACAGACCCCGATGCGCGGGCACCCCGTCTTTGTCGCTCAGCACGCCTGCGCCTGCTGCTGCCGGGGTTGTCTCCAAAAATGGTACCGGGTTCCCGTTGGTCGCGAACTCACCGAAGACCAGCAGGTCCGACTCGTCAGACTGCTGCTCGCGTGGATCCAGGCTCAACTTGACGCCGATCCCCAATTCGTTCGGGAATACCTCCAACGTTCCGACGACTCGCCGCCCTCCGACGCTTCCGACTCCCCGTCCAACGTCCAGCCGCCGACTCGCGCTTGACCGCGCGCGTTGAAACGCGACGCAAAAGAAAAAGGGAATCGCCGAAACCGACGATCCCCCAAAAGTAGTGGTGTAACCTTCCTTTATAGAAAGATCAGCGGACAATTCTACACGCCGACCCCTTTTTGTCAAGTCCCCAATCCCTGCGCTTCCGACTCTCGCGCTCGACCGCGCCCCGATGAAACGCGACGCAAAAGAAAAAAAGAACCGCCGAAACCGACGATTCCCTTTGAAGTGGTTGTTGTAATCTTTTCCCAAAGATTGAGAATAATTTTACCCGCCGTTCGCCTTCCTGTCAAGTCCCCAATCCCTGCGCTTCCGACTCTCGCGCTCGACCGCGCGCCCGTTGAAACGCGACGCAAAAGAAAAAGGGGAATCGCCGGAAACGACGATCCCCCAGTCGTCTGCAATCTTTTTCGAAAAGACGTCTTTCCAAAAAGAGCAAGAGTATTTATGCGCGCCGCCCGCATTCCTGTCAAGCCCAGGCCTCGACTTTTCCCAAAAAAAATTGCGTAATCCGCAACTCCTGATCCGTAACCCTGTTTATAATGACTATCAACATGGGTACGGAGAATTTTATGGAAAGTTTTGGAAAATCGCAAAGCTCGGGTTGAAATACGTCTGGGCCGTCTACAAATGGGGCTGCGTGGCGGCGGTCAGCGTCGGGATTATTACATTCTGCGCGCTGGGCTGCGCGCTTAAACAATTGCCTCTCGCGCCGGAAAATTACGCGAAAACGGTCGAGACCGGAGGACGTCTGGAAGCGAAATACCTCGCGCAGGGCCCGTTCGACGTTAAGAAAGTCGAAGCGACCGCCCCGGTCGATTGGGGAAAGTTCGTCGCGTATTACCCCGTCGAGTTGGAACGCGAATTGGAAAAATACCCGGTCGTTCTCATGGTCAACGGGACCGGCGTCTTTTCGTCTAAATACGCGACGTCGTTCGAGCGTCTCGCCTCCTGGGGCTTTATTGTGATCGGGAACGACGATCCGAGTACGGGGTCCGGCGATTCCGCGAACGCGACTCTTGATTATCTCTTAACGGAAAACGACGACCCCATGAGCGTCTTTTACCATAAGGTCGACGCGTCTCGAGTAGGGTTAATCGGTCATTCTCAGGGCGGTTGCGGGGTCTTTAACGCGATTGGGCGCTTCGATCCCTCGCGATACGCCTGCGCGGTCAGTCTTTCCCCCGCCGATCCCGGGTTTGCGAACCTCCTCGACGACCTTCGTTACGAGCCCGACAAGACGACGGTTCCGACCCTCTTGCTGGCCTCCGACGTTAAAGACGTGATCAAGCCGGAAGGCGCGGAAAAGGTCTACGAGCTTCTCTCGGGCCCCAAAGCGATGGCGCTGCGCCTCGGCGCCGACCACGGCAAGACGCTCTACTCTTGCGACGGCTACGTTACGGCGTGGTTCCGCTGGCTCCTCGCGGACGATTGGGACGCCGCCCGCGCGTTTATCGGAGAGAACGCGGAACTGGCCCGAAATAAACTCTACGGCGCCGTTCGGACGAGTCTCGACGCGCTCCTCGCCCCCATATCGAAGTAGACGATTCCTTCGCGCCAATAAAAAAGCGATCGCCGAACAAACGCGGCGACCGCCCGGTAGATATGAAACTGATCTCCTTGCGGCGATGGTCTCACATTAACGTTATAGCCCCTGACAAGCTCCGCGTCAAGCCCGACAAGCCGCGTCCGACTAATTCCGTCAAGCGAACAAACGCGCGCTCTAACCGCCCTCTACGCGCTTTACGCGACGTTTAACAAATCGCCCTTTTATTGCAAATTCGTGATAATGGGGCTTTTTTTATTCTACGCGAGCGTATATATTGGAATATAACAAAACCGATAAATTACGTTGATCCGCGTCGGCGCGCTTGTAGAAGGAGAGAATTATGAACGAACGCCTAAGGGAATTACGCCGCGCTTTGCGCCTTTCTCAAAAAGACTTTGCCGCGAAACTCGGAGTCCAGCAACCGCAACTGAGCGCCTGGGAACATGGCTCGATCCCTGTCTCCCGTTCGCGCGTTATGCACATTTGTCAGGCGTTTGGGGTCAATCGACAATGGCTCGAGACGGGCAAAGAGCCCATGTTTTTACCGGAAGCGCGCGGCTTGGGGGGCCCGGCTCTGTTCTTCGCCGGGTTCGGTGAACTTTTCAGAACGTTTTCAAAAGAAACGCAAAAGGCTTGCGTCTCTTTTCTTCAACGTCTCTACGAGAACGGGGGCGATCTTCGCGACGCGTTGGACAAACTTCCGCAAGGCTTGAATTCCGCTCGAACGGGCGAATGCGATACGTTTTTGCTGGATCCCGAGGCGAACTTCGTGGAGGAACGCAAGGTTGTAACGCTGAACGGACGCAACGCGCGCATCATCAGAGTCATGCGCCGGGACGATCAGCCCGCTCCTTCAGACTCCGTTTCTCCGAGTTCCCTGGATTCCGTAGCCGCGCCCGCGAACGACGCGAATAACGAACAGATTTCCAAATAAGAGCCCCGACTCTTTTCCAGGTCGTTTGACGACGGATAGATAAGCAGGATAAAATAAATAAGGCCCTCGCGCTCCAACCCGTAAAGCGCGGGGGCCCTCTGCGTTTGTAGCGTGGAAAATTCGCGTATCAGTCGGCGGTAGCGCGGCCTGTCGCGACGTCGAACTCGTCGACGGCGGGCACAAGCATCGCTAAGGACGCGAAGAAATACGCGGCGACAACGGAAACAAAAACGAGGAACGGTTTGCCTAACATGAAACTTGTTGCGGCGTAAAACGTGGCGGGCGGCAGGACGAAACTGGCGAGCGCCAGCGCTTTCGAAGGGTTCCTGGCTCCGAGCGCGGCGTATAGTCCGACCCCGCCCCCGATCATAAAGGCGAGGAACGGCTGCAACTGCGCTTCAAAGGATCCGCTAAACGCCAGCATTGTCCAGATACAGACCGCGACGCCCACGAACAGGAAGAACACGACCCCTAAACTGGTCGCCGACGCGCTGCGCGTGTTTTCGTACTGCAGACCGATATGGATCCCGATCGTCGCCACAAAGAGGTAAAGCGTAAGTATCCCGACGAGCAGGTAACTGGCGTCGGCCCCGTCGAGCGCCCCTTTGTACCAGAGGTACCCGCAAAGCAGAAGCGGCAGGAGCGTCGCCTCTTTCATATTGTAGAAGGCGCCGAGCAATTTCCCATAGACGAACTCTTTCGGCTGCAGATCGCTTACGAGCAGGAGCGGAAAGGCCCCCAGGTCGCGTTCGGAAGTCATCGAGGCGATCGCCTGCGCGTTCAAAAGGAACATCGAGAGCAAAAGCAGGGGAATCGTAGGGGCCGCCAACTGCATAAAGGAAGGCGTGGCGTAATGCGCGAACGTGTCGTGGAGCGCCCAGCCCGCCAGTACGAAAAGAATGAAGTAGACGATTCTCACGACAAACGTCTTGCGCCCGTAAGCGCGCGTGCGAACCTCGCGCCAGAGAATCGGATTGTCCCAGACTTCCCGCGCTTTGCCGCTCGAGGAGACCGACGGATCTATCGCGTATTTCCCTTCCGGAGCTACGCCCGTCTCGATCGATTCTTCAGTGGCGAACCCCGCTTTTTGCGCGAGAACTTCTTTGGCGGCGACGGCGACCCCTTTGACTCCTTCCCGGGTCTCCACGTCGTCCAGAGTCTCCTCGACCGCGAACAGGTTGTCGGTCAGATCGGCGTACGGATTGTCGTCGCGTTGACCGGTCGCGTGGAACCGACGTTCGGCGGCTTCTCGATCTAATCGCGCCTGAATCGCTTCCTGTCGCCACGTGTCCTGTTCCATCGTCGTTTTCTTAATCGTCTCCCGCGAAGGGTTCCAGACTCTCACCATGAGAATCGCGAGCGCGTTGACGCCGACGATTAACGCGGCGCACGTCGCGAGGAACGGCGCGACCGGCGCCAGGGCGTTTTTCATTCCGACGAAGAAGTTCGCGGCGGTTCCGAAGTCGTCCGGTCTGGACGCCGCGAGAATAGCGCGCCAGGGACTCGCCGCCTGCGCGATCGCTTCAGTGGAGATTCCGAGCCATTGCGCGCCGAGTATCCCGTACCCGACGACTTCCCAGAATCCGAGCCAAATCGCTAAAATGAGAATCGTCGCCGAAAGAGCCTGAAACGTCTTGTCGCGCCAGAGCGCTACGCAGGATCCGAGCGAACCGCTGGCGAACGTCGCGAAAAGCGTCACGCAGACGACTCGACCGATTTGACCAAACGAGACCCCCCCGAGCGCCGCGACCGCGAAAAGAATCGGAACCGACACGACCACGTAAAGCAGTATCGAGAGCAGCGCCGAGAGCAGTTTGCCCAGAACGAGTTCGCTGTTCGACATTCTTGTGAGGAGCAGGAGCAGGAGCGTTTTGCGGTCTTTTTCCTGACCGACCGCCGCCGCGGTCAACATGGCGCCGAAAAAGAGCGCGACGACCAACTGCAAGGGCGCGAGCAGTCCGAACAGGGACGCGCCGAACCTTGCGAAGTCTCCGACGTCGGCAATCTGCTGCACGCCGCTCGTAACGAGCCACGCCGCGCTAATGACTAAGAGCAGGAACCCTCCGTAGACTCCGCGTCCGACGTACGTCTTGTCGCGTCTGGGCGCGATCGTCGCTTCCCGCGCAAATACCGGTCCTATAAACATAATACGAATCCTCAACTAAGCGTGCCGCCAGGCGGCGCGGCCAACTTTCGCCCGCTCGCGCCAACTGCCGTGTATTATATGGTCATTTGCCGTCTTGCGCAAGTCGGCGCCAAAGTTCCTCGAGTTCTTTTGAGTTTATATTATTCCTATCTTGATTTTTTTACCTGAATTTTGTATGATTCCACAATAGGCGCTTTTTACGCCAGACTCGCGCCGATTTGCCAGCGTAGACTCGGTTCGCGAACGCTTACTTTTACTTATGAGAGATACAGGGAAGGAACGTTATGACGCATTCTTGGAAACGTCTTTCGATATTGTTGTCGACGAGCGCGCTTTTCGCGTTTGTCTGCGCTCCGTCGACCTTTGGGGACGAGCCGAATCAGCCGGCTCCCAATCCTCCGACCGCGGAAGCGCCCGCGAATCCGCCCGAAGCGCCGCGACTTGACGAGGAAAACAAAGACGGCGAGCCGATGACCGACGAACAGGTGAACGAAGCGCTGGAAAAAGCCGCGGACGCGGAACTGGGAGAAGCCGCGCAAGGCAATTCTCCGGAAGACCTTTTGAATCTTGCGACGGAATTGAAGCTCTCGGCCTCGAGTCTGCTCGACCTTACGAAAGTCGTCTCGCTCTGCAATAAAGCGGAGAAACTCGGGCTGGACGAAGCGAATCTGGAATTTGCGAAACAGCTCCGTCTTTCGGCGCGTCTCGACCGCGGTCTCGGCGTTTCGCAACTTTTCCTCAATCCCGATCTTCCGCTCGACCAGCTCCCGAGAGGGTGGGAAGCGTTGCGCAACAACGCGATCGGCGATTTATGCGCGGCGCTCGAAGAGAACCCGGATATGCCGATAGCGAATCTCTCGCTCGGTCGGCTCTATATGTTGTCGGACCGTTTCGACGAAGCGAAAAAAGCCTTGGACGCGGCGATCAATTCCGAAGACGCGGAAAACAACGTCAAAGTCCTGTCGCTCATGTTCCGCGCCATGTTGGAACAGGACGCGCGCTCGGCGATCCCGTACGTGGAACGCGCTATCGAGTTGGAACCGAAAGAAGAACCGCGGCTCTATTCCCAGTACGCGGCGTTCCTGGAACTGTCCGGTCGCACCGAGGACGCGCTTAAGCAGATCGATAAAGCGATCGAGCTCGCGCCCGAAGTTCCCGATTACAAAAAGGAAAAAGCGATTATTCTCGCGAAAGTCAAGCGAATCGACGAAGCGCGCGCGTTGTTCGACGAAGCGACGAAAAACGCCGAGAACAATATAGCGCTCCAAGTGGAAAAAGGTCAGTTCCTCGCGTCGATTAACGACTACGACGGCGCGCTCGCGCACTACACCAAAATGATCGAGAAGTACGACGGGCCGGGTCTCTATTTCCTCCGCGCGTCGATTTTCGCGCAACAAAAGAAATTCGATCTGGCGATCGTCGACGTGAACAGCGCGTTGCGCCGCGACGGAGAATTGCTCCCCGCCATTCGCCTCAAGGGTATTATCTACCTTGAAATGGAAAAATACGACGACGCCGTTCGCGTCTTTGAACAACTGAAAGCGAAAGCGAAAAACGAGGAAATGCGGCTCGAAGCGGTCGCGCAAATCGCCTACGCCATTTCCAAACAGGGCAAATACAGACAGGCGTCGGATATGCTCAAAAAGGAACTGGAACAGAAGCCGGACAACGTGGATCTCCTGCGCTCGCTCGGCGATATGGAACTCCTTTTCGGACATTGGGCGGAAGCCGGCAAGTACTATGAAAAGATCGTCTCGCTGGAACCGAAAGATTCCGGAGCGCTCAATAATTACTCCTGGCTCCTTTCGACCTGTCCGGACGACCAGTTCCGAAACGGCGCCAAAGCGTTGGAATACGCCTTAGTCGCGGCGGAACAGACGCTCTACGCCATGCCGCACATTCTGAGCACGTTGGCGGCGGCTTACGCGGAGACGGGCGATTTCGACAAGGCGCGGGAATGGTCCAAAAAGGCGGTCGAACTTGGCGAACAGGAAGAACACGACAGTCTTGATTCGCTCCGGAAGGAACTTGAATCTTACAAAGAGAACAAGCCCTGGCGCGAAACTTCGGAAGTCCTGAAGCAGACCGACGGGGACGCGCCCGCCGAACAACCCGCCGCGGAACAGAAGCCCGCGGAAGAACAGAAGCCCGCGGAAGAACAAAAGCCCGCCGAAGAGCAGAAATCCGCGGAACCGGCTCCGACCGAAGCGGAACAAAAGTAAGTCCGGCGCTCTGTCGTCTCGAACGCTAACGAACGGAGATTTGCGCGTTTCAACTTATGCGCGGGTCTCCGTATTTTTCTTTTGTCGTCCTTTTGTCGTCGTCGACTTGCCGGGCGCCCAGTAGGGTTCTCACGACTCCGTTCGCGTTTTGTCGTTCGCGTCTTCTACTTCTATCGCTCCAATCAACTCCCTCCAATCGGCGCGACGGTTGACGTCGATTCGACATAAAGATATTATATTGTAATGGGCGCGAGACTGTGAAAACGGCGTGTTATGCCGCGGGGAATCTCGAAAGGGAAGGGGTTGGTAATGAATGCGGTTGATCTTTTCGCCGGTTGCGGCGGTTTGTCTCTAGGGTTCCAGAAACAGGGGTTCGAGATCGCGGCCGCTTTTGAACGGTGGGAGTCCGCAGCTAAATGTTACGAAGCTAATTTCACGCATCCCGTTTTCCAGACGGACTTATCCGACGTCGCCGCGTCTGTCGAACAAATTCAAAAGTTCAAGCCGGACGTTATTATCGGGGGGCCTCCCTGTCAGGACTTTTCTCACGCCGGCAAACGCGTTGAGGCGGGTCGGGCGAGTCTTACCGACGCGTACGCCGAGATCGTCGCGACCGTCCAATCTCTCTGTTTCGTCATGGAAAACGTCGACCGCGCGAGAAAGAGCGCCGCGTACGCCGCCGCCCGGAAAATCTTCAAAGACGCCGGGTACGGGTTGACGGAAGTCGTTCTCGACGCCAGTCTTTGCGGCGCGCCGCAAAAGAGAAAGAGATTCATTTGCTTCGGTATGTTGGGAAAACAGGACGGCTTCGCCTTGAAGGAGTTCGCCGACGGTCAAGCCACCAAACCGATGACGTTAAGGGACTACTTCGGGGACTCGCTGGGGTTCGAGTTTTATTACAGACACCCGAGGAACTATAGCCGTCGAGCCGTCTTTTCAATCGACGAACCGGCTCCGACGATGCGCGGCGTGAATCGGCCCGTCCCAAAAGGATACCCCGGCCATCCAAACGACGCCTGTCCCGTCGCGGAAAGTTTACACGCGTTGACTACCCCGGAAAGAGCGTTGATCCAGACGTTTCCGCAGGATTTCAAATGGGTGGGGAACAAAACGGACGTCGAACAGATGATTGGCAACGCCGTCCCAGTCAATCTCGCGCAATACGTCGCTAAAATTGTCAGGACAGTCGTCGAGGAAACCCGCGGCGCCTGAGTCTTCTTTAACGCCGCCCTTCAACGAGTAGGCGCTTTTTTCTTCGCGTTCTCTCCGGTCGCGACGTCTCCATTTGCTTTTGCGGCTAAACTTTGGTATACTCAATATTAGACCGACGCGCGATCGGGAGCGCGCCGCCTTGTCCGTTCGCAACGCAGGAGAGAAAAAAGTGAGAAAATTATACCGAATCGTTTTCGCGGCCATTTTCGCCGCGCTCGCGTGTTCCGTCGCCGTCCATGCGGAGGATCCGAAATTCCAGGCGGTCTCCGACGTCGTTTATAAGACGGTTGGAGAACGTCAAATCAAATTGAATATTTACCTTCCGTTGAAGGACGGTCAGACGGTCAAAGGGGCTCCTTTGCTGATCTTTATCAACAGCGGATGTTGGTATTCCGACAACCAGGGGGACGGGTGGTTCTGGAGGAATATTCACGCGTACGAACGCGGATTCGCGGTGGCGAGTGTCGGACACCGTTCGATTAGCGAAGCGCCGTTCCCCGCCGCGTTAGAGGACGTCCGCGCCGCCGTTCGGTTCCTCCGCAAACACGCGGACGAGTACGGATACGACCCCGACAGGTTCGCCGTCGCCGGGTTCTCTTCCGGAGGTAATCTCGCCTTATCCCTTGGAATCTCCGACGAGAAGTCGCCGTTCAACGTCGGGGATAATCTCGACGTTTCCGGACAAGTCCAACGCGTTGTCGATTTCTACGGTCCGTCCGATTTCGTTTCTATTTTTGAGCGTTATCCTCGTCAAGCGCTCGACTGCATCTATCAAGCTGTCGGCATGCCTCGGGAATCCGGTGAAAAGGAGAACGCGCAAAACGCGGAACTCATGAAACGCGCCGCGCTTTATTCCCCGATAACGTACGTCGATTCGAATTACGCGCCGACCCTTATTCTGCACGGAACTTGCGATACGGCCGTTCCGATAAGCCAAAGCGCTCTCATGTATGAAAAGTTGCTCGTCTTTGGCGTGAAAGCGCGTTTCCTTCCGTCCGACGGCGGCGTTCACGACTGCGCGACTCTTTTCCCACTCGCGTACGTCGAGCGCGAAGTCTTTGATTTCCTGAACTGGTGAAGACGTTTTATCGGGACTGCTTAACTCCTTGGAGGTTCTCGACATGACGAAGAAATTTATCTTTGTGTTGACGGCGCTCGCGGCGCTTGCGTCGGCTCCGTTCGCGTCCCAAAGCGCGGCGCAACAGAGCGCTCCGAAAACCGATTTCCTTAGCGCGTCCGGAATCGAGTTTCGACGCATCGCGCCGGGCGTCTTTATGACGGGTTCCGAATCGAGTCCGGAGGAACTTGCGGCGCGTTATCCTGGCGGTCAGGCGAACTCTCTCGCGACTTCGGTTCGTCGCCGCGTGACGCTCAATCAGACGTATTACATCGCGAAACGTCCGACGACGGTCGCCGAGTTCAGGCGCTTCGTTTTGGCGACCGGTTATAAGACGACCGCGGAACAGAAGGGGACGGCGCGTTGTATCGCCGCGAACGGCGCGTGGACGGATTTACCCGGCGCCAACTGGCAAGAGCCCGGTTTCAAGCAGACGAGCAAAGACCCGGTCGTTTGCGTGAGTTATTACGACGCGTTGGCGTACGTGAACTGGCTCAACGCGACGACGCCCGACGAGCCGGAACTTGGCGGGAAACCGCGCTACGTTCTGCCGACGGAATCGCAATGGGAGTACGCGTGTCGAGCGGGGACGACGACCGAGTATTTCTGGGGCGACGATATGAGTCAGGGGGGCAAGTACCTCAACGCGGCGGACGCGACGGGCGGCCCCGGAGGTCAAACGTGGTCGAGCGCGTTCCCCTTTAACGACGGGTACGCGGCGACTTCACCGGCGGGGTCGTTTGAGCCGAACGCGTGGGGCCTTTACGATATGCTGGGGAACGTCTGGGAATGGTGCGCGGATCGCTTTGAAGTTTACGGGCCCAATCCTGTGATCGACCCGCAGGGCGCGTTGGTCGGAGAGTATCGGGTGTTGCGCGGAGGAGGTTGGGACGCGGCTCCCGCGGCGGCGCGTTGCGCTTATCGAGGCGCGAATCTGCCGACCGCGTGCAACTCGAATTACGGGTTCCGCGTCGCGATTATCCCCCCGGCGCCCCTTATCCCGGAACAGCCGAGAGTCCTGATCCAGACCCGCGAACGCCCCGACCCCACGGCTCCGGAACTCCCCGGAGTTCAACCGCAACCGTCCCCCGTCGTTCAGCCGCAACCGATCCCCGAAGAACCGTTAGTCGATCAGATCGCGCGCCCGGGCGTTCCGAGTCCCGCTCCGAATCCGGCGCCTTCCCCGGAACCGAACGACGCAAACGGGGAGACCGATCCTTTGCGTAAGAAGGTCGCCAGATTGGGGATTCTCGTCCTTGAAGGGCGCAACATTTTAGCGGACGATTCGGTCGCCCGCGCGCTCGACACGATTACTACGGAAGACTACCGGACCGCGTCGGACGCGCTGAAAGCGGGCCAAACGCTCGACGAAACACTCTTGAAAAAGATTCGCATGACGGCGCTCCTGGCGACGTTGGCGGCGGCGAACTTCGACGAGAAAACCGCCCCGAACTTTGATCTCATGCCGAGCTCCTCGAAAGACAGAATCGTCTTGCTGGGCAGTCTCGCGTTTATTGGTCAGGAGCTGCTCAAAGAGCCCGACGCGCCGAAAGAGGAACCCAAAGAAGCCCCTAAGGACGAACCGAAAGAGGAGCCGAAGGCCGGGGAATAACCTTTTTCGCGGTCGATAAAGTTTAAAATATTCCGATAATGCGGAGCCTTGCGAAAGTAGGGCTCTTTTTTTTGGACTTTTTTGAAAAATTTTTGTGAGTCTTTGGTTACAATTGTTGAGAAATGGATTCAGTTGTGTAGAATAAAGAAATTATTAGTTATTACCGCGCGTTTTTTTTGCGCGCCCTGTTAGCCGACGTCCGACTCGCGAATACGCGTTCGCCGCGGTCTGACGCGTCAAACCATTAAGGAGCATTTATGAACATTTTTTGCAAGACGACGTTTGCCGCGATCGCCGCGTTGGCGCTGACCGCGTGCGCGAACAACAACAGTTACGTTCTCGCCGACGATCCCGCCCCGGCCGCTGAAAAACCCGCGTTCGACGAATCCGTTCTCGATATCAAAGAGGGCCAGAACGCGCAGTATTATAAAGACGCGGAAACGAAACTTCGCGAAGAAATCTCGAAGTTGATTCAGTCGAAACCGAGCGGGGACGTCCTGAACAAAGCGTTCACGAACGGCAACCGCGCTTTGGCTCGCATTTTCAAGTATACGATCACGGCTGAAGGCGCGGACGACGCCGCTCGCAACCGCGGTCGCGAAGGCTTCTGTGAAATTATGGCCGCTATGGGCGATTTCGAAGAACTGCAATCGACGCTCGAAGCTGAAAACGCGAAGTCGGAAAAGGACGAAGCGTTCATCAAGATGCTCGAGAGCAAACTTATGGCGGCTAAAATCGCCAGCGCGGGCTCAAAGGGCGACGCCGATGAACTTAAGAAGATCGCCGACGAAGTTGTCGCCAACTCGCTGAAAGATCCCGACAGCTCCTGGCCGACCCTTCTCGCGAATATTCTCGACTCGAACACCTCGCTCGCTCTCCCGCTCGTCAAAGACGCGATTGAAAAATTCAACGCGTCCGGAAACGATCGCCTTAAGAACATTGCGAACGGAATTTCCGCGGACGTTCGTTTCGCCGAACTCGTCGGCAACGAAATGCTGCTCGAAGGTCTTTTCCTGGACGGTTCCGAAATCGATAAGAAAAACTATGAAAACAAGGTCGTTCTGGTCGACTTCTGGGCGACCTGGTGCGGACCGTGCCGCGCCGAGATCCCGAACGTGAAAGCGCTCTATGAGAAGTATCGCGACGCCGGCTTCGAAGTCATTGGCTACAGCATTGACCGCGACCTCGCCGCGCTCGAAAAGTTCCAGGAAGAACAAAAGCTCCCTTATCCGATCGCGTCCTCCGCGAAGACCTCGCAATCCGATAAGAATTACACGATTCTGCACAACTACTACGGCATTAACGCTATTCCTACGATGATCCTGATCGGTCGCGACGGCAAAGTTATCGATACCAACGCCCGCGGCGAACACCTCAAGGAACTCCTCGAAAAACAATTCCCGGAAGTCAAATGAGTTAAGCCCCAGGGTTGACAAGACGTTCGACTGGTCTCAACGATTGAAATAAGAGCGCGTCGGATAAAGTCCGGCGCCTTTTGTTTGTTCTTTTTGAAATTATCTTATTTTTCTACTTGCGTTATTGGATATATTTACTACACCTATAACTAGGTCTTGAGTAATTTCTGATTTTTAACAGTGAAAACTGAATTTGATCTGGATGTGATTGAAGGCGCGCGGGAAGATTGCGTTCTTTTGCGTTCTTTTGGACATTCGTACCCGTACCCATGGTCCTGTCGACTATCGACTTTATTCTTTTGATTTGTCGATCCGAAGAAGATTTCATGCAGAGGTATCATGTCCGTGTTCTTAAGTGAGGCAAAGCCGCCGAGCCGCCTTGCGCGTATTCAAGCGCTGGGGACGATCCCCGGGCGCTTATTTTATTCCCTTGTCAAATGTCTTGAGTCGCGTTTGCGACTTTGATTATCGCGCGGATTCTTACCGATGGATAAACCTTGTATATTTTGCGGATACTGCGTTTTAGCGATTCTTATTTCGTCCGGTTCTTTCTCCCGTTTTCCTTTCGCGGAAGGTTCGCGTTGATATAATAGGCGTCGACGAGATTGATCGTCTTCTTTTTCTTCGCGCCGAGGGGATTGGCGCGTTATACTTGTTTGTTTGAGGATATTGCATGAATTTTTTGAAGTGGGCGCCGCGCTTATTGTCGGCGCTTGTCTTGTCGACGGTCTTTGCCGGAACGCCTTATTCGATCGCGCAAGAGTCAACTTTTACGCAAGCCGTCGAGGAGTCGGAGTCCGACGACGTCGAAGCGGTAGAGAACGCGGAGCCGGAACCGGAAGACCCCGCGCTGGCGATTTTAGAAGCGCTCGATATTCCCGAGGGGGAGAGTCTCGCGTTTTACGAGGCCCGACGCGACGAGATTAAACGTCTCATGAGTAAATACGTCGGGAAATCGCCCGCGAAAGAGAGTTACGAAATCGTAGTGGAGAAGGTCGCGGAAGCGCTGGTGACGCTCAATCGTCTGATAGTGGAGTCGCCCGAGTTCGATAAAAACGCGTCGTCGGGGAACTTTATGCTCTTTTGCGACGAGATGGTGAAACGTGGCGCGGTCGACGAGATCGAGGGGATGCTGGCGCGCGAGGAGTCGTCGGGGAGTCCGAACGCGGAGCGCCTTGCGGGCCTGCAAGCGGCGTCGATCGGCGCGTCAATCGTTCGCGCGTCGAATAAGAAAGACGGGGCGGCGCTTCGTAAAATCGGGGACGCGCTTATCGATAAGACGGCGTCGGACCCGTCGGCGCGGAATCTCCGGTTCTTCGCGTACGGCATGTCGCAACTGGACGCCGCTCAGCCGTCTATCGCGGACTCCGAAAAGAAGAAAGCGGTCGAGCGGTTTCTGAAGTCCGGGGACGCGAATTTGACGCGGTTCGCGTCGACTTACGGAGCGAAAGAACGGCGCGGGAAACTTGTCGGTTCGGAGATTCGGGTCGAAGGAGTCGGACTCGACGGCGCGGAGCTCGACTGGTCGTCGTATCGCGGGAAAGTCGTCCTGATCGATTTCTGGGCGACGTGGTGCGGACCGTGCCGAGCGGAACTTCCCAACGTTCGCGCGCTTTACGCGAAGTACCATGACGCCGGGTTCGAAGCGATCGGGTACAGTCTCGACTCCGACCTTGAAGCGCTCAAGAGTTTCGTCGCGAGTTCGAATTTCCCCTGGGTCACGCTTTCGCAAAAGCGCTCGAACGAGTCGGGCAAATTCCTCGATTTGGCGGAATACTACGCGGTGAAATCGATTCCGACGATGATTCTGGTCGGACGCGACGGAAAGGTTATCGACGATCAGGCGCGCGGCGCTAAATTGAATCAGTTGTTGGAGAAAGAGTTCCCGAACGTGAAATGACGCGTAAGGACGTCCCCGGCGTCGGGAGTCGGTTGCAAGAGCGTTAGACCGCCTAACCCTTGCGAAGGTTGGGCGGTTTTTTTATTGGCGTTTTGTCGAGGTTGGGGAGAAGTTTCGACGGCGCGGCGCCGCGTACGTAGAGAAGCGTTCGCGCTTTGACGGTCGGGAAGAGGGGTCGCGCTTGCGTCGGGCCAAAAAAAAGCCGGATCCCCGACAAAGGAACCCGGCGTTCGGTTGAAAGAACCGTCGGTTTAACGGTCGTGCAGACCTCCAAGGGAGAGATCGACGACGACGGTCGCGTTGCGGATCGTCTTACTGCGCGGATCAAAGACGCGGAACTCGATTTGAATGCTCTTAATCGCCTGATCGTACGGCGGGGGCAGGGTCTTCAACTGCGACGAGGTAATCTCGCCGTCCGACGGGATCTCGCTGATATCGCCGTCCAACGCCGGATCGGCTTGTATGCCGGCGCTATTGTTGTCGTAGTAGTTGAACAGGTCGCGCTGGTACTGTTCGGACCAGGTGTCGAAAACGCAAGGCGTCAGCGGCTGGTTGAACGTGTGAGCGTTTCCGTTGGTATCGTAACGCGTGAACGAAGTGTAGTCCGTGCCGTATCCGTAGCGACCGTAGGAGAGGAAGCTGTCGTAAGTCGTTTCGTCGTAAGCGTCGAACCGGGCGCCGTCGCAACCGAGGTCGACGTAGGCGTCGCTGGCTTCGTCCCAAACTTTGACGTTAAAGCTCAAGACGTTTGTCAAAATGACGTCGTCGTTAAAGACTCGTTCTTCCGCGCTCCCGCGATTCTGATCCATATCGGTCTGGTTGATAACGAGATCGCCCGTCTCCCAGTTGACTTCGTCCCAGACGTTCGGATATTTCCAGAAGTCGATGAACGGACGTCCAACTTGCGGGAGATTGTTCGAGTTGAAAGTCCCGGAACCAAGGGACGTCGTACCATCCGTTATGAAGTTAAGCGCCTGATTGGGTCCGAACCAGTAGTTGGAGGTCGTCGTGCCGTCGTTTCGGGCTCCGTCGCCCCAGAGCATGCGCGCGGCGTTTCCTCCGTTATTGCTCGCGTCGTATCCGAAGGGCGCGCCCGCGCGGAAGTTCGGTCCGGCGCTCTCTTGCAGCGTGGCGACGCGCAACCAGTACCAGGCGCCGTTAGCTCCGTGCAATTTGAACGGATAGCCCGTATCGGCGGGGTTCGTTGCGGACGTCAAATGTTCGGCGTAGCTGTTCCAGTAGAAGTAGCGGTTCTGGCGATTCGTGAGGTCGCCGAGCGTGTTCGCGACGAGATAACCGTTCTGATCGAGGCGCACGGAAACGTCGTAGTAGTAGAAGAATCCGTAGCCTCTCATAATATTGTCGTACGCTACGTTTTGGAAATCGTCGTTTTGTCGTTGCGAGGCGAATTGCAACGCTTTAAAGCTGTCTTGCAGGAGCTCGTTTGACATAATCGGCAAGACGCGCCGATAGAGGGTCGTGCCGCGTACAAACCAGATGATTTCCGCGGAATCGGACTGGAACGTGCTCATTTCCACGCCGTTGAACAACGCGTTCCCGGCGTTATCTCTCGCAATCGACCCGTCGCCGTTTAAACGATATTTCGGCGCGAGGTATCGGCCCTGGAACGGAGTGGATCTCGGGGCTTTTACGGTAAAGGAGAGGACGTCGTCGACGTCTCCGACCGTATTGTCGGACCAGAGTTCGGAGTCGTCCTGGTTGTCTTCAAAGCGTTCGGTATCGAGCGCGACGTCGGAAGTGGCGAATCCGTTGAAAGTCGAGCCATTTTGTTGCGCGGCGTTCTGTTCGGCCAGGATGCGATCGAATGGGGCGCCCATTCCTTCAACGTAGCAGAAATATCCTTCGTTCATTCTGGAGTTTCTTGGAGCCTGAGTCGGAACGGAGAGATAATTTTCGAGGTCGCTGACGAGCTGATCTTTGGCGTGCCGCAACGAGTTGTTCATTTCCATGACGCTCATGGTTTCGTTCATTGTTCCGCCGACTCTGCTGTAGATTTTAGCGACGGCGTACATAATCATGAGCGCGAGCGTAACGGACGTAATGATCTCGATCATCGTGTATCCGCGCCGCCGACCCGACGCGTCGTATCCGCGCCGATTACCTTGACAATTAGACATAGTGTTCAGGCTCCTTCTTCCGAAAGATCGAGGGAACCGCTCCCGGTATAACGCGATTCCGACGTCATGTTCGGTACCAAACGGATCGACGCTTGCCCGCCGCGCAACGGCGCCGCCGATCTGTCGCACATAGCTCGTCTAATTTGACGCGCAACCCGGCGTTTTGTTCCCTTGTCGACATAAATCAGGGGCGCTGGAGTCCCGTTCAAAAAAGACGCTCTCATAACTATTTTACACTCGATACGCGCGCAAGTCTACCTTTCTTTGACGTTCGCGGCGATTTTTTCCTTTTTTTAAGCGCAGGTTCTTAAGCGCCGTTTCGACTCCTTAAAAATTTCTCCTAAAAATTTGACAAACGCATTCGCGTCCTGTATCTTTGATGGAGTCGGACGTTGTTCCGTTCCTGTTCCCACGCGCGTTTTCTTCGCGTCGACGCGCTTTAAACGAAAGGTAATCCACTATGAAACGAATTACGCTCGCGGCGTCGGCGTTTGTCGCCGTCTTTGCGTTCGCGTTCTCCGCGCATGCGTTCCAGCCGGAGATCTCTCTGAATTACGGAGGAAAGTATCTTAATCGCGACTCCATGACCGTTTCTTCGACGACTAACTCCGGGGTCGAGCAATGGACGTTTGATACTCCGGACGGTAAATTGCGCGTGGAAGTCGACGTAAAAGCGGAAGAGGGATATCCCGCGTACCGCATGACGTCGCGCGTCCGCAACTTGTCGGATAAGGAAACGACGGACGTCGTTAAGGATTTGCGCGTGTTCGCGAACAACTTCTCTATTCCGGGCGACGCTCAAGTCGTGAATATTCACGCGTTGCTCGGTTCGCGTTGCGTTCCGGACGATTTCGCGCCGGTCGATTTCACGTTGAAACAGTACGAGGAAAAGATTTTTGAAACGCCGTCGGGCCGTTCTTCCAGCGAATGGGCGCCGTACCTTGAAGTGAACGCGAACAAAGATCACGGCTGGCTCTTTTGCGTCGGTTGGACCGGGTGCTGGCGCGCTCGATTCGTCAATAACGGGGACAATTTCGGGGTTCAACTCGGCATGCTCCGTACGAGATTCCGTTTGCTACCGGGCGAATCTCTGCTTCAGCCAAGCGTTCTATTTTTCGAACGCCACAATATGGACCGCGTGAAATTCCAGGCGCTTGTGCACCGCTATATGGTGAACAACAATTCGCCTCGCGACGCGGAAGGTAAGATCCAGGAACCGATCGTGGCGGTCACGGCGGGCGGTGGAAACAAAACCCCCGAGATGATGATCCAGGTCCTCGATTACGCGATTAAAAACGAATGGCCGTTCGACGTCTACTGGGTCGACGCCGGGTGGTACGGGGCCCCGCACGAAGACGAGCATTACTCGAACTGCGGACCGAACTGGTGGAAATACGTCGGAGATTGGCGGATCAATACGACGACTCACCCGACCGGGGATTTGCTCCCGATCGCGAACGCCGTGCACAAAGCGGGCAAACGCTTCCTGCTCTGGTTTGAACCCGAAAGAATCAACTCCGAGGTTCCGATCGCGAAACAACCCCCGTTCGACAAGCAGTACGGTTTGTGCTGGTACGGGGACTCCTACACGCTCAACTATATGGAAAATACCATTTTCGAGATCATTGGAAAGCACGGAATCGACGTCTATCGCCAAGATTTCAATATGGAGCCGACCGGCGCTTGGGCGAGTATCGAACTTGACGAAGGGGTTGATCGCGTCGGCGTCGCGGAAGCGAAACACGTGGCGGGGCTCTATCAGTTCTTAGACGATATGCGCGCGAAGTTCCCGAACATTATGCTGGAGAACTGCGCTAGCGGCGGTCGCCGCGTCGATATTGAAATGGTCAAACGCGCGCATTCGTATTGCCGCAGCGACTACTATATCGGTCCGAAAGAGGGGGACACGGCGTTCAATCTTGGTCAGAATATGACGCATAACCTTAGCGCGTATCTTCCGTTCCAAGGCGGCGAATCGAACTGCGTTCCGTTCTTCGACGACTACGGCTTCATGAGCGTGGCGTCTTCCGGAACGGTCTGCACGCCGACCGATCTGGACGGGGCGATTATCAGCCGCGAAATGTCCGCGGAAGAAAACGCCTGGATTAAGAAGTCGCTCGATTGGGCGTATCGACTCAAGCCGTACTACATGGGCGATTTCTATCCTCTTACGGAAGATACCGGCGCGAACGACGAATGCTGGTGCGCGTGGTCTTGCGATTTGCCCGAAAAGAACGAAGGTTTTATCATCGCGTTCCGACGTTCCAAGAACGAACAGCCGACTCAGACTTTCGCGTTGCCCGCGATCGATCCTAACGCGCAATATGAAGTCGAATACTACGACGGTTCCAAAAAGACGGTCGACGGAAAAGAGCTTGCGGAACTGACCGTTACGCTCGAAGCGTCGCGCTCCTTCTTCCTCGCGTTGTACAAAAAGATTTGACAAAGCGTCCCGCCGGTTTCTCTGACTAACCGGCGTTTATACTCCAGTAAACAAGCCGCTCGACTTTCGCGCCGAACGGCTTGTTCTTTTGTCTAACGTTGTCCGCGGATTGAGCGCCGGATTCTTTGTCGCCATATAATATTATTGTCGTCGTTGTCTATATTATGTTGTCGTTATTATATTGTCTGTCGTTTGAACGTTGCGCGTGTATTGTCGTTCGAGTAGAAAAGTCAAACGCCACTTTGCCGCGAATCAGACAAAAGGGCGTTAAACGTAGCGAGTAGAGAAGAACGAGCGTCGTGGTCTAATCAGTCGGCGCTTTCCTGTTCCGTTTGAACGGCAGAGCCGGAATTGGCGTCGGTTTCCGAACCAGCGTCGGCCTGTTTTTGGGCTTCGATTTTGGCGGCCATGTCTTTCGGTTTCGGTTGCGGAACCAGGAGCGCGTATCCTCCGATTAGAATGGCGCCGCAAACGAGACACGAGTCCGCGATATTGAAGTTGGGCCACGGGTAGTTTCCGAGCATGACGAGGATCCAGTCTCTCACGGCGTAAAGGGGTTGCCCGACCTGTTCTGGCGAACAGCTCCACATATCGGCGTCGAAACTTGTCCACGTCAAGCCGTGCATGCCGAGTCTGTCCCACAAGTTGCCGACGATTCCCCCGGCGATGAGACCGAGAATACCAGCCAGGGACGCGCTTTTAGCGACGTCGGTCCAGACCCACATGGCGATTCCGAATAGCGCGACGCCCGACAAGGTTGCGAAAAGGGGGATTTGACCTTGTCCGATTCCGAACAACGCGCCCTGATTGAACGACGTTTGATAGCCGAACACGTCCTTGACGACCCAGCGGGTCGGTTGCGCGCCCGGTCGTCCGAGTTCTTTGAAAATGTAGTGTTTCGTGCCGAGATCGGCCGAGAGTACGACCGCGGCAATAAGTAAGAATAGACCTAAACGGAACGTGCGCGATTTTTCTTTCATCGTTGATACTCTACGCGTTTGGAACAGGCTCGAGCCCTCGCGGAACTCGAACGTCGGATTGAAGCGCCAGACCGGAGCCGAACGACTCTAACGGCGCGAGTCAATGGTATCTTTTTTTCGAATCGGCGTCAAACTCAAAACGCGGTTTTGTCGCGTAAAACAGCGTTAAAACCGTTATAAACGTTTTTAGGGGCTTTTAATACCTTGCGCTTGAGGTAAAATTCAACGCGTTCTCGACACGAGGTCCTCGGACGTTTGTCGACGTTATTTTTCGCGAGCGGTTCGCCGTATGTTCGCGAGGTTTTTGCAGTATCAGGAGTATTATAAGCCATGAACGCGTTTCAACGCTGTATCAATCCGCAATGCCAAGCGACGTTCGACGTCGCCGAAGTTCTTCACCGCTGTCCCAGGTGCGGGGAGTTGCTCGACGTCGATTACGAATGGGACAAACTTCCGGTTCCCAGGACGCTTTCTCACTTTGAGAAGTATTGGGGCGACCGCGCTAATCCGTATAGCTTCAGCGGTGTTTGGCGTTTCCACGAATTGCTTCCTTTCGCTCCTTTGGAACAATGCGTGACGGTTGGGGAAGGCCAAACGATTCTCCAACGCAACAACGGAGTCGCGTCTTTCGTCGGCAAGACCGCGGATTCTCTTTTCCTTCAATACGAAGGACTTAACCCGTCCGGATCGTTCAAAGACAACGGCATGGCGGCGGGCACGACTCACGGACGCATGGTCGGAGCGCGTACGGCTGCTTGCGCGTCGACGGGGAATACGAGCGCGTCGTTGGCTCTTTATTGCGGGGTCTCCAAATTGATGAAGTCGGTCGTGTTCATCGGGTCCGGCAAAATCGCGTACGGGAAACTTTCCCAGGCGCTCGACTACGGCGCAAAGACGATTCAAATCAAAGGGGATTTCGACGACGCCATGCAACGCGTGCAGGAAGTCTCGAAAAAGCTCGGTATTTACCTCTGCAACAGCTTGAATCCGTTCCGTCTCGAAGGTCAAAAGACGATTATGTTCCGCGTTTTGGAAGCGTTGCGTTGGGACGTTCCGGACTGGATCGTCGTGCCGGGCGGCAACCTGGGGAACTCCAGCTCTTTCGGCAAGGCGTTTATCGAACTGCATAAACTCGGCCTGATTAAAAAGGTTCCGCGTCTGGCGGTCATTAACGCGGCGGGCGCCGATTCGCTCTATCGTCTCTATAACGAAGAAGGTCTCCGTTGGAACGGCGGGAATATCGACCGCGCGAAGATCGACGCGTTCTACGCGCAAATGGACAAAGAGAACCGCCGCGCCAATACGATAGCGAGCGCTATTGAGATCAATCGTCCGGTCAATTTGACGAAATGTCTCCGCGCGCTTGATTTCTGCAACGGCGTCGTTCGAAAGGTTTCCGAGCAGGAGATTTTGGACGCGAAAGCGCAAGTCGGAGCCAACGGTTTCGGGTGCGAGCCCGCCTCCGCCGCGAGCGTCGCCGGGACGAAACAACTTGTCGAAGAAGGCGTTATCGGTAAAGACGAGCGCGTCGTCTGCATTTTGACGGGCTATCAGCTCAAAGACCCGAACGCGACGGTCGCTTATCATGGAAACGACCATGAATTTTACGAAAACGTGCTTGGGAAACGCGGCGTTAAAGAGACTCCGTTCGCGAATCGTCCGGTCGTCGTCGACAACGATATCGACCGTATTCTCGATCTTTTGAAGTGACGTCGTGGAAGACTCCGGTTTTTTCTCGAAATACGGGCGTTTTTTCGCGTTGTTCGTCGCGGTAATCGCGTCGTTTGTCGCGTTGTTCGGGATTGCGTCGACCGTTTTCCTTTGGCGCAATCCGGACCTGTGGTGCGACGCTCGACCCCCCGCCCCGATCTTTCGCGTGCAGAGCCGATCGATGGAGCCCGAATATCGCGGACCGCGTTTTTTGTGGACTTGTCCGAGGTGCGGTTCGAGTTTCGCGACTTCGTTCGACGTGAGTTTTCCGAGCGAAACGGCAAGCGAGTCGGGATCGGAACTTACGGAGACGGACGGAGTTTCCGGAGCGACCTCTTCCGACGGGGAGGGGGATTCGGCGCCTCTTTCGCCGGGCCAAATCGAGGCGCGACGCGTATTGTCGAGGCTTCGCGTTCTTACGTGTACGGAATGCGGTTACGACCGGGTTCCGGCGACCGATCCTCAATTTGAGGAAGGTTCGACCGTGTCGGTGGAGCGTCCGAAAACGGATTCGCGCCAATTGAGTTTTCGCGAGAAATTGCGTCGAGCGTGGCGTCGTGAAATCAATCGCGAATACCGCGAGCAGGAGCGCCAGGAGTCGAGAGTTCGGCCCAGACGTTGGGACGTCGTGATCTTTCGGGACGCGAGCGGGCGTCTTACGTTGAAACGTATCGCGGGTCTGCCGGGCGAACAAACGTCGCTCTGCAACGGGGATGTTTTGATCAACGGCGAAGCGCCCGAACGAACGACGCGGGAAGCGCTCTCGATGGCGTCGCCCGTCGAGTCGGTCGAATACCGTCGTTCCGACAAGCGGTTGGACGTCGTTCACGTCTCGAAAGTCTGGAACGGCGAGAGCGCGGAGTCGACGCCCAGCGCGATTTCCAACGAGTCCTGCGCGCCGTGTCTTAACGGTTCGAATCTGTCCAGGCCGGAACTGGTTCGCGATTTCATGTTGAATTTCAACTGGTACTCGGACGACGGGGCCACGATGCGTTTCGCGGTTCTCATACGTCGACCGACGCGCGCGTTCCTGCTGGTTTACGACGAGTCGACGTTGACCGTTACGCTTCGCGCTAAAGAGTTGTTCGACGGCGCGGCTCCTTCCGGAAAGAAATTTGAGCTTCTTGAGGAATCGGATTTCGCGAACGAGACGGGCGTACGCGTGGAACTTGACGGTCCCGCCGCGCCCAACGCGGTCTTTACGTTGGCGACGCTCGACGGAACGTTGCGTTTCGCGATCGACGGCGAGGACCGCGCCAGCTTTTCGACCGACGATCTGGAGTCGACCGTAACCGCGCCGATTTCTGAGCCGTTCGCGATTCTCGGGGATTCGGTGCGAGTTTCGAACGCGGCTCTCTATCGCGATTTACACTATTCGCGAGTGAACGACGACTTTTCCGGCGAGTCCGGCGAAGAGCGTTCGGCGACCCTTCACGGATCTTCCGTACTGACTCCAAAGGGACGTTATTTCGTATTGGGCGACAATTCGCCCGCCTCGATCGACAGTCGATATTCTTCTTCGGGAACAGTCGCTGAAGAAGACGTTCTTTTTGTCGCCGCGAGACGATAAAAAGCGCGTCGCGTTTGACGCGTCAATTTATGGAATAAAGTGTAAAAAAGGAGTATAATATGGGCACGCGCATTCCCCTCAACCCGGAAGATATTAAACGGCGTCAACTGAAAGAACGTCTCAATATGAGCCTGGCGGAGTTGGGTCTTTCGGTGCGTACGACCAACTGTTTGGACGAGCAGGGCGTTTCCACGGTCGAGGATCTTCTCAAGTGGCGGCGCGAAGATTTGCTTGCGATTCCGAACTTTGGCGAAAAGACGCTCGAAGAAGTCTTGAACGCGTTGCAAAAATTGGGGTTCCTGCGTAAGGAATTGCGCAAAGGCAAGTGCGGATTCGCGCCCGAGGAGGTCGCGGCGCTCGCGGAGCAAAAGCAAAAGCGGTAACGGACGAGGTTTGTACGACGAACGGTCCGGGACGTAAGAGAGGAAGGGAACATGGTCGAACCGACGAAAAAAAAACAGGGGTTTTGGGCTCGTTTCGTCGCCTTTGCTAATTGGCGTCTTTCGGAAACGATAGTTCTCTTATCCGTTTTTCTGATCGGGGTTCTGATATTGTCGGTTCATCTTTCGACGTGGGGCAAGACGGTTCGCGTCGAGTCGAAAACGCTTCGTTCGGCGATCTGCCGTGTGGAAGGGTTGGCGATCAGGTCGCGCGTCGACGAGACGGGCGTTGCGAAATATCGACCGGAACTCAAAATCGTCTACGATTACGGAGGGAAGTCTTACGAGCTCTGGACCTTTGATCGCTCGACGTTAACGGAGTCTCACGGCTTTTTCTACGACGAGCGCGGGGCGCGCGAGGCGTTGTTGCCGTACAAGAAGGGCAAGTACTACCAATGCTGGATTCGCGCCGACGACCCTCGACAGGCGTTCGTCGTTAAGAATTCCACCGTTTGGGGCTGGATTTTTTTAATTATTCCGGTCTCCCTGATTTTCTTTGGAGGAGGTTGGCTTGTCGTTCGGTTCTGGCAACGTTCGCGGTCGAAAGAGGCGCTCGCTAATTCGAAGCGGAAAGAGACGTCCTATCCGAACGTACCCGCGCTCGAGTGCGACAGGGGGCAGTCTCTCGCGATTAGACTTTCGCCCGACGTGAAGTCCTCTTTTTCGTTCGGGGCGTCCGCGCTGGGGACCTGTCTCTGGAATCTGGCGTCCTGGGTGGGATTCTTCTACGTTCTCGCGTCCTCGAAAACCTCCGCCGACTATTGGTCCGCGTTATTTTTCGGCGCGCTGTTCTGCGGGATCGGACTCCTTTTCGCCTGTCGTCTTTGGGGTCAGTATCGCGTGGAACGGGTCGTGGGCTCGACGGCGCTTGAGATATCGCAGAACCCCGTGGTTCCGGGCCGAAGGGTCAAACTTTGCCTTTTCTTAAAGGGTCGCATCGAGGCGAAGCGTCTCGACGTGTTCGCCAAGTGCGAGGAAGTCGCGAGGTTCGTCCAGGGCACCAACGCCATTTGCAGTCGTCACGAGACGTTTTCCAGAACTGTTTTTACGAAATACGATCTCAACGTCCCCGCGCGCGGCGAGGAGTTCGAGCGATTTACGATGCAACTTCCGATCGGGGTGATTCACTCTTTTACGGCTGATCACAACGAGATCAACTGGCGTTTGGTCGTCCAGATGGAATTTGCGGACGGAGGCGTCTTTAAACGCGATTTCGCGTTTGTGGTGGCTCCTTTCATCCCGGAACGGGAGTGACGCCGCGTCGTTGGTCGGCGGATCCGCCGGGGATTCTCGAATAGTCGCGTTCGCGCGGGACAATCGCGAGCGCGGCTTTTTATTTTCTTGTCGAATGTTTTTCCAGAGATTTTTTCTTTATCTACGCCGTATTCTATGCGCGGTTCTCTCGGCGCGCGTTTGCAAAACTCGAAAAATGTTTGCAAAAATACTGAATTTACGGCGTTCAACGTTCCGATAACGCGAAAGAGAAATTGAAGGGAGCGCGCGAGCGTCTCTCGGACGGTTTCTTTATTGCGCCGCGTTTGACTCGAAGCGGTCGAACGACGCCGCGATAGGTTATTTTGACGTTTATACGCCTTTATTTCGGAAAAAACACAAGTTTAGAGCGTTCGTTCTACGATATATAGGCAGGAGGTTTTGGCGCCGAGGCGTCGAGACCGCTATAAACAAGGATAGGCGGGGATAATTAATTCTGCGTCGCTCCTGACGAACCGTTTTATTCGTCGAGAAGTTCGGTCGTATTCGTGCGGAAGGCGCGCAACAACGCGTCGCGCTCAACGAAAGAACAAGCGGAATCAGGAACTATAACCAGGGATGGCGAGAGCTCGAACACAAGTTTGATCGAACGTCCCAGAGAATTGACCCCAAGTTGTTCATTCTTGAAAATCATTCGTCAAGGAAGTTAAAGATGAAAAAAATGAATTTCAGAATCGCCGCTTGCCTAACGCTTCTGGCTGCGGCTATCACGAGCGGTTGCTTCGGTTTCGGCGGCTTCACGCTCGGGATTTTCAGCGTTCCGGTTCCGGTCAGTCCGTATTTCCAGGGCGCTTACGAAGATATGGCCTTTGAACAGGATCGTTACTCGCAAGTTCCGATTCTCGCTCCGATTGTCGACGGCACGCCGGAAGGGCTTGACGCTCCGTCCGACGACGAGGTTATTCGTCTTCTTGAGAAAGCGCGACCGGACAACGGCGGCGTTCCGTTCCTTGAAACGCGTTATCGCAACGACGTCCGCGTCGTTAAAGAACTTGTCGCCGATTACGTCGATCCTCCTCGATTCTTCCCCATGGTTGGACCGGTTCAAGTTCACCACGTCCACTGGAAGTGCACCGTATACTTCGAACAAAACGTTCGTGTCGGTTGGCCGATTCCTTACTCGATGGAGAAAAAAGACGCGTCCGAAGTCATTTACATTGACAAAGACCACCTCCACGCCGTCGATCAAGATATGAGCGCCGCTCAATAGTCCCAGTTACATTTGAAAGCGCGACGCTGGAAATCGGCGTCTTCGCATGAACGACCGAATTGAACGGGGAGCCTTGAAGAAGGGTTTCCCGTTCCTTTGTTTTCTTGCGCGCGATACGCCCGCGACTCGGTTTCGAACTCTTCTTTCTTCTGATTGTATCGCGTCTTTATCCTTGGTTTGTCTGGACCAGTCGACGTTAGCCCGGTTCTCCTGTTCGCGCCAATCTCTCGCGACGCGCCTGGACGTCGACCTCATGGAAATATAGCGTCGAGGTCGCGCGCCCCCTTCTCGCGTCTGCGCGACGTTTGTAGAACGGTTTGCGCATTGCGTTTAAACGGTTGTCAGGCGGTTTCCCGCGCCATGCTCGAGCTGTATATATAATGAAGCGGTCGGACGTTCCGCACCAATTTTACGCGTTTAGAAGACGCGAATAGAGGCGGTTTCGGTTGAGAACGCGTCGGCGAAGAAGGGAATAACCGAGACGGTTGGGAAAGGAACGGCGCGAAGAACCGCGCAAGAGAGAACCGCGGACGGATCGGAGTCAAGAATCAGACAAATCGGGATAACGACAATCCGGGCTTGCGAAAAATCGGGACGCCGGAGTTTTGAAAAGAGAAAAGCCAGGGAACAAAAAAGCGTCGACGGCAAGGAGATTGTCCCGGAACCGTCGACGCGAAGTCGTTCAGGAATCAAGCCATTCCTGGTAGCGTGGATCAAGCCATGAGACGTCGGCGAGCGCGTCGCCCAACGGGTCGTCGTCTTTCGCGGAGAAGCCGAGACTGTTGTGACGGCGCCATCCTTCCGCGTACTCGTATTTTCCAGACAACTTACCGGTCAGCGCGTTCGCTTCCTGCATGGAGTCGAGATAGGAATCGTACCCTTGCGAGACGTCGAGCCATTCTTTTTGACTTTTGTGACAGGCGAGGGCGGCGCGTTTGCGTTGCAGAACGCTCGAGACGTCGACGTATCGTTCGGAGCGTACTAATTTTCTCATGGCGTCTCTGTTTCCGTGCGGGGCGGCGTGATAGACCGCGACGTCCTGGAATGTCGCGGGGACGGGCGGTTCCGTCGGCGCGTTTGCCATGCACCTGCAGAAGGCGGCGGTAACGGCGAGTCTGACGGCGTTTTGGTGATCTTCCATATAGTCGGACGGGGACTGACAGAGCACGATATCCGGCGCGACTTCGCGCATGGTCGCGGTCAAGCGCAGGAGCGTTTTGCGGTCGTAGAATATTTCCAGGTCGTCGACAAGGGATTCGTGATAAGTCGCGCCCATATATTCGGCGGAGGCGATCGATTCTTCTCGTCTCGCGCGCACGATCTGTTCGCGCGTCATTGTCGCCGTACCCCACGAACCGTTGGAAATCGTCATGTAATGGAGATTCCATCCTCGATCCTTGAGCAGGAGCAGCGTGCCCGCCATGGTGAATTCAATATCGTCCGGATGCGCGGAAATCGCGAAAACAGTTTTTGCCATAGGGTCTCCTCTAAAAAAAAGGGCATATCGTCGCGTCGAGTAATGTTTCGCGGCGATATGCCTTGCCTGTCGTCTCCCTCGATTCGGAAAGCGTAAGGAATCGTCGAGACGTTGATCAATATTGTTGCGTTTGTTCGTTACCGATTGGGGAAATCGGAGTCGACGGCGTACTTATCGTGCGGGTCGTGAGGACAGAACAACGTGCCGATATCTTTCGCGAGCCGAACAATGTACGTCTTTTGGAATTCCGTTTCCTCGTATTCCGATTTTGGAACCGGAGTCGGCGGGTATGTGTAGGTCGGCATCGACTCTCGAACGAGCGTTTCGGCGTTCTTGACGTCGATGAGACGCACGTGGACTTTCGCCGCGCCCTGATAGAACTGCTGAGAATGATGAATGTCGAAGGAGTCGATTTCGATCCCGACTACGTAGTCCGCTTTGAGCGCGTTTCCCATCTTCTCGAAACTTTGCGAACGGAGCTCCTCGTCGTCGAATTTGTCCTCGACCTCGTTGTAGGGAATCCACCGCAACTTCTTTTTCTTCGCTTTTTCCATCTCGTTCGAGAGTACGAACGTGACCGCCTGCGAAAGATCGGGACTCGGATTCGACGTTCCGAAAAGGTTCAAATTCGTGCGGCAGATAACGACCAGCGTCGATTCTTTCGGAATCTCTTTAACGACGCTCTTGTACTTGGCGGGCGCGTCTGTTCCGTAAATCAGATAGTACGGCATCATGAGCGCGCCGGCGCAACCGGACGCCGAAAACAGCGTGACCGTCGTCAGCGACATGAACGCCAGCGTGAATAGTAAACGTCGCGTGTGTGTCATTATTGTCCAATCCCTCTTTTCCCCAAAAGGCGTTGTTGCTTTCAAGCGGTTCGGGTGATTTATTTCGGCCCGAATACGACCTAACGACTTTATCGGACGCCTTACTGTTAAAGTTTAGTACAATCCTTAAACTCGTTACAATCGATTGCGGCGCGGAATCGCAGTCTTGCTTCTTGACGCTTTCCAATGAGCTTTTCCGGGAAAACGCGTCTTTCAAGACCTGTCGCGACGTCCCTTTGACGCGTTCGTTCAATTCGACTTTTAGACAAATTTCAAGTTTTTTTGACTTTTTTGGTAAAAATCTGTCTAAAAATTTCTGTTTTTCTGTAGATATACATAGAGAAAATTCACGGTCGCGACAATAGAACGACGCAAAGTTTTTTGAATATTTTGGACTTTTTGTCGCGAATCTCTCTAAGAAATGTTTTTTTTGCGTATTAGTACATGCGCGTTGGTTGGGGCCGACGCCCTGGACGACTATGGATAATTGAAGAAAGGAAAGCGGAACATATGTGGTCGACGCGTTAAGATTGGCGAACGAATCGCCCCAACTCTTCCCGTTTTTTTTCTATACGGCGAATCCTTAACGGATCGCCCTGGATTGGAACCGTAACGCGGCGCGTTCTTTGTATTATCCGCGCGCAGTCTTTTGAGCGTTTTTGGCGTCCGCTTTCTCACGGTTCATGGAAATGTAGATATTCGCCTCGCGGTAGGGGCGCCTGGTTGTTTCGGACGCGTTCTATTATATTGCGCGCGGTCTTGTAAGTTCACCTTTGCGTCCGTATCTAAGCCAGAACAATCGGCTCTTCTCCTGGAGTCCGGATCTCGAACGCCGTCTAAACGCTTTTTCTCGCGTTTTATCGCTTTTCACAGCTCCCCTTTTGGCGTTCGCGTCTATGAAAACCTTGCTTTTTGTCTGGGCGTCAATAGGTAAAGACGCCAAAAACGATGAAAAAAGAGCGCGTTGTTCCAAATAAAACGACTTTGAGTCGAGCGCCGAAAAATCGCGCTTGAGTCGCGAAAGTTCAGTGGAAAAAGGTCGAAATTTTGCGTGAAAAAAAGAGAACCGAGACGATAATTGTTTCTGTGAAAGCAAGACCGGCTGCATGGCCGCGAGGCTTTCCGACGATTGAATCGGTTCCTTGCGCAAGCGCTCCTCGCGAGCGTTCTCGACGCGAACTGGTTCCTTCGCGTAAAAGGTCCGATCTCGCTCGAATCGTTTGGAGTTTGGTCGGAGCCCCGCAAAGATCAAATCGATCCGTTAAAACCTGCTAATCGCGTCGATTGGTTAAATCGTTAAACTCTTGTTTTTTGGTTTGACCATACCCTTGCGAAGTCCTTACAAAATAATGTTTTTTGGATTGTAACGGCAGGTTGGATTTTAACGTGAACAATTTGGTTTGAAACGCTCGAAAATGAACGTTTTTGTCTTGAATACGCGGGGACGTCGATTTATACTTGACACAGTTATGAATTCCTGGCGATTCAGTCTGGGAATCCTGACGCGTCGCAAGCGGATCTTTTCTTAACTCGGTCTGGGAGGATTGTTGTTAAGTTGCGTCGAATGCGCGAAGTAAAAAAAAAGAGAAAAATGGCTAAGTTTTCGACGATTATTAGCCGATAAGAAACGAATAAGATTTACAGGCTTTAAAGCCAAAAACAACCCAACATTAGTTTTAGGAGATTTCACAGATGAAGTCCAGTATTCTTCTTTCTGTTGCCGCCGTTCTCGCAGTCGCTGCTTCGAACGTTTTCGCTCAAGATTGCGCTCCGGCCCCATGCGCCCCAGCCGCTTGCGCTCCGGTTGCTGAAACTTGCGCTCCTTCCTGCGCTCCTTCTTGCGCGCCGGTTTGCGCTCCGACCTGCTGCTTGCCGTCGATCCGTCCTTGCGCCGCGATCAAAGGCGTTGCGGTTCGCTCCTTCTGCGCCGCCAAGAACGTTCGTTCCGCCGTATGCGCTAAGCTTTCCGCTCTGAAACCTTGTTGCTGCGCTCCTTGCGCTCCTTGCGCTCCTTGCGCTCCTTGCGAAGCCGCTCCGGCTCCTTGCGCTCCGGCTACTTGCGAAGCCGCTCCGGCC
>CAYUUL010000023.1:0-35982 GCA_964447865.1 uncultured Planctomycetaceae bacterium | reverse complement strand
CGCTGACAACAAGGAGAATAATATCACACACTACGACTTCGTCAACGACTTTTTCAAAATTTATTTCAAATTTCTCAAACGAGCTCGCGGGCGAGCTTATCGCGCCTTATTCAAACGCTCTCGCTAACGTATTATTAAACACAGTTTAACGTCAATGAAGCAAATCAAAAAATCAACCGCGTCCGCCGCGGTTAAAAACGCTTTTTCGCAATTTTTTTTTCGACGGAGTTCTTACTTTTTGTTCTTTTCGCGTTTTTTTTCTAGTAAAATTCACGTCGAATCGCAACCTTTTTTCAGGTTCGTAATCCGGCTCCGCAAACTAAAGAAACTAGTTTTCACAACCTTCGGCGAAATAGGATGTTTATTGCCCAAAGTTAATTCAAAGCAACGTATCAAGAGTAACTTGGATATAGACAAGCCGTATTTGACCGATGCGGAAAAGAAAACGACCTACCAAAAGATCAAAGAGATGCGCAGGAACACAGTCGCTTGTATGCCGTCCAGATAAAGCGGAAGCGGTTTTATTGAGCGTGAGAATGACAATAAGCCGAAATCTTGGGACGCTAACAGCGCCGACTCCATATGGACAAAGAAAAATCAATCAAGGATACATTAGCGTACTTCGACATGATTCAAGGAGCGGATATGACATATTTGATTTCTTGTGAGTTTAACTTGGATACTGCCTAGGTTGAACTGAAATTTACCGACGACGCATGATTGCAATTGATACTATCGCAGTTGAGAACGAGGTTGCCGGCAATATGGATGAACGGTCAGAGCTTGACTATTGGATTTACTATTCTCTTTTGGAATATGTTGATTCTGATTTTGAACGGAGTCCCGGAAACTTATCTTAAAATAGAGACCGAGTATAAAAGGTTGGATTAGCGCGTTCCCACGCGGTATATGAATATTTTGTAACATTCTTCGAATATCCATTGACATTACAAATCAAACGCCTATACTGTATCGCGAATTTAGTACGTTAAACCGTTGAAGCGGAGATAACGGCAATGACGCCTTTACAGAGAACCTGCGACGCTGAGAATCAGGTAAGAAACGAGTTGTCAAATGGACCGCTGAGGGCGCAGTCAAATGTGTTTATCACAGAGTATTCTGCGACGTTGTAGGCAGACGTCATTTGCCGGGGATATGTTGGTATCCCGCTAAGCGCACAGGTCATGCTGTGAATCAAGGTGGCACCGCGGATAAGTGTTGCATTTTGTGAAGCAATATACATTATTCGTCCTTGATAGAAAGTATATTTCTGTCAAGGGCGTTTTGTTTTTATAAGACTCCTTTGACGGAAAGATGAACGTCAAAGGAGTCTTTTCTTTTTCAATGGAGGTTACGGAATGGCGTTATCAAAACGATGGCGGAACTCCAGTGACATAACAAAATTGAATATCACAATGCCAATGCAACTTAACATGACTTTATTCCTTGGAGGCGCTACAAATGAAAATTCTTCCAACTTTAGCTGAAGTAAAAAAGATTGCTTCTGATACAAAATACAAAGCGCTCCCGGTGAGTTGCGAGATGCTTTCCGACTTTACCACGACCATCGAGACCATGAAGGCGCTGAAAAATGTATCAACCCATTGCTACATGCTGGAATCCGCCCAAGCAAACGAGACATGGGGCAGGTACACCTTTCTTGGGTTTGACCCGAAAATGGAGATCACCTGCATGGACGGCGAAATGAAAATCGGCGATCTTACCATGAAGACGAACAACCCGTCCGATTATCTCCGTCAGATTCTTGCGGAATACAAAAGTCCCCGCTTTGATTATCTTCCGTCTTTCACAGGCGGTCTGGTCGGCTACTTCTCCTACGATTATCTCGGATATAGCGAACCATGTGTGAAATGCGCCGTGGAAGACAGCGAAAACTTCAAGGACGCCGATCTTATGCTGTTCGACAAGGTCATCGCCTTTGACCACTTGCGGCAGAAGATCATTCTTATTGTCAATATGTCGCTGGACGACGTCGAAGTCGGATATAACAAAGCGGTCATGGAACTGAAACAGCTTGCAGAGCTTCTCAAAAACGGCGAAAAGAAGAATGAGCCCAGCGGCAGAATGCTCGGCGAAGTAACGCCGCTATTTAATAAAGAACAGTTCTGCGATATGGTGGCAAATGCGAAGCGCCATATCCGTGAGGGCGACATTTTCCAAATCGTATTGTCAAATCGACTGTCCGCACCCTTTGAAGGAAGTTTGCTCAATACCTATCGCGTGCTCCGCACCATCAATCCTTCGCCGTATATGTTCTATTTCTCAGGGACAGACGTTGAAGTGGCGGGAGCTTCTCCCGAAACATTGGTGAAGTTGGAAAACGGCGTATTACACACCTTTCCACTTGCGGGAACAAGACCGAGGGGAAAGACCGCGGAGGAAGACAAGGCGCTGGAAAAGGAACTGCTTGCGGACCAAAAAGAGCTTGCCGAACACAATATGCTGGTCGATCTCGGGCGGAACGACCTCGGTAAGATCAGCAAATTCGGTTCCGTACAGGTTGAAAAGCTCCACTCGATAGAACGCTTTTCCCACGTTATGCACATCGGCTCGACGGTTCGTGGAGAAATTGATGAAAAACATGACGCGCTCGACGCCATTGAAGCGGTATTGCCTGCGGGAACGCTCTCCGGAGCGCCGAAAATACGCGCCTGTCAGCTCATTGGAGAACTGGAAAACAATAAGCGTGGTATTTACGGCGGCGCGATTGGTTATATCGACTTCACTGGCAATATGGATACCTGCATTGCCATCCGCATTGCCTACAAGAAAAACGGCAAGGTGTTTGTGAGAAGCGGCGCTGGTATTGTAGCGGATTCCGTTCCAGAAAAGGAATTTGAAGAATGCTTGAACAAAGCAAAATCTTCTCTCAAAGCATTGGAGCTTGCGCAGGAGACGGAATTATGATTTTACTGATTGATAACTATGACAGTTTTTCCTATAACCTTTTCCAGCTTGTAGGCGAGATTGAGCCGGATATCAAGGTCATTCGCAACGATGAAATGACGGTAGAGGAAATCAAAGCCATGCGTCCCGCCCGTATCATTCTTTCGCCAGGACCGGGAAGACCGGAGAACGCGGGCGTCCTCATAGATCTTGTGAAGAATATCCACGATATTCCTATACTTGGCGTTTGCCTCGGTCATCAGGCGATCTGCGCGGCATTCGGCGCAACCGTTGCCTATGCCAAAGAATTACAGCACGGCAAGCAATCGAACGTGAAATTTGATATTTCCTGCCCATTATTTGCAGGTTGCCCGGAAACGGCTCCCGTCGCGCGATACCATTCGCTTGCGGCAGATGGGAACACCATGCCGGAGAACCTAAAAATCACGGCGATTACCGAGGGGGGAGAAATCATGGCTGTTCAGCATAAAGAATATCCCATATACGGCGTGCAGTTTCATCCCGAATCCATTATGACGCCGAACGGAAAACAGATGCTTAGAAATTTTATAAAAGAAATATGAACGATGATTAAAGAAGCTATCGTAAAGATTGTAAATAAAGAAGACCTCGCTTACGACGAGGCATACGCCGTAATTGACGAAATTATGAGCGGCAAAACGACGGCCGTACAGAATGCGGCTTTTCTTGCGGCGCTATCCACAAAGAGCGCAAGAGCCGAAACCATTGACGAGATCGCAGGATGCGCGGCTGCAATGAGAGAGCGCGTCGCCAAGGTGGAGACCGGCATGGAACTGTTTGAGATTGTCGGCACCGGCGGCGACAACTCCCACAGCTTTAATATTTCCACAACCTCGGCGCTCGTCGCCGCGGCGAGTGGGATGAAGGTGGCAAAGCACGGCAACCGCGCGTCTTCTTCGCAGTGCGGAACTGCAGATTGTCTGGAAGCGCTTGGCGTCAATATTCTGCAGAGTCCAAAAAGATGTATCGAACTGCTGAACGAAGTCGGCATGTGCTTCTTCTTCGCGCAGAAATACCATACCTCCATGAAATATGTGGGTTCTATCCGCAAGGAACTTGGTTTTCGCACCGTGTTTAATATTCTCGGACCTCTAACTAATCCTGGCGCGCCAACCATGCAGCTTCTCGGCGTGTACGACGATTATCTGGTGGAACCGTTGGCGCATGTGCTCGTCAATCTCGGAATCAAGCGCGGCATGGTGGTATATGGGCAGGACAAACTGGACGAAATCTCTATGAGCGCGCCGACTCTGGTCTGCGAAATTCGCGACAGCTGGTTCAAATCCTCAGTGATCGCACCCGAAGATTTTGGCTTTGAACGCTGTGCAAAAGACGACCTGAAAGGCGGCGCCCCCGAAGAAAACGCCAAAATTACCCTTGCCGTCCTGAATGGAGAAAGAGGACACAAGCGAAATGCGATACTGATGAACGCTGGGGCGGCGCTGTATATCGGCGGCAAGGCGGACAGTATGAAGGACGGCATTGATCTTTCGGCAGAACTCATTGATACTGGCAAAGCCCTTGAAACGCTAAACAAACTGATTGAGGTCAGCAACCGACCGGATGATGATGAGGAGGAGGAGGAGGCATGACGATACTCGACCAGCTTACAGACCACGCGCGAAAACGCGTTGACGAAGCGAAAAGAAAAGTTCCCTATGATAAAATTAAGCGGCAAGCCGAATCCATGCCGAAAGGGAACTTTACTTTTGAAAACGCGCTGAAAAAGCCCGGCATTTCATTTATCTGCGAGTGCAAAAGAGCTTCGCCATCCAAGGGATTGATTGCGCCAGATTTCCCATATTTACAGATTGCAAAGGAATACGAAGCCGCGGGTGCGGACTGCATTTCCGTATTGACCGAGCCTAAATGGTTTTTAGGAAGCGACGAATATCTCCGCGAGATTGCAAATACAGTTTCCATCCCCTGTTTACGTAAGGATTTCACCGTAGACGAGTATATGCTCTACGAGGCAAAGGCGCTCGACGCTTCAGCGGTGTTGCTGATCTGTTCCATACTGAGCAAGACAGAGATCGAAAAATATATACGCATTTGCGACAACCTCGGTCTTTCCGCATTGGTGGAGGCGCGCGACGAAAGCGAAGTGCAAACTGCTCTCAATGCCGGAGCGCGCGTCATCGGAGTCAATAACCGCAATCTGAAGGATTTTTCTGTGGATACCGCTAATAGCCGCAGACTTCGGGAGTTGGTTCCTCCAAACGTACTATTTGTTTCCGAAAGCGGCGTACAAACTGTCGAAGACGTGGCGGAGCTTCGTAAAATCGACGCTAACGCCGTTTTGATTGGAGAAACATTGATGAGGGCGACTGATAAAAAAGCGAAACTGGCGAAACTGCGAGGAGTCGTATGATGAAAATTAAATTATGCGGACTATCACAAATGGAAGATATAGAAACCGTCAACGAGCTAAAGCCCGAGTATATTGGATTTGTATTTGCCGCCAAAAGCCGACGGTATGTAACGCCGCAGACAGCGGCGGAGCTGAAGCGACGGCTTTTACCCCAAATACAGGCGGTCGGCGTGTTCGTTAACGAAGATGTGGAAATGGTCGCAAGACTACTAGATAACGGCGTCATTAATATTGTCCAACTCCACGGAAACGAAAACGAGAACTATATAAGGCGGTTAAAACAACGCGCCGATAAACCGATCGTCAAGGCTTTTCGGGTAGAAACGGCAAGCGATATTGCTGAAGCCGAACGGAGTCCCGCCGACTATATTCTGCTGGATTCCGGCGCTGGAACAGGTACGGTATTTGATTGGAAACTCCTACAGAACATACGCAGACCGTATTTCCTTGCAGGCGGACTCACGCCGGATAATGTGGCAAATACGGTAAAACAGCTTCATCCCTTTGCTGTTGACGTCAGCTCCGGGATAGAAACGGACGGCGCAAAGGATAAAGAAAAAATGGCGGCATTTGTCGCCGCTGTCAGAAAGGAAGAAAATTTATGACGAATCCCAACGGACGCTTCGGTATTCACGGCGGCCAATACATTCCCGAAACGCTTATGAACGCCGTCATTGAACTGGAAAAAGCGTACAACTATTACAAAAACGATCCCGAATTTAATCGAGAACTTACCAAACTTTTCAATGAATACGCAGGGAGACCGTCAAGGCTCTACTACGCCGAAAAGATGACAAAAGACCTCGGCGGTGCGAAAATTTATCTCAAACGTGAAGACTTGAACCATACGGGCGCGCATAAAATCAATAACGTACTTGGGCAGGCGCTCTTGGCGAAGAAAATGGGCAAAACTCGCTTGATTGCAGAAACGGGAGCCGGTCAGCATGGAGTCGCCACGGCAACCGCGGCGGCTCTTATGGGCATGGAATGTAAGGTTTTCATGGGCGAGAAAGATACCGTCCGTCAGGCGCTCAACGTGTATCGCATGCGACTTCTCGGGGCGGAGGTATTTTCCGTAAAGACAGGGACGGCAACGCTCAAAGACGCCGTTTCCGAGGCCATGCGCGAGTGGACTTCACGTATCGGCGACTCCCATTATTGCCTCGGCTCAGTGATGGGACCGCATCCGTTTCCCACCATCGTCCGTGATTTTCAGGCAGTCATCTCAAAAGAAATTAAGGAACAGATACTGGCAAAAGAAGGAAGATTGCCCGACGCAGTCATCGCCTGTGTGGGCGGCGGTTCCAACGCCATCGGCAGTTTCTATCACTTTATTGACAACGAAAGCGTAAGACTGATCGGGTGCGAAGCGGCGGGAAAAGGCGTTGACTCCTTTGAAACTGCGGCGACTATTGCCACAGGAAGACTCGGCGTCTTTCACGGAATGAAGTCCTATTTTTGTCAGGATAAGGACGGGCAGATCGCTCCCGTTTACTCCATTTCCGCAGGGCTGGACTACCCCGGCGTCGGCCCCGAGCACGCCCATCTTCACGATATCGGACGAGCGGAGTATGTTCCCGTTACCGATGATGAAGCGGTAAATGCCTTTGAATATCTTGCAAAGACCGAGGGCATTATTCCTGCTATAGAATCGGCGCACGCGGTCGCACACGCAATGAAGCTCGCGCCGACAATGGAGAAAGATCAGATTATTGTCATCACCATTTCCGGCAGAGGCGACAAGGACTGCGCCGCCATTGCCCGCTACAGAGGGGAGGATATCCATGAGTAACATTCGGAAAGCGTTTGAAAACGGGAAGGCGTTTATCGCCTTCATCACCTGCGGCGATCCCGATCTGGAAACCACCGCTGAAGCAATCCGGACTGCTGTTGAAAACGGCGCCGATCTCATCGAACTTGGCATTCCGTTCTCAGACCCCACTGCAGAGGGTCCCGTTATTCAGGGCGCAAACCTGCGAGCGCTGACCGGCGGTATTACTACCGATAAAATATTCGCCTTTGTGAAAGAACTCCGCCGCGACGTGAAGGTTCCGATGGTCTTTATGACCTATGTCAATGTTGTGTTCTCCTACGGCGCTAAGAAATTCATATCAGCCTGTCGGGATATTGGCATTGACGGACTTATCCTGCCGGATCTTCCGTTTGAAGAAAAAGAAGAATTTCAGCCGCTGTGCAGGGAATATGGTATTGACCTGATTTCCATGATTGCTCCCACGTCTGGGAATCGTATTGCCATGATTGCCAAAGAAGCGGAAGGCTTCATCTACATCGTTTCCAGCCTCGGCGTGACCGGCGCGCGAAGCGAGATAAAAACAGACCTTGTCTCTATCGTCAAGGCGGTCAGAAAAAATACCGACGTACCGTGCGCCATCGGGTTCGGCGTCTCCACGCCGGAGCAGGCAAAGAAAATGGCGGAGATCTCCGATGGAGCCATTGTCGGTTCTGCTATTATCAAACTGCTAGAAGAACACGGCAAGGACGCGCCGAAGTATGTGGGGGAATATGCGAAAGCCATGAAGGACGCCATAAGTTAAAATCAGTTCTCGGCTTATGGCATACAATAAAACCGTTGCAATTTTTATACCCGCACAGGATAGAAGTTGCGACGGTTTTGTATTTCCTGAGGAATGACGGCAAACTGAATTCTTACAATTTGGGCGCCATTTTCGAGGGAAATATATGAAACGTCCAAGGCGCAACCCTCGGCTCTGAATTTCCAATAGGGGCAAGCGTCCCCGTTGCTCTAGATTTTGTTACAAAGTCTAGAGTGTTATATCTTTAGCTGTCGTCAAACGCTCAAAAGCGCGCTGTCTTATGGGCGCGCGGTATTGCGGCGCGGAACATGGAATGCGAAACAAAGCAATATCGCCGAGTCAGCTAACGGTATATAAAAATACTCGTCCAGCCGCGACGCAATCGACGTTTTCTTCGTTTGCTCTTGCCATTGCTGTGTTCCCCAGCAGGTCGGGAAGCGGAGAAGTTCACGTTTAAAAAGAACGTCAGCCGAACGGGTAACGGCTCAAGTCCATCAAATTCACGTTCCCTATCATTGAGGACAATATGGACCTGAGTTTAAGAACAAATGACTATATTGAATCGTTTTCAGCGTCTCAACTCATCAACGCTTTCAAATCCTCCTCGGGCGTGGTCGTCGGCGCGATTTTAAAGTTTTCGACGAGGAATTTCAGAACGTTTGGCGACACGAATGCGGGAAGCGTCGGGCCAAGTCGGATTTCCTTAATTCCCAAATACAGAAGCGTCAGCAAAATACAAACCGCTTTCTGTTCGTACCACGAGAGAACCAGCGAAAGCGGCAGTTCGTTGACGCCGCAGTTAAACGCCTCCGCAAGCGCCAAAGCGACTTTAATCGCCCCGTACGCGTCGTTGCATTGACCGACGTCAAGGAGGCGCGGCAACCCTCCGATTTCACCGAGTTCAAGGTCGTTAAATCGATATTTCCCGCACGCAAGCGTCAATACGATCGTATCGGACGGCGTTTGCTTAACAAATTCCGTGTAGTAATTCCGACCCGAACGCGCGCCGTCGCAACCTCCCACCAGGAAGAAATGACGTATGGCCCCGCTCTTGACCGCGGAGACGACTTTATCCGCGACAGAAAGAATCGCGCCATGTCCGAACCCGGTCGTAAGCGCGGAACCGCCGTTAATACCGCAAAAATGTTTTTCTTCAGTAAAACCGCCGAGCGCCAACGCTTTTTCAATCACGGGCGTAAAATCTTTTTCTTCGCCAATATGCGTCGCGCCGGGATATGACGTCGGACCGGTTGTAAAAACGCGATCGGCGTAGCTCTCGCGAGTCGGCATAATGCAGTTTGTCGTGTACAGAATTGGAGCGGGCAAATTCGCGAATTCCTTCTGCTGGTTTTGCCACGCCGTTCCGAAATTCCCCTTGAGATGGGCGTGTTTTTTCAACTCGGGATACCCGTGGGCGGGCAACATTTCCCCGTGCGTGTAAATGTTCACGCCTTTACCCTCGGTCTGTTCCAGGAGCGCCTTCAAGTCGCGCAAATCGTGACCCGTCACGACGATAAAAGGCCCCTTTTCGACGGTCAACGGAACTTGAACCGGAGTCGGAGTCCCGTAAGTTTCCGTATTCGCTTTATCGAGGAGCGCCATACACTTATAATTCTTTTCGCCGACTTCCATGACGATCGGAAGCGCGTTCTCCATTGTCAGATCAGTTCCAACGGCGACGAGCGCTTTGGCAAAAAAACGGTCGACGTCTTCGTCGACGTATCCGAGAGCGCGCGCGTGATAGGCGTACGCCGCCATACCCCGAACGCCAAAGAGAATCAACGAACGCAAACTTCTAAGATCTTCCGGCGCGTTCCAAAGCTCCGTCATATCGAAGTCGTCGACTTGCGCGGCGTCTGCAACCAAACTTTTCTTTTCCTCGCGAACGCGTTTGATCAATTCGAGCAACGTCTCGGCGTTGAAATTTACGTTCGTCACGGTCGCGAACAAGCCTTCCGTCAGAAGGCGAACAGCCTCCGGAGTAGCGTTTTCGCGCGCCTTGACCACTCTCGCCAAACCGATAAGAGCGCCGGTCAGTTCGTCTTGAAGAGCCGCGACGTCCGCGGACTTACCGCATACGCCGCATTTGCCGGAACATCCGACGCAACCCGCTGTCTGCTCGCATTGAAAACAAAACATTTTCTGTTCCATGTAAATTATCCTCCGTACTCATGGGATCCGCTATCGTTTAAATTCTTTCTTTTACGCGTCTATTTTAGAGTATGTATAATTTGAATGGAAACCAAAACGCCGCGCGGAAAAATCTTATTGCGCTCTGTTTTCCGCGTCGACGATTAGGGCTTCGAACCGCGTTCGGCGTCGCTAATTATTTTTTGCCAACGCTCCTTACGTTTCATATCGGTCGGGTCGTCGCGCGTAAGCCAAAGCGTATTAAGCATTTTTTTCGCGTGTTCAACGTTGCCCAATTTACAGTAGATCGCGACGCAATTCTCCTTAGCGTCCCACCATTCGGGCGCGCCTTCCCCGACAAGATCGGCGTAGTCGGACCAAAATTCAAGAGCTTTTTTCAGAGCCTTTTCACTCTTTTGCTCGGACAGCACGAGCGCCAGCCCCTTCGCGATTCCAATGTCGAAGCCTCTGTTTTTGGTCTTCAGTTTACGCAACGCGGCGTAAGAATTGAGAGCTTCCTGAGCCTGGCCCGCAAGGCGGAGCGCGTCCGCTTTCAACAATTGAACGCGAGGAGAACTCGCCTCGGACGTCGAAAGAGACTTTATCGCGTCAAGCAAAAACGACGCGAATTTACGCTTAGAATCCGTTGGAGCGGGCTCCGCCAAATCGCGAATTTGTTCCAACGATTCAAGAGAAGCCGCGGTCTTGCCGCCCCCCGACGAGAGAAGTTTCAAGACGTCGTCGGTCGTTTTGGCGTAAAGGGTGAACGCAAGACGGTACGAGCGGATTTTCTCAGTCGCCGCCCGATCGTCCTTCGCGGCGAGAGCCCACGATTTCAATGCGGCGTCGTACGCGGTCGACAACTCGGGCGTAGAACGATACAGGTCGTTAGACAAAACCAATTTTTCGAACATAAAGTTCAAAATCGCCGAATCGCCGGGCGTCAAACTCGACTTGCTCAACCTGGTCGCGCTCTCGTTCAACCTCTCGGCGACCGAACTTAAATCGTCGCCAGGGGAATTCGCGGCAAAAGTCGTCTTATCAAGGAGTCTTGCGAGTTCGTTCGCAAACGCTCTTTCAAGACCGTCGCGCTCCTGTTTCGACAAATAGAGTTCCCATTCGAGCTTCAAACTTTCTTCGAACGACTCGTTCGTCGCCGCGATCGCGTCAAGAGCTCTAGCGGCGCCGTCAAGGTCGTTGGCGGCCAACGCGGTCTGCGCGGTCGACAACGCCACTATGCCGGAACCGTCCGCGTTGGGGAAAAGTTCTAAAAATTCCTGACGCATAGCGTTGAGCTCGTCTTGTTTTTTACCGGACTCCTTCGCGCGCGCAATCGCGACGCGGTAATAGTCGGGCGCGTTTTTCTCCTCCGGACGTTCTTTCGCCAATTCGAGCAGACGTTTGGAAGTCGTTTCCAACCAAACGTTGGGATTTTTCTCGTCGGTCTCGTCAAAGAGTTTTTCACTGCAGATTTTATTGGCAATCGCGACGCATATCCCTCGAAGACGATAGGCGGAGTCGGAATCGTTCGCGGCGTCGGCCTCTTGCGCCGCGCGGTCGTAACCGTCGTACGACGCTTGCCATTCTCCGTTGCGGAATTGTTCTTCCGCGGCGGCTTCAAGCGTTTTCCAGTCTGACGAAACGGAACCAACCGCGCCCGCCAAAAGACCGGCGCGAGCGCGATCTACGTTCCTTTTAAGATTGCCGGTCTCGTTCGTCGCCGCGGAAACAAGCGCCTCTCTTTTCGGAAGATTGGATATCGCGTCGTCTTGCGTTTCATTCTCGACTTCCTGCGAGATTAACCAAAAGAGTTCCGCGCGCGTCAACGCGTATTCCGCAAAGAGGTCGGGATAACGATCGGTAAAACGCTCTCTATTTTCCGGCAAAGGCGCGCCGAGTAAGTCGACCTCCTGCCCAAGAGTCTGCAACGTCTCAACCGTCTTACCGTCGTCAAAGAGCAATCTCGCCTCCTCGCAAACGAGTCCTAACGCGATTTCTTGCGGTCCGTCCGCGCTCTTGACCGACTTGAGCGCGTCAAGCGTTTCGGCGATTCGGTCGGAAGCAAGTTGGTTATCTTTTCGAAGCCTGGCCGAGCGAACGAGTAAGAGCCGCGCGTAAAAATAATCGACGTCGCGATTCTTATCCAACGCTTGAACGAGAGCTTGCGCCGTTTGGTCGGAATCGCTCTGTTCCCGGATCGCGACAAGGGCGGCGACGCGCCAGTATAAAAACGGGACGGCTTCGGGGCCCTTCAATTTCTCCGCCGCCGCGAACGCTGTTTCCGACGACATTCGATAGAGTCGAACCGCGTCGGGATCCTGTTCGCCGTCTCCGGCTCCATTTTTCTGAGCGTCCGCTAAAACAGCCAAATCAAAGAGCGCTCGAACATACGCCAATTCATAAGCGACAACCGCGTCGGACGAATTTTGCCCGAGAGCTTCATTCGGGAATCGTTCGCGCAACGCGGCGAGAGCTTCCTCCGTCTGCGCGCGATTCTCTTTCGAGGCTAACCTGGCGTTTTCCAAAATGACGCGAATAGCAACGCAACCGTACGCCGCGGCGTTTTCCGGCGAAGTCGTTTCGAGAGAATCCAGATCAATTCTCGCAAGTTCCTCGTTCGCGAGGGTTGGAAGACGACGATCGATAAGTCCATCCACGAACTTCAACGTCTGCGCGGTCGGATCAAATTGCGCGAGCGGACGCCAGGTAGCGGCGCGTCGGACCGAACTCTGGTCAGGTTCGGCGCATGGCGCGTTCAACGCCAACGTTAGAATAAGAACGGCGAGCGTCGGTTCAATTCGCATGGGCTTGCCTCGCGTATACTGGGGAAGTAAAAGAGTGGTAAGAAGAAACGCGCAAGCGTCACATCGACAAAGTTTCAGGCTCTACCGCAAACTTCACGTTGAATAGTCCGACGCGCCTCGCGGAATCGTAAACGTTGAGAACTGATTCAAGCGCGATTTCAGGATCGGGCTGAACGACAACCGGAACGTCGGAATCTATTTTTTGTAACGACGCCAATAGCTCCTCGACCTCTTGCAAAGACTCCAGGCGCTTGCCGTCGACAATAAAAACGAGGTTCCCGCCCTGATCAAAGGTTATCTTCACGACGACCATTCCAAGGTCGCGTTCCTCTTGCGGAGGCGTTTCCTCGCTCTCAATCGAGCCCGGCGTATTTAAGTTCGTCGGAAGGAGCTTTTCAGGTTCCTTGAAGGAGGTCGTGCAGACAAAAAAGATCAGGAGCAGAAAAATCACGTCGATCATCGACGTAAGGTTCAACTCAATCGAAGCGCCGCTATGGTCGGTTGGCATTTTCATAGTACGATTCCTAACGTCGAGCGCGACGCCGCGTTCCAACAAGAGCGACAGTCAACTCGACGTTCATATTGTACCAAATTAAAGACGAAGAGTGAAGAGCCGGAAAACGAATACGCCTTGCGCGTTCTCTTTCCTATCGAGTCGCGACCTCGACAAGAGCCTTGTCGCGCCATTTCCCCATCTTGAATCGCGTAGCGAATACGGCCACGCTCATGACTAAAAACGCCACTTGCAACGACCAGCACCAGTAGACTCCAAGTCCGCATCGGAACACCCCGACGTAGAGCGCCGTCAAAATTATCGCGACGACGCACAACGTCGTGTTCATAATGAACTTCGCGTCGCCCGCTCCTCGCAACGCGGACGCGGTTATCAAATTGTAAGCGTCAAAAAGAAGATAGACGCCGACAATACGAAGAATATTGATCGCGATTGGACGCACCTCGACGTATTGTTCCGGATTCCGCGCCGTGTAGAGGTCGACGAAAAAGCTCGGACACGTCAGAAACAAAATGGAAAACACGCCGGCGATAACGCTCGACAACGCCAGGGACGTATAGGTCGCTCTCGCGGCAAGTTTCGGTCGCCCCTCGCCCATACGGTTCCCGACAAGAGCGGCGGTCGCGAGTCCAAACCCGACGGCGGGCATATAAAGCAACGCGTTCAAATTGTAGGCGATCGCGGTCGCGCACGACGCGGCTTCTCCGATCCATCCCATTGTCAAAACGAAAATCGTATAGAACCAGTGTTCCGCCGACGTCTGAACGGCGCTCATCGAACCGTATTTGACCAGGCGCTTCATCTCGTGAAAATCGACGCGGATACTTGAACGCAGACCAAATTCGCCGTTCGCGTCGCGCTTGTACGCGTACCAGGCGAAAACGGCGAGTTTCGCGCAAATCGCGATTGAAGTGGCGATTGACGCGCCCGCCACGCCCCAACGCAAATGACCGCCGATCCCAAATATCAGAAGCGGATCGAGAACCATATTGATAACGAATCCGAGCGCGGTTACTTTCATCACGATTTTCGACTCGCGGATCCCGTTGAAAAAGGATACAAACGGTTCGAGTCCGAGCGTGGCGATCGCGCCCGGCGTCATATAAAGCCAGTAATCCAATTCAAGCGCCGCGAGTTCGTCGGATTGTCCGACCATTTTAAAGAACGGAGAGACAAAGGGCGTGGCAAAAACAAAAAACATTCCGAGCGTCAAACCGAGAAAGACGCCTTGCCAAACGATCAAACCGATTTTGCGCTTTTGTTCCGCCCCAAAATACTGCGACACGAACGTATTGACAAACACGCCGATCCCTTGCGGAAAGAACAAAAAACACCAAAAAAGACAACCGGCCTGAAACGCGGCGTTCATTTCCGTTTCGCCGTACCACGCTAAACAGAGACGGTCGGTGATCGTCATAACGGTCATAGAACCGTATGAAAGAATAATTGGAATCGCGAGTCTCAATACGTCGCGTCCGCCGCTTTTACGCTTATACCAAATTCGAAGTCGTTTATTAAGTTCAAACATTTTATCGTTCGTTTAAGAATAGTCTCGTCTCGACGCTTTCGCGTCAAGAGGTCCTTTGTTCCCTAATTTCCCAAGCGAGCGAGCGCTTGCCTACCGACGATCTCGCTCGCGCCAAATCGCGCAAAATAAGCGGGCTCCGGAGTCAATAGACGAGCGTACAAAATGAAGAGGCGAAGCGAAGCGCTAGGATTTTCTCTTTTCATTTTTCCCAACTCAAACGAGAAAAAACGCGCGGACTCAATCGCGAAACAAAAGTTCGCAACCGCGGGTCCGCGTCACCGCGTCAAGCTCTTACCCTTCCATTTACCCAGCATAAACCGAGCGCAAAAGACGGCGCCGCTGATGAAAAGGTAAGACGTTTGCCAACCCCAGCACCAATAGACGCGCATACCGAAAAATCGAACGCCGATAAACGTTATCGCCAGAATCGGAATAGATACGCTCAACGTCGCGATCATAATGAATCGAGTATCCGCGGCTCCTCGAAGCGCGGCGGCAAAAATCGCGTTGACCGTATCCGCCAAAAGGTAGACCGCGACAATTTGCAAAAGATTGCGCGCCAAAGGACGAATCTCGACAAATTTCTCAGGCGTTCGCCCCATATAAATATCGAGGAAAAAGTCGGGAACCGTCAAAAAAGCTATGACAAAAAGACTCGCAAAGGCGCACGCCAGCGTTACCGTCGTGTAAGCCGCTCGCGACGCCAATTTCATATTTTGGGCCCCGACCTGGTTGCCGACCATCGTCGTCGTCGCGATTCCCATCCCGAAAATCGGTATCAACATAAGAAAATTCAAATTGAACGCAATCGCGGTCGCCGCGCTCTCGGTCTCGCCGAAATACCCCATGATTAAAATGAACGCGGTAAAAAAAGAATTTTCGATCGTCCCCTGCACGCCGCTCATCGAACCGTACCGGAGAAGGCGTTTCATCTCGCTCCAATTGAGACTCCACCCGCGGCGGAAGCAAAATTCATTTTCCCGATCCCTTTTCCAAACGAGCCACGCGTAAACGAGAAACTTGAACCACAGGGAAAGCGCGGAAGCGAGCGCCGCCCCCGCCAAACCCATTCTAAAATGACCTCCAATCCCAAAAATCAGGAGCGGATCGAGAACCATATTGAGCACGACCGCGGAAATTCCCATGACCATAACGGTCTTCATCTCGCCGCGACCGCTGAAAAAAGCCGAGAGGGGTTCGTGCCCTATCGACGCGCAAGCGCCCAGACAGAAATAAAACCAGTATTCCTGCTCTAAAACAGAGTCGCTGTACGTCGCGCCGAGCGCCCTGAAAGTCGGTCCGACAAGAGGAGTCGCGGCAAGAAAAAGCAATCCGAAAACAAAGCCGAAAAAAACGCCTTGCCAAACGATCGTCCCGATTCTTCCGTTCTGCCTGGCCCCGTAATATTGCGCGACAAACGCGTTCACATACGCGGCTATCGCCGTCGGAAACGTTATGAGAGCCCAAAGTAAACAACCGGACTGAAAAGCCGCGTTCATCGCGGTCGGATCGTACCACGACAAATATACGCGGTCGGCGCTGTTCATAAGCGCCACGGTGCCGGCGGAAACGACAATCGGAAGCGCAAGACGAAGAACTTCCCGAGCGCCGCAGGGACGATAATAGAACTCGCGCCAAAACGCGCGAGAAAAGAAAGACGGTTGAATTTCAGAACTGGTTTCCATTTTAAATTTTTGGGTCTCGGGTAGACTTGAACGCGACGCCAAAATATTCGAGCGACGCGCCTTCCGATTGAGTCGTATGACGTCGGTTGAAGGACGTAAAATCGCGTCCTTGCGAGCGGCTTGCGCGTCAATAGAGGTGCAACAGTAAAGCGGCGGCGACAATCGCGGCGGTCTCGACTCGATAAACCTGTTTCCCCAAATCGAGCGGACTCCATCCTTGCTCGACCGCGTTCTTTACCTCTTCGTCGGTAAATCCCCCGACGGGTCCGATAAGAAGCAAAGCGGCGTCAGGAACGCTTTTTCGAGAGTGAATAAGGTTCATAAAACTTGTTTGACCAAAAAAACCGTCGGAGATCGGATGCGCTACGACGCGCAATACGTCGGAATCGGACGTAATCTCGTCGAAAAGACCGAATCCGGCGAAACGTTCGGATAGAGTTTGAGCAAGTTCGGAAAGCTCTTTCACGGAGGCGTTCGCGTTGTTTTTAGCGTCGAGCAACTCGACCAGACCAGGTAATTCGCAAGGCGCGATAGATGGTAAAACGTTCATAATACGGAGCCGGCCGCACTGCTTGGACGCTTCGAGAACTTGACGCTCAAGTCGTTCTCTAACCCCTTCGTCGAATTTGACGTCCGCGCGTTCCGCGTCGAGAGGAATGAAACGCTTGACGCCCAGTTCGGTGAGTTTCTCGATCGCCCACTTTTGGCGATCCCCTTTCGGAAGCGCGACAATCGCGGTCAAAGCCAATTCGGGCTCGCGATCGTCCTCTTTCGTCTCCAAAACGGTCAGCTCTACGCGGTCTCGGGAAATCGCGTCGATTCGCGCTCGGTACGCTTTCCCCGATCCGTCGAATAACTCGGCTTCGTCCCCTGTTTTCTTACGCATGACGCGCGTAAGGTGCCGCGCCTCAGAGTCCGTTAAGACGGCGCGTCCGTCCGCCAAACTCGCGCGGTCGGTCGGCGCTATGTAATATAAGTCGCTCATATATATCTGCTCCAAGTTCCGCGCCATTATACCGTCTTTTACAATTAGGATAACCCTCACGACGCAAAAAATCCAACCTTACGAGGTTTTATAATCTTGCGTTCCGCGTTTCCTCGATCTTGTTCGCAAAAAAGAAAATAAAAAAACCGCGTCAAACAAACGTCGACGCGGTTGCGTTCAAATTGACGAGGCGCGTTCAACGCCGGTTGCGGTATTTAGAGGCGTCGACCACCGGAAGCCCCTCGGCGCTCCAAGGACTACGCGCCGTCGTTTTGGCCGCGTTAGACGCCCAAACTTTGTCGGCGGTCTTAGGCCCCGCGTTGGCGGCGATTTCACTCGGCCGAGACACGGAACGCATAACCGCGGACGACCGCGTCTGAACCGCGCTCTCAAGTCGAGCTTTGGGCGCGCCCTTAAACGTTATGACGTGTCCGTCCGCGTTGATTATGTCTCCTCCCTCGGGCACCGTGAACGAATCCTGCTTGACGTCGTCCGGCAATTCGGACGAATGCACGTCGCTTGGAAGCGCGGACGACTTCTCGTCCGTTGGCGCGGGCGAACCATTCGTCGGCGAGGTTGAAGGCGAGGAAGGCGTCGACGAACCATTCGCGGGAGAGGTCGAAGGCGAGGAAGGCGTCGACGAACCATTCGCGGGAGAGGTCGAAGGCGAGGACGCGGCGCGTTCAACGGTCACGTCCCCCTGCATCATGTTAGGAGTCGAATTAGGCGTCGACGGCGAAGACTTTTGCGCGTTGGGGTCGACCGCGGGCGAAACGGAAGCGGGGAGATGGTCGAGAACCGGAGGGGTTTTCGCGGCGTTCGCAACGCTGGGAGGAACGACAGATCCGACTACGGCGGCGTTCGAACCGGAGGGCGCCGTCTGTTGTTCGCTCGGCTGGTACCAATTGAGCTGCGCCGGTACCGAATCGCCGGATTGTCCGCGCGTCGTCTCGTCGGCGCGAGCGTTGGTATTGTCGATTTTCGAGACGGAATTGCCGCCGCGGCTCTCGCTTGCCGCGACTTTGGTATCCGCGCTTTCAAGCTCCTCGGCGAGAGGATCGTCCGTCGGAACCCTGGGCGCGTTCTTTCTCTCTAAATCCTCGACCGAAACGTCGGAACGTTTACCCGAACCGTCGCAATAAGGACACGCGTTCTTACTGAGGCTGGTCCTCGTGGACGCGCACCCGGTCGCGAGAGAAACACTAAACGCGACTATTCCCAGTAAGCCGACAAAGCCGACAAAGGTCATAGCCGGTTGTCGTTCCTTCGAGCCCGTTCTATTCGTTTTCATAAATCGTCCCATTTTCAAATTTCCACTCGAACGTCTCCCGCTCTATCTTGACTTCTTCAAAAAAGACGAGACGTTCACTCGTTATTTATTGTATGCACTTACGTAATCTATTCAACATTTATGACGTAAATTTGAACTTTTTTCGAGAATTAATTCAAGTCGTGTTTCCTACATACCGCAACCCTTTTTCTATCAATAAGAAACGAACGCTAAAAGCGCAAATTTTATCACAATTGACAAAATTATTTCCTTTCCTACTCTCGTTATATTCGTTATAATCGTTAAATCTTATGTATCAATTCGACTCAAGACGCGTCGCCCGTCCCGTCCCGAATAATCCGCAAGGTCGAAACGCAATTACCAAAACGAACGCACAAATCTCTTTAATCGTTATATCCGATATACGCCCCCCTTACGGCAAACAGTGTACAACGCGCCGCCAGACTCTTGAAAAATGGGAGTGAAACGCGTTTTTCAGTAAAATGGGCCGGGGCGAGTTTCCGATTTACAATCCGTCGGGTTAAGAAACGCGATCGACGCGCGCTCAGCGCCGTCGAATGAACGACGTCCCGGCGGAAGATATTCCTGCGCTTAGTCCGCGTCCGCGCTGGCTGAGCGTTGGACAATTTGGTATCGTTCGCGTTATTTATATTGAGCGGCGTCGAGAGGATCTCTCTTTGACGCGCCTTCCGCTTTGGGGTTCGTTTATGCGAGTCGCGTTCACACGCCGCGTCGTATGATTTGTGGGAAATCCTGCTTTTTTACGAAAAACGAACGAATTTTGTAAAGAAATTCGCACGTTCGACCGCAAGTCGACGTAAGTATGGATGAAAGCAATTTGAAACGACGCGTTTGCGCGGCGTTCGCATTGGACGGAACAAAGGAAATGTCGCCGTCGGATTTTTGTTTGTTTAAATACGCCGAACGAATTACGAACGCAGCGCCGCGTTATCCGTATAAAAACGTCGCGATCGAGCGGTACGCCGGATAAAGCCCGAAGAAATATAGTACAAGAAGGAGCAGTTACTATGCTTGTTTTATCAAGATATAAGGATCAGAGCATATATATCGGCGACGATATTGTCGTGACCGTTGTGGACGTTCGCGGCGATCGCATCAGGCTCGGAATCGAGGCTCCGGCGAACGTGCCGGTGCACCGCCAGGAGATCTACGAAGCGATCAAGCGAGAAAATTCGGAACGCGTGGGTCAGCGCGGTTCGAACGATTCATACGTCGACAAAGGAAGAAAATCTTCCGCGTCCTTTGAATATCAGATGTAACTTCGTAAATTAGCGGAGCGATAAAGGGTCGTCGTCGCGGTTGTCGCGCCGACGGCTCTTTTATTTTATAAACAAAGTTTAGCGCGAGACGACCGACGCTTTGCGCGCCTTAGTTGTCAAAAATTCGCCGACGTCTATAATTTACAGGAACGGGTAACGTTCGCGTTTGCGAACAAACAACCATTCCCGTCTGAATGAAGGAAAAACGCAATGCCGCCTCTCTCAAAAACGTCGCTCTACTATTACTTGTCGGAGTACCTGGAAGATCTTCGACGCGCCGGAGTCCGCGATATCTACTATCCTCGACCGCTCAACGGCGCGCAAAACGGACAAGGCGCGCAGAACCAGCCAACCATGCGGAACGAGTCGAACGAGCGCGGTCTGTCAAACGCCCAGGACGTCCCCGACGTTCAAACGCCAAACGCCAGGCCGAATCAAACTCAGCGTCTCGACGTCGTTCACGCGCCGTTTGAGGCGGAACCTTTGAGCGCGGACGACGACAAAGACCGTGAAAAACGGCTTGCCGAACTCGCGAAACAAGTCGCTTGTTGCGAGCTCTGTCCGCAACTTGTCGCCAATCGAACAAAAACGGTTTTCGGCTCCGGCGATCCCTACGCCAAACTATGTTTTGTCGGAGAAGGACCGGGCGCGGAAGAAGATTTGCGAGGACTCCCGTTTGTCGGAAGAAGCGGACAACTGCTCACCGATATGATTGAAAAAGGAATGGGAATCAAGCGTTCGTCCGTCTATATCTGCAACGTAGTGCGGTGCCGTCCGCCCAAAAACCGCAATCCGGAACGAGCGGAAGCCAACGCGTGCCGACCTTTCCTCGACGCGACTCTTGAAATCGTCCGTCCGCAATTTATTTGTTGCCTGGGCTCGATCGCCGCGACGAACCTTCTCCAGACAGACGAACCGATCGGACGGCTTCGAGGAACCGTTCACGACTATCGCGGCGCTAAAGTCGTCTGCACGTACCACCCCGCGTATTTGCTCAGAAATCCCGCCGCAAAAAAACAAGCGTGGGAGGACCTCAAGTTGCTGATGCGAGAAATGGGACTGCCCCTTGCGAAAACGAGGTAAAGACTTGGGGAAAATAGCGCGATAAAAATGAATAAACGAATTTTCGATTCGCTTTATAACCCCTTTTCAAAAAGAAAAAGACGTTTATAATACGGGGCGCGAGTTTGATTACAATTGTCGCGACGCGTCTTGCGTTAGCGCGTGAAATTTGACTCGGGCAACAGTATGGATTTGCCCTTTACCGTCGCAAACAAGCGAGTTCGCGCAAACTTGACGCGGCGTTAAAATACTTTCAATGCGGTTGGGCGCTGTTGAAAGAATCGATATATTGTGAGTCGACGTATACTCGATTCCAAGTGACAAGTTGTTCGTATCGCCTACGTAAAGGAAAGCGATTTTGAACGTTACGAAACTTAAAGGAGTTTAAAATGGCTAAACCTGGTAGAACCCTTAAAAAGGCGAACCACGGCAAACGTCCCGCGAACGCGAAAGCGCGTCGCGCCAAGCGCCGAATCGTCAAGACCTGATAGCGTTTGTTCGCTTCAGCGTCCAAAAATTTTGAAGAGCGCGATTAGGCGAACCGTCGTCTTAATCGCGCTTTTCTCTTTAGGCTTCGTCTTTCCACGACCATTACTAGTAAGGAAGCCGCGTCATGGCCAAGAAACCTTTTCTTGTCGATCCTTCGTTATACGACGTCGACAAACCGATCGCCACGATTGAAGATATTCGAAAATATAACAATCAGCGTTACGAGATGGAACAACTGACGGCAGTTTTGTACGACGATTTCGACACGATGAAGTGCGTCGGATACAAGGATATGACTCCGAACGAATTTTGGGTTCGAGGACATATGCCGAACTTTCCGCTCACGCCCGGAGTCGTGCTTTGCGAAGTCGCGGCCCAACTCGCAAGTTACTTCACAACAAAGCACAAAATGTTCGAAAACGCCGTCATGGGGTTCGCCGGCCTGGAAGAAGTAAAGTTCCGAGGCATGGTTCGACCGGGAGATCGCGTCCTGGTCCAATGTCACGCGCTCAAGTGGCGAAAGATCCTCTTTATCGCTCAATTCATGTGTATTGTAAACGACGAAATAGTTTGCGAGGGCGTTTTAAAGGGCGTTCCGCTACCCATCGCCGACGGGAACGCCGCGCAAGCGTAAGCGTTAGTCGTCGCCGTTCAGTTACTTAGTGTTTGAGTGTGAAAGCAAGTTATTGACCGAGCTTTCTTAGTGGATGTTTTTCTATTGATCAACGACCGTCGATCGATTGTTCGCCGTCAATACCGGAGTCCGCGGATTGTCGCAAAGCGGATCAAGGCGTCGCCCAATAATACGACGCCGCGTTTCACACTCTCATTCCGCGTCTGTAGGAAAAAAAATGCCACGTCGTTCGTTGCCAAAAATCCAAGCTAATCGCGACTTGACTCATTACTTCATTCCAATGGAATTTGAGTTCATGGCGCATGTCGATCCGGAAACCGCCGCGCTCGCGCAACCGGGCGACGGAGCCGACAAAGTTATGCGGACTTCTTACGCGTCCCTCTCGGGTTTGACTCCTGAAGAATTTCAGAAAAGATTGTTCGGACGCGTCGCTCCCTTAGAATTGGAAATCGGGTCGGGCAAAGGTCTCTTTATCTCAAATTACGCTAAAAACCATCCGGAACGCAATATCCTCGGAGTCGAATTGGCGTATCGGTACGCGCTCATGTGCGCGTCAAAGTTGGCAAAGCAGGAAACGCCAAACGGGGTTATGATGGCGGCGGACGCGGCGAGAGTTCTACGCGAACTAGTGCCGCTGGAGTCGCTTGACGACGCGCATATATACTTCCCCGACCCCTGGTGGAAAAAGGCCCACCGCAAACGTCGAATCGTTCGACCGGACGTCGTACGCGACATTGAAGCGCGTTTGAAGCAAGGAGGGAAGCTACATTTCTGGACCGACGTCAAGGAATATTTTGATTCCGGAGTAGAGATCATCAAAACGTCGACGTATCTCTCGGGTCCCTTCCCTGTTTCCGAACGTCCCTCCTCCGGAACCCTCGATTTCCAAACGCACTTCGAACGCCGAACAAGATTAAACGAATTGCCGGTCTATCGTTCTTATTTCGTCAAAATCTGAGTTGTCGAGCGGTTAGACGTCGACGACAAAATTAAAGTTAAAGCGATTGCGCCCCTGAAAAAAGGACGTCGATTTTCAAGTCGGCGTCCTTTCGTTATTTTCCTGGAACTCTACCGCGTTAGCGCGTAAAACCATAAGAGTAAGTGGAGTACCGTCCGGTCTTACCCGCGGTCTGAGCTCTTTTCAGAATATCCTCAACCTCGACAAACTTCTCGTTTGTAAATTCAAATCTCAATTCGTCGACGCCGAGGAATATAATCTGCGGTATCGCGTCGAGAATATTGAGCGGCTCGTAAAGATAGAGCGAACTGCCGCCCTCGTACTCGGGGGATCCGCTTGCCGTTCCGTCGAAGCGGTCGGCGTATTTGCCCATTGCGTAGGAACGGCGAGCGACGGTCTTTTCCACGAGGATTCTGCGATCGTCCGCGTTAGTTATTCTGACTTTTGAATCGGCAAAGAGCGTTTTTTGAGCGAACATGGCCAGCAGTCTGCCGTAGACTGGCAACGCCAATTTAACCTTTCTTACGGAACGCGAGGCGGTTAGATTCGCAATGAGCGCGGCTACGGAACGGTCGGAGATTTCTGGCGACAGGCAAATCGTATCGGCATGCGGGAATTTTTCCGCCAGGTAACGAACCGAACGCGAATTTGCGACGTTAAAAAACCAGTCGAGCGTATAACCTTTCCCCTGTCGTTCCCAGAACAACGCTTCCGCGATCGAACCGGCAAGCGGCGTAAATTCGTCCGACGTCTGAAAACGAAGTCTGCTTTCAAATTGGACCGGCTGCGTCTCGCAATAGATTTTTTCGATTCCAAAAGATTTACACGCGTCGTATTGAGGACGCGAGCGAACGACCGCGGCAAAACGGGGAGTCGGATCGGGGGCGTTTTCCAAATCGCTCAGCCAGAAACGTTTCGGCGTAACTTCCGGGGTTTCGGCGCGAGACGGAGCGACGCGGCGATACGACTCTAAGCTCTTCTTTTCCAGCGTCTCGCAACATTCTTGCCGCAACTGATTGAGCAACGAACGCGGAACGAACGCGTTCGAGTCGAACGTCGCGTTGAACCTGCCAAGATAAAACGGGGTTTCGCCAAAACGATCGAGCGATTCGCGCAACGATTTTTCATCGACGCCTTTTTTCTGCGCGGGCTCGACGTTCTGATTCGCCTCGGCGGTCGCCGAAGCGCGAGACGTCGAGAGCTTCAACGTCAAAGGCTTACCCAATTTCGCGACCAGCGTCGCGGCGACCGGTTCATGTCGTCGAGTCTGCTTGAGCGCGTTTTCAATCTCTTTGTTGAGGCGATGATTGTACGTGCGATAGAGAACGGTCGCGCCGGAAGGAATCTGGACGTCGAAACGCACTAAATCGTTGGGTTCCGCGCTCTCGACAATTCTGGTCCTTCTCCGATTCGTCGGATCAACCCAGATGATCCCGCTCACGTTGAGTCCGCTGAGTTTTTGCGCCGTTTCGTCCAAAAAAACGACTCCGTCCCCGTTGCGGATCGGTTGCGAAAGACGAATCGCGTCCCTGGAAATTCTGCCGACTTCGACGCCAAAATTCGAAGAAAATAATTCGTTGATAATCTTGGGGTCGCGTTCATAGTAATAACCGTTATCGTAACCGCGATTGAATACGCTCGCTACGTCGTCTCGACGTTTTTGTTCTACATCTGGTTCGAGAACGTCGTCGGATTCAGACGACTTCACGGGCACAAACCCAAACGAACGTCGAACTACAGCGGGCTTCGAATCGGAATCGGCGTTCTTTTTAACGGCAAGACGTTTCGAACAAGTTTCGCGAGGAACGCCGTTAAGCGCGTCGACAAGATCGCGATAGTAGCGTACGACTTCATAGACGTAACCCGGCGACTTCATACGCCCTTCGATCTTTATCGAATCGACCCCAATTTTTAAAAGTCGCTCGATTTCTTTAGAACCCTGAAGTTGATCTTTTAGAGACAGGAAATAACCGTAACTTTCCGCGTCGGATTCGACGCGTCCGAGAGGTTGCGCTTTATAGTATTGGCGGCAAGGTTGCGCGCACATGCCGCGGTTCCCGCTTCGACCTCCAATAAAACTTGAAAGGTAACATTTTCCGGAACAACCAAGACAAAGAGCGCCAGACGCAAAGACTTCCAACTCGATTTTCGTCCTGGCGCGAATCGACTGAATCTCGTCTAAAGAAAGTTCGCGAGCGAGAACGGCGCGTTTGAACCCCTGTTTCTCAAACCATTCGAGTTCGTAAACGTTTCCGGGCGACAACTGCGTGGAAGCGCACTGGGGCAGGTCGGGAAAAACTTCGCGAAGCCACGACGCGACTCCCAAATCTTGAACGATAACCTCGTCTAAACCTGCCTCGTAAAGACGTTTCAAGTCGGGATAAGCGACGTCGAACTCCGCGTCCGAAAGAACCGTATTGAACGTCAAATGAACGGAAACGTTGAAACGGTGCGCAAAATCAATTGCCTCGCAGTATTCTTCGGCGGTAAAGTTTTTAGCAAACCTTCGCGCCCCAAATCCGGCGACGCCCATATAAACTTCGTCCGCTCCAGCTTGGAGCGCGGCCGTCAATCTTTCGCGGTCGCCCGCCGGCGCCATGATCTTCATAATTCGGCTCCTTATACCCCTCGAGGGGGATTCGCGTTTTCCAAACATCCCCCCGCGGGGTACGCGCTGTTGGTCGCGAATATTCCTGAATAAATTTAAAATCTTTGTTTTTTATTCGTTCGACAAGTTCAAAAATAAAGGCGCGTCGACAAACGTAAACGACTTTTACTCGTCGCGTTTGTCGACGCGTCGTATAAATTCAGAACGCGCCCGGACTCCGTCGCGTTCGTCAAGGTTAGCGCTTAACCCGTTGACTAAAATCAGTCGCGGGATCCCAACCTAACGGCTCGACGTCGGGAAACAGTTCTTTTAACGCGTCCGCGAGTTTACATCCTCTGGCGTCGACCATTACAACCCTCCCGTCGCGTCCTATCAGAATCATCTCGGGCACGCCGTTGACGGAATAATATTCGTAAAGGGGCTTGTATCCAGCCGCTTCCGACTTCTTTTGAGACGCTATGCGCCACGGAAGCTCGGAGTCTTTCACATACTCTTTGAGCGCGTCGAGATCTTGATCGATACTATATCCGATTATTTCCAAACCGGCGTCATGATACTTCTCGTAAACTTCCTTCAATCGCGGAATCTCGCGTCGACAAGGGCCGCACCATGTCGCCCAGATTTCAAAGAGAACGACTTTGCCGGAATATGCTTTAAGATCAAACGGTTCCGTAAAATCTTTCCCGGAAAGAAGGAGAGCCTCGCAATACGGTTCCGTTCCAACGAGTCGAGCGTAACGACGTTCGCCAAGCGTTTTCTGAATCGGTTTAACAAGAGCGGGATTGCCGGACGCCTCAAACGCCTCGCAGAGCGCGTCAAGAGCTTCTTCGCCCAATTCGGGAGAGTAGACGCGGATCTTCGTCACAATATTGTTCGCCGTCTCGCCAAACTCGGGTACGCTCAGCGCGAAAGTAATCGCGTCGCCGATGAGCGACACAAATTCCTGCTCGCGCTCCGTTTCCGGCATAGTAAGCGAACACTTAAGACGAACGCCAAAAAGCTGCTTGGCGTAATTCAAAAAAATCTGGCGCGACGTCTCGCTTTTTTCTTCCCGATCAACTTGACCGGAACGAGCGGTCGCCAGGCGCAACTCCTCAAACTTTGATCCAAATCGACCATTCTCGGAAAATTCATAACTCGCGTAATTGGCGAGGATTCCCGCAAATTGCAAATTAAACTCAACGCGTTCGTCCGGCGTAAGATCGTCGAGCGCAAGGAGCGCTTTCGTCGACTCGTAATAACCTTCGCCGGTCGCGGCCCAAAATTCATCCATCGTCTTAGACTGCTCTTGTCCAAAGGCGGCGAGGGACTCTTGATACGCGAGCAACGCGGCTTTATCGCCGTCGGTTGGCAAGTCGGGTTTTTGCAACTCGGAAGAAAAGGAAACCGCGCAAAACGCCAGCGCAAAAAATACAATGAAGAAAACGCGCGAGAGGCGCGGAAGTTTGGCGTTAGTCGTAAGCATAGCGAACCTCAAACGGATTGCGCGCGGCGGCGCAAACGATTAGAAAGGGTTATGAACGTCGATGGGACCTTCGGGAAACGGCTCGTCCGTCAATTCCCGGTACATTGGGCAGTTGGATTGCATATGAATGGGGTATTCGCGGTCGCGCCACATTACCATAGAATCTTCAGAGAGCCTCCAACCGTTTCTTTCGTAAAAGTGAACGAGAGGTTCTCGACAATACAGGATGGCGTGCTTGTAACCCCTGCGGCGCGATTCGTCGAGCGTGACGTCCAAAAGTTTTACGGAAAGACCCGTCTTGCGAAAAGGCTCCGCGACAGACACGCCTTGAACGCTGGCGACCGGAGAACGTGCGTTCCAGTCGGTGGTTATCATCCGTTCGACGACGGCGACGTGACCGGCTATTTCGCCGTCGGACGTCCGCGCGAGAACGGTAAAAACAGGCTTAGCGTCGTGCCACATTCGGCACGTTTTAAAGATCGAAGCCCAATTGGGAAATATCGCGGACAAATAGACGCGCAATTTCGCGTCGAGCGTCGGATCAATCCGCGATTCCGGCAGAATCTCAATATTAACGGGTCGTTCGGACGTCATATTCGTTCCTTTACTTCGGACGGGGCAAAACTCACACCATAGGTTCGGGGCGTTTCGGCTCCGGATTTCACGGGATTTATTTTACGTACTATGAGGAATAAAAAAAGAGGACGCGCACCTTTTTCTCTATTTTACAAGGGCGATTAAAGGCAAGTTCGCAAGTCGACTCATACGAATCGGCATAGCCGTCACGAGAGAAAAAAACGACAAATTCTATCAAAAAAACAAAAATTCGTTCAAAAACACGCTTGATTATTTTGGAGCCGCTATGTATTATTAGGAGACTATTTTCAGTTCGACGTAAAAGTCGAACGCGCGGTTTGCGCGCTCGTGAAAAAGGACGTAAGGTCCGGCGCAAGAACACGAGAGCGCGAGCTAAAGAACAACTCGTCGTCGCGCGATAGAAACGCGTCGCGAACGGCTTTTTTCATAGGAGAAGAAAAATGGCGGCTGTTATTGATAAAGACACTTGCGTCGGTTGCGGGTCCTGCGCGGACGCTTGCCCATGCGGCGCTATTACGATTGATGGTACCGCGGTTGTCGACGCCGACGCTTGCGCCAGTTGCGGAGCCTGTGCGGACGCCTGTCCATGCGGCGCTATCACGATCGAATGATCGTTCAATCGGCGACTAAAACTTTGAACCGTCTCCCGGCGTTCTACGCTGGAAGGCGATAGTTTTATATATCCCGGCGCGCGCTTATCGGTACGCGACGGGTTTTTTCTTTTGATAGAACGAGCGTCGAACAAAGAATCCATGGAGGGATTTCAAACGAACCGCAAGGCTACAATGATTGCGGACGGCGCCGTTGACTACTACGTTTGCACTGGGTTACTCTATGAGCGAAACCGCCCCGTCGGGAGACGGAGCCCCTGTCGAAGGCTCCAACGATCGACAAACTAACGACTCCGACAAGTTTTCATTTAATTCAATCGCGCAATTTTTATCCGATCTGAGCCGTCGCGCCGAACACGAGACTCCTGAAATGGAAGCGATTGAGAAAGCGGACTCCGCTTTTGACGACGCCATTTGTTCGAAAACCCAATCTCTGTTCGAAAGAAAAATCGGAGAGGGGGAAATTATCGCGGAAGACCCCGCAAGAGTCGCCGATCTGCTGGGGTCCCTGAGAAATTGGTCCGTAAGATTCGCGCAAAAACTCAAACCGGAAGCCCTCGAAGGACTCACGACCGTATTCAGAATGATCAGTTCGGCGCTCTCCGGCGAATACGTCTGTTTTTCTAAATCCACGATCGCGTGTCTTATTGGCGCCGCGTTATATTGCGTGTCTCCCATCGACGTCATACCGGACGCGATTCCGCTCGTCGGGCTGGTCGACGACGGGTTTGTGCTCGCGTGGACGATTAAAAAAGTGGCGGGCGAACTACAATCTTTTCGAGCGTGGGAACGTCTCAAAGCGGCGAAATCTCTTTTAGCGAGTTACCTGCCCTACTTCGATTCGATCAAACGCGTCGTTCTCATACCGGGCTGGGTCTCCGAAAACGACCCGTGCGTCGAAGTCGCCTCGATACTGGCTCCGGTATATCCGAACGCTTCCTTCGAAACTTTCAAATGGCCTTCTAATCAGTCTTGGGACGACGCGAAAAATTACGTCGACGGCAAGGGACAAACGGAGCTTTTAGAGCGATTACACGACTTGGGAGACCTTTCGACCGTCGCGGTCGTCGGGCATTCCCTGGGCGCGCGAATGTTGGCGAAAGCGCTCGCCGTGTTGGCGAAAGAACCGGAAAAAAAGTCGTTCTGGGCAAGAAAGGCGACGAACAGAGTCGGACAGGCGTTTCTACTTGGCGCCGCAATCGACGTCGACGACCCCGCGCTGGAAACCGCGGGTCTGGGCGCCGCGTCGCCGTTATGCAACTTCTTCAACTGCTCGGATCGCGTCCTGAGTTACCTGTACCGCGCAAGAGAACACAAAACGCCGTTGGGACTCGCGGGAATGCCCGAACAACGTCCGAATTACGTCGATTGCATGGTCTCCGGAAACGAGGAATACTGGCTGGGAGTCGCGGACAACGTCGCCTCCGTGCTGACGTTGTTGCAGTCGAAATCCTTCCTGACGAAATTCTCGTTGTCGGAAAGTCTCGCGTCGGGACTCCCGGAATACTGGAAGCATCAATTTAAACTTTACGCGCAATTTTTCAAAGATTCGACGCGCGTCAAAGAAGAAAACTGACGGCAAAATTACTTCAAGACAGACAAGAGAGCGCGTCGAGCGTGAAAAGCGATGGATCGGACGCGGCTATAAACCCTTTTTCTCCGCGCGACCTCTTGCCTTATTTTTTCGTCCGTTGTATAAAGAATCGAGAGGATCTTTTTTCGAGCGCAACGCGCCGGGGTCCCGTCAAGTCTGACTTTAACTAAGCGTGAAAGGGGACTCCTCATGGACGTCAACGCCGTCTCGCAAAAAATTCGTAGTCTCGAAGAGAACGTCGCGCGCGCTTTTATTGGCAAACCGGAAATCGTACGTCTTGCGCTCGCCGCGTTTTTCGGAGAGGGACATCTGTTGCTCGACGACGTGCCGGGCGTCGGAAAAACGTTGCTCGGACAAGCGCTCGCCAGAAGTCTAAACGCCTCGTTCGCCCGCGTGCAATTCACGTCCGATTTACTTCCCTCCGACGTGATCGGCGGGGAAATCTACAATCAAAAAACGCAAGAATTTCAGTTCATTCGCGGCCCAATATTCGCAAATATCGTTTTAGCGGACGAAGTCAACCGAACGCCTCCGAGAACGCAAAGCGCGACCCTGGAAGCTATGAGCGAACGACAAGTCTCCTCGGGAGGACAAACATATCCGTTGCCCGACCCGTTCTTTGTCGTCGCCACGGAAAATCCGATCGAATTCGAAGGAGTCTACCCTCTCCCGGAAAGTCAGCTCGACAGATTTATGATGAGACTTTCGATCGGTTATCCCGACCGCGAAGCGGAACTCGCGATTCTCGACGTTTGCGGAACGGGTTCGCCGCTCGAGTCCATTTCGCCGGTCATGACGCTCGAGGAAGCCGTCGAGATTAGAAACGCCGTTAAAAAAGTAAAATTGCATCCCGCGCTCGCGAATTACCTCCTGGACGTCGTTGAAGCCACGCGGCAGTCGTCGGAAATGCTCGTCGGAGCAAGTCCGCGCGCGTCCCTGACTTTCGCGCGCGCAGTTCGCGCTTACGCGCTTGTCGACGGACGAGATTACGTCGTCCCCGACGATATTAAAGCCCTCGCCGTTTACGTATTGTCGCACCGTCTCATGCCGCGCGCGAGCCGACTTGAAGACGCGAGGAAACATGTCGAATCCTTTGTCGCGAGAACGATTGAATCGGTTGCGGTTCCAAGATTTTAAATTTCGAGAGATTCTTTCAAATTTTTTAAAAAACTTTCCGTTTGCGCGAAACAAACGGAGGGTCTTTTCCTACTAACCACAAGACGAGGACGCTGGCAAACGGCGTCCTTTCGGCGTTGAAGCCGCGTCCGACGGTCTCTTTTTTCTCGCTGTTCGCAATGGATTGAAGTTTCTTACGCCGCGTTTGGCGCAACCTTGTTTTGTTCTCAGCGTCGTCTTTAGGCGCGGCAAAGCTAAGCGAATTCGTTGCCCGCGAAATTTTCTTGCGCGGCGCTTGTTCATTATGTCTATGAGACCGTTATAATTGTCTGTATCGTATTACGAAAATTTTAAAAATTTATAACCGCGCGATGATAAGGAGCTGTAAAAATGCAAAATCACGCTATTTTAGTCGTTTCCGGCAAAATTCTAGAAACGTTCTTTCCGCTGGATTCGCTCGAAGAACTAATAGAAGGAATTGAAAGAGAATTATCTAACAACGACATAATATTATCGAGAAGCGTCGCGACGCTCTGTCCGGAACGACATATAACCGCCCCCTATTTCTTACAGGCGGGGTTTGAAGCGCAGCCGGCCGTCGACGAAGATCGCCGGGCGCTCGCGCTCGCGGCAAGTTTAGTCTTTGGGCCGACCCCTCCGGACGCGCTAATTTTGTGTCTATGGGACGAAGAACAAGCCGACTTTCTCAAGTCGTTCGAAGGAAAGACGCACCGGATTCTCTTGCGGTTTGCCGACCCAAAAAACGATCCGGGGCTCTCGCCGGAAGTCGAAAGCGCGGTTGAAGAAATCCTTGAGGCAAAAGACGCGCTCGCAAACGCCGGGTTGACCTGGGAAGATTGCAAACCGTGGCGCGCCTGGAAAAAGCAATTTGAAACGTTCATGGGGTGGACCGACGACTCGGACGACGGCTCGCAAGAATACTGCGACGCCCTTCCAGACTACGGCGCGACGCGCGGAAACGACGATCTGCAAAGCTATAGCGCGGCGCAAGACGACGAAGTCCCGCAAGCCTGCGACGCCCCGCAAAGCGACGACGAAAGTTCCAACGCGGCGGACGAACTTGCGCGGACATGCGAATACGAACATTTCAAGGAAAACAGCGAACAATGGAACGCCGCGCTGGAAAAAGTTTTGCGCGAAATCGGACTTAAATGTTCCGCCTTTAAGGCGACGGAAACGCTCGACAAGGATTTTCGCGGTCTCAATAATTTTTACGTACAAAACCGTAAAGAATTCGCTAAACTTCTCTCCCAAAATATTCGCCTGATCCGGGACGACGACGGCGTGTATTATCTGTGTCACGCCGAACACCCCGAGCTGCATCCGGTAGACGCGACCGGGGCGATTTCCTCGCTCAACATTGGCGGATCGGCGTCCGACGACGAGGAAGGGAAAGAAGAGATTTTCGAAAAACCGCCGAAAGTCGACACTTTTGAGACGGTCGTCAAAAACGCGGATTTTATGCGAAGGTTATGCGCCTGGCAAATCGAACGGAAAGAGTTGGCGAAGTGCTCAATGATCAACGAAGATGTGATAAGAGAACGCGAGCAAAATTTCCGCGAAGAACTGGCGGCCTTAGACTTCTACGCCTGGCCGTACAATTCCGCTTACATTCTTCAAGCGGAAGAATACGAAGCCATGAGCAAATATTACGAAGCGTTGCAAAACGCCTTTAAGCTCATGCAATACGTCTCGGCCAATCCCAAAAAGTTTAGCGGTCGCCTTCTTTACGATATCGCGAAACACGCGGGCGAAGCGCAATGCCTGGTTAAATCGGCGCTCATTGCCTACAAAATCGACGTCAAACGGCATGGCAAAGTCCAACGCGTCGCGCAAAGACTCCTGGTCGACTACGCGAAAAACGAGTTGCGAACGCCAATTCCCAACCTTGCGATAACCGACGAGATTCCGCTCGAGTCCTACGAACATATACGTCAAAACGAACAAAAGCTATGCGAACGCCTCAAAACGGCCAGGGAATCTCAAAAACTCTGGCGCGAATTGAAATACCACGCTGGACAAATTTTAGCGTTACTCGGGGAAAACGACTCTGTTACGACCGATAGGACAAGCGCGCTTGGACATTGGAACAAAGTCGCGGGCACGGTTACGGATCTTTGTCAAAAATACGGGGTAAAGTATTCTTCCGCCGAACTTCGCGAAGCGCTCCTGCCTGTTTTGAAATTCCTTCCGGAAGAATTTGACTCCACGGTCGAATTTGGATGCGTCGTACAAGAAATCGACGAATACGAAGAAGCCGCGGAAAAAGACTACGACGATTTGTTCGAATTTTCGGAACCGGATCTGGAACCGCAAGACCCGCCGCAAGTCGTCGCGGTGCGCGAACGATACGCCGGACATAAAGTCGTCTTTATCGGAGGAACGCCAAAAGACCATATCCGTGAAAAAATTGAGAATCAGTTCAAAGTCAAAGTAATCTGGTCGGAAACGGATCACGGAGAGTCGCTCGACAGACTAAGTCCATATTTGCGCGACGACGACGTCAAGCTATTCCTGATTTATATTCCCTGGTGCAGTCATAAACATTCGGAAGAATTTGCCGCGCTCGCAAAGGGATCGGCAAAAGATTTTGTACGCGTCACGAAAGGAACCAACCCGGTAAAAATCGCTCACGCGATCTGTAATCAAATCAGATTTACCGCGGATTCTGACGCGCAATAACGCTCGACGTTGCAAACAATTAAACATAGCCGCGCTCAAAAACGTCCGGAGCGATTTGGACGCGGCGAAATCCTTGGAGATTCGACTCGATTTCGGATCGACGTTCGATTAAAAAAGTAGAAAACGAGCCTGACGAGAGGGGTTAGTAATGCAAAACAACGCGTTTTTAGTCGTCTCCGGCAAAGTCTTAGAGTCGGCTTTCCCGCTTGATTCTCTGTCGGAACTGAGAGAAGGAATAGAGCGCGAATTGGGCAAACGAAATTTAACGTTATCGCGCGAACTCGCGACGCTGTGTCCCGAACGTTACATAACCGCCCCGTTTTTCCTGCGCGCGGGTTTTGAAACGCTGGCGACAAACGACGAAGACGCCCAGGCGCTCGCAACCGCCGCGAAAATTGTTTTTGGACCGAAACCGCCCGACGCGCTCGTCTTATGCTTGCAAAACGAAGAACAGGCGCCTTTACTTAAAACGTTCGAGGGAAGAACGAGACGTATTCTCTTGCGGTTCGTCGCGCCGGAGAACGATCAGGGAACGTCGTCCGAACTGGAACGTGAAATTGAGGAAATTATCGAGGCGAAAGACGCGCTTGCATCCGCGGGGTTGACTTGGGAAGATTGCAAACCGTGGACCGTTTGGAACGAACAATTTGAAAGAGCGCTGGGACGTTTTAGCGTAGAAAGCGTCGCGAGGACAAAATCAAACGCCGTAAACGCGCGCGCGAAAACGGACCGCTACGAAAAATTCAGAAAAAACGCGACCGCGTGGAACGCGAAACTGGAAGACGTCCTGTGCAAAAATTGGCGCCAGTTCCCCGCGTCTGGCGCTATCAAGGTCTTAGAAGTCGATTTTCCAGGGATTAAAGATTTCTATATCAACAACCGCAACGAGTTTATCAAACTTCTCGAAAAAAATATTTCCCTGATCATTGACTCAAAAGGGAATTTTAAATTCCAATACGACGTCGGCGAAGAACAAGGGGCCGACGACGCGTCAAGCCCGGATTCCGAGTCCAATATCGACGAAACGCGTCCTGACGACGAAAACGCGGAAGAGGAAAGCGCGGCGAAGAACAACGAATTCGAAACGCTCGCCAAAAAGGCGGATCTCATGCGAAGCCTGTGCCTTTGGTGCGCGGAACGGATGGTTCTCATCGAGCAAATGAATATTCATCGAGAAAAAATCAAAAAATGCGACCAACATTTCTTTGACGAACTAAAGAAAATGAATCTCAACGCGTGGCAAACCAGTTCCGATTACGCGCTTAAACCGGAAGGATACGTCGCCATGGGCAAGTGTTACGAAGCGTTGAGAAACGCCTTCATTCTCCTGACGAACGTTGCGGATGGCGACGAAAACTTTAATCAAAGTATTCGCGCCATTATCGCGCGCCGAGCGGCGAAGGCGATCTGCCTCGTCAAAACGGCGCTCGTGTTCTATAACGTGCCGCCAAAGTGGGATCAAGTGCAATATTCCGCGTATGAAATTATGGTCGATTACGCGAAGAACGTCGCGAAGATAAACATTCCCTACCTTAAAATGTCGGCTACGCTCCCGATCAATTCCAACGAAGAAATTCTTCGCGAAGAACGATTGCTTGTCCAGGAGTTGGACGCGTTGCGACAGGCGTTGGGATCCTGGCGCGAGTTGGCTTATTACGTCGAAAGAATTTCTGAGAAAAAAGAAACCGCAACCGCCGACGACGAATCGAACGACGCGCTCGAAGATTGGAACAACGTCGTCAAGATCGTCACAAGACTAAGACTGGAACACTGCGTCGCGTACTCTTCCGCCGTATTCCGCGAATCTTTGCAACCGATTTTCGAACGCGTTCCGGAGGATATCGACGCGACGCCCGAGTTCGGTCGAGTCGTACAGGAAATAGAAATCGCGAAGGCAAGAGAGAGAGAAAGAGAAGCGTTGCTTCTCAGCGAGACGAGCTGGACGGAAGATTCGACGCAACGTTATTCCTCGGCGCTCGCCGTCGTACGCAAACGCTATGCGGGCCATAAAATTGTCTTCATAGGGGGCGCTCGCCGAAGATTTGTCCGCGAT
>CAYUUL010000022.1:21586-38303 GCA_964447865.1 uncultured Planctomycetaceae bacterium | reverse complement strand
CCGGTTCGCGTGATTCTCGCTCCCTTGCGCGTTTGGTTGCGGTTTTGCTCGCTCTGGCAGTCTTCTTATTCGCGTGATTCTTGCTCGTTCTGTTGGATTTTTTCACTTACGCGTGAAACTACGCGTTCTTTCTTTTCTCGTTTTCTGTTTGCCAATGAACTTTTTTTAATTTTTCTTGTTACAATAATCATCTGTAAAACGCCCCTATCTTGTGTTAGAATCTTCATTAAGACCTGTTTGGGAATTTCTGGTTACGCGTTTCCAATACATTACTTAACGCGTTAAAATCGCATTTAGCGCGGAATGATGGAGTGTATATTGGAGAACTCGGTAGAAAAGGTATTTTGAAGAAAGACTGCGTTTCTTATTTAAATCGAACGATAGCGTTTGCGTAAAAAATTACAAACCGAACAAATAACTCTTTGGAGACTGAAACAGAGAAACGCAGTTTCGGTGAATTGGAGATATTGCTCCACAGATTAGATGCGTATCGATGAACATTCAATCATAAAATGGCGCGACTAGTATTGTGGCCAGCGACATATATATGAATGTGCCAAGCGTGTCCGAGATACCCGCGACAAACGGATTACTCATTAATGCCGGATCTAATTTAAGACGTTGAAACAGGAGAGGAAGAAGCGCTCCCGTTAAGTTTGCGCAAAAAACGACGCAGAAAACCGATAGAGGCACGAGAAGAAGCTGTAAGGTGGAAACGCTTGTACCGTAGATGATAAGCGCGTTAATAAAACCGCAGACTCCCATCGCGAGTCCTAGAATTAAGCCCATTATAAGTTCGCGTTTAGCTACGCGTTTCCAATCGTACAGGTCAATTTCGCCGGTTGCAAGTGCGGTAATGACGAGCGTTGCCGACTGACCTCCGCTATTTCCGCCTGTTGAGACGATCATTGGAAGAAAAGCAACGAGCCAGGCGACCCGATCGCTTACGCCATTGAACATTTTTAAAATTAACGCGGTTGTGATAGCTCCAAAAAGTAAAATTGCCAACCAGGTAAATCGTTTACGCGCTAGAAGAAAAATATTCGCGCCCATATAGGTTTCATCCTCAAGCGGACTAACAGCCGCGCTCATATGGGCGTCTTCAACTAATTCTTCAACGGCGGCGTCTAATACGTCGTCGTGCGTAATAACCCCCAGCATTTTTCCGGTCGAATCGACAACTGGAATAGCGAGGAAGTCGTACTTTTCCACCAAGTTGATTGCTTCTTCACGACGTTCGTTAGCGTTTACTGTAATTAATGTTCCCGCCGATTTCATAAACGAACTGATTGGCGCGTCCTGATTATTGATCCGGCGTAAAAGATCTTTCGCGGAAACTACGCCGGCAAGACGTCCTTCGTCGTCGAGGACATACAGATAGTAAACTGTCTCCATGAGGTGAGTTTGAGTACTAATTTCTGAGATTGCTTCGCCGACTGTCATATTTTGTCGAAGACGCACAAAATCGGAAGACATTTCCGCGCCGCAGGTGTCTTCTTCATAGGCGCTCAATAGCGCAACGTCTTGCTGATCTTCTCGCGAAAGTAACTTTTTAACTTCCGCCGCGATTTCTGGATCAACTTCATCCAATAAATCGACTCGATCGTCGGACGGCGCTTCTTCAAGAAGTTTTGCAACTTCGGCGCGAGGACATGTTTCGACGAGCTTGATCTGAACGTCTCGATCGAAGTAACTAAAGATTTCAGCGCGTAACGCCATTGGATTTGCGCTGAGAATTGTCCAAATTTCTTCTGGTTTAAGTTCTTGTAAAAAGACGGCGGTCGAGGCAGGGTGTAGAGCCGAACAAAAAACTCGCATTTCCGCGAGGTCGTTGAGCGCGATCATTTCGCGAAGTTCAGGTAACAACAGGGTGTTCGTACTCATGAGATCTCTCCCGAGCGGTCTTACCGCATGTCTATTAGCGATACATTTTCGATCGTTCTGTACTCTGATTCATTTAGAGGCGTTAAAAGTCGGTGGCAAAGGGGGAATACATACGCGTTATAAACGTATGCGTTTCCAAAAACCGTCCATGAAATTATAAACAAGAACAATTGAACGACAAGAGGTCGTAAAGAAACTCGATCATCTATCTGCCGTGATAAATAAGAGCGTAAAATAAAAACGCCGAAGTCGAACCCCTTCGACCTCGGCGACAGCGTCGTTGCAAGTCGTCACCCAAGTAAACAACGCATAAGTGTACATTTTTAGCTGGAGGTTACATCTTACCTAACCCATCTTTCCTAGAATATACAAAGGTTAAAAAGCTTTACAAGAAAGAATAGATAAAATAGGTTGATTTTTTGTAAAATGATTAATAGAATTTGACTGTTTTAACTTATATTACGATTATACGCTTAGGAAACAATCTAAACTTCGATTGAAAAACACAACAATGAACTTTTTTATCTTTATTTACCTAACCAAGTAAGGATTTTGAACCCGATTTTTAACTTATATTCTTTTCTTTTTGTCTACACTTACTATTTTGACTGATACGCGCCTTTCGTCAAGCGGCAGAAAGACAACTTTTGTTTTTTTCTTCACCTTCCAAATGATTGATTTTTAACTAATTCTTTTATTGATTGTTAATTGGATTAGAATCGTTCTTATTTAACTATTGGAGAAACCAAGCCCTCCTCATTTACTTGTCTCTTATCTTTTCTGGTTGGGTAACGCTTTCATTTTTACCAGATTCACCGATTGGGGTAATTTTTTTGAGTCCTTTTACCCCCTTTTTTTTCCTAGGAACGGACTCTTGGAATTTTAGATTGTCTTTAGGTTGCCAAGGTTGTTGCTCTTGTGGAGATTGCGCCTGGAAAAAATCTCGTTCCTTACTTTTGATACTCAGATGTAACCCAAGTAAAGCGTTCCACGCGGAACGCGGAGGGGTCGACGATATATAATCTTTGAACTCATCAGGCGCAAAGTGAAGCGTGTAACCCAATTCGCCAATTGTTATGATATTTTGATTGTTAAATTTAAAACCAAAAGGCGCCGGAGCGTGATCGTCAACTCCAAAAGTCTCGGGCGAATTCTTTTGAGGAGGACGTAAAGCGTCAAATTGTTCCTTTGAACCATTTCGCGAGCGATTTTGCGGCCCACGCGGTCCAAATTCCTGTTTTCTTGACGGTTCATTTTCGCCGTTGTTTTCTAATAAACTTAGTGAGACAAGCATTCCCAGAATTGAAGAACGTTCTTCCTCCGTTTTCTCACGTAGGTAATCCTGCGCTTTTGGAGAAAGAAGCTCAACAAGTTCTTCTTGTTTGACGTCCGTCAAAAATGCAAAAACTCGTTCAAACTGCTCTCCCCCCGTACGAGCGGGCGGCGTCTTGGAACTTTGAACTCGATTATAGTCAAGATATTTTTTATAGACGTTAGAAAGCGACTCGTCTCTAAGTTGCTCGGGCAAGGTCAAACGAAAAGCAACGACGTTGGGAGAACGCGCAATGTTAGCGTCGTAATTGACGTTAATAGGCTCGTTATGTTTTGACTCTTCCGCTTGCTGGTCGTCGCTTTTGATTATATTTGAATTTTTGCCAAACTTTTCGTTGTCCATTGATTTCATTTGCGCAAAAAATTTCTGCATATGTTTGTATGCGTCAATTTTTTCTTGAATTTTGGCAATTCGATCGACGGCGCCAAGCGAGGTAAGTCGGATTCGTTCGGAATCAGTGAGCGCAGTGGCGAGCCAGAACGTATAAGAAGCTAGAATCGACCACTCCTTAGCCGCATTATCGTCGGCTTCAATTTGCGCGTAAAGATTGCGTATTTCTTGGCGCGTTTTCTTATCGAGTCCCTCAAAACGCTGTTGGAGACGATAGAAGGAACGATCCTTAGACAACTCGCGATACGTCTTAACGTTTTCGCGCTCATTTTGCGGAGGAACCGGCTCATGTTGTTTAGGCTCGAAGAGACCGGATTTGACGAGTTCCTGTAAAAATTGGTATGAACCAGCCGCCTCTAGTAGAGGAAGTCTAGCGACAACGCGAAAATCTTTTTCACGACGTTGTTCAACATCAGGGAAGAAAAGTGAGAAAATCGCGTAACCGCAAAGAAACATTATCAGCGCGGCGGCGACTTCTCCAAGCCTTAAAGCGAAACGGTTTCTTTTTTCTTTCGCTTCCAATTCTTGAAGTTCAGTTTTAGCTTCCGAATTAAGTAAATTGACTGTTGGTTCTATAAGATCGCACTCTGGGTCTGAATTGTCGAGAGAACCTAAGACGTCCCAAGTCGCTCTTGCGTCGTCGACCTGCGCTTTCAGGTTGGGATCCGCCGCCAATTTAATTTCAAACGCTTTTTTTTCTTCATCGTCCATTTCGTTGTCGAGATAGGAACTAATCTCTTCGTATAACGGATCGGAATCAGCGTCGTCTTCACAAAGCTCGTCGTTCAATTCAAACTCTTGTTCGTCGTCAAGCGTAACTCTAGACTGAGGATCGTCTGTCGACATATGCGTGGAAGCGTTGGACAAGTCGTCTTGCGAAACGCTTGCGTTGCGTAACGATTTCATTCCGGACGTTTCCCTTCTTCAATATAAGGCGCGAGAGCGTCTTTCAGATTTAATCTAGCTCGACACAGCAATGATTTTACCGCTTTGGGCGTCATATTCATGACCTCGGCTATTTGCTGATAACTCATTCCTTCAAAACGGGCCAGCAAAACGGCCTGACGTTGACGAGGATTGAGAGTGTCGATTGCCGCTCGGACGATTGCTTGCTTTTCAATTTTTGCAATCTTTTGAGTGGGCGTCGCTCCGCTTCGCGTAAGAATACTGTCTTCGTATCCTACTTGCGTACTGTCCGTAGCGAAAGAACCAATAGTGTTAAAAAGAGCTTCCGGACGTCGGCTTTTCGCTCGCAACGCGTTGAACGCAACGTTATGCGCAACACGAAACAACCATGTTGAGAAACGCGATTCCTGTCGATACGTGGCGCGATGACGGTACACGCGCATAAATACTTCTTGCGTAAGATCCTCGGCAAGTTGCGGATTACCGACGAAACGCAGGAGAAAAGTATATACGCGCGATTGATTTCGCATCATAAGTTCTTCAAAAGCGAACGCGTCGTTTGATTGAACCGCCAACATTAGCTGTGCGTCTTTATCGAAAAACGCGTCTTCCTCGCGTATGGGTTCTTCTGGAATCACAAGGGGCGCCCTTTGATCTAACGACGTACAACCGTCGTAGACTATGTTGTTGCTTTGTCGCTGAACCGCGCCTTAAAAGCGACGGAAAAACGACCTCGCGACGACGCGTTCACTACAACATAAGCGTCTTCATGTCAAGTTAAACACTGTCGCGAATAAAAAGTTCCTCTTTTACGATGAAAAGGTCTTTAACGCTTTTCGCTCGAATCGTTTTGTATTATATTTGACTATGCGTATATTATAGCGTTTTACGCGCCGCTTGAATAGCTCGGAAAGTTTTTTTCAATTTTGAGTGAAAACGTGTTGTAACTACGCTGTTTTGAATGTGTTCCTGGTGAGTGAATTCGTCTTTGAACGCATTTATGTATTCTTTGAAAAGCTAACAAACATGGAAATTTTTTGACGGAAATGAGAATATTGTCTCCAAAGGGAATTCGTTTACAAATTGGAGCGTTTGGTCGACGTAATGTTGGCAAATCTACTGTCATAAACGCGTTGATGCGACAAAACCTGGTTATTATGTCTGAGATTCCCGGTTCGACGACCGATCCCGTTGAAAAGGCGTGCGAATTGTTGCCGATTGGACCCGTTCTATTTGTTGATACCGCAGGTATTGACGACGAAGGAACTCTTGGAAGTGAACGCGTCGCGAAGACTAAAAGCGTATTCGACCGCGTTGAAATCGCCATGATTGTTGTGGACGCAATGTTAGGTAAAAAAGCGTGGGGAACGTTTGAAGAACAACTTTTAGCGGAAATGAAGGCCCGAAAAGCGCCGATTGTCATAGTCGTCAATAAGACGGATTCCGCTACGCAAGAAAATGTCGCGGAAATTGTCACAATGGCGCGCGAACGCGGGCTTACGGCGGTTCCTTTCTCGGCAAAGTTGGATTTGGAGTCGCAATTCGGCGCTCCTGATTTGTGCGAAGAATTGATTAAGTTGGTTCCCGAACAATTTTTGTCTCCACCGCCCTTATTGTCTGATCTTGTTTCCGACGGCTCTTTTGTGCTTTTAGTGACTCCAATTGACAAAGAAGCTCCAAAGGGACGATTGATCTTACCGCAAGTTCAGTCTATTCGCGATTTACTTGACGCTAAATTAGGTTGCGTCGTCGTACAGGAAAATATGTTAGCCACGGCTTTAGAGAAGTTTGCCCCTAGCCTTGTTGTGACAGATTCGCAAGCTTTTCGTTCTGTTGCAAAAATTGTGCCGGAAGAAACGCCTTTAACGTCGTTTTCAATTTTATTTGCTCGTCAAAAGGGCGACTTAAAAACGATGATAACCGGCGCAAGAATGATTGAACGGCTAACGCCTACTTCACGCGTGTTGATAGCTGAAGCGTGCGCTCATCATCCGGTTGAGGAAGATATTGGAACTGTTAAGATACCGCGTCTTTTGCGGCAAAAAGTTGGAGAGGACATACGCGTTGATTTCTTACATGGTCATGATTTTCCCTCGATAAGCGAGTTAAAACGATACGGTCTTGTTATTCATTGCGGAGGATGTATGTTTAATCGTAGGGAAATGCTTACGCGGTTGGAACGCGCTAATGCGTCTGGGACGCCTATGACAAATTATGGATTGGCAATTGCCGAATTAATAGGTATTTTGGAACGCGCTATTCGACCGTTGGGTCTTTAGTTGTTCTTTATCTCTGATTGATTTATCCAGGGTTATAAAATGTCAAATGTGAACGAGAGTTTTCCTTCTTTCGCAACCGAGCAGAAAAAAAACAGTAAATTGCGCTGGGTTCTTCTATTGGTTGGAATGATTTTGCTAGCGTGCGCTACCGTCGTTGGTTGTTCTATTTATTCGCTTCACAAGGTGGATAACGTTATGAACAATTCAGGATATGTCGAAGAATGGACGGAAAACGTAGACGGGGAATCGTTGGTTGGCGTTCCCTACGGCGATAAAGAATGGAATAAACTGGACGTTTTTTTCCCGAAAGAATTGACTCCGGAGAAATCACACGCAGCGTTTGTTTATATTCATGGAGGCGCATGGACGGGCGGTAACCGTGAACATATGGTTCCATTCGCTCGCCGTATGACTAAGTTGGGTTACATTTCCGCAAGCGTTGGATATATGCTCTATCGCAGGGGCGAGACGGATTCGTTCTATTCAATATTCTCTGTTCTCGACGAGATTGACTGCGCGCTTACCAAATTAAAAACGACTGTGGAAGAACGCGGTATTAAACTCGAACGCGTCGCTCTTGGCGGCGATTCCGCAGGCGGACATATACTTTCTCTTTACGCGTATTCGCACGGTAAAAACGCGCCGGTACCGGTTGCTTTTATAGCTCCAAGGGTTGCGCCAATCGACTTCCATGAGGATACGTGGAACTCTGTCCTTGATATAAAGACCGTCGCGTTATTGATAAATGGTATGAATCATGTTGAAGACGTAACGCCCGAGTTATTACTCAATCCCGATGAAAAAACGGAGAATTTGATTAGGGAGATCTCTCCTTTGGCGTACCTCTCGAAAGAAAGCGCGATTCCGACTGTAGCCGCGTACGGCGGGAAAGATCCAATTGTTGGAATGAAACATTATGAAAAGCTAATCGCAAAATTTAAAGAACTTGGCGCAAAAAGCTTTAACGATATTGAAGTAATGGACGACGACCAGATTGTTTTTGATTGTTTTGTTTATCCTCATTCCGGTCATATGCTTGAGAACGATAACGATTACGCTAAGCAATTTCACACGCTCGTACTGAAGTACGCAGAACATTATTTGAACGAACATGTTCAGAACGATTCGGCGATTGTCGACGAATAAGACTTTTCGTCGTTTGAGTAAAGTTGCCGATAAAAAAGACTGCGCGATAAATGTAAATTAAAATACCGCGCAACTCTTTTTATTGGTAATTAGCGCGTTTAGTCCTCTTTGGCGACGCGAACGACCTCTTCAACGGACGTAATCCCTAAACCGACTTTTTTCCAGCCGTTATCGCGCAACGTGGCCATTCCGTTAGCGCGCGCGACTTTTTTGACTTCGATAGACGGCGCTTTTTCACCAGCAAGACGACGAATTTCGTCGTTCGGGATGAGTAGTTCGTAGAGCGCGACTCGACCGGAGTAACCAGAGTCGCGGCATTCGCGACAACCGACGGGACGGTAGAGCGTTCCCGACTCAAGTAATTCCTTGGGGAAGTCGTTTGGAAGGTCTTCCGGTTTAGGATTCCATGGTTGTTTACAATGCTTACAGAGTCGTCGCGCAAGTCGTTGCGCCATGATTCCTTCAACTGTCGTGCCGACGAGGAATGGTTCGACTCCCATGTCGATCATACGCGTATAAGCGCCCGCCGCGTCGTTGGTATGTAACGTACTGAACACCAAGTGTCCCGTCATCGACGCCTGAATCGCGTTTTCTGCCGTTTCGAAGTCGCGAATTTCGCCGACGAGCACGACGTCCGGGTCGTGACGAAGTATAGCGCGTAAACTTGCCGCAAATGTGAGCCCGACTTTTGTGTGAACTTGAATTTGGTTAATACCGTCAAGTTGGTATTCGATCGGGTCTTCAGTCGTGATGATTTTTGTTTCGTCCGATTTAATTTCGTTAAGCGCGCTATATAGAGTCGTCGTTTTACCAGAACCGGTTGGCCCCGTAACTAAGATAATACCGTGTGGAAGGGAAATCAACTTACCGAATTGCTGGTAGACGTCTTCGTCCATACCAATGCCGCGTAACGTGAAGTTCATACGATCTTTATCTAGAATACGCATGACGATTCCTTCTCCGTGGAGCATAGGAATAATTGAAACGCGGAGGTCGACTTCACGATCTTGAACTTTAATCTTTATACGCCCGTCTTGCGGAATTCTTTTTTCGGCGATATTGAGTCGCGACATAATTTTAATACGACTAACGATCGCGGATTGAAAACGATTGATTTCCGGAGGGGTAGGTTGCGTTTGAAGTACGCCGTCGATTCGGTACCGTATTCTCATTCCGGTTTCTTGCGCTTCAATGTGAACGTCGCTCGTGCCCGACTCGATTGCTTCTGTGAGAATATCGTTGACCAACTTGACGACGGACGCTTCTTGCGCGTCTTGCGCGTCGCCCTGGTCCCAGTCGACGTCTTCAAGAATTTCGACGTCGCTATTTTGCTCAATAAGCCCGTCGATAGTTTCGGCGCCGACTCCGAGATGAGTTTTAATAAGTTTAGCGAGTTCGTTTGGATAAGCGACTGCTGGAACGGCGGGTAGACCGGTCGCAACGGAAACTTCATCGATTACCGACAGGTCAAACGGATTACATGTCGCAATATAGAGCGCTCCGTCCGGCTGAACGCCGAGAGGAAAAATGTTGCGGCGGTGTACGAGTTTTGTCGGAAAATTTTCCAGAACGTTGTCGGGCAACGTCGACTTTGCCAAATTAACAACAGGAAGCCCGAGTTTCAGCGCGATTGCGGCGAGCGCTATTTCTTCAGTTCGAGCTCCAAGTTGATTTAAAATTGGTTGTTGAAGACGCCCTTCCTCTTCAAACGAGGCGCGCGCAATTCGCAACTGGACGGCGTTTAGTTTTAGCGGTTTTTCATCCGGTTCGAAAAAAACGAGCATTGTCGCTCCTCGCTTAATGGTCTATATTAAATTGTTGAAAGATTCCACAATTGGCCGTACCCGACTGAAGTTACGGCGTATAGTCGTTTGACGGACGAACCGAGGACTTGACGACTTTTTGGCTCTTGCGAAAAAATAACGCGTCGATTAGCGTTTTTTTTAACAATAACTTGAAAACCGCCGCGCCATTTTGTATACTATTATACTAAGCAAGATGGGAGATTCAAGTCGCCGACCTTATGTTGTTCAAGCGTCTTACGCGTGGAACGCGTATTTGTCGGCAACCGTAACCAAAGTGTAACGCTCAACGTGGGGCAGTGAGAGGATACGCGCGAAATGTTGCAATTTGACAAGATAAGAAAATTGACGCTAGGCGCCGTCGCAATATTCTGCGGTACGATAGGAGCGGAGAATTTCGGTTCGACTCCGTTCTCTTACCGTCTTGATAATTCTCTTGTAATGGCGCAAGAAGCCGGGCCCGGAGGCGCGCCCGCGCGGTCGCGTCCGCGTAGAAATAATAGTGAAAACAGGAATAATAGAAACAATAGAAATCCGGGAATCGATGGATCTCGCGATCGTAGGGGGGGAAATCGGAGTCCTGAAGAAATTATTGCCAACATGAATCCTGACCGATTTGCGCGGTTGAAGAATAGTCCGATGGCTCAACAATTGCGCGAGCGAGTTGGCGAAGTGTATTGGACCAAATGGGAGAATGGCGATTTTAGTCGCGAACCGTCCGCCGCAGAAGCCGCAGAACAAGCGCAAAAGGCCGCCGAAGGTTCTTTGGAGGAAATTTCCTCCGACCTTACCGATGAAGAACGCGCCGATGCGGAAGCGCGTTTGCGAGCCGGATCCGTACCTGTTTTTAATGGCGAAGGCGTTCCTCATTATTCTATAGAAACGGAAGAAGATTACTATCGACAGGCGATGGCTCGTCGCGCCGATGTGTTAGTTGACGCGACTCCGTTAGCTCTTAGGTATTACGTTCGATACCTTACGAATAAGTATGATCAAAACAACGACGGCGTCCTCCAACGAAGCGAGTGGGAAAATAAATTAGAACGAGCGCAGGCGGTTGATCTGAACGGAGATTGGGAACTTTCTGAACAAGAGCTTCTTTTTTATTTAACGCGTTTTGCGAAGGATAGAACAATTTTTAATCCTAATCCGGTTCGAGCAAACGCTCAACGTACGAATTTCATTGTTGACGAACAAGACGTCGAGGTCTTGATTCAGCCTGCCTCAGCCGCTCCAAAGAGACTTTCTAAAGAAGACGCGCAGGAAGCTCAACTGGCAAACGACGGTAATAATTCGCTTGCCGACATGAGCGAGGACGACGTTCGCGATGTATTTAATAAGGATAATCCCGCTTTGGAGAGCGTTGACGACGACGAATTGCTTGACGTTTTCTTAACTGAGATGGACGAATCGAGCTTGCGAGAATATGCGGTTTCACCGATTGTTGTGAGGGGGACGCCCGCTTGGTTTTTGGCTCGTGATAAAAATGGCGACGGACAATTAACCATTCTGGAATTTACTCCCGACCTTACGGCGCAAGGTCTTGCTCTCTTCGGTAAGTATGATCGCGACGGCGACCAAATGATTACGGCTGAAGAGGCGCGAAAAGGACCGATCAAATAAACGATCGTTTTATGATTAGCGCAAGGAAAGCGTTGAGGATTGTTTGTATGAGTAAACGAATATTACGCGGTTCGCGTGTCGTTGTGACCGGCGCGTCGTCCGGGATTGGACGTGAATTGGCGTTAGAGTTGTCGCGTCGCGGCGCGGTTGTTTGCGCGTTGGCGCGGCGTGAACGCGAGTTGCTTGCTCTTGTAGACGAAATGAACGCGATTCGCATGAAGAACTTTGCCAGCTTCCCCGTTCATTTCTGCGTGGTTGGCGACGTTTGCGAGTCGGATGTGCGCGAGCGCGCGATTGCTGAAACTGTCGAGCGTTTTGGCGGACTTGATATTCTTGTGAATAATGCTGGAGCGGGGGCGACAATTCCGGCAGAGGATACGTCGGACGACCTTGCTTGCGAGCTTTTTGATCTGAATTTCTTTTCACCGTTCGAGTTGACGAAATTGGCTCTTCCAAGTCTAAAGAAGAGCGCGTCGTCAAACGAAAATAGAGAGAAGGGAATACGTCCCCTTGTAATCAACCTTTCTTCAATTGTTGGTTTACGCGGTACGCCTTATTACGGAGTCTATGGAGCTTCGAAGGCTGCGCTTCTTACTCTTACGGACGCTTGGCGCGCTGAATTAAGTTGCGAGGGCGTAGACTTCTTAACTGTTATGCCAGGTACGACGTCGTCACAGTTTTTCGACGTTTTGTTGCGAGACGTTCGACGTCCTAATTTCCCGAACCATCGTCCGGCTTTGCCAAAAGACGTTGCGTTGGCAATAGCAAACGCCGCGGAACAAGGGCGGAAACGGCTTGTTCCCGTCTCTCGTAGCGCTAAATTACTGTATTTTCTTTCTCGTTACTTTCCCGGTCTTACTGATACCCTTATGAATCAATATTCCTCGCAAGTATAAATATGCAATGTCTTGCGGGCGCTAACGTCGCCAAATTGGAAATTTCGACGACGTTTTTCTGTAGAACGCGTTTTATCTACCGATTGGTTGCTCCAACGTTCCAAGCGTCAAGCCAAATTTGTTCGGGAACGCGTTTTAAGTGAAGTTCGTTCTCGAGACGTTGGGCAAGATCCGGTAAATGCGCCGCGCCGTAGAAAATCCCGATTTTAGTTTGGCCCGCGTCGAGCTCTTCTTTCGCCACGTCTATTGCTTTCTTATTTCGGTAATGGATTAAAACATTTTCTTTTCTATTTTCTGAACCATCGTCGACTTGAGAATGGTCGCTTGCGCCAAGTTTATTTTTCTCGAGTTTTGAAGTTGCTTTTTTAATGTCGTCTTGCGCTGATTCGGCAAGTTGTATTGCAAGAAAGCGTTTTAACGCGAGTCTGCGATCTTTTGCGAAAAATACGGCTATCATTCCGCTTTCCACGAGACCTCTATCGTCCCACAGAAATCCTGAGAAAAAGCTGTCTTGGATGAACGTTAATATGTCTCCGTTCGTTAATAATTTTAAAATAAAATCCTCTGAGTCCATATCTCCGCGCCGAAAATTGGGAGCAAAATAGTCGACTCCATCGAGTTGATAGACCATGTTTAGACAATTGCTCATTGTTTGTTGGCTCAGCGGAATAATATTGAGGGGATTGAGCGACAGATCTTTCGAAGAGTTCTTTTTACTTTCACGTTCAATCTTGATTGTTTCTTTAAAGTCGGCGCCCTTGTTAAGAATGAGTTCAAATACAAGCGTTTCGTATGTTTTGAATTGTTCATTAAGTTGTTGGTAATATTCAGATTCTGCTAAATGAATTGCGCCAATAAGATCTACCGAGACTGGTCGACTCACGCCGTCTTTAGCTACGTAGTCTCCTTGAAATCGGACAATCGAGGTTTGCAATTTGGTCGGCGTGTTTCCGTCGACTGTGAGTCTGACCCACAAATCGTCGTTTGAATTGGCGTTTGAGTCATAATCGGTATTAGTTGTGGAATCGGCGCGTTGATTCTCAAAAGCAAATGAAATACAAAATTTTTGAGAATAAATGGAGACCGTTAGAAACGCTAAGCCGAAAAAAAAGTACTTAATACTAAAAAAACGCGCGTTTGTTCGCCTAACGCGCGTGGGCGCGTAAGAGTAGGTGAGGGATTTGTGTTTGTTCATATTAACCTGTCAATCATTATAGGGTATTTGTTGAAGTATGTTATTTCCTTTTTCGAATCATTTTAGTGTTTTGGAAAGGTAGAAACAATACCGCCATTTTATCGAACTGAGTTTTAGAAAAACACGAGAAAAATGTGGTGAAATGGAACTATTAGCAATGGAATAGAATCAAAACATCTGTATTCTTGTCAGTTGGGTAACAAAACAAACTTCCCAATTTATATTTATGTTAGACTGATGTTGACGAGACATTGCCGATGTGGTTTACGAAAGTGTTTTAAACAGGTTTGACTTTGGACTAAATGCTAGACGCTAAAATCGGTTTGATGCAAATAATCGGTTGATTGGTTTTCTTTTAAGGTAAAGGGAAATTTTGCGCGACCTGTTTATTGGGACGAATGGATAAAAAAAAACGAGTTTTTTCGTTGTGGAAATAGACGAGCTCTGAAAATCTGATTATATTAGATTGAGCGTGGGGTAGTCTATTGCCGCCTAGTGTGTTTGCGTAGCGAACAACTGGAAATGGGCGCTTCGTTGCGTTCACAGCAATATTGGAATCGTTTCCGCGCGGCTAGTTTGAAAAGTTCTAGCCGTTGTGAGAAAAGGAATCGTTGAACGTTCAAACTGCGGTCGAACGACTTGACCGCGAGTCGTCGACGACTCGAAGCGGTCGAGCTCTCGACTGCGCACGACTCGTTCGCAGACTTTGCGCCTCGATGGATCGACGTCGGAATCGGCGTGAAGTCGACGTGATTTGAACTAGACGACGCGTTTATCGCGCCGACGCGCGAGCTTAAATTTTAAATTAGTTTTTAAGACCAGGTGACACATATGTCGTTATCGCGAAATAATAAAATTTGGAGCGTCGCTGGATCGTTGTTGGATCGTTTTTCTAAGAAACGTTCCGCGAACAGTCAAGAACAAAATTTGACGAAAAAACTCCTTTTGGATCCGTTAGAAGAACGTCAGCTCCTTAGTCTGACCGTCGCGACGACGGAAAACCTGCTTGTCAATCCTAGTTGGCAAGATATTCGTGGAGATATTGCCGTTGATTCGAATCAAGCCGGCGATCTTGTAGTCGCGTGGACTGCCGCGGATAGACTTGCGAATCCGGATTACGATCCGACCGATGCTAATTCGAACATGTATCTTACCGATGAAAATGGCGATTACGTCGAGGATTTGAATGTTTATGCTCGCTATCTGACCGACGAAGTTCAGATTGTTACGATTCCGCAAGAATGCGTTCCAAAGACTTTACTTGGTAACGATGGACAGCAATACGAAAGCGGATCCTATAAGGCGATAACCGCGAAGGACGGTTGGTATCAGGTTACGACTACTGACGACGACGGTAATGCGCAAGTTTTTAACGTCAAAGGAACTGTAAATAAAAGTACAAAGGATTTGACCACGACTGGCGGCGACGTCTATTCTTCAGATTCTTATGTCGCGCTTACCTCCGGTTGGTATGAAGTAACTAAGAAAGATTCGGAAGGAAAGACGACGACCGAAGCTGTTCAAGGTTCTGTTGTTCAAGCCGGTTCGTTTGACCTCCTCTATAGCGCCAACGAGACGCAACGGTTTTCCATCTATGATTCTAATGTTTCTCGTGGAGAAGACGATACTTACACGACTTCTAATTCGGTTTCGTGCTTCTACCTTGGGTTGTACGCAGAAAACGAGTTGACTTGGGTTCTCTTTAAGTATGATTCTTCGTTACTTCCCGGAGATAACGCCGCGAATCTTCAAGCCGCGATTCGCGCCATTCCAGGTGGAGAATATTCGGAAGTTACTGTCAACGCGTATAGTGAAACCGATTTTGATATTACATTCAACGGATCCAACTGGGCCGGTTACGATCTTCCTGATATCCGCGTCGCTAACAATTATTACAGCGATATTAGCAACCTGATCGAAAAAATTCAATCGAGTAGCTTTGATATTACCGAACTCTCCGGATGTACGAATTTCCAAAAATTGATTTTGCGCGATCAGTTTGGTTCCAAATATACGACTAAAATTCTAGATATTATTAGTACGTCTGGAAAGAGCGAAGTTGTACGTCAACTCCAAATTGCACGCGACTCCATTGTTGATACTCTTACGAGCGGCGTTGTAACGACCGTCAGTAATGTGCAAACGATCTCGTCGTATAACAGTAAGGGCGATAAGATTGGTATTACTGTTGACTCAGACCCTTACGTTACGGCCCAGAATATTCAAAACGCGTTCAATAATTCGAATAGCGAGTCTCTTTACGCGCCTATTACTCGCGGTTATGAGTATAACGAAAAAACTCACCGATATGAATATACAAGCGAACCGACACAAGCGTATTCATCTCTTGAATCTTACGGTTCCATGCAGGCGGCCATTCCGTCTCTCGAGGTGAAAGTTGAGCCGGTTCCGGGTACGACTAATCAATTTATGATTACTTTTACCGGCGCCTCCGGTATGGTTGATCAGGATTCGTTAATTGTATCTGCCGCGACTTCCGCAACAAAATCTGGAAAGACCTATGCTTACGCCGACGTAGTGCGTCAAAACACGCGTACTGGCTCTTATGAGTATACAGGGTCGTCCGATTATGACGTTTCAACTGCGACCGTTACAGTGAAAGAGTCGAGCGCCGTGTTCCGGGTCAATTCGACCGAAGTTGCTAATTTTGTGACTGACTCCGACGGCGACGTTGTTTATGACCGCTTTGGCAATATGCAAATTAACGGTACGGGGCGTACTGATCAGTATAAGCCGTCTGTGGCGGTCAGTAACGACGGTTCCTTTGTCATTACCTGGGTCAGCGAGAATTCAGACTCGTTGCAAAAGTATAATAAAACGGATATTTACGCTCGCAGATTTACCGTTCAGAGTTACATTGCGGAAGAGGGCGAAGGCGGATATGACCCAGATTATACCGTCACATTCTACGATAATGGAACGTCTAACGGACAGCTTGGGTATCAACCTGGCGAAGACGCGTATAATACTGATTTCGTCGCCGATCCTTATTCGCTTAATTCATCTTCTACCATTAAAGTACAGTGCGTCGCGCCTGTCGCTGAAGAGTTTGTCGTTAATGCGTCGTTGAATGGGATTCAGACGGATCCGACAGTTTCAGCTAACAGCGACGGAAACTTTATAATTGCCTGGACCTATATTGCGCAAGATAATTCATACTTTGGCGGTATTTACGGTCGTCAATTTAATAATGAAGCGCAACCGGTTACCGGCGATATAACCTTTGCGAGCAGCCAGGTCAG
>CAYUUL010000022.1:0-21576 GCA_964447865.1 uncultured Planctomycetaceae bacterium | reverse complement strand
TATGGACCGGCTTTCGCTGCGATGTCGACCGACGGTTTTGCCGTTGTCACTTGGAACTACGGTACTACGTTCTACCAATCGGTTCTTGAACCGTATAGCAGCGTGTTTATTCTCGACGGCGAGACTGTTGCTGAGAACGCTTATGGTTCTAGCGTGTCGTTCGACTACAATAACCGATATGCGCTTGCTTACACGCAAGAACAAACAGATGGAGTCGGAGGTACCGATTCTCTGCCTGTCACCGACGCGTATGTGACGATTTATTCTATCGACAAACTCGAGACGGATGAAGATTCCACAGATATCTTTGCGACGTCTGCTGATTCGACAGATTCGACTAGTTCTTCTACCTCGTCGACGACGACCGATAGCAGTACTGACGAGACGACTTCGTCTACTATTGCCGTTGGAAAACGTGAAGTAAGCGAGGAATATGAGGCGACTCAAATTCTTTCGAGTACGATCATGAACGCGGTTACCGTTCAGGATCAAGGTAATCCTTCCGTTGGAGTTGACGCCGACGGCGACGTCTTCGCGGCGTATCAAGGTTTCGGACTTGATATTCAATCGGTTACAACCGCTAATCTTGAAAAGCTTTATTCGACCGACGCAAAAGACCTGTATATTCAGCTTGACTGGTCTGACTTTGAAGATAATAACCTCTGTTACAAACATAAGCAGTTCTATCGCGGCAATAAGTATTCCTATGAAGACAAAAATGCCGACCTTATGAACTTCATCCAACTCGCTTTGGGTTGGGGATATGACGAACACGGCAACTTTACGGATAACGGTTCGACTCCTATCTATCAGATTCATAACTACGATTGTATTGACGCCGATAGTTATATTCGTTACTTCCTTTCGGTTGCGCAAAAGGAAGGCGCTACGACCGAACAGTTGACGCGTCTGGACGCTATTCTCGAATCGTTGCTGGCTCCTATGCGTAACAACGGTTACGATATCAGTTACGTCAATTATGGTCAAACGGTGTACGGCGATTCAGTCGCGAACGCTTCCTCGAGTTCCTCTTCTACCGACTCTACAACGTCGACGTCGACAGATTCCAGTTCGACAACTGAGACGAATATTATTACCGACGCGTCGGTAATTTCGGGCGTTGTAAGCGGATATCGTAATGGACAGAACGCGTGCTTCTATGTTTCGCTTCCGACTCAGTATGTTTCCGCCGGAACAATTGCTTTCAAGATCGGTATCGCGACTGCGACCGACGTTTCGACTACAAACGAGGATACTTGTGAAACCGTTTCTTTCTCCTATGGCGATTATTTTGAAGACGGATTCCTGTCCGATCCAGAAGGTATGGTTACCGCGCTATCCGAGGCGTTGAACGGTTTGGAAATTTGTGATGGGAATACCGATACGTTTGTCGTTCGCCTTGTTACTATGGATGAGATTGAGTTCTACAAGGGAACGCTTGGAGAAATTGATCTTGACGTTGAACAGTTCCAATACAGCTATTCCTATACGGAAGATAGCGTGACCTACACTGGTCTGCGTACGATTGACGGTTACGTCGCGTTGCAGATTACAGCGCAGAGTACGTTGCACGATACTCCGTTGTTCATTGAACTTGACGAGGATACGTCCACTTTGACGTTAGTTGATCAGGCTGTCTCCGGTGAAGATTTCAAAGAACATTCTGGATTGTATGTGGAACGTACGGGCGCGCTTGGAAATCTTCAATCAAACGCGCATGTCGCGAACACCTCGAACGGCGACGTTGTTGTTGTTTGGGCTATGCAGGCAGATTCTACTGCCGAGACGCGCAACGATCTCTATCCGAGTATCGGAAATTCTGTTGAAACAACCTATTCGCACATTTACCTGCGCGCTTTCTCTGAGTCGACAGACACCGCCGGTCCGATTGTGACTAACGTTACTTTGCCAAATGGTGAAAAAGTTGACGACGGGCAAACGGTAACTTCCGCGGTTAAGGACGTAGTCGTATCCTTTAGTGAGGATATGTTGACGATGTATGACGCTGAAAACGCGTCGAATTCGCAAAACGCCGACTATATTTCTCGTCATGCGGTTGACAATACTTCGAACTGGTATCTGCTCAAAGACGGCGTGATCGTTACCGACGCGATTGAAAGTATTACGTTCGGTCTTAACGCGTCTGAACAGTATGCGCGCGATACCGTCGATGAAAAGGGAAATCCGATTGAGCAAATCAATTACAGTGATCTTGCGTACGGTACGAATCGTTATGAAGCGGTTGTGCATTTTGCGGACGGTCTTGAACTTAGCGACGGCAATTACACGTTGGTTTGTTCGTCAATGGTGCAAGATTCGGCCGGAAACGCGCTTTATAGTCAAGGTTATGCCTCTGATGGAACTGCCGCCGGTTACGACGGAAAAGATTATATGCTCGACTTCAGCGTTATTCGTCTAAACGAAGCGCTTGCGTTTGAGTATTCCGATTCCTTCAAATACGATGATTATATTCCTGTAACGTATGTGAACGACACTGCCGACGACGGTTCGTTTGAACATGAAGTTCTCGATAGCGGCGATACTCTTAAGCAGGTTACGCGTTCTTCGATCCTTGAAGAGTCAAGCGATTACGGACCGAATACCGCGCAATCGATCGCGTCGAATGCGAACGGCGATTACGTCGTGGTTTGGGTCGAAGAAGTTGATTCAGTAGACGAAAACGGAAACGACGTCGTTACTAAGACCGTTTACGCTCGTACCTATCGAGCCCTCTATATTAACGATGTGAACGGCGCTCGTTCGCAAGTTATCGAGGACAATGAAGGCGTTATTTTGACGGTGTATACCGATACCGGCGTACGTAATTCTAAAGGCGACTTGATTTCCACAACTACCGGTTTGAAATTCTCCGATCCTCGACAGGCGTCTGTCGCTATGGACGATAAAGGCGAGTTTGTCGTGGTGTGGGATATGTACACGGACGGCGTCGACGAAGATGGAAGCCGAGACGTTTACATGGCAAAATACGCCTTCAACGGCGGACGCATGACGATCAACGGTTCGACTGAAAACGCTCGCGTGAACGTTGAAACTTCGGAAGATCAGCAGTATGCGTCAGTTGCGATGGATTCGGACGGCGATGTCGTGGTTGTTTGGGAATCTTACGACCAGGACGGAAGCGGTTGGGGAATTTATGGTCGCCGGTTTGTTACGAACGGTCTTTCGTATGGTTACCAAAACACAATTCAAACCATTAAGGTCATCGGTACTCCGAACATTCAGGGCGATACGCTTACTCTTTCTGGCGCTGTTGACGGAGAGAAATACTCCGTTACGATCAACTTGTCCGTCGAAATGAAGACGAATGTGGAGAACGTCAAAAAAGCGTTGGTAAGCTCCGGTCTCTTTACAGACTCCGACGTTGAAGTTACGCTCAGTTCTGCCGGCGAGATTTCGATTGAGTATAAAGGCGAATATACCGCTAAATACGTCGACATGCTTGAAGCGTCTACCAATAACTCCAAGCTTACTGTTAACGTCTCCATGCGTCAGACCGGAGTTGCCGGCACAGAATTCCTTGTCAACGAAACAACCGATAATAACCAACGCTTTGCCTCGATTGGTATGGAACCCGACGGCGCTTTCGTCGTCTCCTGGACTTCATGGGGACAAGACAACGATTCGGAAATTGAATCGAATATTTACGCTCGAAAATTTGCCTCGAATCACGTTGTCGCCTCGTCTGTTGGCACTCTCGAAGAAATGACGATTGCAAGTGACGGTAGCGTAAATACTACTGTTATCGACGACGATTCTTCGAACGATACGATGAAGGTCATCACGACTGACAATATCAATTATAACGAAGTCTATCCTGGACAAGGTTATGATTCAGTCTGTCGAATTACGATCGGTTCGACGACAACCGATACGTCTACAAGCGGTACGACTTCTGGGACGACCAGTAGCACAACTTCGGGAACTTCTGCAAGTTCCGACGACATTTCTTCCTCGATGGGTACTGGTTCGTTATTGACGTCGCGTTGGCACATTTTGACTGCCGCGCACGTTGTTTGCGACGATGACGGCACGCCGTACGATCCGGAAGAAACTCCGATTTACTGTACTTTTGAAACACCGTCTGGAACGGTTAGTATTCGTGTTGCCGAAATTTATGTGCACCCGACATACGCGGGCGATCCTTCCGACAATCAGGTTGACCTTGCCGTCTTACGACTCGAATCCGCCGCGCCGTCGACTTTGACAGGTTATGAACTTTATCAGGGGAACAGCGAGCTTGGTCAAACGATTACGTTTGTTGGTTACGGTCTCTATGGCGACGTAGAAGACGAGGACTATGAAGACGGTGTTGAAAATCGTTCTTATGGTCGTAAACATTCCGGTAATAACGTATATGAATTGACAGGCTCCAACTTTGACGAGGCCGGTAATCCGAATACGTTGATTTACGACTTCGACGACGGAACCTACGCAAACGATTATCTTGGCAACTACTATGGATTGCGTAACCTGGGTCTTGGAACCGATGAAGCGATTACGGCGCCCGGCGACTCCGGTAGCCCGTCGTTTATTAACGGTCAGATTGCGGGCGTTTGTTCCTATGGTTCAGATCTTGACGGAGATGAATCTTATGGACCCGGCAATTATCAAGTCGACGTTCGTGTTTCCGCTTATGTGGACTGGATTAATTCAATTATTTTGAGCGGACTTGGGTCGGAATTTCTGGTCAATACCGACAGTAGTATTTTTGTTGAGGTTACGGACGACGACGATTCAAGTTCAAGTACAAGCTCCGATACTTCGACCGAAACCACAGAAACCGTTGAAGATTTCTGGCAAAAGGGTACGCAAATTTGGTCAAGCGTCTCTATGGATGGCGATGGCAACTTCGTAATCACATGGACCGGTTACAACCAGGATGGAAATGGCGACGCGCTTACTGGCGGATCGAACAATGGTCTTGGCGGCGTTTTCATGCGCGTATTCCGTAGCGACGTCGATACGATTTCGATCGCTGGTACCGAAGTTTATCAAGTAAACGAGTACACCGCGTACGATCAAATTCATTCGCAAGTCGCCATGGCAAATAACGGTAACTTCGTCGTAGTTTACGAAAGTTATCAAGATCCAAGCGATGAAGAAAACTCCGACTTGGTTGATAATTTCGGCATTTACGCTCGACGTTACGCTTTGACTTCCGAGACGATTACGGTGCAAACTGATTCGTCTAGCAGTAGTTCGAGTTCTTCTTCTTCTTCTTCTTCGTCGTCGTCAACCACGACTAATTCGACGAGCGATTCCACGGCGGTCACAACCGAGAAAATTTATTCTCTCGACGAGATTGGAGCGGAATTCCGCGTTTCTCGCTATAATCCTTTCAATGCGAGTTCCGATGGCGCCGATCAAATTGGAGGTTCTGTCGCGGTAGACGCAAACGGGGATATGGTTTTTGTCTGGACGGACGAATCCTACAAGTCGATTGACGAGAACGTTGAAGCGGTTGTTTGCATGCGTTCGATTACTTTGCCGACCGACTCCACGCCTCCTTATGTTACTCGCGCGAACGCTGTGTTTACCGACACAGACGGCGAAATTCAACAGGTTTCGCTCTATGCCAACTCCGTGCGTTTTGCGTCCGGTCATGGTCCAACCTCGTTGGTTTACTCGTTCAGCGAATATATGTTCACCGCGCAAATGAATGCCGACGTTAAAGCGGATTCGTATGTTCCGGATGAAATGTATAACGACGTCTATTCGTACTCCGACGATAAGAATCTTGAAAACAAGAATCCGAAGAGCGTTATCGATTACAATGATTGGACGCTTACCAAAGACGGGACTGTCGTTACTTCAGCGTACATTCAGGATATTATTTACGGCTATAACGCTTCGACAAAGGTTGAAGATTATCTTCGTAGCCAGGGGCTTGATCCGGCCGACTATTATACCGTCAGCGATCCGGCGTACGCGACTAACGGCTACGAATTGGTTATCTTGTTCAAGCAAGCTTTGCCGGATGGTTCTTACGTTTTGACACTGTCCGATAAAGTTACTGACGCTTGCGGTAAGAATAACCTTGACGGTGATTACGACGGCGAATCCGGCGGTTCTTTCTCCGTTCGTTGGTCTGTTGGCGTCGCCGCCGTCGATAGTGAAGACTATGTTCCTGACATTGATGGAAACGCTTTTAGCGGTCAATATGGCGGCGAGGGCGAGCCAGTTGTCGTCGCGAACTCCAACGGGTTTATTATTGTAACCGAACAACAAGTTCTTTATGAACTTGGCACGAGCTCTTCGAGCAGTTCCTCTTCGAGTAGTTCGAGTAGTTCTTCAAGCAGTTCTTCGAGTAGTTCCACGACAACCGACAGCGTTTATGGTTACTATAACACTGTCGTTATAGACGGCACGACCTATCGTATCGAATCGGATATCGTCATGCGCGGTTTCAACGCGGACGGTAGCCCGAATGGTGTAGAAACTCGCGTCAATCCGTATTCTGAAGGCAATCAGATAGATCCTGATATTGCGCTAACCGAGAGCGGAAGCTACGTTGTGGTTTGGAACGGCGAAAGTGAAGACGCCCTCAACGGTATTTGCGCCAGATTCTACCCCGGCGGCCAAGCTCAGAAGGTTCAAATTCAGGTAGCGGGCGAACATGGTACGCGTTGTTGGAGTCCTGACGTTTGTATCAACGAATCGACGGGCTTGGTGCTCATTACCTGGTTGCAGGGATCGAAAGACAATCCGAACAAGTCTGACGAAATGTACGGTCGTTTCTATGACTTGAATGGAAACGCCAAGGGCGCGGCCTTCAAGGTTGTCAATGAACTTGATACGATGTCAATTGAAAACTTTGACGTCGCCAGTATCACGGTAGACGGCAATATTGAATATGTAGTTGTATTCCAAGCGTACGTCGAAGATACGAAGTCGTTTGAAATCTTCCAGAAGACTGTTACCGCCCGTTCGAATCAAGGTTACTATTCGATTTCCGACGGTACGATTTCCCGCGTTAATCAATCGACGTATCGAGGTCAATATGCTCCGGAGATCGCTTCTGTTGAATCGACCGGCGAATATTACATCGTTTGGGTTTCCGATCATAATAGCGCGCAAGGCGCGGATATTTACGCTCGTAAGTACGACGCGTATGGAAATCCGCTCAGCTTTATGGGAACGACCGACGAGTCGATTGTAAATGTGACCGTTAAGAACGTTCAGGGAGCTCCAGACGTCTCCGCAAATGAAGCTGGCGTCGTCTTTACATGGGAAACTTATGATGCGGAAGAATATAATTATGATTCTTCTTCCGACGTTAAACAGGAAGTCCACGATTACGGCGTGGCGGTTCGCGCTTTCAATTCTGCCGGATACCCAGTCTATATCGAAGGCTATGTCTACGAAGAAATCGACGGTATTCGTCAAGTGGTTCCGCGCCAACTTGGACAGCAATTGGAACTTGACGAGGGTGAATTCATCATCAATACGACGACTGCCGGCAATCAGTTTGCTCCGTCCGTCGCGGTCTTCAATTGGGATACCGTCGCCGACTCCGAATACCTCGTTCCGAGATTCGTCGTCGCGTGGGCTGGACCTAATAAGAATGCCGGAACTGAAATTGAAGAGACTGATACTACTTCGAGTAGTTCTTCGTCGAGTAGTAGTTCTTCTTCGTCGAGCAGTTCCTCGAGTAGCACGACTTCGACCACAACAGATTCCACGTCTTACATTGGACCTTATTCGGTCTTTTATAAGTACATTGCCACGACTGCTTCGAATTCCGCCAATACCGAAATTTCGATCGAATCGAAGTCGTATCGTTATTCTACGGATTCCTCGACGTCGGCGTCCGCCGGTTTCTATCGACCGATTGGAACCTTGGTGGAAACTGTCGCTTCCGTTCAAGCAAGTTCCACAAGCGGCGATTCTTCGACCTTGACGGTCAAAGGAACCGATTCCGACGATTTGATTGTCGTTACCGCTGAAAATGGTAAGATTGTAGCGGTTACTATTAACGGCAAGACGAAGAAAATTGACGAGGAAATCGAGGCGGTTTACTTCGACGGCGGCGCCGGAAACGATACCGTCGTCTTCAACGGCGAAGGTAAGGAATCTGTATCCGTAGACCTTGCTAATGGTAAGACGATGATTGTCGACGAACAAGCGTTTGTGGCCGTCAATGTCGAAAATGTTAAAGCGAATGAAGTTGGACGCGTCGAAGTTGCGGCGAACGCGACGAGCGACTCTGTCGAGATGAACGTTGATTCTGTTTCCGCAACCAACGCTAACGGTTTCCTGTTCAGCGCGAGCGGAGTAGCCGAGATTGTCGCTGTCGGCGGATCCAAAGCTACTGTTGTAATGACCGGTTCCTCTGGCGCCGACGCGCTTGTCGTCTCTGCTACCGGCGCGATTATGGTCGGCGAGGGATACAGTCAACAAGCGAGCGGTTTCGCGACTATTCGTATTGACGCCGGTTTAGGTTGCAATACCGCAAAATTGACGGGAGTCAATACGTTGACGGCGAGCGATTCCAATGTGATCGTTTCCGCTGGAACACAATCCATTGTCGCCGCAGGTTTCGAACAAATCGAGGCTAAGGGCGTCGGTTTTTCAACTGCGAACGTTTATGGTTCCCGTAAAGCTGATTCGTTCGTTTCCGATTCCCAGAGCGCAACGATGAATTATGGAACCGGTTCAACTTTGAAATTGTCCGGATTCTCTTCGATTTCGGTTGATGGGCGCGGCGGTGAAGACGCGGCGGTGTTGGTCGCCGGCGGCGGTAACAACGTTTTCGAAGGGTATGAGACAAAGGCGACCCTTACGAACGGTTCGTTTAAGCGCGCGCTTGCCGGATTCTCTAATGTAAACGTCTTTGCTTCCGACGATGAAGACGTTCGTTCGACTCTTGTCGCGAATTTACACGATACGCAACTTGACGACGCTTTTGCCGCTTTCGGCAATACCGCGACTATGGACGTCGACGGAGATAATTTGTATACCGTTATCGCGGCGGATCAAGTCAACGTGAAACGTGAAATAGCCAAAGGTTCCGATTCCGTTAAACAGGATGATGGGCTTGACTTTATCTTCTCTGTCGATAACTGGGAAGAATGAACTGTCGATAGTAAAGTTAACCGCGTTAATTTGACGCGTTGACCGAGTGTTTGCCCCGTAACTTCTAGTTTCGGGGCTTTTTCATTTCTTGAAAGTGTCCTACGCCTTGACCTTTTTTGATAAAAATTGTAAAATTCGACTAGTTTTTTCTCTTTTGCCGTTTTTAAGGGAATGGATCGTAGTCGACACAATCGAACTTGTGGCGCTACGTTTGCATAAAGCTTAAGGGCAAGGGCGCTTGAACGTCTTTGAGAAAAAGAGAAGTCGCGGCGTAGTATGCGCAGTTTGACGTGTTAGCTAACAATAAGCAGAAATAAAGATTAAAATGGATTTACAAGAGTCCCTTGACGGAGTCGGCGATTTTTTTGGTTCGATTTCCCGATGGATGGAAAATAGAATTACGTCGATGTTCGGTTCCTCAAACGAGCGCGAACTTAAACGTATCCAGCCTCGCGTCGCTAGAATTAATGCGTTGGAGTCAACGTATGAAGCAATGAGCGACGAGGAACTACGCAATCAGACAGCTTTGTTTAAGAAACGTTTGGCTGCGGGCGAAACTCTAGACGATATTTTGGAAGAGGCGTTCGCCGTTTGTCGCGAGGCGAGTAGACGTACTATTGGGTTGCGTCACTATGACGTTCAGTTGATCGGCGGTATGGCCTTACACGAGGGTAAAATCGCTGAAATGATGACGGGCGAAGGTAAAACGCTTGTCGCAACGCTTCCCGCTTATTTGAACGCGCTCGAGGGAAAAGGTGTTCATGTCGTCACCGTTAACGATTACTTGGCGCGGCGCGATATGGAGTGGATGGGCCCGGTCTATTTAGCGCTTGGCCTGACGGTCGGTTCGATTCAAAGCAATATGTCGACCGCCGATCGTCAACACGCTTATTCTTGCGACATTACTTATGGTACGAATAATGAGTATGGGTTCGACTATCTTCGCGACAATATGCGTTACGCGCGTCGCGGCGACGAGAATTTTCCGCCCGACGCTCAACAGTCGCAAGGACGACTTCACTATGCGATTATCGATGAAGTTGATAACATCTTGATCGATGAAGCGCGTACGCCATTGATCATCGCCGGCCCCGCGCACGACGACGTCTCCAAGTATAGAGCCGCTGACGCAATTGCTTCCCAGTTAGTCAAAGACGTTGACTTTGAAGTAAATGAAAAAGATCATACTACGAATTTGACTGACGGCGGGGTTCGCCGCGCCGAACATCTTGCCGGCGTTGAGAGTTTCTATACCGTTGGCAATATGCATTGGCCGCACTTGATTGATAATGCGCTTAAGGCTCGTTACCTCTATAAGAAAGACGTCAATTACGTCATTAAAGACGGTGAAATCGTTATTGTAGACGATTTTACCGGACGACTTATGGAGGGACGTACTTGGAGCGACGGATTGCATCAAGCAGTCGAAGCGAAAGAAAACGTTAGAGTTAAAGAAGAAAACCAGACGCTTGCGACTATTACTCTTCAAAACTTTTTCAAGCTGTACGATAAAATTGGCGGTATGACCGGTACGGCTATGACCGAAGCGAGCGAGTTCTGGAAAATTTATCATTTGGACGTTTTGGCTATACCGCCTAACCGTAAAGTTCAACGTATTACCAAGCCGGATCTTATCTACCGAACGGAAGCGGAAAAGTATAACGCGGTAGTCGACGAGATTGAGCGCGTGCACAAGTGGGATGAGTTGACCGACGATCAGGGCAATGTGTTCTACGGTTTAATTAAGAAAGAAACTGACGACGAATTTGAATTTGTCGAGAAGGGGGATCGCGAAGTCAAACGCGTACCTCGAGCGAGGATCAAAAACGTACGACGTAAGGGACGTCCAATTCTTGTTGGTACCGTTTCTATTCAAAAGAGCGAATTAATTTCCGCCAAACTGAACCAGCGTGGAATTAAACATCAGGTTTTGAACGCGAAACCGGAAAATGTCGGTCGCGAGTCAGAAATTGTCGCGCAGGCCGGACGTCTCAATGCCGTGACGATCGCTACGAATATGGCGGGGCGCGGTACGGATATTATCCTCGGCGGTAATCCTGAAACGCTTGCGTGGTCGATCTTTCAGACTAAATATCCCACGCGTTTGGACGTTCCGCAAGACGAGTGGAAAAAATGCGTAGAAGAAATTGAAGAACGCGAACATATGAAGGCCGAGGGCGAGGTTGTTCGTTCGCTTGGCGGTCTACATATTATTGGTACTGAGCGTCACGAGGCTAGACGTATTGACCTGCAGCTAATTGGACGTTGCGGTCGTCAAGGCGATCCTGGCGAAGCGCGTTTCTACTTGTCCCTCGAAGACGACCTGGTTCGTATTTTTGCCGGCGATTGGGTCAAGAACCTCCTTACCAAACTTGGTATGGAAGACGGACAGGCAATTGAAAGCCAAATGGTCACGCGTCGTATTGAAGGCGCGCAGAAAAAACGTGAAGAATACAACTTCGATATTCGTAAGAATCTTCTTGAATACGACGAAGTTATGGATATGCAGCGTAAGCGCGTTTATTCGTATCGCCAACGCGTGTTAGACGGCGGCAATACGAAAGACTTTGTCTTACAAATGATAGAATCGCAGTTGCGTCGTCGTCTCGACGAATTTCTCTCGCAGAACTATGGCGCCGAAGCGTATGCCGCGTATGCCGGAAGACAACTAAATGTTGAATTTGAGGCTAAGCAGTTTCGCGGTATGAACTCGGGAGAAGCCGCCGAGTACGCGATTGAACATGCGCGTCATATGTCGCAAGCCGCTGTTTTGGACGCCGTTGAAGAAAACCTTTCCGACGATGTGCCGGAAGACGAATGGAATTGGCAGGCGCTTGCTAAAAACGCGAACGCTCGGTGGCGCACTACTTTGCGCGGCGTAGATCTTAAAAAAATTGGTCGCGACGCCGTCGCCGACTTCCTCATTGAAAAAGCTGAACATTTCTGCGATTCAGTTAAATTAGACGACGGCGCTCCGTTGCTTCAAGCAAATTACGGAATTCGTTCCGCTTGTCGGTGGTTGCGCGATAAATTTGGAACGATTATCGATCCAGAAGAAGCCGCAAAGATGGAGCCGAACGACTTTGTCGCGTTGGCGCGTCAGAAAACTCTTGAAGGGTATGCCGAACGAGAAGCGCGTTTTCCGGTGTTGGCCGGTTTGGCGCACTTCACGATTCGCGATCAAAATGGTAAACGTTATGATCGCGAAGGGGTCGCCGCTTGGGCCGCGAGCCGATTTGGCGTCGATATGGACGTTGAGGACCTTAAGAATAAGCAACGTCATGAAATTGAAGAAGAATTGTTTGCCGTTAGCAGGCAGGCCGCTAAACGCGTGACTCCGTACTACGAAGAAATGCGTAATTTGTTGTCCAGACTCTTCGAAGAGGAAGGCGTTGACTTCGAATTGCTTCGCGCGAAACGCGAAGAAAAGATTGCGCGAAACGAGCGTATTACTTCAAGCGATATTCGTAAATTCCGTAAAGATGCGCCCGCTTTGGTCGCTTTGTGCGAATGGCTCAATAGCGAACTTGCGCAACATTTGACAGTTGAGGAGCTTGCCGATTGGGACGCGCTTTTGCTTGAAAATCGTTGTGAATCAATTATTGAAGGGCGTTTTAACTCCGAGATGCGCAAGGTTGAACGTTCGCTCATTTTGGGAATTTTGGACGCGTCTTGGAAAGAGCACCTTCTCGTTATGGACCACCTCAAATCGAGCGTTGGGTTCCGCGGTTACGCTCAAGTCGATCCTAAGGTCGAGTATAAACGCGAGGGAATGCGTATTTTTGACGCTATGTGGAACGGAGTGTTCGAACGCGTAACCGATTACGTTTACCGTATTGAACAACTTGACGAAAACTTTATTGGTTCTACCTGGTCGGCGGCAAACGCTCCAAACGCCGCTACTCGTCCGCAACAGCAAGCTGTTTCTGCGGAAATGCAACGTACCCAACAGCAACAGGACGACGCGATTGAAGCGAGTAAGGATCAGAAGGTGCAAACGTTTCGTAATAAAACTCCGAGAATTGGGCGTAATGATCCATGTCCTTGTGGAAGCGGTAAGAAGTACAAGAATTGCTGTGGTAAGAATTGAACTTGTCGACCCGTCGTTCTGATGAGCGACGGTATTGAAACGAACAGTTGCGATGCGCGTTGTCTGAAAATCGGACGACGCGTTTTTTATTTAGTAGAACGCGATGAGAGACGATTATCGACCCTATGTCGAACTTTGAAAAAGAACGCAAAATAGACGCGTTTTTGCGCGAATTAGAGGGGAACTTTAACTTGAAAGTATCGACAATTTTGCTACAATTAACGTAAAGTTGCGTAGTTGGGCTCTGTACGCGGTCTCACGCGGCTTCAATTGTGATGATTATATTTGGCGCGTTGATCGCGCGCCTGTAAGCTAAGCGAGGAGATTTTCCCTTGGCAGACGACGATAAATCCGAATTTCCCGAGAACTCTAACAATTCTGACGAACTTAACGGCGGTTCCAGCGGCGGGGAAAACGACGATCGCGAAGGAAGCGAGATTGACGGAGAAGAATTTGAACGTCCGGTTCAGCCCTCGCGCGGTCGCGATCTGATACCGACTATTAACGCCAACGGTCAGATGATTCTACCGGATAATACCAAATTGGTTCAGATGCCTATTGAGGCGGAACTTAAGGGAAGTTATCTGACGTACGCGATGAGCGTTATTGTTAGCCGAGCGATTCCCGACGTTCGCGACGGTCTTAAGCCGTCTCAGCGACGCATTCTTGTCGCGATGAACGACTTGGGAATAGGTCCGCGTTCGCAACGCGTAAAATGCGCGAAAATTTCCGGCGACGCTAGCGGTAATTACCATCCGCACGGCGAAGCTATTATTTATCCGACGCTTGTGCGTATGGCTCAAGACTGGAATATGCGTCATGTTCTGGTTGACAAACAAGGAAACTTTGGGTCAATTGCCGGTTTACCCCCGGCGGCTATGCGTTATACCGAAGCGCGTCTGTCCGGTATGGCGATGGCCATGCTTGAGGATTTAAATCTCGATACGGTCGATTTTGTACCGACTTACGACGAGACTCGTATGGAACCGACGGTTCTCCCGTCTAAAGTTCCAAATCTACTTGTCAATGGCGCTAACGGTATTGCCGTTGGTATGATGACGAGTATTCCTCCGCATAATCTTGGCGAAGTCTGCGACGCCGCGATTGCCGTTGTCGACGATCCCAACGTTTCGCCATTCGATTTGTTGCGTTTGTGTCCCGGTCCCGACTTTCCAACGGGCGGCATTATCTGTGGAACGCAAGGAATTCGGCGAAGTTACCTGACGGGGCGGGGAAATATCGTTGTTCGCGCTCGCGCTCGTATTGAGACCAATGGCAAGCGTCGCCGGATCATTGTGTCTGAAATACCATATCAACAGGCTCGCGATCGTATCGAAGAAAAAATTGCGGAAATGGTCGCTGAGGAACGTATCGTCGGCGTTTCGAATATTCGCAACGAGTCGGATTTGAAAGAACCTGTCCGACTTGTCCTTGAGCTCAAAGCAGACGCCGATCCGAACGTAGTCTTGAACCAACTTTATCAGTACACGCCGTTGCAGGATACCTTTTCGATCATTCTCTTAGCATTGGTCGACGGAAAACCTCGCGTACTGACTTTTAAGGAACTAATCGAGGAGTTCCTTCGCCACCGCAAGTCGGTTATTCGACGTCGAACGACTTTTCTTCTTAACAAGGCGATCAAGCGACAACACACGGTTGAAGGGTTGCTTATCGCCCATGCGAACATTGACGAGGTTATTCGGACGATTCGCACTTCCGCAAACCAATTCGAGGCTAAGCAACGTTTGATGTTGATTCAGTGTCCCTCGGCGTTGCTGGAACGTTGTCTGGGCTCAGGGTTTGAGGCGTTCCAACAAACTCGCGGATTCAAGGAAAACTATACGCTTACGCCTGTGCAAGCGGACGCCATCTTGAAGATGACGCTCGGTCAATTGGTTAATCTTGAACAACAAAAACTTGCCGACGAATATAACGAGTTGCTCGACGCAATTCGGAAGTATCGTGAGATTCTTTCTGACGAACGTAATATTCTCGCGATTGTGCGACAAGATTTGGTTGAAGTCAAAGAAAAATTTGCCGATAAGCGCAGGACGTTTATTAGCCAGGAAGAACTTTACGACGTCGACGACGAGGATCTTATTCCAGAGTCTACGATGGTCGTTACGATTTCGACCGACGGATATATCAAACGAACCGCTTTGTGTGAATATAAGGCGCAAAAGCGCGGCGGACAGGGAGTTAAGGGCGCTAAGATCGACGAAGACTCTTCAATTCGCGATATGTACGTCGCCAGTACGCACGATTATCTGCTCTTCTTTACGAGTAAAGGGAGAGTTTACTGGCAAAAAGTTTACGGTATTCCGCTATCCGCTCGCGACGGTAGAGGACGTAGTCTGACGAATATGCTCGCGCTTGCCGAAGACGAGACGATTGCGAGTTGTCTTCCAGTTCGGGATTTCGATCAAAAAGACGCTTACTTATTTATGGCGACGCGTGAAGGCGTCGTCAAGAAAACGCAGTTATCCGCGTTCCGTCGACCGCTCAAGACCGGACTTATCGCTATCAAATTGCGCGGCGGCGTAGATCCTGCCAGCGTCGATGATAACGGCGATCCTATTGCGTCGGAAACGCTGGAAAATGGCCTTTCAGGGGAAACTAAGGACAAAGATTCATTGGTTGCCGTCGCCGTCTGCCATGAAGGCGATGAAATCTTTTTATCGACTGCGAATGGACGTACGATTCGTTTTCGTCAGTCTGACGTTCGTTCAATGGGGCGTACTGCGTCCGGCGTTCGCGGCATTAGATTAGTTGGCGACGATAAAGTCGTCGCTATGGCTATTGCGGAAGAAAACTCCTATCTGCTTTCCATTTGTGAGAACGGGTACGGTAAACGTACGAAGATTGGACCGAACGCGACGGATACCGAGACTGTTGGCGAGGAAACAGATGTTTCCGAACAAAAAGCGGAGTCTGACGACGAGAGAACCGAGAACGTTGAAAGTTCCGAGGGAACCGAGAACGAGAGCGGCGCGTCAAAGCTATCGTATCGTACAATGCATCGCGGAGGTCAAGGCGTATTGGATATCAAGACAACCGGTCGTAACGGTAAGGTTGTTGCCGTACTTCGAGTTAAGGATGGCGACGAACTAATGATTATTACTTTGGGCGGTAAGATTCAGCGGATTGCAATCGACGACGTTCGGCCTACGGGGCGCAACACCCAGGGAGTTCGCCTTATGAGACTGAAGAACGATCTTGTCGCCGCCGCGAACGTTGTTCCTCCTGAACGCGAGGTCGATGAAGCAAAGGAGATCGTTGGAGTGACGCCTGTCGAGATTCCAGAAGAAGACGATTCTCAAGATTTCGCCGATGAAGCGTTTGATGAAAACGTTGATAATAAAGACGATGAGGAATGAGTCGTTGGATAAAATCAAGCGTTTGACGCATCGCTTAGCGTGACGCTTGATTAGTTTGACGACGTTAAGTTGGCTTTTTAACGGACAGACGACTGTCTTTAGTCTTTTTACATATTTTACGTCAAAGGCATACGCAAATGAGTCTTTGGAAAATTGCTTGGAAAAGTATTGAACACCGCTCGTTGGCTTCATCGCTAACCGCCCTTTCTATGGCGCTTGGCGTCGCCCTCGTCGTTTCCGTACTTGTTGTCAACGGCGTTGTGGGGAAATCCTTTCAACAAGGCGCGCAAGGTTATGATTTAATTGTTGGCGCTAAGGGAAGTAAGTTGCAACTTGTTTTGAGTACGGTTTTCTACAATCAAGATCCGATTGGTTTGATTCCCTACGATTACTATAATCTTATGCGCTCGTCGCGGTATTCTGCTGAAGTTAAGACCGCCATTCCAATAGCTCGCGGAGACAACTATCAAGGCGCTCCTGTAGTCGCTACGACGCCCGAGTACTTTAAAGCGGTTACAAAATCAGATGGAAAACCGTATACCTTGCAAAAAGGGAATTTTTTTAAGAATGTCGACTATACCGGCGCGGTTATCGGGTACTCAGTCGCTAAAAAGAATAAATTGCAACTTGGCGACGAGATTCGGTTTGGACATACCAGTTCACAAAATGATCGCGACCTTCACGAACCTTTTAAAGTTGTTGGAATTCTAGATCATACGGGTAGCCCAAACGATCGCGCTGTTTTTGTTAATTTGGAAGGTTTTTATAAGCAACATGAGCATGCAGATGGTTCTGAATCAGTCAATTACTCGTTCCGCGCGGAAGAAGTTGCGAAAAAACGCGCTGAACTTGGACTTGACGATCAAACTGTCGATGACTCCGACGAACATCACGAACATGAAGAAGGGGAACTCGCGGACGGCGACGAACATGAGGCGCATGATCATGAGCATGAATCGTACGAACGTCGCTTGACTGCGATTTTGCTTATTACGAAGGATCAGGAAGTTGCTGTTGGCGGTACCGCGGAACAAGTTGAAGCTCTAACTTCGCGACCGGGGGTAGAAATATCCGAGAGCGACCTTGTTACTCCTGAACGTCGCGCCGTTATCGATACGGCCGTTACCGCGTTGCCCGCGAAAATTGACGGCGAATTACTTGAAGCGCAAGCTGTTGCTCCAGTTCAGGAAATTGCGGCCTTTTTCCAAGACGTTATTGGTAATATTCAAAGCGTTTTGATTATCTTTGCGATACAGGTGGTAATCGTCGCCGGCGTCGGCATGATGGTCAGTATCTATAACTCTATGAATGAACGTCGGCAAGAGATTGCGATTATGCGCGCGCTTGGCGCAAGACGTTCAACTGTGATGGCAATTGTGCTTTTTGAATCGATTTTGCTTTCCTTGGGAGGCGGATTCTTAGGCGCTCTTATTGGACACTTGGCTATTGCCGGATTGGCTCCGTTTATTATGTCTTACGCGAATGTTATGGTTCACCCATGGGATTTCCAACTCATCGAGTTGGTTCTGATACCGTGCTTGATAGCGTTGGCGTCCGTTGTCGGTTACTTGCCCGCTGTCGTCGCCTATCGTACCGACGTAGCGCAGGCGTTGCAATCCTAATATTAAAGTCTAGCGTTGCTCGGCGTTGATCAACCCTGAGCAACGTATATATAGGAAACGAGATCCGATGAAATCTGTTATATTTGACGACGCCTTGAAAGGCGCGTATACCGACGTGGAGGTTTCCGCGCAGGTTGAGGAGACTATCGATTACAAACAGGTCGCTTCACTTGGAGTCGGCTCGTTGGTCGCCGCTGTTTTTGGTATTCTTGGGTTCTTTTGGAAACCTTTTATTATCGCGTCGCTTTTGGGGATTGTTTTCGGTGTTTTGGCAAAGCGTAAGATTTTGCGCGCTCCCGAGGAGGTCGCTGGAGGTTCTCTTACTACGATTGGTCTAACTACGAGCGTGGTTTTACTTATAACTTCGATTGGTTGGCAGACTTATTCGTTTTACTATTCCGCTCCTCCAGGATATGTTATCTTGCCATTTGACGACATGGCTCTTGATAAAGACGGTAAAGTTCCTGAAACGATCCAAGCTCTTGACGGACATAAAGTCTACATCGAAGGCTATATGTATCCGACGAAACAACATGCGGGTATCGAGAATTTTACGCTTGTTCGTACTCTTGGGCACTGCCAATATTGTTCGCCAGGTTCTAATCCCGCGGACATGATCGGAGTTACAATGGAACGCGGCCAAGATGTGAAATATAGAGCAAATAAAACGGTTGCCGTTGGGGGCGTACTTTCAGTTGATCCGAATTTTCGAAATCGCCCTGGTATGATTCCGTATACGATGAAGGCTAGCATCTTTCGTTAGTATTCTTAAGCGGCGTTTCGCTATGTTGTCCCATAGTTCGCCGTTTTTGTTGATTGGGATTTTGTTTCTTTTGTACGGCGCGCCGTAGCCCTTGAAGAACTTTGGCGCGGCGCTACAATGTCTACCGAAGTTTTACGTTGTGCTGACGTTGCCGTACTGTCGCTTACGTTGATCTATTGTGGAATAGAAAATTGGCGGAAGTTGATTTAGACCGCTGAACGTGAGTTGCGTAGAGAGACGTACGATGTTGTCACAGAGACGCGCCTAGGCGCATGAAAGGTTGAAAATGGCTTATGACGTTACGTTAATTACCGGAGACGGAGTCGGACCAGAACTTGCACAGGCGGCGCGTAAATGTATCGACGCAACTGGCGTTAAAATCAATTGGGACGTACAAGAAGCCGGCGTCGATATCATGGAACGCAACGGTGGCAATCCTTTGCCGGAATCTGTACTCGAAAGCGTTCGTAAAAATCGTATTGCTCTTAAAGCTCCGATTACAACGCCGGTTGGGACGGGGTTCCGTAGTTTGAACGTACATCTCCGTCAAGAGCTCGATCTCTTCGCGTGCGTTCGTCCTTGTAAATATTATCCGGGCGTTCGTTCCTATTTCAGCGCAGTTCCGGTTGACCTTGTGATTTTCCGCGAAAATACCGAGGATCTCTATTCCGGTATCGAATTTGAAAAGGGCGCCGACTCTACTAAAGCGCTTATCGACGAGGTTAATCGTTTGACGACCGGGCGTAAAATCGCCACCGGCTATGAAGAAACCGGCGTTTCGATCAAACCGATTAGCGTCTCCCGTAGCGATCGGTTGGTTCGTTCCGCGTTTGAATATGCGCGTGAAAATGGTCGTAAAAAGGTTACCGCCGTTCATAAAGCAAACATTATGAAATTTTCCGACGGACTTTGGCTTGAAACCGCTCGTAAAGTTGCGCAAGATTTTCCTGAAATTGAATTTGAGGATCGTATTGTCGATAATATGTGTATGCAACTCGTCCAAAAACCAGAGTTGTATGACGTCGTTGCGTTGCCGAATCTGTACGGCGATATCTTGAGCGATCTTTGCGCTGGACTCGTCGGAGGACTTGGAGTCGCGCCAGGCGCTAATATTGGTAAAGACGCGGCTGTTTTTGAGGCGACTCACGGAAGCGCGCCGAAGTACAAGGGGCTTAATAAAGTCAATCCTGTCGCGCTTATCCTTTCCGGCGTTCTTATGCTTCGTTACCTGAAAGAAACTGACGCCGCTAATCGTTTGGAAAACGCTGTTGCAGAAGTCATTCGCGAAGGTAAGGACGTTACGTATGATCTTAAGCCTAATCGTGACGATCCAACTGCTGTTGGTACGCAAGAGATGGCTGACGCTATTTGTAAAAAACTTTGAGTTTGCCTGACTGTTTTTTTGACGACGCGCGCGGCTATCGTCGATGCGCGTCTTTTCTTATGTAGAATTTTTACCGATCCGACTTGTAATGCGACGCGTTTAACGCTGTATATTCTATATTCTATCTAAAAAACGTGAAGATAAAATCTGTTCCTATCGTTATATCTACAATTGCTAGCATTCTTTGAAATTCTCAGAGAGTGGTGGAATACGCGTCTCTGAATGGCAACTTCTAAAATTTTTTTATTTTTCAAAATTCCTGCTAGTTTGAAATGTCTAACTTTTGAGACGCTTCGTGAAATTTGTAGGTGGTGATTGGAAAATATAGAGAAATTTTACAGAGATTTGAATGAAATGACTATTGCGTTAAGTTGCAGAACTAGATAAAATACACGCCGATGGTTTGGAAAAATTAGACGGGACAAATTTTATTGGGAGAGGAGAAATGAAAGCGAGAAGGAGCGACAACAGATTTATGATTGTCGTCTCTTTAACGATGACTGTTTGCGTATTGTTGTATTCGTTTGTGCCTCCGTTCGTTTTTTGTACTTGTCTTGGCGTATGTATTGCCAACACGCAAACGTTGTGCAAAAACGTTGAGCTTGACGGATCTAACGTCAGTACAAATAATGGGGAAATGAAGAGCGTTCGTCAATGTTGTTGCGGTTGCGATCATGCGCGACAATATGACGGTTGTCGTAATTGTTCAAAACGTTCGTGCCCAAGCAGGTTCTGTTGCGTCGTTTTTGATAAAATTGACGCGTTGGCGTCTAATTCTGTCGTTTTTACAGTTGCCGTTCCATTTACTCATCTCTTTTTTGCGAATACGTATCTTTTAGAATTTGGAAGAAATTTGTCTTTTCTGGGAAGCGTTCATATGCGTTTCCCACCTGATAAACTTAGACCTTTTCTGTGCGTTTGGCGTAATTGATGGTAAGTCGCGTTCAATTTGAACTGCGATTTGATTGCGTTACTTCTTTTTATTTATATGTAATTAATATTTTTATTTGGTGCTTCTTATTGAAATGCTTCTGTTGTATTTAGTTGGAAGCATATTGAAAAGAGTGTTGTTATGATGAAAAAATTTGGATTGCTTGCTTTTGCCGTTTGCGTGTGTTGCATGGCTTTCAGTACGTATGCGCAGGAACAAAATACAGACGCTGAAAATGTTGCCGAGGTAAAACAGAGTTGCGAATGCTGCAAGTGCGAGAAATGCGAATGCGGCGACAACTGCGAATGCTGCA
>CAYUUL010000021.1:39015-39740 GCA_964447865.1 uncultured Planctomycetaceae bacterium | reverse complement strand
GACGGAACCGCGATTACGCTCGCGAAGGATCAAACGATTCTCGGTTCCAACGTGACTGTCGACGCGAATTCCGCGTCTCGCGCGTTTAACGTCAACTACGGTTTGACCGCCGATATCGCCGACATGAGCGTTGTCAATGGTAAAGCCGATAAGGGCGGCGCGATTATGAACGCGGGTTCGCTCGCTTTGACGAACGTCAACGTTTCCAACTCGGTCGCGACCTCCAATTCGACGGTCGACCCGAACGATAAGATCCTGACCGACGGGTTCGGCGGCGCGATTTATAACTCTGGCGATCTGGATATCAACGGCGGCGAGTTCAATAACAACGAAACCTCCTATTTCGGCGGCGCGATCTATTCGATTGGAGCCCTCAATATTTCGAACGCAAGCTTCGAAGGAAACGCGTCCGGATATTTTGGCGGCGCGATTTACATTCAGAACTCCAACGCGACGATCTCCACCTCGAAGTTCGTAAAGAACGAAAGCAAGTACAACGGCGGCGCGATTGCCGCGGCGGCTACTAATAAGGACGCTAACTTGACTATCGGAAACAGCTTGCTCGTTGAAAACGTTTCCGACGAAGCGGAAGGCGGCGCGATTTACGCGGTTGCCGACGGCGCGAAGATCAACGTTGAGCTTGTCAACGACACGATTGCGAACAACTCCGCGGCGATCGGCGGCGGTATTGCGGTCGACGGCGCTACGGCGGTTCTCAAAAACAC
>CAYUUL010000021.1:0-39005 GCA_964447865.1 uncultured Planctomycetaceae bacterium | reverse complement strand
TCTATCATATGCTCAATATTTTAAGTTACTCAACATCTTCAAAGTTCATATCATTAACACTTAAGCCCCAAGCTATATTTGTAAATTAACTGCACACATATATCATAATTACTAATGCATTTATTCCAATGATACCCACGAAGCTCTAGAATAGATTTAATAATACACATAAGCAATCTTAAACAAAAACACAATCGTAGCCCAAAACGTCGGTTCTTACCAGGGAAACGACCTCGCTATTGAAGGTTCCGCGAACGTCTCGCTCTTTACCAGCTTGATTGGCGATGGTGAAAACGTAGGCAATAAGGACGCGCTCTCCGTCGACGAGACTTCCTCCGCGCTTGTTGGGTCTACCGCGAAACCGGTCGATCCGAAGTTTGGCGCGAATTACGCTTTGACTGAAGTCTCGCCCGCCGTCAATACCGGTTCGAACTCCTTCGCGGAATCCTACGCGACCGACGTTTTCGGCGACGACCGTATCGTTGGAGAATACGTCGATATGGGCGCCGTTGAATATGACGTCGTCGCCCCCGATCTGACCTTCGATTCCGGCGACGTCCTCTCCGGATGGTTCGCCTCCATCGACGGCGTCAGCATGGGACGTTTCGCGGAAGGTTGGGACGTCTGCTTCGATTACGTCTTCGGAAACTACGGCAACGGCGTTGTCCTCAAGAGCTTCGACTACACGATTACCGTCGATAAACTCGACTCCAACGGCAATAAAGTTGAAGGCGCTTCCAAGGTCTTCACTCGTACATACGGCGACAACGTCGACGGATACATGTCCGAAGAATACTGGCTCGTTTCCGGACAGACGATTTCCGGATACTGGAACCTCGGTTCGTTCGACGCCGGGTCCTACGAGGCGACGATCACGCTCAATACGACGAATTCCGTCTACGAGTCCGATATGGCGAACAACGCTTACACGATTACGTTCGACGTCGGCGAACGCCCGAGCCTCGTCGTTACTACGGAACTTGACGTCGTCGACTCCTTCGACGGTTTGACCTCCTTGAGAGAAGCGATTGCCGCCGTTGGATCCGAAACTACGCAAGTTATCTCGATCGACAAACTCCTCGTCGACGGAGTCGCGTTTAACCTGGCCGCCAACGATACGCTCGGCGTGCAGGAAGGCGCGGTCGCTACCTATAACGCGGGAACTTTTAGTTTCGTCAACGCGAACGGAGAGTCCGTCAGTCTGACCGTCGGACTGCCCTATGTGTTGACGAACGGCGAAACGCTTGTTTGGGACGGCTCCGACGTCGCGACCTTGACAAGCTCCATAGCCGATACGATTACCTTCGCTTCCAACGTCTACGGTAAGACGATCGCCATGACGAACGGCGAGTTTGTTATCGACCGCGATATGGTTATTTCCGTCGGTGACGACGCTAACGTTACCATCGACGCGCAAGGCGCTTCGCGAGTCTTCTTCGTCGCGCACGGCGACGTCAGATTGGGCGGACTCACGCTAGTCAACGCGAAAGCGGACGACGGCGGCGCGATTTACAACGCCGGAGATCTGTCCTTGAGCGACGTGTCCGTCAAATCGGCTTCCGCCAACAACGGCGCGGGCGTATATAACGCCGAAAGCGCGAGCCTTGACTTGTGGAACGTTGAATTTGTCGATATGAACGCTACGAACGACGGCGGCGCGATCTACAACGCCGGAGACCTTGTCGCCAATAAGACGACGTTCGACGGTTCTAAGGCTGTCGACGGCGCGGCGGTTTACAACCTCGGTTCCGCGAGATTCAACGAAGCGGGCTTCGTCAACGGCGTCGCGTCTGATCAAGCGGGCGCGATTTACAACGAAAAGGGTTCGCTCACCGTCGTCTCCTCTATTTTCGACAGAAATACCGCGAAGTTTGGCGGCTCCATTGTGAACTACCTGGCGACCGCAAGTATTGTCGATTCGTCCTTCACGAATAATACGGCGACGAGCGACGCGGGCGCGATTGACAACTATGGCGATCTTGACCTGATTGGAACCTCCTTCGCGAACAATAAGGCGAACGGTTTCGGCGGCGCGATCTACAATAGTCAATCGTCCAGCAAAGAAACATATACCGTTTCGCTTGACGGCGCGACCTTCAATAAGAACAGCGCAAGTAAGGGCGGCGCGATTTACAACGCCTCTAAGTCCGAGATCGTCGCGACCGGCGCGGCTTCGAGCTTCACCGGCAACTCCGCTGAGAACGGCGGCGCGATTTACAACCTCGGAAACGTTGACGCTGGATCCGGATGGAGCTTCTCCAATAACTCGGCGTCTGACGACGGCGGCGCGATTTACAACGCGGCTGGATCTGTCGCGGTTAATTCCGCAAACTTCGTTGGGAACTCCGCGAACAATGGCGCGGCGCTCTATAACCTCGCGACGGTCAAAGCCGATTCCACGACGTTCAAGGCAAACTACGCTACGGGTTCCGGCGCCGCGGTTTATACCGGTAAAGGTTCCGTCGCTCTGTCGAATTCGGCGCTCTGGCTCAATGAAGCGGGCGAAAACGGTGGCGCGATCGCTAACCTCGGCGGATCTACCGTGTTGCGCAACGTTACCGTCGCGGCAAACGTCGCTGGCGAATTGGGCGGCGGTATTTACAACGCGGCGACCTTGAAGGCGTACAATACGATTGTCGCGAGCAACTACGCGGCGAACGGCGTCGACCTTTACGCGACTGCCTCGACTTCCTTGTACAACTCCTTGCTCGGCGTTAAGTCCGACTCGAATAAGACTCCCGCGATGAATAAATCCTTCACCGGCGACGCCGGGTTCGCGGTCGCTCCGATCTTCGAGAATGGAAAGGTTACGAATAACGTCGACTTGACGCTCGTCGCCGGTTCGCAAGCGGTTAACGCCGGTAATAACTCTTACGCGCTCGATACTAAGGGAAGCGCTATTGAGTTCGACCTCAGCGGAAACGACCGTATTTGCACCGCGCTCGATTCCGTCGATATTGGCGCCTACGAGTTCCCGCTCGAAACGCCTTCCAACGTCGTCAATACGAATCTTGACGTGGTCGACTCCACCGACGGCGTCGTCTCCCTGAGAGAAGCGATCGCCTACGCGCAAAGATTAGGAAAGAAGGAAGTCGTCTTCGACGCCTCCGTTACCAACGTTATCCTTTCGTCGACCTTGTACGTTGACTCCGACGTCGCGATCGGGTCTGACGATACGCGTATCGTTCTCGAAACCGCTAAGGGATTTGACGGGTCTGTCGTCGTTGTCGGTTCTGAAAACGAAGACGCGAACGTCGCCTTCCGCAACGTCGTCGTCACCGGCGGCGATAACGGATTCTCCGCGACCGTTCAAGACAATCCGGATCTCGCGGGCGGCGGTATTCGCAACTACGCGAACTTGACCCTCGATAAGGTTGAAGTCTCCAAGAATACCGCGGCTTACGGCGGCGGCGTCTATAACGCGGGCGCGTTGACGATCACGAACTCCAGGATCATCGACAACAGCGCTCGGTATTACGGCGGCGTCTACAACCGCGGCGAACTCTCAATCGACGCTTCGTTCGTCGAAGGCAATACGGCGACCTACTATGGCGGCGGCGTTGGAACATACGCCGGCGCGACGATCTCCAACTCGGTTATCGCCGCGAATACCGCTTCGCTCGGCGGCGGCGTGTTCGCTCAGGTCAACTTTGCCGATCTGCTCAATAGCGACGTTGCGTGGGACGTCAACATTATCAACTGTACGATCGTCGGAAATACGGCGACTGGCGCTAAGAGCGACAGCCTGGGCGGCGGCGTGTGGGCAAACCACATCCTGAACGTCGGTAACTCGATCCTTTACGGCAACTCCGCGAAAGCGGCCGCCGACTTGTACTCGACTTCGTTGACCGCTTCCAGTGTCACGACGCTCAAGTACTCCGATATCGGATCTGCGAACGTCGCTCTTAACGGAACCGGTATGAAGTCGGTCGATCCGATGTTTGTCAACTACGACGCGACTGAGAATTACTCCGAATGGAACCTCAATTTGCGCGTTGGATCTAAGATGATCGACGCCGGTTCCGACGCTTTGGCGGTCGGCGCAACCGACGTTGAAGGTTCCATTCGTATCTCCAGTAAGCATGTCGATATTGGCGCCTACGAGGAAAAAGGCAACGTTGCTCCGACTGACGTCAACGTGACCGTCAAAGAGGGCGGCGTCGCTTCCACCGACTCGGTCGGCTCGGTAATCGCTACTCTCGACGCCGTGGACTCGAACGCGGGCGACTCCTTCGTCTACGAATTGCTCGACGACGCCGACGGCTCCTTCGCGCTAGACGGCGATAAATTGGTTGTCGCTAAGGAACTTGAAGCCGGTGATTACAACGTGGTCGTTAAAGCGACCGACTCCGGAAGCGCGAGCGTCGAAAAATCCTTCGTCGTGACCGTCACGGATCCCGCCGCCGACTCCTACGCCGTTCCGACTATCGTTTACGTCGGACGAGACGTCGATTCGAATATCCTCGTCGAATGGTCGACCGACGATCTTGCGAAAGAATACGTCGTCGAATACCGCGTCAAGGGCGATTCGGAATGGACTTCTACCGGAGCTCTGACCGGAACGTTCGGATATATCGCCGGTTCCAATTTCTCGAATGGAGACGTCGTCGAGGTGCGCATCAGCGCTTTGGCTTCCTCCGTCAAGAACGGTTCCGAATGGTCTGACGTCTCCGAATACGCGATCCAGGACGCGCCGGACGCCTTCAAAGTTGAAAAGACTGAAACCGATCTCGCGGGAGGTCGCGCGGTTGTCTTCCAAGTCGCGTCCAATACGAACGCATACGCTTACTGGAAGGTCGACTGGAACGACGGGTCTACGACTACGGTTGTCGGACTCTCTATGACTCAAACCCTCTCGCACTGGTACCTCGACGGCGGCGCTTATACGCCGACCCTCTACGTCGACAACGAAGACGGTTTGGCGCTTGGGACTATCGTCATCAACGCGTCCGACGACGCCGAAACGATTGACTTTGCCGACGAATTGGTCGAGGTTGAAAACGTCTTCTCGACGATTGAACCGGTTGCCGTCGACGCGAATCTCGCGAATACAAAAGACGTCGCCGTCGCCGCGGTTCTCAATACGACCGCCGCAAACGTCAAGTGGAACGCGATTGCCGAAAGCGTCGCCGTGGAAGCACAAAACGCCGATACGGTCGCTCTGGTTGCGAACGCGCAAGATGAACGGCGCGAGTCCGTCGCCGCGATTGAAGCGCGCGGGGAAGCTTTCGCCGAATTCGCCTCCTTCGACGTGGAAGCGGAAGACGCCGCCGAACTCGACGTCGATTTGAACGAGTCCGTCTTCAACGACGAATTCCTGAACGATCTGTTCCAGGACTGAGATTGTAAACGCTGGGGGCGCGGTTTGCGCCCCCAGACTCTAAATGAACGCGGCGCGAAGTCCTAAGCGCGTCCGCGTGCGAATGGACGAAGGGGCGAGTTTGCGCCCCTTTTTTATTTATTTATTGCTTCTTACCGACTTTTAGTACTATTTTTCTCTACTTTTAAATGGAGATTGCGATATGGCGCGAATCAAGCGGATACTGGTGGCGGGCGGCGCGGGGTTTCTCGGCTCGCATCTTTGCGAACTCCTTATCGAACGCGGACATGACGTCATTTGTGTCGATAACTTTTTTACAAGTCAAAAGTCGAATGTGGAACGGCTGCTCTCAAAACCAAATTTCGAGTTGATTCGACACGACGTTACAATTCCGCTGGCTCTCGAAGTCGACGAAATTTATAATCTGGCGTGCCCCGCCGCGCCCGGCCATTATCAGTACAATCCGTTAAAAACTATTAAAACCTCCCTACTGGGCGCCATCAATCTGTTGGAACTGGCAAAGGAGAGCAGGGCAAAGATTCTACAAGCCTCGACGAGTGAAGTTTACGGCGATCCGGAAGTGCATCCGCAACGTGAAGATTATCGCGGAGCCGTCAATCCGATCGGGCCGAGAGCCTGTTACGACGAGGGAAAAAGAGCCGCCGAGACTCTCTTCATGGACACGTATCGAATGTACGGAACCCAGATCCGACTCGCGAGGATCTTTAACACGTACGGCCCGAAAACGCATCCGTTCGACGGTCGCGTCGTCTCAAATTTTATACGGCAGGCGTTGGCTGACGAGCCGATTACAATTTTTGGAGACGGCTCGCAAACGCGTTCGTTCTGTTATTACTCCGATCTGATAGACGGACTTGTCCGCCTTATGGAAAACGACGAAGGGTTTGTCGGACCGGTCAATTTGGGAAATCCAAATGAATTTACCGTCAAAGAATTGGCCGACCTTGTATGGGAGATACTCGGCAAGGAACCAAAGTACGTTTTCAAAGAATTGCCGGTAGACGACCCGTGTAGAAGACAGCCCGACATTTCCCTGGCGAGAGAAAAATTACGCTGGGAACCAAAAGTCCAGTTGAGGGAAGGGTTGACTAAGACGATTGAATGGTTCAGAACCATTAACGTTGATGATTTTCGCGCTCCGACTCCCAATTATTGATCGGAGAATAGCGGTTTGACGCGCTCGTTTCATTTTGACGTCGTCTAGTTCTTCGTAAGGACTCGTAGAAGACGCGGAGAGCCCGCGTAAGGTTGTTCTCTTGATGGATTAGAGAAAGATACGTCTGTAACAGTGGACTGCTTTAAACGGGCTTAAAGAGCCAAATAGCGCAATGCTCCATTTGCGCGTTCAAATGTGAAATGTTTAAGGGGGCGTCGACGTCGAATTCGTTGTCTTTTCGTTGTCGCGCCGCTCGAACGTCATTGGCGCCTTTTTGGGGATTTTCATTTCTAATACGCGAACTTTCTTGTTTATTTATTTGTTTATTTATTATTAATATATTCCTTATTAGCGCGTTTTTTTAACGCGTTTCCATTTCTGTTTTCATTTTCATTATGAAAATCATAATTGTAATAGACGTATAAAGGATTTTTATATTAGGCGGTCGTCTGAAACGCCGACGAGATGAATATTTTTAAAACGTTTCTACGAATAACGGCAATGAAAAGATTAGGAACAAAAGAATGATTAGGGATAAGGCGGACTTTTCGTAAAAACTTTGGATAGAAACGGGACGTGAAATAAAATAAAAAAAGACTCTCAACGACAAGCGCCGAAAAGAGTCACAGCACGCCTGAAGGGATTCGAACCCCCAACCCTCGGTTCCGAAGACCGATGCGCTATCCAATTGAGCCACAGGCGCATAGCCGACTAACGCGTTCTCACGCGCAAATCAACAAAGCCTATTATAAAGCCGAATTCACGGCTGGCAAGTGGCGCCCGGAAAATAATCATCCGGCTTGCGCTTGAGGTATAAAATCGTCTTCCGAAAGTTTAAGGAGATCGAAAGGAACCTTGTTTTCTCGATACGATACTCTAATATCGGCAAACGAATATTCCTGTTCGACAAACGCGTAGCCGTGACGAGTCAGTTCCAAAATCGCTAAAAAAATTCCGATAAGCGTAGATTTCTGATCGGCCCCGTCGAACAGCGACGTAAAACGCACGGCGCGTTCACGTTTGAGACGCCGATAAAGACGCTCGACGTGAACCGATAAGGGCGTATCCTCGCCTTTCATCGAGTGACGGAACCCCGGCGCTTTTTCTCGCAAGATTCGGCCAAACGCTCCCACCAGATCCCAGAGCTCGACGTCTAAAATAGGTTCCTCCGCCACGTTGCGTGTTTTAGTCGGAGAATCGTTAGCCTGTCTGGGGTATCGACGTTGCCAGAGACGTCCGCGTTCTTCGAGAAGACCGGCGTTTTCACAAAATTTTCGATACGTCAATAACTGAACTACCAAATCCTTACGCGGATCCTCGATTTCTTCAGAAGACTCCTCGTCTTCCGTTGGAAGCGCTTGAAAAGACTTGATCTCGATAAGAGCGCTCGCAAGCGTTAAAAAGTCGCCGATCGTGTCCAGATTCAATTCTTCCAACGTTTCGATAAATTCCAGAAATTGATCCGCGACCTCGGTTATCGATACGTCGAATACGTTCAATTCACGTTTGCGCACCAGGTACAAAAGGAGGTCGATAGGACCGCAAAACGCGTCTAATTTGATCGAAAACATCTCAAACGACTTTCTTTAAACGCGACGACCAGATTCAATCGTCAAATGCGCAAAACTCAAACGGACGCATTTGGGTAGGGTCGAACCTCTCAATTGTCGACGACGAACGCGGTGGCGTAGAAACTGAACAGGACGAGTAAACGCGCGTCAACGCGTCGGCGGCCTCGGACGCGTCGCGACGAAGTTTATTGCGGCGCCACGCGATTATTTCCGCTTCCGAACGAGCGTAACTATGGGAGGAACTGGAGGCGTAAGCGTCGCGCGTCCTCGATTGCGTCCGCTTATTTGCGACTATTGAGTCAGGTGGCGTTCGATCCGCGAGAGGTTCCAACTTGACGTTTTGAAATCGACGCCTGGCGCGCGCTTTCGTTTCGCGCATGTAATAAGATAAGGCGCTCAACGCTATTGCTCCGCCAATGGACGTCGCTCCGAGTGAAATTAAAAACAACGCTTGCATATGTCAACGCGACCGTATTCCTGAACTTATTTCGCATGTTGAACCAGAGTAAAACCATCCGTCCAACGCTTTCGTAACAGTAGCGTAATTTCGACTTGAACGCAAGTGTTGTTTTTCAAAACGAGCGCCAGGCTCGCTCCGGAAATTTCGGTATGAAACGTTAAAAAAATAGGCTCCGCGTATTAACAGAATAAGGCGCTCTTGCTTTCGAAAAAACAGGAACGCCTCAAAGTTATCGTCGTCGCTTAGCGCGGGAATAAGGTCGACTCATTCGTCGTCCGCCCATTCGTCTTTTTTCCAATCCTCGCTTTCGTATTCGACTTGGATTTTCGAATGGAGACCGCCGCGAGGCGTGAATTCCGAGGTTACCGCCATATAACGCGGTTCAAGCGCGGACACGAGATCGTCCAGGATCGTATTCGTGAGCTTTTCGTAGTAGACGCCTTCGTTACGATACGCTTGAAGATAGAATTTCAAACTTTTAAGCTCAACGCACTTCTTGTCGGCAATATACTCAATGGTGATCGTGCCGTAGTCGGGCTGGCCTGTTACCGGGCAGAGCGACGTGAATTCGGGACAGACGTGCGTGATCAGATAATCGCGCCCCGGATTCGGATTGTCAAAGATAACAAAAATATCAGGCGACGGTTTTTTCGCGATTACGTCCGGCATAATTTCTTTTCTCCATTTTTAGTTTTTCACAACAAGCGCGCAACGATTGGACTCGTCTTATTGACGCGGTTGCATTTCCATTACTTCCCTGGCGAAGGCGAGATAATCTTCCGCGCCGTTCGATTTCGGGTCATATTGGAAAATCGACTGGCCGAAACTCGGAGCTTCAGCCAAACGAATGTTGCGTCGAATATTCGAATTGAAAACCCTGACGTCGCGCCATGCTTTTGGACGTCCGTCGTGTTCGCTGAAGAACGCCTCGACGTCTTTTCTAACGTCGCTGGAAAGCGTTGTGCGCTCGAACATGCACAATACGACTCCGGAAACGTACAATCGAGGATTGAGACGCCGCGATACGAGATCTATCGTCTGCAAAAGCTTACTGAGACCATGCAACGCGAGGAAATGAGGTTGTAACGGTATGAAGACTTCTTCGACCGCCGCGAGCGCGTTGAGCGTCAACACGCCAAGGGAAGGGGGGCAATCGACGATTATATAGTCGAACTCCATATTGTCGTTGGCGATCTTGTCGCGCAATATCAGTTCGCGACCGACTACGCTCGCGAGCTCGAAGTCCGCAGCCGCAAGGTCGAGGTGCGCGGGCACAAGCCAAAGATTTGGCGCCGCTTCTTTACGAACGTTTTCAAGCGATTCGTTATTGACCAGAACGTCGTAGACGGATGGAAACTCTTTTTCAAACGTTAGACCGAGGTGCAACGACGCGTGCGCCTGAGGATCCAGGTCAATTAAGAGAACCCTTTTGCCGGTGGCGGCCAACGCCGAGCTAAGATTGACCGAAGTCGTCGTCTTGCCGACTCCGCCCTTTTGATTCATTACCGCGATCGTGCGCATCTTTTCTCCTAGTAGTCTACGCGAAGATCCTCGCGCTCGTTAAATTCGAAGGCGCGTTTCCAAACGCGGAACGCGACGGATCACGCCTGAGTATAATGCAATCCTAACAATCGCGCAAGACGAAACGAACGTTTTTCACCGCCGACGAACTGTCGCGGGATAATTACTACGACCCTTCGCGAACGTAAGAACGCGAGGAGATCGACGCGTAGGAACGACTAGCGCGCGAAACTGGGCGTCGGTTTGTCCGTTACGCTGGGCCCGTCGATCGAGAGAGAACCGTCCTCGTGAAAGATTACCTTGTCAATAAAGCATTGGCGAGCGTTCCCCTCTGTGCGCGCATGGTAGACGTAATACGCTTCGGAACGATCAGGAGAGAAAAATATATTCCCGTGACCAACCCCGCGAACTGTTCCGCCGGATTGCGTGTTCTTTTCCAAAATAGGATTATTGCGCGCCTTCTTGTACGGTCCCAGTGGTTTGTCGGACGTCGCGTAGCCGACTGCGTACCAGTCTCCGCCAAAATAGTTCGCCGAGTACGCGATATAGTACGTGTCTTTGATTTTGAAAAGCGCCGTGCCTTCAGTCCAACGTCGATTGACTTCGCCGGACGTCACCGAACGACTTTCCCATTCGGAGTCCTGGTCGTCGAGTTTTTGGGGAGGACGAATAAGTAAAGTCGGTTCGCCAACTACGTTCTTGAAGTCGGGCGTCAACTGGATTCCATAAGCCCAACTCTCTTCTATCTCGTCAAATTTCTTTTCGCGTCGGCATTTTTCAGAAAGCTCGGTCTCGACAGGATGCTTGTAACAACACCGCGAAAAAGTCAGGTAAGGAACGCCGTCGTCGTCGATAAACAGGTTCGCGTCGATGATTGGATAACCGGGCTCGAAAATTGGTTCGTCTTTAAGAAGCTTGAACGGACCCGCCGGAGAATCCGCGACCGCTACTCCTATGTTGAATTTCTCCGCGGTCGTCCACGGATATTCGGCGTTTTGGGCGCTGAAGAAAAGATAGTACTTTCCGTCGATTTCGTAACCTTCCGGAGCCCAAAAACCGTCTCGCGCCCACGTGCCGGTCGCGTCAAAGACGACGCCTTCGTCGCGCCAGGTTGCGAAATCGTCGGTCGACCGTGCTTCGAATCCGTTGACTTTAGCGCCCTCCGACGTGAAATAGAGCCAATATCTACCATCGTATTGGACGACTTCGCCGCTCGGTTTGCGCAATACGCTTGGATCGCCCGCTATCCCTTGAGGATTGCGGTAGACGCCCGGTTTCGTCTCGGTTGACTTTGCCGTCGTTTTGGTCGCGAATACGCCTAACGCCGTCGCTAGAAGGCTAAGTTGAAATTCTCGTCTATTCATTATTGGTTTAACCTTTGAGATTGGAATGTTGTTCGGAACGGATGAGCATGTTTAAAGGTATTATAGTCGCCGACAAATAGGCGCGTCAATATCTCGCGAATCTTTGTCGACTTTAACGCGTGCCAATTCAGGCGACTTCTGGAGGCGATAAAATAAAATGAAAATTTTTTATTTTGACTTCCGTTGAAAATCATACTTTTGTTAGCGCCGTTAAAGACGTTGTAAGTATTATGGCGCGTTCCTTGTTTAATCGTTACAACTGTAATATAAAGAGGTTGGACAAATTAAATCTTTTAGTTTTTTGGAAAAACAGAACTATCTATCTACCCTATTTTATCAGTTTTGTTACAATTCTGGCGTAGGGTCGGGTACTGCCCTGCGCTTTGCGCGGTCATTTTTGAGGGCGCGAGCGTCGATTGTTAAAGAATTTCAAGCGAGCGATCCGCTATATATATTAACGTCATTGTTCGACAATTTGGCGTCGCGGCCTGAAATTCTAACTATTCTAACAAGATTCCCTCGGTTGCGGCATAAAAATTAAAGCGTTTAACGCGACATAACCGATAAACCGGGAAAGTTCCCATTAGGGCGTCTACTTTTACGGTTGACGTCGTTTTGTCGACGACTTTTGGGGACGAAAGCCAATACGAGATCAGATCGGAAACTAACGCGTTTACGATACGAAATAAGGAGACGGTACGTCCGTTAGAGTTATTGGAGGATAAAATGAAGAAGATTTTTGGGGTGGCGCTCCTGGCTGTCGCGGCTTGCGTGTCGTTCTGTGCTGAACAAGCGCAAGCGGCATACTGCGGCGCGTGTTCGTACACCTGCTGCCGTCCTTGCGCGACGGAATTCACGACGCAATGCAACGTCGTTATGAAGACCTGCCGCAAGATCGTCTGCGAAAACCAGCAAGTTACTTGCTATCGAACGCAAATTCAACGCGTTCCTGTCACGCGTCAGTGCGTCTTTACAAAGTATGTTCCGGAACGTCAAGCGCGCCAGGTTACCTATACCGTGAACCGCATGGTCTGGGAAAACTGCCAAAAGACGGTCAATCGGAAATGCTATCGCACTGTTTGGGAAAACTGCCAAAAGCAAGTTCCTTACACGGTTATGGTTCCGGTTACCGAGCAAAAAACTCGCACCTATACCGTCAATAAGACGGTTTGGACCCAAGTTCCGCAACAAGTGAACTACACGGTCATGGTTCCGGTTACCGAGCAAAAGACTCGCACCTACACCGTCAACCGTATGGTTTGCGAAAAACGTCAGAAGGAAGTTCCTTATACGGTCATGGTTCCGGTCACCGAACAAAAGACCCGCACTTACACCGTCAATAAGGTCGTCTGCACGCAAGTCCCGCAACAAGTCAACTACACCGTTATGGTTCCGTGCGTCGAACAAAAGACTCGCACCTACACCGTCAACCGTATGGTTTGCGAACAACGTCAGAAGGAAGTTCCTTATACGGTCATGGTTCCGGTCACCGAACAAAAGACCCGCACTTACACCGTCAATAAGGTCGTCTGCACGCAAGTCCCGCAACAAGTCAACTACACCGTCATGGTTCCGTGCGTCGAACAAAAGACTCGCACCTATAACGTTCGCCGCGTCGTCTTCGAAGACGTTCAACGCGAAGTGCCTTGCACGACCATGGTTCCGCAAACCTGTACGAAACAGGTTCCGGTTCAATCCGGTTGCTGGCAAGATCAATGCGTTACGGTTCCCGGTCGCGTCGTCTATCGTCGCGTCGCCTGCTGTGATCCTTGCAGACCTTGCGGCGCCGTTCGTACCAAGATTTGCGCGGTTCAATGCCCGCCGACTACTTGTACTCGTAAAGTCTGGGTTCCGCAAACCTGCATGAAGGAAGTTTCCTACACGGTTATGGTTCCTTGCACGACCACGAAAACGATTACCTGCAAAGTCGCTCGCACCGTTTGCGAACCTCGTACCTGCACCTATAACGTTTGCCGTATGGTTCCCGAATGCCGTACAAAGACCTGCATGCGTACTGTTCGTCAAATCGTTCCTGAAACGAAGACCTGCACGTATAACGTCTGCCGTATGGTTCCTGAGCAACGCACTCGTATCTGCACGTACAACGTCGTGAAGTGCGTCCCCGAAACGAAGACCTGCACCTATAACGTTTGCCGTATGGTTCCCGAATGCCGTACAAAGACCTGCATGCGTACTGTTCGTCAAATCGTTCCTGAAACGAAGACCTGCACGTATAACGTCTGCCGTATGGTTCCTGAGCAACGCACTCGTATCTGCACGTACAACGTCGTGAAGTGCGTCCCCGAAACGAAGACCTGCACCTACAACGTTTGCCGTATGGTTCCCGAATGCCGTACAAAGACGATCATGAAACGTTGTTGCCAAATTGTTCCTGAAACGAAGACCTGCACCTACAACGTCTGCCGTATGGTTCCTGAACAACGCGTTCGCACGGTCAACTACAAAGTTGCCAAGCGCGTTTGCGAAATCGTTCCGCAAACCGTCAATTACCGCGTCGCTCGTTGCGTTCCTGAAACGAAGACCTGCACCGTTTACAACACGGTTATGAAGCCGGTGCAATGCACTCGCAACGTCACCAGCTACCAACTCGTTTGCTCCAAGGTTCCGTATACGGTCACCCGTAGCGTTCCTCGTGTTGTGACTTACCAGGTTCCGGTTCAAGTCAACGTTTGCAAACCTTGCGCTCCAACCTGCGCTCCTTGCGCCGGTATTGGCCGCATTCGCGCCGCGCTCAATTGCGCCCCTTGCGAAGCCGCTGTCGAAACCTGCGCTCCTGTCGCTGAAACCTGCGCTCCGTCCTGCAACTGATCGTCGTTCGACTGGAGAGACTCGATTAGGACGTTAAGTTTTCTTTAAGTCGACTCTCTAGCGACGGTATCCGTCTTCTAACGCTCCGCGAGCTTGTGAATGCTTAGCGGAGTGTTTTTTATTTCTTGCGGCGTTCTAGTGATCGCGCCATTCGCGCCCTTGCGTAAATTTAACCCGTTAGTAAAATTGCCCAAAAGTAATTTCACCCGCGAAAAGAAAGGCGCGTTATGGAACCCTATTCGCTCGATTGTTGTCTATGTATTATTAACCAAACGCTCCAAGCCGCGCGTTTCGCGGGCGGCGATACCGATACTCACGCGCGAATCATGACGAAAACAATGAAAGCCGCTTTAGACGCCGGACTCGATATTGATCCGCCCTTTTTTGGCACTATAGCCCATAGGTTTGTTCGCGAAGAAACGCGCAATCCCGATCCGTATTACGAGCAAAAACAGACGACAAATAAGCAAGCTCTGGGTATGGTCGATCTCGCTCGTAAGTGGATTGAGTCGGCGGACGATAAATTTGAAACAATTGTTCGATTGGCGATTGCCGGTAATTCTATTGATTACGCGCTTGGCGAATTGGATCCGAAAGAAGTCGATAAAGCGATTCGCGCCGCTATTGACCAACCTGTCGCCGGCGATTTCATTAAATTCCGTTCGGAAATTGAGAAAGCTCAAACGATCCTCTATCTTACGGATAACGCGGGCGAGATTGTCTACGATACGTTCCTCGTCGAAATGTTGACGAAAACGTTTAAAAAAGACGTAACGGTGGTCGTTCGCGGAAAGCCTATTTTGAACGACGCTCTCATGGAAGACGCCGAACTCGTCGGAATGACGAAACTTGCGCCCGTTATCGGAAACGGCGGCGACGGTTTAGGCGTCGTGTTTGAGCTTGTTTCCGACGAGTTCAAAGAAAAGTTCGCGAACGCGGACCTTGTGATTTGCAAGGGACTCGCGAATTATGAAACGTTAGGAAACGGGAAAAGAGAAATCACTCCGAAGAAAATCGCCTTCTTATTCAAAGCTAAATGCCAGTTCATCGCCGATCGCGCAAAAGCAAAACTTGGCGACCTTGTCGTTTGCGTACAATAGAAAAGAGACGCGTGAAAACGTAAAGGCGCCGATTTATTGTTCGGCGCCCCTGGGTGTCAGTTCGCGTTTCAGCAGATCGTACTGTTGGGATCAAGCGAAAATTCGAATTCGTGACCTTTGAAGGTCGCTCCGCTGTCTTGCATTTGTAATTGATGCGTCAAAATTGCGAAGCTTTCGCATAAACTGACGCTTTCGCAAACGATATTTTCAGGAAGACTGAGTCTGGCGGGCGCATAATTCCAGATCGCGCGAACGCCCACTTCGATTAACTTATCGGCGACTTCCTGCGCCGAATCTGCTGGAACTGTGATGATACCGACGTCGGGCGATATGCCATACTCCGACTTAAGACCTTTGACATATTCGACGATCTTCTCAAATGAAAAAACCTTATGCCCATTGATCAAGGTTCCGTGTAAATTGGGATCGGAATCAAAAATCCCGGCGATGTTCAGTCCTTGCTCCCTAAAACCGTTGTATTTGACGATAGCAGAGCCCAAATTACCCGCCCCAACAAGCAACGCGTGCGTTTTATGATCCCAGCCAAGGCTTTGCTCGATATCCTCAATCAACTCGTTGACGCGATAGCCCTGCTTGGGCGCGGCAAGAACTCCCGCGAACGAGAGATCGCGGCGAACTAGAACTGGCGAAAGATTGAAAGATTCGGCAATGCGCGAACAGGAGACAACCGTTACGCCGCGCGTTTTCGCGGCTCGAAGAAAGCGAAGATAGCGTGTAAGGCGCCTGATGCTCGGCGTGTGAACGTTACGTGTGTTGTTTACCATATAGTACGGACGATTATCTAAAGGAATAAATATATGCAAACGCACCGCGCGTCTGCAACCTTTCCTATTTTACCATACGCAATACCCCGCGCAAGCGGGGGGCGCCGACCCCTGAAAACGCGAGTAAAAATGAATTTGAACGTCTATTTCACGAAAATCGACTTTTGTCGCTTGAATAACTTAAAAGTTTTGTTATAATCCCCATTGTTCATCTTTTCCAGAAGAAAAGTTTTGACGCGTCCGTAGTGTAGCGGTAACACGGTAGCTTCCCAAGCTCCAGTTGTGGGTTCGACTCCCATCGGACGCTCTTTTTATTTCTTGTCTTCATTGTTCCTCTTCGCGATTGTCTTTGTTCCTCTCGTTTCTTTGGGTTTTTGTCGCCTCTTTTCCTCTTGCTTTCGAGTGAAAAAATATTTACGATAACCTTGCGTCGCGGCTTCGAGGATCGGGAGTTGCGCGCGGTTCTAGGTTTGATTTGTCGGAACGCAGGGAATTTAGGAGCGACGAATGTCGTGGAGAAAACTCAAGATCGCGCTCACCTCGTTGGCGGCGCTTAGCGTCGTCGCGTTTCTGTACGATTCTCTCTTTGTTAGGGTACAAAAGCGCGATGACGCGCCGACCGTTTATGTAAATCCTAATAGCGACGACGCGCAGACCGACGTGTTTGCCAATCGATTGCCCGAGTTGCTCACTCTATTTCCCGATCCGAATGATTGGCGTAGAACTTCCGCGAATGTCGTGGTGCCAAAAGGTAAAGAGTGTATTTTCCTGTCGAAGGGTAGTCCGTCGATTTCGCAGGATCAGAAGTCCGTCAGTTTGAACGCGTGTACGTTCGTCTTTTTAGGCCCGATAAAACAGGGCGTCTCGGAGGAAGAACGTGTCGAAAACGCGTTTGTCTTCGAATCGACCGACAAACTTGAACTCACCTTTTCCGAACCTCTCAATAAACTGGCAAAATTGGGCGGCGCGGTCGGCGGATTTGATATGTCTAAATTCAAATCTGGACGCATGCTTGGCGAAGTTTTAATTCGCGCGAAATTGGGCGATTCAAAAGTTTCTTTTCGAACTCGAGACGTCGTTTTTGACACGAAACAAATTCACTCAAATTTTGAAGTCGCGTTTCAGCTTGGACCGAATTCGGGGACGGGAAGGGGACTTACTATCGATATGGAAACGCCGCTCCGATTTTCCTCGCGCGATCGTCGTAGCTCCGTCAACGACGTTAATGAAGACGAGTTGTCGACCGAAGATCGGCTCGACCAACTGGTAAGCGAAGGAAACATTGGCGGCGGGTTCTCGATTAAAGGCGTCCTGCTCGATCAACTTGACGGTTGCGTAAAATTCTATAGCGATTCCCTTAGCGGAATGCAAGCGAAGGGGAAAAAAGAAACGAACGTTGACGACAACCAGGGACATTCTTCCTATTATGTTGAGGCGCGATGTAAAAGCGGCCTATATTTCTCGTCAAATTCGAATGTGCCGGGCGGATGGTGCGTCCGGTTTAATAAGGACGTCGAGATGGTAGGGTTTAAAGACGGCGCGAAATCAACCCAAATTAAGTGCGATGCGCTTTATCTCTATCTACAAGATCCCGTTCTTGACGCCTTGACGGAGGAGGATCCGTCCGCTCGCGAAATGATCGCTCGAAAACGTATTACCGGTTCGCTCGGACGACTGGTTCCAACGATGGTTCGCGCGATTCGTGGCGAAAACGAACAAGTCGTGGCGCGGGAATTTAACGCTAATGTCAAACTTTGCGCCGATGAAGTGCAATACGACTTACTTGGACGGCGAATCAATCTTGCCGCAAACGACGAACAACCTGTCGAGATTTTACAAAACGGCGAAAGAAACGCGCTGACTTTCAACTCGAAAATTGTACAGATTCAACTGAACGAGAACGCGGACGTCGAATCGATTTCCGCGTCGCAGAACGGTAGACTGGTCGCGACTGTTGTAAACGAGTTGGATGAGGAACGTACGTACGTCGCTACCTGGGAACGCGCTTTACGCGCCGCGCCGCCCGCCGAACGACCTGGGTACTTACAACTGACTTCTTCCGGCGGCGTCGAATTTCATAGCGACGAATTGGGTTCGTTCTTTGCGAACGAGGCTGATTTCTGGTGCCGACTCGCAAACGTCGACGAAAATAATGAAAACGTTGCTGTGGTCGATTCAAACGCGACTCCGAGTTTTTCGGTGGATTCGCTGGTCGACGCCAGGCCCGTCCTGGCCGATTTTCGTGGGAGCGTTTCCTTTAATTCTCAGCGCGCAAAAGCAAAAATCGACGATTCCGTCGTCGTGCGTTTCGAGTCGCAAGACGTGCCGGAAGGCGCCGTTTTTGAACGACCAAAAAATAACGCAAATTTGTTTGGCGATCGGAACGATTCGAACGCCGACGCCATGTTCGAACCGCCAAAATCGACTTTTGAGCTCGGAGGCGGTAAGTTGGAAGTTTGTTGCCTCTTGCGTTACGCGCCCGATAATCCGACTCCCGACCTGGAAGTTAAGCGCCTGATCTTACGTGGAAACGTGGCGTTCAGCGAACGCGACGGCGCGTCCGGTTATGAAAAAATGAGACTCAACGCCGACGCCGTGCAGATTGACGACCCAAGTTCAGAACGCGCGAAATTACGACTCTTGGGCAACGGTGAGAAACTCGCGACTTTCTTGACCGAAAAACTTTCTCTGACGGGTTCCGACGTCGCTATTGATTCTGAACAGAACTATTTTCAAGTTATTGGAGCCGGCGCTTTGCAACTTGTTTCGCCTGTGACCGACGGAACAAGTCAAAACGATGATGAAAATAATCAATTCGGACGATTCCTCACTTCTGATCCGATCAAAGTGCGTTGGTCGAACGCAATGGAATTTGACGGCCGAAAACTTGTGTTCAAGTCGCTCGCCTCGAAAAATGTCGTCGTGTCGCAAGGACCGCAACGCCTTTTGAGTCCCGAAGTCAGCCTGACGTTGAAAAATCCGCTCTCGATCTTCAAATTAAACGTCAACGACAAGGACTCGCTTGACGTCGAAGCGATTGAATGCGCTGGGACGGAACTGCAACCTGTCGATATCGAAGTTTACGCGCCGTCTAACGACGAGGCTGATCCGCGAGAAGCGCGATATTCGGCGCTGTTGCAGAATTTGAAATTTAACTGTATGACCGGACAATTCGCCGCGACTGGGGGCGGCGAGATCCGCGGCCTTGTCCCTTCTTCCGGAGACTCTGTCGATTCTCTTTCCAGCGCCTTGCCCGGCGTCGGACAAAAAAAATCAGAAGAAGTCGCAAAAGACGTTTCAGACGACGTACCGAAAAATTGGACGAAACTTCATGCGAAATTTCAAGGCGACGTCGTTGGGGAGATTTCTGCGCAAGAGGCGACTTTGACAAATGGTATTCGCGCGGTTATCGCCGTTGTTTCCGACCCGGATACGCTTCTGGACGCCGACGATCCAAATTCGTGCCCAAAAGATTGCGCTTCCATTGAGAGTCAAAACGCGTTTATACGACTCGTAAGGAACGGAAACAACGGAAAAACGAATATGGAAATTGAAGCGACTCAAAACGTGCTGTTCAAACAAAAAGACGTCGCCGGACTCTGCGCTGCGTTGCGTTACGCGTCGCAAAAAAATCTCGTCGTTCTGAGCGGTTCGCCTTCCAATAAGGCGTCCCTCTATAGACAAGCTTACCAGGGCGCGGAACGCGAGCAACTCGCCGAATTTTCGCGCGCAACGTACCAGTTGGACACCGGTAAATTTAGCGTGGAATCGCTCTCCCACTCAAATTAACGCGTAAAACAAAAAGCCGACCCAACGTCAAACGGATCGGCTTTTATCGTTATTGGCTATATCCAGGCTTTAGTTACGCGCGTTCGATTTCGTCGCGCGTTGGCAACGAGGGTTGGGCTCCGAGTTTTTGGACGCTAAGAGCCGCCGCTTTCGACGCGAACGTCATGGCGTCAACTAGTTCTCGACCTTCCGCCAACGCCACCGCAAGCGCGCCGGAATAACAGTCTCCCGCGGCCGTCGCGTCAATTGCCTCTACGCGTTCCGCGCGTGTTCGTTGACGCGTCCCTGTTTTACTAACGACGACCGAACCCTCGGATCCAAGCGTTACTATCGCGATCTGAACGCCAAGTTCGAGCAACTTTTCCGCCGCCTTAAACGCGCTTGCTTCGTCTGTTACCTCAATTCCCGTTAGCCGCGTCGCTTCGACTTCGTTCGGCTTAATTACCGTTACGCATTCTAAAATCTCTTGCGGAAGGGGGGCGCAGGGAGCTGGAGCGGGGTCAAGCAGAACCGGAACGCCCGCGCTTTTGGCGATTTGCGCGGCGCGCGCGACTGCGTCAAGCGGCGTCTCAAGTTGACAAACGACCATTTGCGCGCTTTTTATCGCTTCGCTCGCAAGATCAACGTCGGTCGAAGCAAGAGCCGCGTTGGCCCCGGACGCGACCGCGATCGAGTTATTCCCCGTTTTGTCTACGATAATCAACGCGACTCCCGTCGCCAGTTGGGGATCGCGCCGGATAAGAGAAACGTCGATTCCGTCTCGAACATAACCGTCGAGCGCTTGACGCCCAAGCATATCGTCGCCAACGCGCGCGACAAAAACGACGTCGCCGCCCGCCCGCGCCGCCGCTACCGCCTGATTGGCGCCTTTGCCGCCGGGCGCTGTGGAAAAAGAACCGCCGCAAATTGTTTCCCCAGGAGCCGGAATACTTTCGCACTTGACGATCATATCGGTGTTAGAACTTCCAACGACGACTATTTTCGGTTTAGACATAATCTGCGACCTTTCGTATATAGACGAACGCGCGTTTGTTGCGCGTGGTATTTCTATGTTCCAGACGCGTGAGCGACATACTTAATCTTACGACGTCCGACGACCGTTTGCAAGCGTGGAAAAATTTTTTAACAAAGACTCCCGTATCTTCTATATCTTTACCGCGCGGCGACGTTAGAAATATTGACGTTAAGTAAACGCGTCGATAAAATATCCGAAAATTAACACGCGAATAGCCTCGGAAGCGGAGGACAATGATATGAACGAACCGGACGTCGAATATGACGCGAGCGGAAAGATCCTTTTTGGAGCGTCGGAGTCGATTGTTTCTTTGACGATTCCCGAGGGCGTTACGCAGATTGGACCAAACGCGTGTCGAGGAGCCGTTAAACTAGAGATTGTCGAATTGCCCGAGACCATGACAAAAATCGGCTCGAACGCCTTTCTGGGGTGCGGTTCGCTACGGACCGTCGAAACCTTTTGTCGACTTAAACAAATTGAGGACCACGCCTTTGCCGGATGCGATCAACTGGAATCGATTGAATTGCCTGAAGGGTTGGTTAAAGTAGGCGACAGCGCGTTTTTCGGTTGCTCGTCGATTACGAATGTCGAATTACCGGAGAGTCTCGTTAAATTGGGAAGTTGGGCCTTCTACAAGTGCGACGCTCTTGAGTCGGTTGAATTCCCCGTTGGACTCGCAAAAATTGGCGCGTGGGCGTTTGCGGATTGCGGAGCCTTAGAGTCTGTGGAATTGCCGGATAAGTCGATAAAAATCGGCGAAGGCGCTTTCTTTCATTGCGATTCGCTCGTTTCCGTCGAGTTTTCCGAGTTGTTGGTTAAAATCGGCGCAAAAGCCTTCGCAAATTGTTCGGCCCTTAAAAGTATCGAATTGCCCGGAAGTCTATATTACATTGGGGCGGAAGCTTTTGCCGGATGTTCTAAAATTGAAAAAATCGAGTTGCCGGACAGGCTTGTGAAAATTGGTTCGGGCGCGTTTGCGCGTTGCGAGGCTTTGCGCGTGATCGACGTCCCCGCGGGATTGCGTTCTATTGGACCGCGAGCCTTTGACGAATGTCCGTCTCTAAAACGCGTATACGCAAGAAAAGCAAATATCGACCTTCTCAGATGCGCCTTCGAACGTTCCGACTCCATTGAGTTTGTCGTCCTGGACGAACGGTGAGAACGTTTGGTAATTTTTGTTGAATCGTTGATAACTTAGCGGTATAATAACGCCGTGAGCGTTCGATCAGCTCGTTCGCCGCGAGATAACCTAGGAGAAACGTAAATGCGACGATTGAATATACTAACTGCTATTGCACTTCTGTGTTTGTCCGTTCCATGCTTGGGTGCGGAACCCGCTGAAATCACCAAACAACTATGCCGCTCCGGAGGCGGATCGTGGACGCGCGCTTTGCCTCTCGTCGTCGAAAATAAGACCTCCGACGATTACAGCGAGTCTCCGATTACCGTTCCGATTGCCGGTTCCGCCGACGCGCCTGTTGAAGGCGCTTTGCCAATTGCCAACGAACTTGCTCAGTCGATTCGCGTCGCGGATACTGACGGCGTGGAATATGTATTCAATATTACCGACTCGACTGGAAAGTTTATAGATAGGGGCGCGATTGGGGAAGGGCGCTCGTTAACTCTTCCCGTGACCGTTCCCGCCGGTTCCAAACGAACGTACTACGTTTTTGCGGGCAACGCTCTCGCGTATCCTAATCCGGATCGCCTCGATCGTTTTAGTCGACTTCCTGACAATCTTAGCTTTGAAACGGGCGATTATTCAATCCCGAATAATTGGACGTTCGATCTTTCGGGAAGCGACGGACTTCTAACCTGGACGGATGAAACGCCGGCCGACGGCGCGAAATGCGTTCGTTGCGACGTCCCCGCCGGTTCCGCTAAAAAGTGGATTGCCGCGCGGCAGACTGGAATCGCGGTAAAGTCGGGCGCAAAATATCGATTCGAGGCGAAAGTGCGCGGAAAGAACCTCGACGCCGAAGCCGTCGGTTGGTATGTGCACATTGGAAACGCCCAAAAGGAGATGATTTCCTCCCCGATGCTCCTGGTTCCTAAAGCTTCAGATTTCGATTGGACCACTGTTTCCATCGAATTTACCGTTCCGGAAAACGCTAACTTACTTTCTTACGGCACCGTGCTTTACGGTTCGGGAACCGCCTGGTTTGACGCCGCGTCGCTCTCGCTCCTTGACGAAAATGGAAACGCCTCGCCGGTTGCGAGCATCGCTCTATCGGACAATGTTAAAATCGAAAAAGAAATTGCGATTTCGGTTTTGCCAAACGTCTATCCATGCCCGAATTCCAATGGGAAAGGCTCCTCTGCGTTTGACCCGAACGCGTTGACAAATATTCAAGGTAAGCGTTACGTTCTCGTGTGCTTGGACGACGCGCCAAACGCGGACGGCGAACGATTGATAAACCTCGAGCTCGGCCCTCTTGCGACGCGTTGGAGCCGTTCCTTGAATTCCGACGACGTCGAGACGCTTGACCTTAACGGACAGCCGGTCGCGCATGATTCTTACGCCGATTCTATTTTCTTTTCCGCGAATGTCGTCGCCGGCGCCAAAAACCACTTTGTGATTGTTGAAAAGACGAAGCCAAGACGCGAAAAGAATTCAGAAGCGAAAAAGTCGGGCGGGCACGTCGCCAATCAAGCGTTTCCCGGAACAATGATGCAGACGACAAACGCCGAACGAGCGAATGATAACGACGGTTTCAACGTTCGTTCTCTTTATTTGCCAAAGTTTATTGCGGATCGGAATATTTTGTGCGACGGCGATTTTGAAAACGTCGATCCGAAAACGTTGAAGGAAAAAGAGAATCCCGACGGCCTTGGATGGGTTCGGGATCAAGACGAACCGGGCGTCGTTTATTCGATTGTCTCCCCGGGCGTCTCCGAGCTTGGCGCGCGCGCCTTACGTATTGAAGTTAAAGAGCCCGCGCCCAGGCGATGGAGAGGGTGGAGACGAACTTTAAAAGTTGAACCGAATCGTTCCTACTTGTTCGGTCTTGCTATGTGCGTCGACTCGGACGGAGGCCCTTATGATATGCATATGCATTGGCATAAGGCGGACGGTTCGCTCTCGAACGCCGGGATGACTTCGCTGGGTAAAAGCCTCTCCGGAAAAACAAATTGGAAGTCTAATTGTAGAATCTTGCGTTCGGCTTCTGATTCCGATACCGTGGAAATTCACTTGACGAGCGATACTTACGGCGCGGTTGAATACGATTCCGTCTTTGTCGTGCCGGTCGATTCCGCTTCGCCGGTAGCGTTTTATGGAGGAAAGTCTGGCGCGTTCCAGGTTCCCGCTGTCGCGAAGGTGTTTGAAGACTCCACTTTCTCCGCCGAAGAATTTGATCTATTGCAATCTGACGGTCAGCCGGGGTCTTGCGCTATGTGCGCGTTGGCGCGCGAGGAAGAAGAAACCCTGCAAATCGCCTTGCGGTTTGACGAGGATGGGCGATATAAAATCGACGCGTCGGCCCCTTGCGCCGAGTCCTACCCCGATTGTAAGTTGGACGCTCCAGAGGTCTTTGCCGTAGGAAACGTACTCGTCGACTACCCGTCCAGTTATTACAATGAGCGAACTCCCGCGAAGACGCGCAAATTCCCAAAAGCAAGCCCAGGATGCGACGGATGGATCGGCATGTGGCCGGACCCGCTCGTCCCGATTTCGACCGCCTCTTGTCCGAAAACTCACGAACCAGGTTCCGCGCTGGACAATGTCGATCCCGCGAATTGGAACGATTCCATGGTTCTGGCAAAGGACGGCGCCGACGGTTACTTAGCGTTGAGCAAAGGGAAAACGCGCGCTATTTGGCTCCGCTTCCGAACCTCTGCCGATACGAAAGCGGATTACTACAAGGGCGTCGTTACCCTTACCGCTGAAGACGGAAAGAAATTGGAGATCCCCTACGAAGTCAACGTCTTGAACTTTACCGCTCCCAAGACCCGCATTACCGGTACTTACGACGCTCGCGTGGCTACCGATTTCTTTGGAAAGGGCGACCGTGCTGGGAAACTGCTTAAAATCAGCGAAAAATTACTCGACCGAAAGTTGAGCCCCGACGCCTTGGTTTCTTCGCCCGTCTTCTCGTATGACAAGGCGTCCGGACGCGTCGACGTCGACTGGATCGAATACGACAAAGAAGCGTCTCGATTTTTTGACGAGCTTGGCGGAAAAGCCGTCTACATGCCGTACGATTTCTATCTCTTTGGCTGGGGCGTTCCTCCAAAGGAAGTTGAAGGGGAAAAACCGTATCCCGGAGAATGGCCCTACGACGGCGCGGATCGCGCTAAGTTGCGCCCGGAATACAAACGCGCGTATCAGGCAAAGTTGAGGGTATATTGGAACCACATGAAAGAGAAGGGCTGGGCGAAGAATTTAGTCTTATATATCTCCGACGAGCCGTTCTACTCCAAGCCTGAAATCATCGCGCAAATGAAAGCCCTCTGCGACATGATTCACGAAGTCGATCCGGAAATCCCGATTTATTCGAGCACATGGGTCTTTGTGCCCGAGTGGCTTGGATATATCGACGTCTGGGGCGTCGGACATTACGGCGGAGTCGGCGAAAGCGCGCTTAAGAAAATTCGCGACGCGAATGGGCGAATTTGGTGGACGACGGACGGACAAATGTGTTTGGACACTCCTTTTTGCGCCGTCGAACGGCTGTTGCCGTATACGTGCGTTGCGCGCGACGCCGAGAAATACGAATTTTGGGGCGCCACCTGGTATACCTGCAATCCGTTCTATTCCGCTTCGCACCTCTACATTTCACAATCTGACGCTCCGGGCGTACAATACTATGTGCGCTACCCGAACGGAGACGGGTATGTCTTTTATCCGGGCGATCTCATTGGAATGCCTGGCGAGATATTAGACTCCATTCGTTCCGAACAGGCGCGCGAGGGCGTGGAGGACGCCGGTTGGCTTGTCGGACTTCGTCGAGCGATTCAAGAATGTACGTCGCCAAATACGATTGCGCGAGATTCCGCGGAAGAAGTTCTCAACCGCGCCTTGAATTACTTGCCGTTGAATTGCGGGTGCGGTCGGTACTCAACCCGTTATATTTCCGATCCTAAGGAATTTGAACAAATTCGACTTGAAGTCGGACTCATGTACGAGTCGTTAGTCGCACCGCGTTGAATTGCGACGACGAGTCGCTCGCGGTTAGCCGCGTCGCGTTGACGCGCGGACTGCGGACGACTAACTTTCTCATAAGCGTTTAAGCGTTTGGCGTTCTGTTCGAGTAGCTTTTGGGCTCTGCGAACGGAACGCTTTTTTTACGTCTTGTTTTATAGGCAAATAACGCGCGTAGCCAGGTAATGAAAAGAGTTGCGGACTCGACGCGACCTCTACTTTACGGTATGCCGACGCGTTTGAGCAACGACTATGATAACGTTTCGCCGTGCTCGCATGACTACGATTTAACGTGAACGGTAGAAACGTAGGGGCTTCGATTTAGAACGCCGCGAAGGACGCTTAGACGAGATGATTATCGGAAGAAAGAAGATTGCGAACCTGCGCGCGATTCGCGCTTTGCGCCGTTACGCGTGAAATAGGACTTCGAAAAGTGAATTTGTTTGACGCGATTGTTTAGCGCTCGAGTCGAACGTTTGGGACAAAATAAAAAGCGCCGCGTTAATTGGGAGAACGCGACGCTTTTTTATTGCTAAGTATGAACGGAAAAACCGTTCATGTTCGACGGCCTTACAGCATTGCCAGGAACTGCGAGGCCAACACGACAAGAACCAGCGCGACTGGATAAGTCGCGGCGTAAGCGGCCGCGACGTCGTCGGTCTTCGCCACGTTGATAAGAGCGCCAAGCGCCGGAGTTGAGGTCATACCGCCGGTAATGGAGCCGAGGTTGTTGAGCATGCACAGCTTGATAATGTAACGCGCAATGAGGTAACCGAGTATCATCGGAATGATTTCCATGATCGCGCCGTAGATGAAGAGCATGAATCCGTATTGTCTAACGTATTCTACGAATCCGCTGCCGCCCGGGATACCCGCGCCGATAAGGAAGAACACCAGCCCGTATTCGCGGAAGGACTTCAGGAAGTCGCTCGAAATCTTCATGCTAATCGGACCAACGTGTCCAAAGTGACCGAGAATCAAGCCCATGAGAAGCGCGCCGCCGGTGTTGCCAAGCGAGAAGTTCGCGCCGCCAGGAAGCGGAATGTAAACTTTGCCAAGCAGAATGCCGAGAATGATCGCGAGCGCGAAAGGACCAAATCCAATCGGATCGAGTTCCATTAGTTTTTCAGGCAATTTACGTTCTACGCTGGCTTCTTCCGAGGCATGGAGTTTCTTTTGTTCTTCCGTCATATTCGCGCGAAGAATTTTCGGTACGATTTGAACGAAGAGCACAACCCCGACGACCCCGAACGGATAACCGATCGCGTGACCGACCGTGCAACGATCGACGAGTTGTTCGCGAGCCGCGTCAAGCGCGAGAGACGGATCGAGAACGCCGGCGGCCGTGTAAGCGCCGATAAGCGTTTCGCTCGCGTTCCCGAGAACTTCGTTCGCAGCCGCAAAACCTGGCGTAGTCGTCAAAGCTCCGGAAAGAATACCGACGAGCATAGCGGCGTCGACGTTGGTCGTTTTAATAAGAACGTAGCACGAAATCGACGCGGTGCCGATAATAACGGCGCCAAGAATAACGTACGACTTCGCGTTGCGGCGAAGGTTCGCGAAGAATTTCGGACCGGCGATGAAACCGACGCTCGTTACAAAGCAAAGCAAGCCGAGATCGCCAATGATCTTCATGGCCGCCTTCATCTTGGCTTCGTCAACCGTTACGAGACCGATTTGGTGAAGATAGGAATCGTTCGCGAATCCAAAGTGTCCGTAAACTAACGCGATAAGGAAGACGCCCGCCGTGCCGAGGCTCAAACCGCAAATCTCAATTTTACCAAGAAGGTAACCGACGACGGTGACCAAAAATGTGAGGAACAGAATATTGCCAAAAGGCGTGACGAAAACTTTAGAAAGGTACTTGCAAGCGCCGGTAGGCTCGGCCTTCTTTTCCGGTTGTTGCGCTTCCGCGGCGGCTTCCGCGACTGCTTCTTCTACCGCTTGTTCTACTGCCGCGGGATCTGTCCCTTCAACGACGACTTCGGTAGTTTCAACAACTTCAACTGAGGGTTGGTCGGCGACGGGCGCTTCTTGAACTGCTCCGCCCGCGACCTGCCACGCGCAGACACAGAACGCCGCAACTAAGGCAAGCGCGGCGACTTTGGTTCCAAATTTAGACAACACTTGGCGTCTCCAAAAAAACATATAGGGAACCGCCTTTCCCAAAACGACACAATGGGGAAAAGGCTACTTTAACAGCTTTGAAAAATCGCGGTTCAAACGTACTGTCAGTCGTTCGAACGAATGAACCGCGCGATTATCAATGTCAAGACCAAACGGTAATTAGTCTTGAAGTTTCGCGAGTAGGAATTCGCGATTCAAGCGAGCGATATGAGCGATGGAAACGCCTTTCGGACATTCGGCCTGGCACGCTCCCGTATTGGAACAGGCTCCGAACCCGAGTTCGTCCATTTTGGCAACCATGGCCTTAGCGCGTTTAGCGGCTTCAGCGCGACCTTGCGGCAACTTGGCGAGCGCGGAAACTCGCGCGGCCACGAAAAGCATCGCGGATCCGTTCTTACAAGTTGCGACGCACGCGCCGCAACCGATACACGCGGACGCGTCCATCGATTCGTCTGCGTCTTGCTTGCGAATTGGAATAATATTGGCGTCGGGCGCGATTCCCGTGGTCGAAATAAATCCGCCCGCCTGCAGAATCTCGTCAAACGCGTGACGATTCACGACCAGGTCCTTAATGACCGGGAACGCGGCGGAACGCCATGGTTCGACCGTGATCGTATCTCCGTCCTTGAACTTACGGCAGTGAAGCTGGCACGTCGTGATCTCGCTGTCCGGACCGTGAGGACGTCCGTTGATATAAAGCGAGCACATGCCGCAAATGCCTTCGCGACAATCGTGATCGAACGCGAAAGGCTCTTTGCCCTCGTGAATCAACTTGTTGTTGAGAATATCGAGCATTTCAAGGAACGAAGTATCGGGAGATATGCCGTCGACTTGATAAGTTTCGAACTTACCTTTCGCCTTAGCGTTCTTTTGACGCCAAACCTTAACAGTGAATTTCATCTTTTTGCGATCTCTTATTTGATTGGGGTGATTTACGGAAAGTACAAACGACGCGCTATGAGAAATCAGTCTTTATAATTTCTCGTTGCGACTTTAACTTCTTCGTAAACCAGGGGTTCCTTGTGCAGTTCGGGATCTTTGTCTTCGCCGGTATATTCCCAGGCGGCGACATACATAAACTCGTCGTCTTTACGTTGCGCTTCGCCTTCGGGCGTCTGGCTTTCCTCGCGGAAGTGACCGCCGCAAGACTCGGTGCGGTTGAGCGCGTCGAGCGCGATGAGTTTCGCCGTTTCCAGGAAGTCGACAAAACGATTCGCCTTCTCGAGTTCCTGATTGAATTCGTCGTTCGTGCCGGTCACTTTGACGTCGGACCAGAATTCCTTCTTAAGTTCGGCGATCATCTTAAGCGCTTTCTTCAAGCCGGCTTCGTTGCGCGCCATACCGACGTATTCCCACATGATGTGGTAGAGCTTCTTATGAAGTTCGTCGACCGGCTGCTTGCCTTTGATCGAAAGAATCTTCTTAATTCGAGCTTTGACCGCGTCTTCAGCTTCTTTGAACGCCGGGTGATTCGTATCGGTCTTAGGCGTTTGAATCTCGTGAGAAAGGTAGTTCCCGATCGTGATTGGCAACACGTAGTAGCCGTCGGCAAGACCTTGCATAAGAGCGGACGCCCCAAGTCGGTTTCCGCCGTGGTCGGAGAAGTTCGCTTCGCCGATCGCGTAAAGACCAGGAATGGTCGTCATAAGTTCGTAGTCGACCCAAATACCGCCCATCGTGTAGTGAATCGCCGGGAAAATCTGCATCGGTTCCTTGTAAGGATTGACGTCGGTGATCTTTTCGTACATTTGGAAAAGGTTGCCGTATCGTTCGCGAATCGTTTGTTCGCCCAAACGTTGAATCGGTTCCGAGAAGTCAAGGAAAACCGCCAAACCGGTGCTGTTCACGCCGTAGCCCGCGTCGCAACGCTCTTTCGCCGCTCGAGACGCGACGTCGCGCGGCACCAGGTTGCCGAACGCCGGATAACGTCGTTCAAGATAGTAATCGCGATCTTCTTCCGGAATCTGAGATGCCTTGATTTGACCTTTACGGAGCTTTTCGACGTCTTCCTTCTTTTTCGGAACCCAAATACGTCCGTCGTTACGAAGGGATTCGGACATCAACGTCAACTTCGATTGTTGTTCGCCGTGAACCGGAATACACGTCGGGTGAATTTGTACGAAGCAGGGATTCGCGAAAAGCGCGCCCTTGCGGTAGCATTGAATCGCAGCGGAACTGTTGCTGTTCATCGCGTTCGTCGACAGGAAGTACGTATTCCCGTATCCGCCGGTCGCGATAACGACCGCGTGCGCTCCGTAACGTTCAATTTCGCCGGTCTCCAAGTTGCGGACGATGATACCGCGCGCCTTGCCGTCGATGATAACGAGGTCAAGCATTTCGCGACGGTTGTACGATTCGACCGTGCCGGCCGCGATTTGCGCGTTCAAGGACGCGTAGGCTCCAAGAAGAAGTTGTTGTCCGGTCTGACCGCGAGCGTAGAACGTACGGGAAACTTGCGCGCCTCCAAAAGAACGGTTCGCGAGAAGACCCGCGTAATCGCGCGCGAACGGAACGCCTTGAGCGACGCATTTGTCGATAATGAGATTGCTGACTTCAGCGAGACGGTAAACGTTCGCTTCGCGCGCTCGGAAGTCGCCGCCTTTGATGGTGTCGTAGAAAAGACGGAAGACAGAGTCGTTGTCGTTGCGGTAATTCTTCGCAGCGTTGATACCCCCTTGCGCCGCGATCGAATGCGCGCGACGAGGACTGTCGGATATGCAGAATACTTTGACTTTATAGCCAAGTTCGCCGAGCGTCGCGGCCGCGGACGCGCCGCCAAGACCGGTTCCCACTACGATGATTTCAAGCTTGCGTTTGTTGGCGGGGCTGACGACTCTGACGTGACCCTTATAACGTGTCCACTTTTCAGCTAACGGCCCTTCTGGGATTTTCGAATCCAATTTGATTTCAGACATGATCTATACTTTTATTCGCTTATATTGTGAACGCTTTGGCGCGAAACGAACTTGGTTCGACGAGCGCCGATAAAGCGTCGGCTGTTTGATTGCAGAAACTAAAACTTGGTTAAGTTTAGACCGAGGTTAGTTTTTTCAAGCTCAACCGCAAATTCCAAAAAGGAAGCAAAGCGGAACGAGCGTGAAGCCGAGGAATACGACAATCGCGTACAACTTCGCGAGCCATTGGAGACGCGGAATCCATTTCGAGTTGTTCAGACCGATCGATTGGAATGCGCTCCAGACGCCGTGCGAAACGTGATAAGCGATCGCGGCGAACCAGATTATGTACAGAACGCAGTAGCAGGGGCATTGGAACGTCTTAACGACGAGTTCGTAAGGATCCTTTTCTTCGCCGCCTATCCACGACGCAAGTTGCATATGCGACCAGAAATTGACAAGGTGAAGAAGAAGGAAAAGAACTACAATGACGCCGAGCACGAACATGTTCTTAGACGCCCAAGACGTGGCCTTGGATTTGTTGGCGACTGCGTAACGCATTTCGCGGGGACGACCTGTCCAGTTCTTGAATTCTACAAATATCGAGAAAAGAATGTGAATTACAAAACCGCCGGCCAGCACGGGCACCATCGCTTGAACGAGTGGGTTCGTATTCATGAACTCGCACACGAAACGATAAACGTCCGGGGAGATCAGCGCCGCTAAATTAAGCGCTAGATGCAGTAAAAGGAAAATTAGCAGGAATAAGCCGCTAAGGCTCATTATCAGTTTCTTACCGATTGACGAACAGAGAAAGTTTACCATGGCGCTTCCAGCTGTTTGGCGTTAATGTGACTACCGCGGCGTCGTTCGGATGGCGAACGGCGCCGATACGACCGATTTCTTTCTTGCAAAGCGGACCTCTCGCGACGACAAAACGCGAAGCAAACGCGTCCCCGAAGAGGCGGACTGCACGTCCCTTTACATTCGACGACAACTCGTCGAATTTCTGAATTTTATATGAATTCCCTACATTGTCAAGCTGAAGGGGGGGGGATGGGTAACTTTGTCGGTAAAATGAGAATCGGTAGTTTCGTAAAAACGACGCCTCTTATTCGCGTTTTTTATGCCGCTTCATTTTCCATTGGAAATAAACGACTTTTGTTTTCTTTCCATGCCCGTTACGATTTTATGGTCTTTGAAAGTTCGGGGTTTTGAAAGTAAAAAAACCGTTCCTGTATCTTATCTTATAAAGGAACGGCTTATTGGCGCGAGGACAATGTGGGAATGTCTGACGCTGTAAAATGTCGCGAGAACTTACAGCAACTTAACGCTTTCTTCGATCTTTTCGCCAACTTTGAATTCTATTTGATTGGAACCCGATTGAATGGTCGCGGTCAGACCGGAATCGTGAGGATTATTGTATTGGGTTTTGACAAGGCGCGTGACGCTCTTAAGCGTGGCGCTGCCGCCCGGCGTTTCCGGTTCTTCAAATTCCGAGACTTCTTTGGTGACCATTCCCTCGTAATCGCCGGCTGGAACGCCTTCCCAATTTCCGTCCGTCATCATGGTCGCTTTACCGGTCGCGTCGGTTACGCCGGTTACGTTCCAAACGCGTCCGCCGTTCGATTGCGCGAGACGAAGAACGACTTGAGCGTCGGCCACCGCTTCGCCGTCGTCGTAAGTAACCGTGATTGTCGTCGGGTTAAGAGCCGGTAAATCGGCGGGCTTTTTGGGGCCTTTACTGCAACCAAGCGCGACTGCGCAAACGCAAACAAACGCGAGAAGTAAAAATCTTTTCATATCTGTATCCTGGTTATTATCAATTTAAACGAACGCTTTAAACGCGTGATTGTTCCGCGAGTCCCGCGGGGAAATAGAACTGAATTGTCAAGCGTTTTAAGAAACGTTACGTTCTAAAGAAATGGACGCCGAATTGCTCGACGTCCGAAATTTTTATTAACCGTTTCGCTTTATTGACGCTATTGCCAAACGAAACGCTACGCTCACATGGAGACCGTTTCGCCGCCTTGCGCGGAACCCATGGCCCCCCAGACTCCGTAAGGGCTCTTGCCGGAACTCACGACGTAATCGTAAGCGTCGCCGCTGTCAACCGTATCGGATACGAAACGAACGGAACCGTCGAGCATGCCGGCGTTGACCCCGCCGCTATGATTCGACTGCGCGGAAGCGCAACCCCAGCCGTCGTCGGTGCTGTACGTGCAGGACGGCGAGTTCGGAGGAAGAACCGTGGTGAATCCTTCGACGAGAACGCGCCCGTCGGACCAGCGTTGACCGCGCCAGGAGCCCGTCAAGCTGTCTTGCGTCGATTCCGTTCCGCTCTTAATCGCGAGGCACGGACCAGGACGAGATTTGCCGTCGTACATCGACGATACCTGGAACAAGTTGCCTTTGATCGATTTGCCGCCTTGATTGACTGCGGATACGCATTCGGAGAACGCGATCGTATTCGACGTTCCGTCCGTCACGGTGGACATGTTCGGGAATTCGCCGACCCAGAAAATACCGCGGTGAGCGGTCTTCGCGACGGAATCGCTTTCGTCGACCGGGTTGCGCGCGTTGTTCCAAAGGGAGTCGCCGCGAGACGTCATATAGTTGAGACGACCCGTTTCGTGACCGTCGGTCGATTTTTGGTTGGAATTACCGTCGGAAGGGCAAAGGAACGCGGTAATGACCGTTCCAAGGACGTCGTACGTTCCGGAAGACCAGGGAAGTTGGAGTTGAGGAGAATACGTGGAACTTGTACAGTTGATCAACTCGTTCCAGGTGTCGTTTTGTTCAATAAAGGGGAGTAAGACGCAGGCCGCCCCAAACGCTCCCGCCGTTCCCTGCATGGACGTACCGCAGTTCCACGCCGTTCCACATTGACCGAGCATGGCTCGAGCTGCCGGAAGAGCGTTATTAATGTCGTGATAATTCTGTACCGCGAGAGACAGCTGCTTAAGATTGTTTGTGCATTGCATACGGCGAGCCGCCTCGCGAGCCGCTTGTACGGCGGGAAGGAGCAGACCGATTAAAATACCAATGATCGCGATAACGACCAGGAGTTCGACCAAGGTGAAGCCTTGGCGCCTTTTCATAGTGGCTGACATATACAGGAACCTTCTTTCCCAACATCAAAAATAACAACGCAATCTTACGCTCTCCGCGATGCGCCTCATGCCGAAAGAAGCGTGCGATCGCTCGACGAAAAGTCCTTTTTACATCCAAACGACAGGTTTAGCGAAAAGTTTCAACGACTCCAGATTTTTATCTAACGCAAACTTGTTTAAAACTTTGAATCGTGGAAACTTTCCCGTCGCTTAAATCTTATGTATTATCGTACCTCTGCCTTTCTTGTAAAGAATAATTTTCGCGTTAATCCGGCGTTTTCTCGAATAAAATTCTTAGAAAAACGTTTCGTTCTTAGCGTTTTTCAATCGCCTTTAGACTATTTTTTTAAACCGTGTTTTCGTTTTTTTGTATTTTGTAGTGAAAGTTTGGTTTGTTTTGAAAATATGAAATAGTTCTGTTCTTCTGACGAGAATGTGACGATAAAGCTAATACGGTACTGTCGAGTTCAGGATGGACGGTATGACCCGCGCTCGGAATGCGCGTAGATTTTGTCGAATACAATTTCAAAGGATTGAGTATGGCACGTAACGAAGACCCGGAATATCGCGAAAAACGTCGCCCATTGCGCGCTCATTTCGGCGCGACTTCCGGCGCGTGTTCGTTGTCGATTGTTATCGCGCTGGGACTGGCGACTCTTGGCGGCGCGAAAGCGTCTTGGGCGGCCTCGTATGGACTCGGGTTGGGGACGAAATCCGCTTCCTCGGCGGCGTCCGCGGCGGCAAATTCTCGGTATATGCAGACTCAACAACAACGTCGGCAGACTGCAGAAGAAGAATACCAACGTCAACTTTACGCGCGTCAACAAACGCAAATGGCTCAACAGCAAGCTCAACAACAGGCGCGGCTCCGTCAAGCTCAGTTGCAGGCTCAACAAGCTCAACAGACGCAACAAAACGCGGCTCAGGGCGCTTCGAGTTCAAAAGGTTTTTTCTCGGGATTATGGAACAGATCGGATTCGTCCGATCAGTCGCGTCGACCACTTATGAGCGCGCCGTTCCAACGTCAACCAGAACGCCAGGAATCGCAGGCGTCGCCGGAACGCAATAATTTCCTGGGAATCGCGCCGATCTTTAAGCGTTCGAACCAACATAAGACTCTGGAACGTCAATACGAAAACGCGCAGATGGAACGGCAGTACTCGAGCGCGCAGTACGCCCAGGCGAATCGCTCGTACGCGCCGCAAGGACGACAAGCGCCGAGTCCGGAGGCCTTGGCTAAGGCGTCGACCGACCGCAATGAAGCGCGCGAGGTTCTCGCGAAGATTCCATGGGACTCCCTGTCTTCGCAAGCGCAAGCGAAACTCCAACAACTGACTTCGTCGTCGACCTTGTATCGTCGTATGCCTATGGCTGGAGGAAGGTGTAATCCGGAACTTTTCGACTTCTTCCTAACGTATCCAAACGCGGTCGTCGAACTTTGGCGTTCGATGGGATACGAAGATATTACTATGGTTGATCGCGGAAACCAAATCTACGAGATGCGGGAGAAAAGCGGATCGGTCGGAACGATTCAGGTCCTTTATCAGGACGCGGAAACCACGATCGCTTATTGCAACGGTTACTATCGCGGACTTGCCTTTGGACGCCCGTTGAACGGGGAAGTCGCGCTTATTTTACAGACCCGGTACACTGAAGACGCCAATCGAACGCCGTTTGTCGTTTGTCGGCTTGACGCTTTTATCGACGTTAAAAACCCGGGCGCCGATATCCTGGCGCGTACTTTTAGCGCCACCGTTGGGAAACTCGCGGACTCTAACTTCGAACAAACGCTCGCGTTTGTCGACAGCGTTTCGCAATCTGTCGAGACGGATCCAGGAGGGTTCCAACAGACCGTTTTTAATTTGCAAGGTTTGTCTCCGGACGCAAGGAAAATTTTAGCGGTGAAAACTGAACGCGCCGCGGAACAGGCGCAGGCGCGCGCTCGTGGGGAAGCTCCGGAGTATCAGCTCCTGGCGAAGCGCAATCAACCGGTTGAAACGTACGCTCGTATTTTGTCGCGTGGAGCCGGGCAAGCGCCGTCCCGCGCCGTCGTGAAGAACTCTTCTCCGTACGCTCGCCCAACCGCGACTCAAACTCCGAATTCCGTCGCTAACGGGTTGCGTTCGACCCCAGGTTTGTCCGCGCCTTCCGTCGCGCGTAGTTCGTCGTTGGGACGAACCGCCGAGTTTGAACGAACTTTTGCCTCAAATGAATTTGCGCTTGACGATTCGGACGATTCCGAGGAATTTGAATCCTCGCTCGAATGGGACGAGAACGGCGCGTCTTTGGCGAAAGTCGGCGCTCGACCTTCTACGAACGCCGAAGCGATCGAGTTGCTCGACGAGCAGGAACAACTTGCCGAATACGAGTATCTCGACGCGCCTTCCAGTTTGAGTACCGACTCCGACGCGCTAAAGGACGACGATTTTGAAGTCGCCGACGATAATGAAGAACTCTCGGACGACGACGGTTTGGTCGCGATACCGGGCGTTTCGGGAGCCAACGACGACTTTGAAGTCGCCGACGATAATGAAGAACTCTCGGACGACGACGATTTGATCGCGATACCGGGCGTTTCGAACGACAAAGACGACGTCGCGGCGGCGCTCCCCGACGACGATTTGATCGCGATACCGGGCGTTTCGAACGACGAAGACGACGTCGCTGTGGCGGAACCTCTCGACGCTTCGTTGAAACCGAACGAGGATTCAGAGATAGCGATTCCGCTGGCCGAGAGTTCAGAGGACGGTTTGGCAAGCGATTCGGAAGACGCGACGATTAGTTCCGATGAACCGATTTATTTGGATTTGCCGAGCGAGACTCCGACGGACGTCGACTCCAAAATCGCTATGCCGTTGTCGGACGCCGACGAAGGACAAAACGTCGCGCAAACGCCTCGAGTCGTTCGGGCGAAGAAACCTGTTTCGAACGTCCCGTCGACCGTCTTAGGGTTGAAAGCGAATGCAAAGCAGGCGCCTTACGCGCAAGTCGAAAATAATAACGACCTGCCGACGATTACGACCGTTGAGGATACAGAAGAGGAAACGAAGGCCGGCTCTCGAAAGGTCCAGGAGAACGAAGACTCCGAGTCTGAACAGGACGACGATTGGGCGCTGGGTTGGGTTCCAGTGGCGCAAACGGATTTGCAACCCGCGAAAGTCGCTGAGAAGGTCGCGGAGCCTGTCAACGAAGTTCCGACGATAAGAACCGCCGCTGGTTCGGGGTGGCGCGGCGTCTCCGATTCAACTTCCGCGAACGACGCCGGTCTTACCCCCTCGTTCCCGTCGAAATTCGTTACTCGACGATATACGCGAAACATGGAGGACGTTTCCGCGACCAATGAGCCGAGAACGTTTATTCCGACGTTCGATTCAAGCGCGGACGAGTCTGAGGAGTCTAAGAAAACGAAATGATTCGTAGCAAAGTTTAACGCGACTGAAACGCGGCGGTATTCCGTCGCGTTTTTTTGTTTCTTGCGCCTCGAGATTATGAATTTTGCGCGCCTTGATTCGAAAAATAACGTCGCGTATAATGGCGGAACAAAACGTTCGCGAATATTTTCGCGGTATTGCTCAATATGACGGAATAGTTTACAACTCAGAGGTTTAACAATGTCGTCGCACCTTAGTTTACATATGCGCTTTTTAGCGGTTTCCGCGTTTGCGCTCGTTCTTTCGTTGGCGCCGCAATCGTTTGCTACCGATTACTATGTCGATTCTCGCGCCGGAAACGACGAGGCGTCTGGACTTTCCCCAAAACTCGCGTGGAAAACGCTTGACCGCGTGGCCGACGCGCAAGAATTACAACCGGGCGACGTCGTAAAATTTAAGTCGGGAGAAGTTTGGCGCGGAGGCTTGACTCCGCGATCGGGAGCTCCGGGTAAGCCGATTACCTATACAAGTTACGGCGAAGGTTCAAAACCTGGGTTTTGGAGATCCGTTTCGCTTGCCGAGGAAAAAGCGTGGGTTAAGACGGGCGAGAACCTTTGGGCGACTCGAACCGCGTCCGTTGAAGTCGTCGGAGACGCGGGGGACTTCCTTGGCGGGAACGAATGGGGATTACATCAGGAGTCGGGCGCAAAGGTCGACTACTCGATAAAAGAACTTCCCAACGGGAAAAAGACTTATCTCTTCAAATGCGAAAATTGCGGAACGGCGTCCAACCATATCCAATGGATTAAAGCGCCCTTTAAAATCGAAAAAGGACGTCAATACCGCATGGCGATGGACGTCAGGGCAAGCGAGCCGATAACGATTAAAGCGACGCTCATGGCCGCGTCGAAGCCTTGGGATGTGTACGGGCCCGTTATCTTGGGGAGCATCGAGGGAAAAACCGTCGTTTCGCGGCAAGAGATCGTTTTTGAAGCGTCTAAAACCGCGTCTGACGCCCGTGTTACCGTCTCGCTCGGCGCGTTGCCAAACGGCGTCGAAATTGAAATTACAAACGTAGAGGTCGATGAGGTGAACGTCGATTCTTTACAACTTGGACCGGACGTCGGAAACATTATCCTGGACGGTAAAAAAGCCGCGTTCAAACGTTGGACTCTAAATGACCTCAAAGCGCAAGACGATTTCTGTTACGAACGTGGAGAAGGACGCGTTTGGTTTTACTCGAAAGAAAATCCCGCCAAAATATATAACTCGATTGAAGCGGCGGTAATGCGACACGTCGTTAATCATTCGAACCTTCACGACGCGATTTTTGACGGACTCGATATTCGTTACGGCTCCGCGCACGGTTTTGGCGGTACGAATTGTTCGCGAACTATTGTGAGAAATTGCGACGTCTCATGGATTG
>CAYUUL010000020.1:0-40753 GCA_964447865.1 uncultured Planctomycetaceae bacterium | reverse complement strand
TATTGGTAACGAACGCCAGATCGTTCAAGCTTCCCCCTTTGCCAACCCAACAGGCGAAGCGCAAGATTGGGCGCGTTTCCGTAATTATCCCTATGGTTATTACCCTCATAACTTTGGCGCGTCCGATATGCGTATTCCCGGTTACAATCCGGCTTGGCAAAACTATTATCCGACCGCTCGACGTTATCATGAAGGAAAGCACTTCAATTTGGACGTTTTCTAAAGCGGACGTTTTAAAAACGTTTTTCTGCTGAGTAATGCGCGCCGTCTTTTTTCTGACGGCGTTTTTTATTTCTTAAATAGACGCGAGCGCCTCCAAAACAAACACAGTCGGATAAAATATTCATTCATTGTGTATTTTTGACTTGTGTTTTTTTTTTAAAGCGCTATATTGAGTCACAGTTCGATGAAAAAGCAACAATTCTTCCTTGAACATCACAATCGATCCTATTATTAAAGATTACGGATCGGCGTAAATTTTTTCCCTTTCGTTCACATAAGGAGTCCTTAATATGTCGAAGCGTAGCAGACGCGCTTGGTGGAGAGAGTGTATTTTGGCCACTGCCGCTTGATTCTAGCGGATTCCTTGCGTAAGTGGTGAAGCGAGAACTAACGGTTTGCGCTTGTTTGGAATTAAAACCCCGGTTACACAAACCGGGGATTTTTTATTTTATGTAAACCAAAGCAACAAACAAGCGTATAAAGACGCCGCAAAAAGAGTAATAATAAACAGAAGAAAACAATGTTTATTGAAGACTCGAAGCAGTCAAGAAACAAAAAAGCTGGGGTACAGGGATTCGAACCCCGACTAAGTGGTTCAGAGCCACTCGCGCTAACCATTACGCTATACCCCAGTGATATGATTTCTCTATTCTAGCGTTCATTTTTTAGACGTCAACAACCTTTATCTCAGTTTTTTTTCTAAAAGCGACGCCGACTGACCAACTAATAAATTCCAGTCCAGATCCAGGTTTTCCGTCCATAGAACTCAAGAATCGTTATTTTTAATACAATTACTACCTTTTCAAAAATCATTTCATTTTGTCTTATTAAAAAAGTTAAAAAATAAGTTGACGGTACGTTTTCATATATTAAGATAGCCGATATAGAAGAGATAGAGAAATTTGGTTGCTATAAGAAAGGTCTTAATAATAAGAGTCTTATCCTTTGGCGCGAGATTTCTGTTCGTTCAACATATTTTATAATGGCAAATCGCGTCGCAGATTGTTCTGTTTTTCAGGGCGGTCTTTTGACGCATAAAAGAAGCGTTTGTGACATTGAGATGAGAAAATGGCTAAGATATCAGGTTTTATTCTCTCGACGCTCCTTGTCGTTTTTTGCCTTTGGTTGAACGTCTTTTCCTTCCCAGACGTCATTCGACCCGACAACTTGGCGATTGTCGACAAGCAGTCCGCATGTTCGGATAAAGTCGACGCCAATGTCGAGGTAAAATTGAATCCCGAAACGGTAACAGTTTCTTCGAAAGAAGTAACCTCGTCAACGTCCGAATCGACTGAAGAGTCTTCCCGGTCCTCAAGTACCCCCGCCGCTGAGAAATCAAAATCAGACGAAAGTCTGCGCGACGTTGCTGAAGCGACCAATTTAGGTTTTTCTCCCACGTCGACCACGCATGAAGTTGGTTCATTTGATCAATCGGAGGCAGATTCCAAAGAGGATAAAGACGTTCTCAAAGCAAGCGGAAGAGCGCAAGGCGGGAAGTATGTTTCCATACCGTCGGAAAAAATGGACGCATTTCAAGCGTTAGAGGGGTCTTGTACAGACAGGGTAATAGGCGTAACACGCGCAAGTATTCCTCAAACTAACGTCGCAATGTAATCTAGCAGACGAGTATGTCGTCGAAAAAATTTTATTCCGATTCCCGCATGAACGAAACCTTTTTCGCCGCGTTACCTGGCGCGACCGAGAAAGGTTCTGTTTTTTCTTGCAATGAAGTAACGCCAGACACGCGAGTTTTCCCACAAATTTATTTCGAACTTCGTAATAAAGTAGCGGAACTACAACTTGGAGCCTTTGGTCTTGCGCCAGTCGGCGACGCTCATTCTTATCCAATTTTTCTTTCTCGCGTTCGCAAAGGATATTGCGCTAATCTCCCCTATCTCACCGATGACCCAGACAAACGCCGTTCTCCTCGTTCGGTTCTTCCCGACGCGCAAACGCTCATTATCGTCGCGCTAACAGAAAGGCAACTTCAAAACGAGTCTCGCGAGGCGACAGAAGCTCTTATAAACTCACCCGAACTCAGCGTCAATACAGACGATCCGAGATACGGAACAACGCTAAATTACGCAACGTGTCTTGATTATCACAATGTTTTGCGAAAAAAACTCAAATCGCTTGAAGCATTCTTCAAGGCATTCTTTCCAAACGCTTCGACGCGCGTCGCCGTTGATACCGCGCCACTGCTTGAAAAGGATTGGGCGCAAGCCGCGGGACTTGGTTTTATCGGTCTAAATTCGCTTCTCATAGCGCCAGGTCTTGGTTCGCGAATATTTCTTGGCGAATTACTCGTGTCTGAATCGTTTGACAAGTTAACCGGATTTTCGACTTCAGAGGAATATTTGAAGTTCCGCACAGTACAAAACGTTCAAGACAATACGCCGTCATTCAACGCGGAAAAGGCGCGTAAAGCCTGTCTAACCTGTCAAAGATGTTTAAAAGCGTGTCCAACTAACGCTATTGTCGGCGATAGAACGCTTGACGCTCGACGTTGTTTAAATTTTTGGACAATTGAAAATCGAAATGAAATTCCTCCAGACATTGCGGAAAAGTTAGACGGACGACTTTTCGGATGCGATCTCTGTCAGCGTTTATGTCCGTGGAACGCATCGCTCGAACAGACGTCTCCACACGAAATACCACTTGACGCAGTCGAACGACTTGACGACGCAACTTTTCGACGGTTATTTAAGCAAACCCCGATTTTTCGGGCTACGCTTGACGGTCTTAAACGAGTTTCTCGCGCGCTCAAGCAAGACGCTCCGCCCAATAAAAAAAGTCCGACGACCGATTAAATCGAATCGCCGGACTATTCCCCCCCTGGGAACGTACGGAAAAGCAAGGCTCTGGGGATTCCTTGCAAGCGCTAATCCAAGTTCGGAATCCTTTCCAAACTATTCCTCTTAGCGTCAAATACTCAGGTTTACGCCGAAATCCTTTTCAGCGAGAAGAGTGGAACGCAAGTCGAAATCCTTTCCGCTTCGCGTTTTGTATTTCCCTCTTGTACTAGGAATATCGTCTATTCCGGTTATCCAGTTTAAAAAGAAATTCTTATTTTCACGATTTTTTTTAAAAATCCAATATTCGTTAAAAAACAATCTTTCATTCCAACAATCTGAATAAAAAATCCCGGGCTCAACTTTCGTTAAACCCGGGAAAACAACCCGTCACTAGAAAAAATTCCTCAAAAGGCGTAACGGACGCCCTCATTTGAACGTCCGCAGCCATTTATCCAGGATCAGAATAAATCAAGATCGTCAAAAAAACCATTAAGGTCATCGTCAAGATCAACGTCAAGACCATCCTCGGCAAATAAAGCAAACGCTTCGTCAACGACCGCTTCCGTCGCGTCGTCAGTCGTAGTGTCTCCACCGATAACCCATTCGCTCTTGACGTTCAGATTACCAGTCGCGGCGCTAACAAACGGTTGGATCGGCGATTCTGCAGTTCCAACACGGTTGTCGTCGACTCCGTCGTACAACTTGATATTATCGGCGACCGACCCGACAACGTTGCTCTTGCTGTTGACGTAGTTGACAGCCGCGCGTCCCCACAAATCAGCGTTTGCGTTGGCGATAATCGAGGTATTCTCCGCGACATAGCTACGAGTCAAAACAGTCTTGCCGAACTCGTTGACAACGCCGCCGTAATAGGTCGCGCTGTTTCCTCCGATACGGCAATCGACGATGGTTAGTTCACTATCGCGAGCGTATACCGCGCCGCCGTATTTACTCGCATAGTTGCCGTAAATATCAAGGTTGGCCAGATAAACGTTACCGCTCGAAATATTGATCGCGCCGCCGTTGGTCAAGGTGTAACCATTGGTCAACGTCATGTTAGTAAGCGAGAAATCGGCGACATTCGCTTGCGGATTATCAATATCTACGTTAAAGATCGAACCAGTTTTAGCCCCGTCAATCGTTACGCCGTTACCGTTAATCTTGACGTCGCTGGTAATCGAGATCGGTTCCGTGAGAACAATCGTCGAACTGGCCAAATCGTCGCTGAACGTTACGGTATAACCGCCCAATCCCTGTTGCGCATACTTAATCGCTTCACGTAGCGAAATGACGCCGTCGGCATAATCAACCACGTCTTGATCGGTCGTAACAACGACTGACGCGATATCATAGATTCCGGCAGTTTCATAGCACCCCATATCGACGACGCCAATGATACGCGGATTACCGTCGATATCGACTTCCGCTTCCGCGTGAGTCGGCATAAGCGTTTGAACATACGCGTTACTTCCGCGGTTGATACAAAGCGACCCGGACGCAAGATGGTAGTTGCCGTTTTCATAATCAACGAACTGATCGCTGACGTTCTGTCCAGACGGAGTGGTGTCGCCGCCAAATCGATACAAGCCGCCGCTCGAATAAATGAAGGACGAGTACGCATACACGTAACGATACGACGGATCGTTATCAGTATCATGAATATTGGCGCTTCCGGTCAAAATTGTATTGTACATATAGATCGGTCCGCCAACCTCAATGTTTCCTAACAACGTCGAATTATAGATATGAGCGACGCCGGCCTGGTCGGAATCGTTGTCGGCAACTCTGACGCACGTCCTAAAACCGTCGACCAAGCAATTCCGCAAAGTCACCATACCCCAATTATTCGTCGAAAACGCCGTATTAATTTCGCTTTCGCCGCCGCCAACAATTTTGACGTTACGAATGTCAAGTGCAACCGACCAGTAATATCCATTGGTCGTATCAGCTTTTCCTTGAATTGAGAACGCGGCGTTTGTTCTCCCTAAGCTGGTTTCGTCAACTTTCATACGGGAGCAATCGATCGTCACACCGCCATTTGCGTAACCGCTCAACGAAGAACCGTCGATAAGGTAATCATAAACAGTACCAGTACCGCCAGTTCGGTCGAGGGTCAACGGACTCGTCAAGTAAATCGTTTGACCAGCCAAACTTTGATCGAAAGTAATCGGGCTGTAATAAGTCGCGCTGTAAACGGAACTATTGTTCATAGCGTTAACCGCTCCATAGACTCCGTTGTACAGCTTGCCAGTACCGGCTCCTGAAACGCAGTCGGTAGCGTAAGAAAGCGCTTCGCGCAAGGAAATCAAACCGTCGGTCGGGTCGACAATATCTTCCGCAGTTGTAACGATCGTTGAAGGCGTTTCCGAACGGAGTTGGTAGGCGCCCATACTAATCGAAAGAGACTCGTAAAGTTCATTACCGTCCAAGTCGACCGAATCGACGCTATAAACATATCCAGACGAACCGGCGTTCCTCGCAGGACTACCGGTGGCTAGAAGTCGGAAGTTACCGCTCGACGCATTGATGAACACCGGATCAATCGCGTTGTCGACGCCATATCCAATTTGAGAATTGATGGATTTATCGGTAAACCGAGTCGCGACGGAAGCGGTTCCGGCGTTGCCAATCAATGAGTAGTACGATAAGAACTCCCCATCGGCAACCACGTCTGTTGGAATAGAGGCGGCCAGGGAACTCGTATTTTGAGCAACAATCGAATTGTAAAGATTGAGGGTTGAACCACTATCGCCATAAACGCCGCATCCCTTAACCGCAACATTCTTAGCGAGCGTCGTGTTGTACAACGACAACGTCGCTCCATCAGCGGCATAGACCGCGCCGCCGGAAACAGTAGCTTCGCAGTTATAGATCAAGCAGTTGTTCAAAACAAGCTCGCCGCCAAGCAATTTAACCCCGGCGCCGTCGCCGCCCACTCCGTTGGTGATGATAAGGTCGCTCAAGACGACTTTACCGTCGGTATTGACAATCAAACCAGCGGCAGACTTGTCGGCGTCGATTGTCAAACCGTTGCCGTTAATCGTAACAGGCACGTCAACCGTTAAAGTTCCAAGCGAACTATCAATGCGCACGGTATAGTCGTCGGCGGCCTCAATCGTAATATTGTCATAACCGCGTTCGGCAAGACGATTTGCTAAAGTCAACGCTTCTCGCAAGGAAGTGACGCCGTCGGAAGGATTGACAACGTCGTCGCGAGTTGTGACAGTAAGCGTAATTGAAGTACCTTCGACGGAGGAAACAGGCGAATCCTTCGAGGTCTGATTTTCGTACGCGCCCATATCGATAGTCTTATAGAAGACGCGAGGCTGTCCGAGGATATCCTTCGAAGTGAAGGTACCGTCAATCGAAGACACGTTCAGGTACTTAAGATTACCGCCGTTTGTCGCGAGAGCATTATCGGTTAAGCGGTAGTCGCCATTATCGATATCAACAAACATACTGTTGGTTTCAGCGCTCAAATCGTTCCCAGCAGTACCGATAAACGATCCGTTTCCGGAAACAAGCGAACCGAGGGAATCGGACAAACCGACATAGGAATTGAAAACGGAAACGCCGCTCTTAGAATAGTACGAATAATTTGCAAGATAACTAAACTCTAATTCAAATACCGAATCAGTAGAGGCGCTCAGCTCGCTAATCGCGACGTTCGCGGAGTCAATCTGATAAGTCATATCAACGCCGTTAACCGTCTTAGTATAAGTTGTCTGTTGAGCAAGCTCTTGTCTCAACTTTTCTAAAATGCTTTCAGCAATCTCAACCTTTGAAATCGGGTTTATCCGGTACGAAGTAGAAATACGACCGTCCCAATAATATGTTACAGGACCATACTGAACATAGGCGCGACGATATAATTTACCATCTTCTCCCGCTTCAAAATACGAAGTGACCTGTAACGTTAGCTGATCGCCGTCCTTAAAAGCAACAACTTCGCCTACCGCCGAATCCCGATGGAATTTACCATTGTAGAAATAGAGGGTTGAAGTCGTCCCAGTCGACGCGTCGTAGAGAGTCGCGGTATCGCCCGCCTCGCACTCGAGGTCGAATATAACGTCGCCCGAATACCACCCATCCCCTTTATAGGTAACGGTATATTCTTCCTTACCCTGGTAAGTTCCATCTAGCGCGACAGAAATCACGGATCCCTTATTAATATAATAGAAGCTACCATTTTGATAAGTATATTCCTGTTTGCCTCCAGTATTATAGCTATTGTATTTGGTAATCGTGTCGCCATCCTTAAAACTAACCTCTTCGCCAATCAGGTCAAACTCGACGTCAGTGGTTGAACCGCGAACCACAACGGTATCGGTAGTATCTCTAATCGCCCCTTTATAGACGTCTTGACCGTCGCCATTACCAGCAACGATAGAGTTCCACAAATTGAGAGTTCCACGCGGACTATAGATGGCGGCGCAATCAGTCGCGTCGTCAAGCGGCGTATTATTGACGACTGTCGTATTGACAAGCGTCAAAGTCGCAAGATCGGAATCCTCATTGATATAGATCGCCGAACCTTGTTTAGCGGCGTTATCGGAAATCAACGAGTTATAGAAGGTAATCGAACCAGAACGCAGATAAACCGCTCCACCCTGATCGATATTCAACGTTTCACCATTTTGGAGACGTTCAGAATTCCGGTTGGAGATCGTCATACCGTTGATCTTAATATCACCGCCGTCCACGTAAATAATTCGTTGATCATTTACAGAATCCGAGGTAGTCAGCGTAATGCCGACCGTATCATTAGCAAGAGCGTCGATCGTGATATTGTTATTAAGGGTCAACGTTTCGTTCAAGTAGACCGTCCCGCCGCTTAACCGAGTCGCGAAAGTGATAGTATCGCCCAACCCGTAGTTGTTAGCGTAAGAAATTGCTTCTCGGAGCGAGATCAAACCGTCTCTCGAATCAACGACGTCGTCGAGCGTGGTAACCAGCGTGGACGGGATTTCAGTCGGTCCCATCGTGGATTCGTAAGCGCCAATATCAACAATACCGCCAATGATACGAAGGTTATTAGCGGCGTCAGTCGCAGAGATAGAACCATCCGGCAACGCGATGAGCGTATTATCGCCCTTATTGACAGCCGGCGAAATACTTCCATTCGCGTCGCGCGCCAAGGTAAAGTCGTTATTAACGTAATCCGTGAAAACCGGATCATACGGGCTACTCGCCGTTCCAATAAGATTTTCGACGTTTCCGTAAGTTCTCGAGAAACCTTCGGAAGAGATACCAATCATCGAAGAAGCAAGGACTCCAACCGAGGAAATCGAGACGTCGGAACCGTCTTCGCCATTGACGGTATTTTTAGCGATAATCGTATTAGAGATGTTCATAGGCGAACCAATACTCCATACGCCGCCATACGCGCCGGTCGAGTCGTTCTTCGTAACGGTTACGTTGATGAGCGACAAAATATTATCGGAATTCTCCGACGACTTAGCGACGGACGCAATACCCGCGCCATAAACGCCTTCATTACCATAAACAACGCAGTTAATCAAAGTGGCGTCGCCGGTAGAGTGGTAAACGCCGGCTCCATAGGTTGCTTTTCCGCCGGTGATCGTCAAGCCGCAAAGCCAAATTTCACTAGCGACAGAATCCGCGACTCCGGCAAGCGTTACAGCGTTAAATTCTTCGCCTTCCTCAGCGCCCGCATTGAGCGTGAGCGAACCCTCGAGATCGGTGGCGTCGATGGTAACACATTTATCGATAACCAGCGTTTCAGTCAAATCGATGACGCCGTTCGCCAAAGACGGATCAAACGTGATAGTACGTCCAACGCGAGTCATAACGCCGTCGAGATAATAGGAGGAACCGGCGTATTGAATCGCTTCGCGCAAAGAAATCTTACCGTCAAACGGGTCGACAACATCTTCAAGCGTATTGACAACGACGGACGGAGCCTCCGTCGCGAGCTGGAATTCGAAAGCGCCAATATCGACAGTTCCGCCGACGATACGATCATTTCCGGCGTAATCAGTCCTAACAACGGTCGTATTAGAGGCAGTCTGCAAGATCGAAGCGTAATAGCCGGGACGTCCAATAAGTCGGTTCGAACCGGCATTGATCGCGATAGAATCCTGTTTCAAGGTGAAATCAAACGATTCAGCCGCGTTAAAACCAGGATCGACGATTGCTTCAACAGTACCGTAAGTATTACCGTTGTGGTCGTTGAATTCATTAGCAAGCGTCGTGGAAGTAGCGCCGACAATACTCGCGACAGAGGTCAATTTACCGGTAACATACAAGTCGTAGTTGTAGTCGGCGGCTGACATTTCCGTCGCATTTCCTGCGATAATCGAGTTTTGCAACGAAATAGTTCCAGCGCAGTAAACGCCCTGATAGTTTTCGGCGTTATTGCCAGCCACAGTCGAGTTAAGGAGCGTGATTTTTCCACCGGTCGAATATATGGCGCCGCCTACTTCCTGCGCATAGTTACCGTATATCAGAACGTTGGTAAAGTTGAGTTCGCCGCCGTCCATAAAGATCGCGCCGCCGCGCGCAGCCTCGCCTCCAGTCAAAGCGACGTTCTTAAGGGTCAAAACGCCGGCTTCGCTGGTAACAGTTCCGTCTTCGAGGACAGAACCGCTCTTGTACACGTTGAAAATACGATCGTCGCTACCGACAAGCGTCAAACCGTCAGGCAAATTCGAAGCGTCGATAACCAAATTGGAAGTAACGTCAATAGCCTCGCCGTCGAGATAGATCGTTGAATCGCCTTCGTAATCTTCTCCAAGGTCAAACGTAATCGGTGTGCCATACTGTTTCGCATAAGAGATCGCTTCGCGCAACGAGATGAACCCGTCTTCCTGGTCAACAACGTCTTGCAAGGTGGTAACAACAGTGGAAGGCACATCGGCCATACCGGATTCAAAGCATCCCATATCGACAACGCCGCCGACAATACGCTCGTTAGCGTCGAGGTCATACTTGAGACGCACGCCATCCGGGCCATACGCATACGCATTGACGCCCGAATTGACTGCCAACGAACCGGATTGAAGGTGGAAATCCCCATTCGCGGCGTCTTCAAATTGCGGATCCATAACGTTCAACGGCGTACCTACGATATTTCCATTCAAGCCGTTGACAGAACGCCAAGAATCCATAGCGCCGATAAGGTTCGAAGTCGCTTCAATATTAGTGGCGTAGACGTCAACGCTTTGGGCGCCGCCATTTTGAGCGACAATCGAGTTCGCGAGAACAATCAGGCCGTCGTTTGCAAAAATACCGCCGTAAACAGCCGCGTCGTTGGCGGCAATCGTGGTATTGTAAATAAACGCTTGACCTCCGGACATGCAAATCGCTCCGCCGTATCCTCGAGACGCGCTCGCGCTATTGTCATACAACAAAGAGTTGACAATGAAGAGCGAACCGTCGGTCTGATAGATCGCGCCGCCGTTACGATCGGCAACGTTACCAGTGAACGTAGAATCGACTACACTGACAGAACCTCCGCGGATGATAAACGCGCCGCCGCTTGCATTTTCGCCAGTCGCGCGACCACTCGCAAAAGTCAGACCGCGAAGTTCAGCGTCGGCTCCATCAACAAACATGAAGAGCGGAGCGTTCGACTTCGAACCGTCGATCGTAATATCGTAGTATCCGGTATCTCCAAACTCGTCTGTATATTGCGACGTAACGACGACAGACGCGCCAACGACAATCGTTTGCAGATCTTCATCAAGATAAATAGTCCCAGACTTGACAATCGGGAAGAGGTCGCTTGAAAAAGTAACCGTACGATCGGCAACAGTGGCGCCCGCCGAGGCGTAACGAATCGCTTCACGGAGAGAGATCAAGCCGTCGGTCGGATCCACGATATCGTCTAACGTTGTGACGACGGTGGAAACAGTTTCCGAAACTTCAGCAGATTCGTAAGCGCCGATCTCAACGCCTTCGCCGTCCATGCGCGTATTTCCAAGGAAATCTACCGTCAAAGCAGTCTTTGCGCCATTGAAGTTATAGTAGTACGCCAGATCGACCGAACCGGCGTCGATAGCGGCGGAACCACTCGCCGGCATAAGCGACCACGTAGTCCAATCGGCGTCGGCATTATAACTCTTGAAATTCGGAGCGTACTCAGGATTATTCGCGTCAAGGTTGACGGTAGTATTCTGGATCATGCTATACTGTACGTCCAGATTAGCTGCTTGAACCAGATCTCTACCATTATTGTCGCCAACAATCGAGTTATAAACAGTAACAGAACCATTCTTGCCATAGACGCCGCCGTATTTGTTTCCGGCGACCGTATCGTTGACAAGAGTAATCTTTCCGTTAGAACCAGCGTACAACACGTACTTACCGGTACTTGGCGACTTCAAACCATTAGCCTCGACAAGAGAGCTGACAATAGTCGCGTTACCAAGCGTATAGACAGCCGCGCCGTTTGTTCCTACAGTATTTTCAGCAAAGACAGTACGAGTCGCAAAGAATTGCGCCGCGTCATAAATGGCGCCGCCGTAGACTCCGGAGTTCCCGAGAATCTTCGCGTTCGTCAAAGAGGTCTTTCCAGCGGCATTATAAATGGCGCCGCCCTTAGCGGAAGCCTCGTTATTTTTGATCGTGGAATTGACGACGTTCAAAACGTTGCCGTTATAAATGGCGCCGCCGTTCACCGCGGTATTTCCAGTAATTTCGCTGGACTTAGAGACAGACGCGACGCCAAGATTATAAAGGGCGCCTCCGTCGGCGGAAGCCGAAGAATTATTGATCTTAGCGCCGGCAAGTCCAATAGTTCCCGCGTTATAAATGGCGCCGCCATTCTCGGACGCTACAGCATTATTGATTTCGGCGTTAGTAACAGTCAAAGAACCGACGTTATAAATAGCGCCGCCATTCTCCGCGTTTGTATTGGTAATCACAGTCGCTTTCGAAATCGCTTCGAAAGTAGTCTTACCAGCGTTGTAGATCGCGCCGCCGTAAGTTGCGGATCCGTTGGACAGCGTGGAATCGGTCAACTTCAAGTTAGATCCTTCCGCGACGTAAATCAAACCGCCCTCGGTCGCAGAACCGTTGATCAACGTCATACCGCTCAAATTGGCAGTAGCGTTAGAACTGCTCTCACGATAGGTATTGACGTTGAACGCGCGGTCGGCATTTAACGCGTCGATCGTCAGACCGCCGTTGAGCGTCGCGTCGATCGTAACGGCGCGTTCAAGAGTAATAGCGCCGCGGTCGAGCGTAATTGTTCCACCTTCAAGTCCCTTGGCAAACGTAATGACTTTACCTAGCGTAACTTCTTCGTATAAAGATAGACCGTCGGCGGCGACGCGTTTAATTTTACCGTCGGAACCGGTAACTTCGTCGCCCTCAACAAGAGAAGCCGCTTTGAAATTAGAGGCCTGATAGACGACTAACGACTTGCTTGCCGAATAAAGTTGAGTCCCCTTCGGAACAGCGACAGTGTACCCGTCGGCGTCGGTAAAGACGCCATTCGTAAGCGTAAGTTGAGCGCCCGCCGCATAGATAGTAACGGATTTACCGTCTATCGTTTCAGTCAGATCGTTTACAAGCGTGTACTTACCGTCTTCAAGATCAACATTTCTTGAGGTTGCGATCTTCGCGGTTTCTGTCGCGACGCCGTCGGAATCTAAGAAGGAGAATTCAGTTCCAGCCACAAGTTTGAAAGTAGCTTCAAACTCGGTTGTCGTCGTATTATTGGAACTGTCAGTCGTAGTGGTTTTAAGAGTCGCTTTGAACGTCCCCGTCGACTGATAAGTGAGAACGTATTCGCCCTCGTCAAACGTACTAACAGGCGTTGACGAATCAATCATAGCAGCCGTCAACGCGACGGAAATTTGAGCGCTTCGCGTGAAATCTTCAACGGAGCCATAAGAAAGCGTTCCGCCAGTTCCATCTTCACGCGTGATACCAACGCCCGAATCAACCGGAAGTCCCGACGCATAAAGGAGTCTTGTTCCAACAACAGTAGCCTTAACGCCATTCGCAAGCGTAATAACTTCATCTTCTTCAAGGGCAGTCGATTCGCCATATGCGTCGACCATAAACACGCCCGCTACCGTGTAGTACATACCGGACTGAACCCCGGAGACGCCTTCAAAGGTAACAAGTTTTCCATTTTTGAGCTCGTACTTAACGCCGTCCTGATCAATAATGTAGTCGCCCTCATTCAAATCAGTCTTGATCTGATATGTCGAACCGGCGTAAGAAACAGCTTCACGGAGCGAGATTTCCCCGTCGGTGGAATCAACAATATCTTCGAGCGTAGTAACAACGGTAGAAGGCGTTTCTCTATCTTCGGCAGGAACCGAGTATTCGAAAGCGCCAGCATCAATAGTACCGCCCAGCGCATAACGTTCTTCACCGTTTAAATCGTAATCGAGGACAAATCCGCAACGCAAGTTGACGCAAGTATTATCGCCGATATCAACGGCGTCGGAGGTTTTAACGAGAGTGTAGTCGTCCCTGGCTTCATCGATGAATCCCGGATTATCCGTCGCGCTAACATAACATGTTTCATCATAGGTGAAACCAGCGATAGAGTTATTCAGAGCGACGATAGTATTCTTCGCGGAAGCAGTTCCAGTCCCCGAAATCAAATTACCTTCAACAGTATTATTAGCAACGGTAACATTGACAAGAGTCGCGTTTCCGCTATTGGCAATAATACCTTCGGAACCACAATCATTACGATAAACTAACGAGTTCGCAAGTTCGAAATCGGCGCCTTCGTCTACGATAATAGCCGCGCCCTTGGAGTTTTCAATTTTAACGCCAATCAAGGAGACAAGTTTCGTACCGGAAACGCGAATAAGCGAATTCTTGCCTTCCCCATTAAAGGAAAGTCCGCCCTCAAGCGACGTAGCGTTGATAACCGCTCCATTTTCAAAAACGATCGGTCCCCTATCGGTATTGACCGTAATCGCTTGCCCCGCTAAGGATTCGTCGAAAACGATTTTCGTCATTTCAACGTCTTGATTCATATCGCAGTAAGTCGATAGAGTAACGGATTCGTAGACGTCCTCACCCTTTTCATTCGTAATCTTACGATAGAGTCCAGTCGTCTTGTTGTAAGCGATTCCGTCGACGATAACTTTGTATGTTTGTCCAACCTTCGTAACGACGCCAGTTTTACCGCTTGTGGTTGACGTATAGAGGACGTCGCCTTCTTCGAGATCGACAGTCGTAGCGTATTCAGCCTTATCCACAATGGTAGAACCAATAGTGGCGCGAAGATTGAAAGTAACGTCGACAACGGCCAGACCATCTTCGTCAATCAAATTGACTTTACCATCATTCCAATTATCGGCTGACCATACGACAGTATTTCCGGACTTACCATAATCAACGGTCTTCGTGCCAACTTCGATAGAACAAGATCCATTCGTCTTGAAAACGCCGCCGGAATAAACAAGATCCACATCCGAAACAAGCGAACCGGTATAGTTGCCAACCGTAACAACAGACCCCGCGCCCAGAGTAAAGATCTGTCCATTTTCAAGGACGGTCGCGCGATCAAGTTTCGTTCCGATAAGATTCGCAGCCTCGCGCAAAGAAATCTTACCGTCATGATCGTCGACGGTATCAACCGTAGTCGTGACAACAATAGCGCCGGCGTCAAGCCATTTGTCGGCAAATTCTTCAGACTCGCTCCAATAGCCGTTCATCATGATCGTCTGTTCCTCAGTGTTCGTAACAAACATAGAGGACATTTCATAGGCAGTAAAACGAATATCAGAATTCAAATAATCAGCAAGCTCATCAAAGGCGACGCGTCCGTCGGATTCAACAGCCTTATGTTGAGTAACGTCGGAGACATTCGCTTCAGCGATTTCCTCGTTGGCTTTTTCCGCTTCTTCCTCCGACATTTCAGCGCTATAGAAGGTAATGCCGTCAATCAAAACCTGACTAAAGATCGAACGGCTCCCCTGTCCAATCTTAGAGACCGCGCCATTTTCGCCGGAAGTCAAAACGCTGACTTGCGCAGGACGATCAGAAGAACCGTTCGCCGTCATCTTCCCTAACGAATTAAAGAAAGCGTCATAGTTAATGGAAGTTTCTTCCATTCCGGACGTAACCTGTCCAGCATCCAAGATAAACTGTTTAGATCCAGCGGCGACAGCGGAGACGGCGTTTGCAAGCTCAGTACTCGATAAATAAGAGGAACGAGTACTACCGTAAGTCTTCAAGTATCCAACAGTAGACCCGCCGGTAACCGCATAAGTTCCAGAACCTGCAAAGTAGAAGAGTAAGACGTCGTTGTCGTCTGAGACGTATCCAACGCTAGCGATCGCATCAAGCACATTCGCCTTCGTCGCGTTATCGTTAAGCAGGACAGTAATATTCTCTTCAGCCCATTGCGGATCCTGCAACAACGCGTCGTGGAAGGCGTTGGCGTCATTTGCAGCCGCCACCAGGTCGGCGGAAGCGCCTGGATAATCAGAAACGCCAACAATAATCGCGCGATAAACCACTTCGTTTAAATAAGCGGCAGTCTTTTTCACTACGGTAGCGGAAAGCGGATCGTCTTGAACGAAGAAGTTCGTGACCGTCAGTTTGAATTCATATTCCGTATCGGGATCAAGACCCGCGATCTTGCAAGAAGTCACCGAAGGTTTAAATTCGCCGACAGTAGTCCACTCTTCAGTTCCAGCCTTTCGATAGGAAATGATGGCTCTTGAAACATAGTCGGTCGTCGGCACTTTCCAATTGAGGGTAGCCACCGAGTTGAGGATAGAGACGCTGTCTTCCGTGAAATATTCGCTTGGATCAGTCGGAATAATATCGCCAGAATGCGTGAATCCGCCAAGTTCGAGAGAATATCTATTCGCGGCGCCGTTAAATCCCGAAACGCAAACAAAGTAAGTTCCGTCGTCGATATCTTCATACTGGGAGAAATCGATACGTTCGGTCGAGGTAATATCCTTACTGGAAGCGACTAACTGGAGACGGTACGCGCCCGTTTCAAAAGCCTCGTCAAACGAGATTGTATCGTCAGTTTGTACGACTTTATAAAGATACAAGTCGAGGTCGCCAACACTACCTGGATCGCTGACTTCGCTGTATTCGTCGTCCATCGCAATTTCGACGTACGCGTCGCCATAATTCGTAATTCCAGCCGCTTTATCTTCGTCGCCGGTCAAGAGTTCAAATTTGAACCAGTCGGAGACGTATGAACCGTTGGAATCTTTTTTGCCGGTAATAACAAGGTTATCAATATGGCAGACGCCATTATTGTCAAGATACTCAATATTCGCGACGCCAAGATCAGGATTTTCGTTTTTCGCGTTAGCATTATTCATAACCTCGGTAACGCTGGCATTAGGCGCGAACACGTCTTCGCTCAGATTATCAAGGATAAAGAACGTACTGGCAAAGTTATTGTCAACCAGATATTCCAACACGCCAAGAACATTTTCCTTAGCGGCGTAATCGGTCATATTAACTTCGTAGTTATGAGTTACAACTTCAGTAACAACGACGTCGCCGTCGACCAGTTCGAAATCGTCTACGCCATACGCGTACGTCTTGACAAGAACATTCTTACGGAAGACCTTAACCGTTTCGCCTTTGGAAACGCTCTGAACAGTAGAACCATTGTACAAACGACCGTTGTGATAAGTTAAGGAGACGTCGGCGACAGTATAGTTGTCAATGACTTTCCCAAACGAATCGCCATATTCGTAGTTGTCTGGATTGATAACGATAACTACCGAGTTAGCAGCAAAAACGGAGACGTCAAAGTATTTACCAGCTAACGAAGTAGCGTCGGCAATTTTGCCGATATTGAAATTCAGAAATTCGAACGATTCGCCCGCCTTCATGGTAGTTCCGCCATTGCAGAACAGGTCGAGCAATTGAGTCGTTTTCGATTCAACAAGTCCGGAATTCAAAATAGCTTCGCGAAGATCATCGGCTTCAACGCGCACGCCATTGATAAACATACCAAGTTGAACGTTTTCGTAGGTCGCAGTTTTTTCAGCTGTTTGAGCGCCATAAACGGAAAACGAATAATTCAGATAAACGTTTCCATCAAGACCAACGGTCGATTCGCTCTTAAATTGTTCGGAATCGCTTGGAACGTAACGATCCACGGCAAGGACCAACGGACCTTCCCAATTATTACCGGAAAGAACTTCCGCTCTCAGATCAGGAGGCAGATTTTCGTCGACGCCCGGCAAAATTTCAAGTTTATATTCTACATTGACGAATACGCCGTCTTCAGCCGCCAGGTTTCCAACAACCTTAATGAAATAGACGCCAGCGTCAAGTCCTTCCAGGGAAACAGTCTCGACGTCGGTCATAACTTGCCAACTACGATCAACCATCGTATAACCGCGTCCATACGGATCATTTGGATCTTCTTTATAAAGGACAAAGTCCAAGTCGGCGTCGTTGACGTCGTCGGTTGTAGAATTGTAATACAGGTTGACGGCGTCTCCGGCTTTACCGACGGAAGTCATTTCAAAACGGAACCAATCGGTTTCGCTGACATTGTAGTCATATTGTTTGAGAACCAAATCGTCGACAAATTTTCTACCATAAAGAACGCCAAAGTTAGCGGACGGTTTCGACGGCGTATCAACAGGAAGTTGACTGACTTCTTCATAGGAATCGTTCGACTCGTAGTCGTCGTCGTACCCGGCGTTAAAAGTAATCGAGTAATTACTATTAATACCGCCAACGACGTCGTCGGCAAATTCGACCTTGAGATAATAGAAACCAGGAGTCAACCCGGACGTATCAATTTTAATCTGATTGGTTACCTTAGAATATGTTTTTCCATCTTCGCCAACATAGTAGGAGGTCTTCTCAGACGATACGGCGTCAAAATGGTCGCCAACGTACCCATATTCGGTCGGGTCAATAGGATACGCCTCGCCATCCTCACCGCAAACATACAAAGTCGCCTTAAGTTTTGAGCTAAGGTATCCAGAACCATAATTAACGACAATCGAGTCCGAATGCGACGCATTTTGCGTCAGCTCAAACTTGTAGTAATCGACGGGATCCGCAGGGATCGCTTCAGTCGCCGCCGTCGCTTCGACTCCATCCGCGTACAGCGTCAAGTTTTCAAGGGTAAAGGTATTGCCGTAAACGGCGGCTCCGGTCGTGGAACTCGGCACAAGGACGTCAATTTTACCGAGGTCTGCGGCGACGTCCACGCCTTCAAAGTCAGAAGTCGCGTTATTCAGTTCATACTGGTCAGGCGTAAGGACGCCGTAACCGGGCATACGCTGAATAGCAGTAAAGGAGTAGATGTAGGGAACTTGTCCGGAAACGTTGCTTTCAAAATTCGTAAAGACATAAGAATTCAGGCTGTTGTCCCACGAAATCGTCATCCTTTCAATCTTGCCCGTATTCGGGTTGGACATATAGACGGCGGTAAAATATTCCGGATCCGTCGGATCGTACGAAGAATCGTAATCATATCCCCAATATGTCAACCAAGTAGCTTTTGCTTGTCCCTCGTTCGCGGTTTCAACGTCAACGCCAGTCGAGCCGTTGTAATGCACTTCGACAACAATACCGTAGTTGTTGTCAAGGTAATCAACGCTAATACCATAGAGAGGCGACGCAATCTCGCTGGCAAGGACTTCCTTGCAATAGGCGGAGGACTCGGAATATTGTCCAGACGCAGATGGAAAAAGTCCGCCGTTCGTACAGTTTGGAAGAATCTGCGCCCATTCTTCGTTCCCTTGCAAAGTATAGTCGGCGGAACCTTCCATAAACCAGGCAAAAGCAAGAGCGACGTTTGACGGGTCGTTCGTAAAGGAATTAGTGAAATAATCCAAAGTCTGCTGTTCAGGCTTGGAAGCAAGTTCCGTATCTACAATCGAAGTAGAGCTCCATCCGGTATACGTCAAAGCGTTAGCGAGCGCGGCGGCCCAAGTCATCTGATCGCAACTCAGGCGATCGAGGATTTCGGCATTGAGATCTGCGTTGATAAGATGAGTTCCAGCGGTATCCTTAGACGGGGTATTTGTCGTAGAATCCTTTGTAGTAGCGTTCGACACAGAAATCGTCGAGCCGACGCCTGTAGTAGTTAGAACAGAAGTCGAATCTTGAACGGCGGAAAGATCGACCGATTCAACGAGTTGTTGCGAACTAACTTCAGCCTGAGAGACGTCGCTCAGCAACGTTGGATCGACAGCCAGCAATTGTCTGTCTTCTAACGGCTCCATTCCGAGGCGACGAGCGGAAAGTGAACGTTCACGACGCTTAGCCGTCGCGCGCGATTCTGTATTCGAGCTAAAAACGCGATTCACAAGACCGGACAGAAAACGCTTACCTGATTGCGACATAGTTTTCATTCCTTCGTTATAATTAACCGAGCGCGGCGCGGCGAGCGAAGCGGATCCTAACTTCCCACGCAACACGCAAGCGCCTTGGACGACGCTACCGCGAGTCTCTTTCTTTTCATTGCCGGTCAACCGGCTGCCGTCTATTGTGCCAAAATTGCCAAACGCAAAAGCGCGACGCCTCGCGCAAATCGTCTATTCGATCACGACTCGCGCTTTCGCGACGTCTTCTTCCGATAAGAAAAAGGCGCGTTTCGCGGCGCCCGAAACGGCGATCAACACCGATTCGGTTAGACGATTTTCGCTTAATACAACGTGAAAAACATAGCGTTCGCCACCGCAAACACGCTTAAAGTGTAAACTTTTTATACGTTTTTCCACGTCGTTTAAGCGCAGTCCTCGCCTATTGAGACGTATTTTCACCTAGTTTAATACAAATCAGGCAAAAAAGCCACAAAAAATTTATTTTTTTTATTGTCCGCTTTCCATTGCCTATCAATTGATAAGGATATTCCATATTTTCACGTCAGTCAAAAGGAACCAGTCATGGAACCCGTAGAACGACGCTAAGATCTACACTTTAGTCAATCTTTGTAGATTGCGTCAATATTTCAACACAACAAATCATATTTTCCTCACATCAAATAAAGTCTCATTAACCCTACTAAACATCAAATTCCTTCGCGTATTGTTTTCACTTCTTCCGAAGTTCTCAAGCGCGCCAACGCGACATACCGTCCACAGAAATACCGACACGTACGCTTTGACGCGATAAGCGCGCGATTCGTTCCTTTAAAAAACGACAATAAGGTAAAATTTACAGGCCTATACAAATATCATAATAACGTAGATAAGTAAAAGTTACAAAGCTTTTCTTCATTCCAGTTTGAGAACCGTCGCCTGGGGAGGTTTTTTTTGAGCCCGATTGAATTAATCCATGATTCGAATAGAATAAAACAAATGTCCGCGAGGTAGAATGCGCGCGACGTCCAAAGGCGAGATTTTACGCTAAAAATTATACTAACGGCGCAAACGAGACGCTGTTTTTCCATTTACATTTTACGAAAGAAGGTTGATATGTCGTCGTTAACCAGTCCTTCCCGTCCAACCACCGACGTCAAAAAGGTTGCGATTCTTTTTTCGGGCGGTCCGGCGCCTGCAGCCAACGCGGTTATTGGCGGAGCGGCTCTGTGCTTCGCGCGCGCCGGCGTTGAAGTCTATGGTATGTTGAACGGATACTCCCATTTGGTCGAATACAAAGACGGCGACGTCCTTGAAGAAGGCAAAGCTTATATCCGTTTGGACAAACTCGTATTTGACGGTCTCCGAACGCAACAAGGCATCATTATCGGCACAGCTCGCGCTAACCCGGGCAAAGCGCTCAAGACTCCGGCCGACCTTGAGGACGCTGAAAAGCTCGCTCCGATGGAAACGGTTTATAAAGCGCTGTGTTCGCTCGGAATCGACGCGCTCGTTTCGATTGGCGGCGACGACACATTGACAACCGCGGCCAAATTCAAGCTCTTCATGGATCGTAAGCCGGAAGGCGCGAAACGTATTAAAGTTGTTCACCTTCCCAAAACGATTGACAACGACTACGAAGGTATTCCATTTACGTTTGGTTATTTTAGCGCGGTTGAAATGCTCGCTAAAGAACTTCGCAATCTTCTTGCGGATAGCCAAGCCGCCGGGGCCGGTTTCGTTTGCCAACTTATGGGTCGCGCCGCCGCCTGGCTCGCTTATGGCGCGGCGGTTGCCGGCGAAGCCAGCGCAGTCGTTGGTCTTGAAGACATTGAAGAGGAATGGAAGACGACCGAAGTCACGATTGATCCAGAAACGGGTAAAGAAGTTCTTGACGCAGACGGTAAACCGGTTATGCGTACGATCGTCGATATGTCGCACATTGTCAATCACCTCGTCGACGTTTTCGAAGCTCGCCAAAAGGAAGGCAAGAAAGGTTTTGTCGCCGTCATTTCCGAAGGCGTTGCGGAATTCCTTCCTCTCTCCGAAATCGAAAAATGCGTTTCTCACGACGAGTACGTTTCTCTCAAACCAGATACGTTTGGTCACTTCCCAGTATCTCAGCTCAAGTACTCTTCTCGCCTTGGTCGTTTGATGGCGGAAGAATACAAGCGTCGTACCGGCAAGAGCCAGAAGTTCAACGGTCTGCAATTCGGTTATGAAGTACGTTGCAACATTCCGACCGCTTACGACGTGTGCGTCGGCAGTCAAATCGGAGTCGGTTGTTACCGCGCTCTTTGCGAACAAAACATGAACGGCGTTATGATCTCGGTCAACAGCGGTTCCGATCCGATGGGACTTTCGTTCCCGAAATTCGAAGAACTCATTAACATGAGTAAACTTCGCGCTTATCCGCGTCCGATCAAAGTTGGAAGCGACATGCATCAACTCGCTCGTTACCTTGAAGCGTGGAAGTGATCGGTTGTTTATTCAACCCGGTTCATACGGGTAAATAGAATTGCGGCACAAGGGGGTTCAAGAAATCTAAAGAGATTTTCGCGAATACCCCTTGTTGATTTTACATTCAGAGTTAGAATGTGTTCGTCGTTTGAGCACAATGTGCTCGACGGGCGCGTAGCTCAGTTTGGTTAGAGCGCAGCCCTGATAAGGCTGAGGTCCATGGTTCGAATCCATGTGCGCCCACTATTTCGTTTCCTTGGAAAGACGAAGAGACTTCGGTTTCTTCGTCTTTTTGCTTTTTATAGTCATAGAATGGCGTTTCTTAACATGAAAGATTTGTCGAACGAGACCACCATTCGACAAATCTCAAAAAACGCAAAGAGTCAAACTCTTCGTTTACTCAACCGCTTCCCCGCACAGCGTAAAAGGCGTAGCGGATGTAATACGAACTTTCTGAAAAGTTCCGGCTAAAGAACGCGAACCGTCAAAAACGACAATCCGGTCGCAAACGGTTCTTCCAGTCATTTGTACTGCGTCGCAAGTTGGAGTCGTCTCACTTCTCACACTTGCAAGCATTTCCTCGACGCTCGTAAATTTAGACGCGTTATCGGGAATTGGCGCAACATTACCAGTCGTGTCGACAGTCGCTTCGATCGGTTCAGTTTCCGCGTACAAAGTTTCTTCTTGAGTCGTCGTTTTCGTTTCTCTCTTACTTGGTCCTTCAACGAGAATCTCGACCGTCTTACCAATAAACTTCTTACTCAATTCCAGACTAATTTCGTTTTGTACCGCAAGCAATTCATTATTTCGTCGTTTTTTAACTTCTTCGGGAATGTCGTCGACCATAGTTCGCGCAGCTTCATTGCCAGGACGTTCGGAATATTTGAAAATAAAACTATTCTTGAACTTCGCATAGCGAAGCAACTCGGCAGTCTTTTCAAATTCTTCTTCAGTCTCACCACAAAAACCGACAATAAAATCACTTGTAATAGCGGCGTTAGGAATAGTCGAATAGATTCTATCGACAAGGTCTTTGTATTCTTCCAACGTGTAGTGGCGACGCATACGCTTGAGCATAGAATTTGCGCCATGTTGAGCTGGAACGTGTAAAAACGGAGTCGACGAGGGAAGATCTCTAACCGCTTGTAAAAGCTCGTCGGTCATATCGGTTGGATATGAACTAACAAATCGAACGCGACGTATTCCCGGTATTTTATCAATTTCCACCAGCAGGTCGGCAAGTCTTGTCGTCTTTTCTCCCTCAACGTAACGGTAACTATTGACAGTTTGTCCAAGCAGTACAACTTCCACCACGCCTTGATCCGCTAACGTTCGAATTTCATTCAAGATATCCTTAGGCGGTCGCGACTGTTCCGGGCCGCGCACGCTTGGCACAATGCAATAAGAACAAAACTTATTACATCCGAACATAATACGAACCATCGCCTGAAATCGTCTTGGTCGCGCTTCTTGCAAACGTTTCGGGTCATAGAGTCGGAATGAATCGCGAACGGCGTGCGGATTATTCTTGTTTTCAAACCGATCGACGCCAACCGCAATCTGTTGCGCCCCGGTAGCGGCGGCGTTAGCGACAAGACTCGTTAAGCGATCAATTTGTCCAGGGCCACAAACAACGTCGACATATGGAGCGCGCTTAAATATCGTTGTTTTATCCTTTTGCGCCATACATCCCATAACGGCTATCAACGAACCGGGCTTCTGGTTTTTCCAGTGTTTAAGTCTTCCCAACGCGCTATAGATTTTTTCTTCGGCATGTTCCCGTACGCTACACGTATTAAAAACAATCAGTTGAGCGTCTTTTCGCGTATCCGTACGAGTCCATCCAGTCGAGATAAGTTCGGCTACGGCTAATTCGGAATCGAGGGTGTTCATTTGACACCCGACAGTTTCAATATAAAATTTCATGGCGCTATAACTCATTCTGTCTTACGACGCGGTTAAACGCGGCGTTATTTCTTTCTTTTGTATAGGAGTCTCGTCACTTAAAAACGTCGACGCGCAATTTACAGTCTGGTAAAGCGGTCAAAAAAAATCGTCCGTAAGATTTCGTATGAATTCGTTCGTCCAAAACAACGACCTGTCCAGTATCATTTTTGGTACGAATAAGTCGTCCGACGCCCTGTTTGAATTTTAAGATTGCCGTGGGAAGTTGATAGTCGTAAAACGGATTTCCCCCCTGTTTCCCAATCTGTTCCGACCTAGCTTCAACCAACGGTTGATCTGGAGCTTGAAATGGGAATTTCACAATAATAACATTGCGTAAAGCATCCCCCGGCACGTCGACGCCCTGCCAAAAACTATCCACGCCAAACAAGACGCTCCGTAAATTTTCTTTGAATTTTTGAACCATAAGTTGACGCGGCGCTCCGTCCGATTGAGAATGAAACGGATAATTTTCCTTTGCGAACCACCTTGCCAGATAATCTGTCGCGTGTTTCATCTCCGACGAATTAGTAAACAGTACGAAAGCGCCGCCATCAGTTTCTTCAACGTATCCTTTTAGAGCGTCAAAAAATCTCTGTTCGTTGATTTTTTTACATTTTTCCTCGTCGTATCCTCGCTTCACGCGTTCTTCTTCACTTATCGAGAGTCCTTTCGTAATGACAAGCGTCATTTGTTTACGGTAGTCGAACGGACTTCCCAACGCGCGCGCTCTCGCGCCGGTCATACCAACGCGACCACGAAAAAACGCAAACGCCTCCTTCGTCTCCGGCGCTTCACATTCAGAGTCTGAAACTACGGCGTTAAGAGTATTCATTTCCTGTTCCTGGGGCGTTCTTTTTTTACCTCGCAAGCCGCTTTTCCTTCCCCAAGATCTCGCGGTGGTCAACGTCGCGCTCGCGGCAATTACGGTTGGAATCACACTAAAAAGTTGTGAACGCAATATTGGCGCGACGTCAATGGGCGCGGCGCGCATTACAATTCTCTGTCGACTTCCACCAGTACGTTCCAACCAGTAGACAAATCCTTCTTTTCGTTGTTCCAGCCAATCGTTAATAGCAAACAAGTAAGCTTCAACCCGCTCTCGCGACGCGCAATATTCAGCGCGCCGACTCTGATCTTCGATAAGGTCGGCGGCGCGGCGAAGTTGTTCCTTTAACATTGTCAGACCTTCGGATAAGCCGTTTTCAATAATATTTTTTTCGAGCACGCGTCCATTTGAAGAGGGGCGCCTACGTAGCCACTCGTCCAGGTCTTGAAAAAAATTATCGGCGCGAAATCTACAATCGTCGACAATATGTTGCGCATTGACAAATACGTCGCGCTCTTTACCAATGGGGAATTCCACGCTTTCTTCGATCAGCAACCCCTTTTGCGTTCTGTCGTTATAGAGTCGATTCAGGAGATAATCGACAGAACCTTGCGTCAATTCGATTCCCATATGTTCAGCGGCAACTTGTTCCATAGTATGAGCTTCATCGAAGATCAAAACGTCGTAATTCGGTAAAATCGAACCTCCGTTTCCTTCACCGCGAACCGCGACGTCGCTAAAAAGTAGCGCGTGATTTACGACAATGACTTGCGCGTTTTCCAGTCTCTTTCGAGCGCGAATATAAAAGCAGTCGGAATGATACTTACAATTTCTTCCAAGACAATTTCCGCGTTCGCAACATATCTCGTTCCAAAGTTCCGTCGGAGGCGTGGGATTTAACTCAGACTTCGAACCGTCCATAGTTTGCTTAACCCACCCAGCCAAAGCCTTTATATCCCGTTGCAAATCCATTTCAAAAAGAGTTCCGTTGGAAGCATTTTTCAGCGCGTTGTGGAATCTCCGTTTGCAAACGTAATTTGCGCGCCCTTTCGCCAAAGCCGCGGTGAATTCAAAAGGTAAGATAGAATTCAGAAAAGGAATATCCTTTTCAAACAACTGTTCCTGAAGACTGATCGTATGAGTTGAAACAACGACGCGGCGTAATTCATTTGGTCTATCGGAATCCAAACCTCCCAACCAGGACGCATTTTCATCGTCTTCACATTTTTCCACTTTCAAACTTTCGCTAGATCTTGCGTCAGATACAGAGTCGACATTCGGCGAATTCTGTTCTGGCGCAACAGAACAAGACTCGTCGAGGGAGTCGTTTTTTTGAGCAGACGTCATAGCATTGTCGATTACTCCACGCTCGTCATTTTCCCAATCTCGTGAAAACTCGCGAACCTGATCTTCAACGACATACAAAATGGCGGGCACAAGATACGCGAAGCTCTTACCGACGCCCGTTCCCGCCTCGACGGCAAGCAATCGCCGTTCGCGAATAGCGGCTTCCACTTCGGCGGCCATCGCCAACTGCGCTTCTCGTCGCTCGTATCCAGGTCGTTTTCGGGCAATCAAACCGTTTGAATCTAAAACGTCGTGAAAATCAAACATCTTTCCAATACGCAAAACGTTCGTCCACGCCCGACGCGAGGGTCAAACGCAAACGAACGTTTTTCTTCTTTAAACCGATCACGAATACTTCAGCGTTCTTCTTCCCAAACCGGACGTCCGTCGGCGCCCAATTCCATCGGATTAACGTCGGCGTCATGTACGATCCACCCAACGAGCTTTTCCCCTTCCTCAGTCTTATTATATCTTCGGTCGCAATAAAGAGTAATAAAGAAGGTTTGCTTAACGTCGTTTGGATTACTCGGTTCGACAGTCACAGCATAGATACGGCCCGTACTTTCGAGGTTCTGATTTATTATAGTCGCCTTCGTCTTGTAGAACGAAATGTGGGCGCGTTCTCCAAGAGCGTTCAATGTCAATAAGGTTGGATTCGCAAGAAAAGAATGCACGTTATAGTGCGGTTCTTCATCGCCTTGCATCTGGCGCACAAACAAGTCAACTTCGTCTTTATGAGTAACAAAAGTCGCTCGATTCCAGTATGGCGAAGTCAATTGCCGCAGATCGGCAATTTTTCCGTCCTTTGCAAGTTGGAACCACACTTTACAAAATTCGTCCGCCTGACGTTCAAAATCCATACGATACGCCGTGGAACTGACAGGCGCGCCAATCAGGGAACATAACCCAAGCGCCAACCCGATACAGGCAAACTTTCTTCCGGTTATTTCCCCGCCGGATCGCGCAATAACAATAAAAGCCCAAACAGCGACCAAGACCGCTAAAGCAGACGCCGCGACAAACCCGACATAAACAAACGCCAAAATAGAAAGCAACGCAATAGCGGTCGAAATAACCGCTAGAGCGGAAATATGTTTTGACGCAAGCTCGTCGACATTCTGAGTTCCGCCGCTCGGCTTTATTTCATTCCAAGTCGAGTCAAATAAAGATTGAGAGGTCTTTTCTAAATCTTTTGCCATCTTTCGCGCCTTGTCGTTCTAGATTGGAGTAAAAAAGAGAGCTAACGTTAAGTTAATTCGCGTTTGGAGAATCGCCTTCAAACTTCCATCCGACATTCCCCTGATCAACCGTCTGCTTATAAACGCCAGAATCGCGTATATATTGACTTTTAACAAACTCATCAGTATTCCATACCGACCCGTTGACCATTGGAGAAAGAGAACCTTTCGACATGAAGTCGACAATTTTCATTGGGAAAAGGACAGAAGACTGTTTTGGTTTTTCCGGCATAGTCTCATAAAAAACGTACGTTGTCGTACTCACGTATCCGAGAACAACCAGAAGGACGGCAATCCACTTTGAAATCGAATCCGTTTTATCGGTAAATCTCAATTCGATCTTTGAAATCGAACTTGTCACAAACATTAAGAACGCAAAAGAGATAGCAAAGACGGCCACAAAGGCGATCAAATCGTTGTAATATGACATAACAGACATGACGCCGTCAAGAATGTTGGCAATCATCTGAAAGAGTCCGATCGCCAGGAGAGTCGAAAACAACACGTTGAATCCGACAATGGTCACACTCCAGACCTTCATCTTGTGCCAAAACGCCAAGGAACCGACCGCCATCAATCCGCCGAGAACCCAAAAACCCAAACTCATTATACTTTACCTACGCTTTACTTTCATAAAATAAACAACTTACAACGAACAGTCTCGACAGAACGAAAATTGACTTAACGTCCAGTCAAAGCGCGCACTAACTCCTCATAAGAGGTAACGCCCTCTTTAACTAATCTGGCTCCATCGACAAGGAACCCGCGTTGTCCGCTTTTAAACGCAAGTTGGCGCAAAGCTTTATCTTTTTTAGCAAGATCGGCGTCGACGGCGATAACTTGCCTCATTTCGTCGTTAACTTCAAGGACGTCAAAGAGCGCGACACGTTCTTTGTATCCAATCTCACGACAATCTTCACATGGTTCGTAGAAATCACGTTCTCCCGGTTCGACCGGCTGATGAACGCGTTTACGATAAATTTTTTCCGTTTTCGGATCCAAGCCGAGCTGCGCAAGTATGCGAGGATCCGGTTTAACTTCCTCTTTACAAGTTTCGCAAAGTTTACGCACGAGTTTTTGCGAGATGACGGACGTCAACGAATCCGCCAGTTGCTTAGGATCAACGCCAAATTTCAATAGTCCAATGATAGCGGAAACAGAATCCTGGCTTCGGAACGTAGAAATAATGAGTCGATCATTTTTAACTTCGTCGCACGCGAGTTTCCAGGCGTCGAGCGTAACCATATCGCGGATCAAGACGACTTTCGGTTCCTTAAAGTAGACGTCGGGCAGGACGGTCATCGGCGTTTCGCCCTTACTGGAATCGTACGTCGTCGTCGTAATATTTTCAATAAATTCGTAAGGATGCTGAACATCTTCAACTCCCGCAAAATCACGAGTAAAGCGGTCTGCAGTATTAAACATGACGGTCGTCAAAGTTTTCAAACCCTGATGAGGCGCGGAGGCCAAAATAACAAGTCCTTTATCGCCATTGATGACCGCGCGCAACTTAGCCTGTCGTTCAGGATCGTCGCAAATTTCGTTGACGTTTTTGAAACTTGCCGTCTTGAATTGGAAAACAATCTTAAACATTTCGCCAGTTTGGACTCCGGCGGTTTCAAGAGTCGCGTCGCAAGTGTACGGCTTACCTTTTTTGTTCTTATCGTACAGAATTTTAAAGAGTCCGCGTTGTCTCCCTCTCCGATCGTCAGGATTTCCTCCAATGAGAATCTTCGCGGCTTTCGCGACTTCGTCGGCTTCCTCGCGCAACCACGGTTTCTTCACGGCGTCGAGAGTAGGATGAAAAACGCCGTCGATCTGGTATTGGAATTTCGTTTCCTCGGCGCCAAAATCGATAATAATTTCCGTTGCGCGAGCGTGCAAAGCGTGATAGAGCAACTCGCGGAACAGGTTATATCCAACGCTTCCGTTGTGATTACGCGACAAAACGGTTCGAGATAGCGTGACGCTTTCATCCAAATTCAAACCAGTAGCTTCCAGTTGTACAGCCGACCCTCCCTCGTAACTCATCGCCTTCGGCTTAACCTTTTGCTTTAAGACTTTCGTACGGAACCAAAACATTAGATGTTGCGACGTCATAACTTTATCGGCGTCGAGTATTCCTTTATTCCGTTTAGAAATGTACATAAAGAGCGGCACAAGCCATCCCAAAATAACAATCGGCAACCCAATCCAGAAAATAGGAAGCAACAACGCAACAAGCATGGCGCCGACAAAAGCGAGCATATTCAAGCCGTTGTTCTTTTCCTGATCGGGATCGCCCAATTTTTCCGCGTCGTTATTACACCAACCGGTCGTGGCGACCCAAGCGAGATAGAATACAAGCAAGATACCTAATTTGATCGGACACAAGGTCATTCCGACCCCTTTACGCCATCCCTCCGTCGTCGCCTGTTTCGCGTACTCATCATACGGTCCACTTGAGGCTGCAGTAGCAGCGGCGGCGGCGAGATCCGCAAATGTCAAGATGAAGATCGACGCAAACGCAGCAATCGCGAAAACACGCGAAACTTTTTTAATCTTCTCAAACTTCATATCTACAACTTTAACGTTTTTAGGCGTGTACGCGAAAGATCAAACGCTCTAACGCGCGAAATATTCGAAAGAATCCGCAGACGTCTCCGAAACGTCGACGTCCGCCAACAATCGCAAAATCAAAGGATACCAGGTTCTTTAACTTCAATACCTTTGAGCGCCATTTTCAACGATTCAATGTTAGGAGCAACTTCAAACGCCGTCGCGCGATCGATCTTTTTCATTTGAACAAGGGATTTAAGCGACATCGTGAAGTCCTGCATACCTTCCTGCGCTTGAATACGAATAGCGTCGCCGAGTTTTTCGTCTTCCCCTTCGAGAATCAACTTACGAATAACGTTATTTACAATCATAACTTCGCAAGTAGGAACGCGTTGAACGCCCGGCAAAATTGAAGGCAAGAGTTTTTGAGCGACAATACCTTTCATATTCATCGCGATCGCGGAACGAATCGCTTTGTGCATATTCGCGGGGAACAAGTCGAGAATACGTCCGATAGTAGACGGAGCGGTCGAAGCGTGAATAGTACCGAAAACCAGGTGGCCGGTTTCAGCGGCGTGAATAGCGGTTTCGAAGGTTTCACGGTCGCGCATTTCCCCCACGAGCATAACGTCCGGGTCTTCACGAACGGCGTGTTTCATTCCCACTTCGAAGTCGATGACGTCTTGTCCGATTTCACGCTGATTGATCAAGCACCTCTCTTCGGTAAACATGAACTCGATCGGGTCTTCAAGGGTCAGAATGTGCTTACTGTAATTTTTGTTAATCCAGTTGAGCATCGAGGCGATAGTAGTCGATTTTCCCGACCCGGTAACGCCGGCAAGCAAAACCATTCCTTGACTGTACTTGCACAATTCGTACAAGACCGTCGGAATGTGCAATTTTTCCAGTTCGGGAATAAAGTTATTAATACGGCGGGCCACCAGTCCGACGTGTCCCATTTGCGTCAAAACGTTGACGCGGAAACGCCAACGCACGCCGTCGACCACGCATGTATGCGCAAAGTCCGCCCCGCCGGTATCGTTGTAGATTTTTCGGTTACGTTCATCCATCATCGGAAAGATGAGGCGATTCATTTCTTCATCGTCAATAGGACCGCGATTGAGCGTTCTCAACGAACCCTTTACGCGCACATAAGGCGGACGGTCGACCTTCAGGTGAAGGTCAGATCCAGAAAGCTTGACCAGAGCCTGGAACAAACGGTCAATTTCAAGTTCCTTCTTTTTCTTGAATACGCGATCAGGCAGATCGGGAGACGACATAAAGCACCACTCCTACTAACATATCGTTGACGTCCCATCCGCGGCGTCTAGCGCTCGCGTCGGACGCGGTTCTTGCATAATAACACATTTTAGCCGACAGTCGGAAATTTAAATCCTGACGGGAACGCCGGCTTCGCGCATCGCCTCTTTAACTTGCGCAATGGAGTAAAGACCGTAGTGAAACACGCTTGCAGCCAAAACGGCGGAAGCGTTTGCTTCGGTAATCGCTTCTACAAAATGTTCGGGTTTACCAGCTCCGCCGCTTGCCACCACGGGAATTCTCACCGCGTTTGCGACGGCTTTTAGAATTGGAAGATCGTAACCGTTTTTCGTTCCGTCGCCATCCATTGAAGTCAAAACGATTTCTCCGGCGCCACGCGCTTCAACTTCGCGCGCCCAAGCGACGGCTTCCAACCCGGTTGGAACGCGTCCTCCGTTGATAAAAACCTCCCAAAATTCTTTTCCGTCTTTAATAACTCTTTTGGGATCAATATTGACGACAACGCACTGGCTTCCAAATCTCTCGGCCGCGGCGTCGATCAAATCCGGGGTTTTAACAGCGGAAGAATTGATCGAGACTTTATCTGCTCCGGCGTTTAGAATTTTACGAAAATCCTCGACTGTTCTTATTCCGCCGCCGACAGTCAATGGCATAAAGACGACGTCGGCCGTTTTACGAACAACGTCCACAATGACGTCTCGCTGTTCGTGACTCGCGGTAATATCAAGGAACACCAACTCGTCGGCGCCTTCAAGCTCGTACCTACGCGCAACCTCAACGGGGTCGCCGGCGTCTCTAAGGTTAACAAAGTTAGTTCCTTTGACGACTCGCCCGCCGCAAACGTCCAAACAGGGTATAACCCTTTTTGCCAACATATTTAAATCTTTCTTTTCATTCTCTCCGCCGCGCGCATCTATCATCGCGCTTATTATCGCGTTTATTGTCGAAAATTTCGAGAAAAACGCAAATACAGTTTATGAAAAAAAACAAAATCGTCAACAGGTGGCGTCGCGACGCGAATCTTTGGCGGCGGAGCTATTTTCCCGTTTTCTTTTTCTTTTGTTGAGCAAACTTCCTGAGTTCTCGCATGAGATAATTGACGACGCTTATATTTGCGCGGATCGCATCGGCATATTTTTTCATCTCGACGGCCTCTTTTGCCTGTTCTCTCGCCCTGGCAATTCCTTCCCAATCGGGCGTAATAAAGGAGTCTTTCTTTAGAACTTCGCACAAGTCGTCGCAAGTTAAAGCAATCTTATCGTTAAATTCCGGCGTTGCGACGGCGGAGGCTCGCGTGTACGGACCTTTTCCCAACCTGCTCATTTCAAATTCAGGGCCGTTCATATTCAACCGAAATAAAGTTTTCCTTCCGAAAGAGACGAATAATCCGGTAAAAACGCAAGCGCTGATAAAAGAAAGGATTTTCACCAATATACCGTCGATAAAGAACGACGCGAGAGTCGCAACCCACGCAACGGCGGCAAGAGTAACAAACGTCAACGCAAGTCCGGATAAAGAAGGTCTTTTATCATAAAACTCTTCTTTTTTTGAATCAAGCGCGTTTGGATCGGGTTCCGTCTTAATGCGCGCCACTACAACGGTAATATTGTCGGGTCCTCCGCGAAGATTAGCGAGATTGACAAGGAACTCCGTCGCCTCTTCCGGTTGCATAATTTCGAGGACTTGTCCAATTTCAGAGTCTGCGATCTGCCCGGTGAGTCCGTCGCTACAAAGTAAGAAAGCGTCGCCCGGTCTGGTTTCGAAGGGGCCTTCCAGCGCAACCGTAAGTTCGTCTGTCGGGCCGAGCGAACGAGTAATAACATTTTTTGGAATATGTTCCTCTTGGCGACGCGAGTCTGGCGCTTGATTATACTTTATCTCCCAAACAAGACTGTGATCGAAAGTCATTTGCTCGATCACGCGATTTCTGAGTCGATAAACTCTCGAATCTCCGACATGTCCAATCAAAGCGCGATAAGGCAAGAGCACGAGCGCGTCGCAGGTTGTGCCCATACCGTGAAAGGCGGGGTCGCTATTCCCTTTTCTCTTGATTGTCGCATGCGCTTCCAAGATAGAATCGCGCAAAGCGTCGGACGGATTTTGATTTGTTCTTTTGAGATACGCTTGCGAAACGGTAGCGGTTGCAAGTCGACTGGCAAATTCCCCAGCCGCATGCGCGCCCATACCGTCGGCAACGACAAAAAGATGACCTCTATTGCGCCAAAGTCTCGCGGACGCGGCAGGCAAAACGCAATATGAATCCTGATTATTCGAGCGTCTCATTCCGACGTCGGTTCTTGCCGCATACGTTAGCGAATCGCCCCACCAGTTATCGCTCATATCTAACCCTTACTAGGTCCCTTGCGCGACTCAAACAGAAAGATAAAACTCGACGGCTTCATTTAAAGCGTCGCCATGCAATAAGACGGCTAAGAAGTCGATAGTCAACAAAACCGCGCTTATAATCAAAAAGAGAACGCTCGCGAAATACCGCCTTGGCTGCTCAACTTGACGTAGATTTCCCGCCAAGGCCTTGCAAAATTTCGCCCATCCTTCTTTCGAACGCTCGTTCCCAATTTGTATCAATGAGGCCACACGCCCGACGCCAGAAAAATCTACGTAGAATTGGACGCCCAGACTTGGCATATTCAGCGAGACTCCGCTCCAACACGCCTCATCGTCAAGAGACAGAGCCGTAGTCGTTAACGTTTTTTTCAACGAATCTTTCGCGACGTTGTATATAATTAAACGCGGACGTAAATTAGCGGCAATTAACGCGGCAACCAAATAACATAGCGCGGCAATTAAGATCCAGACGTATTTTCCCCAGAAGGCCGCGGCGCCCCAAGTAACAAGGAGTTGTCCGGGTCCAATAAAAAAGACGCCGGAAAGAGCTGAACACAATATAAGAAAATCATGACGACCGTTCACAACGAGCGGAACAGATCGGCAGTGAACCCACGTAAGCGTCAGCAAATATAAGGCGACAGGCAACGAAGCGACAACGAAATAAAACAAGGTCATAGGCGAATAAACCTAACGAGCCATAAATCCAAACACCGCCGGGGCGACTCGCAAAGCGCGCGACGCACCGAACGCCGCAACCAAACGCGACGCTTAGATTATTATAAATAAATTCCGCGCGCCTACCAGCAACCGAACGCAAAAATACTTATTTCTGTAACGTAATTTCACGTATACGAAGTAGTCGTCTGGCGGCGCGTATGAAGAACGCTATTTCAGTTCTTCCAGAATTTCGTCGTTTTCAACGTTCGTTTCTTCTACCGAAAGATTTTCAATAGAAACGTTAAGCTCGTTTGTTTTTTCCGCGGAGTCAGTCGTTTCCAGCGCGGTCGGCTCAGCCGGTTTGGACGCGAGCTTATCGATTACGTTCGACTTAATTGATCGCCAGGATCCGATACACGCAAAAATCAAAGCGGCGACAAGTATAACGTTAAAGACGGCTCGTTTCCAACCTTTTCCGACGGCGTCGCCAATATAACTTCTCTTATTGTTCAGGTAAATGAAGATGAAGTACGCAATCGGCAACATCGTAAAGCAGACGGCGGAAGCGACAATCGGGAACCAGAGCGGCAAGCTAACAACCACGCCAAGATACCCAATACACGGAGTCAACGCGAAAAGTCTGAATCGTTTCTGAGTCATATCGAGACCAAGCATCTCGCACATAGTGAACCCGCACGCAACCATATGAACGCTGACAGCGCCGCCGCACATGCCGATAAGTCCAAGATAGAAAATCACGTTTCCGTAAGGAATTCCTTTGAACGCGTGCGCGGCATTGATCGGAGTCATCGCGGTATTAACAACGTCCGCGCCCGTATAAACGCCGGTAACCGTCATAGCGACAATAATCAACGACGTAACAATCGTAAAAGGCAGGAACATCGTCATACCGAGGTCCCATCGCGCTAACTTTTTATGTTCTTCTCCCCATCCCTTGGCAAGTAAAGAATACGGATAAAGGAACGTCATATTAATACCGACGGAAGCGCCCAGCATTCCGAGTACCTGCAAGACGGTATTCGTCTCTACGACCCCGTCTGCGTTCTTTGGAAAACCGTAGAAACCAAAAAAGCCTTTAAAAAGTTCGCCCCATTGGATTTTGCCAATATTCAGCACACACACTAAAAGGAAGAAGAAGATGACAAGTGCAATCATTGTGCGCAAAAAACGCTCGTAAACTTTAACGCCCGTTGAACCTTTACCGTAGTTAAAAACGACGATGATATTCATAATAAGAATGAAAGCGCCAAGTCCAAAACTGACGACATACCCAAGCGTATTGATAGAAGTATTGATCTTAAAACCCAACGGAGCTAACGCGGCTGCCAGACTTTGAATCCACGCCGGCGCCAACTCTCCTTGCGGCACGGCAATATCCGCGCCTAAAGTCGCAAAGAGATCGCGTCCAGCCCCCGCGATTAACGCGTATTGTGGGAAGTGCCAAATAATCGAAGAAAGTATTGTTCCAAGCGCCCAAAGGAATACGATCGGTTTCCAAATTTCTTTTCCAAAAGAGCGGTACGGACGTTCGCCGCGCGTCAAAACCACGTTCGATAGAGCCGCCAACATCATCACGCCAAAAAACATGGCCAGCGGTTGAACCCAAAGCAATTTATATCCAAACGAAGCGCCGGCAATAACCGAGGCGGTCGCGCTTCCCGCCCCCAGGGTCATCGCGCTCTGCAGTAGGCCGGGGCCCGTGCGTTTAATATAACCAAGAGAACGCTTCCCTAGCGGCAACGTCTCTAATCTTTTAAGTTCAGCCTTTTCAGCGGCAAGTTTTTCGGGATCCCACTTCGGGCTCATCGGCAACCCGGCGTCTGCTGGCGTCGAAGCCGCTTTCTTTTCAAATTCCGTCGACATTGGCGTTTCCTTTTATGGCGTCACAACAATCAAATAAAATAACGAGCGCCAATTTCTCGCGAACAATGCGAAATATCATGCGCGTTGAGTTCCATTATAACTGCGCGAAATATAAGTTTCAACAGAACGCCCCCAACAATGAAAATTTTTGCGTTCTCTCATTCGTAATACTTCAAAGTTTCAGTCCAGCGAAATGGTTTGAAAACATCAAGACTCAATGATTTCTCAAGCGTCAAAAAATTACGAGGGTTCAAATCGTCTTCAATGAATGATAACGAAAAACACAAAGCGCAATCATTATCCTAATCTACCAGGAATATCTTTAATTCACGTTATATGAGTTGTATAGATAAAACCGCTAACTAGCAACGTCACAAATCAACAAGAAAACATCCTCAAGACAATCCTTCACTGTTTTGAAATTTTAGGAAAGGCAGATAACAAACAATCTAATTCATACAAGTTTAAAACACGCGAAGGGAAAAGTATTTACTTGCGCATTAACGATTGTAGTAAAGAAGATCAGGAATATCTCCGCAAAGCTGAAAATGAAAATGTGAAATAATAAAGTTTCGATAGATAACCTGCAGTTCTCCAAATTTCTAACGGTCATGGTTTTAAAATTTTCATGATCGTTATTCTTGATCATAATACTTGTGATTTAAACATTTTATAATTCTAACACTTTATAACGAGTTACAAAAAAACACCTGTTTTACAACAAACACAATTGACGTTTCACAAAAAAGGTATACACTAAGGTGGTGTGAGGGGGGGGTATATTTAACATCAAATAATCCTTATGCTCACTCATTCAAAAACCGGAGGCGTTTATGCGTAAACTGTCGTCGATTTCTTCATTCTCTAATTTCAAAAGAGAAAGTTCCCAAACGCGTTTTTCCCGTTTCGAAAGTCTCGAACAACGTAATCTTTTATCGAACGTTCCAATAGGAATAGACTTGTCGGAATTTATCGTATCCTCCAATGAATACGCGACGTCGTATGTTACACAAAAAGCTGATTGCGCGCGATCGATAGATCTTCGTTGTAAATCCTGGCTCAACGATACTCAGTTTGAGTCTACGCCAAGTGAAGACGCAAACGCTCAAGTCGCTTTACAAAATTTTAACGACGATAAAGCAGGTAACCCGGACGACTATGTAGAGCAAATCGCAAATAAAATCTGCGATTCGACTATTTATCCGCTCGTCTTTGAAACGCAAGCTCTGTCAGAAGTAGACGGCGACGACGAATCTGAAATCTCAATCGACGACGAAGTTTCCTCCTGTTCCACGCTTTCCGGAGGTTCCGGAGGAACTGGCGGGTCTTCTGGTGGGAACGTTATTTTCACCCCTTTAATTAGCGGCGGAACCGCGAACTCGGGCGGTTCTACTATGATGTTGACGTCGAACGACAGTTATGAGTTTTCGTTTATTGCAACCGACGACGCGAACGATTCGTTAAGTTTTCAATTCTCTGGAATTCCAGTGACTAATTACACAGTAACGTCTTCTTCCAGCGTATATTATAAAAATTACTATTACACGGTTACAATCGATATCTCTAATCCAGGTGAATTCGACGGTAAAATCTGGGTTGTCGATAGTCATGGAGCCACAAGTTCATTTATTGAGCTTCCGCTTGAAGTTATCGAAATTCGCGACTTTTATTTTGTAGAAAAAGCCGCCGGGCAAACAAACTATACCCAATTATCAGATTCTCATGTTCTCTGGAAAGAAAATATCAATGATATTCGGTTCACCACGACGCCTACTATCGATTACGGCGATTCCGTCAAAGTAAATCAATTCACGAGTCTTTTCAACTACGATGTTAAAGCTCTCGAATGGGAATGGAATGGAAGCAATTACGTTAAAACAATCGCGGAACCAACGGACACTGATTGGGGAAACTTCAATTATTCGGTCGGAGTATACGATTGTAAGGTCAACATCTACACTCCCAATAGATCAAGACTTATTAAGACCTTAGAACCGCATTCCCAGTATTATTGCGTAAATGAAATTCAAGACGTTCAATGGGAAACAATACAAAGCGATAACGCAGATAACGCGTATTTGGAACTGGATAATAGCAACGGTAATCCCAGGGTTTTTGTTGAACAAGAATTGAACGCGACGACAGGAACGCTCAGTCAGGAAAAAAAAATTATTTCCGCCAAAGTGAGTCTTGCGATCCCTATTCCTTCCAATCTAACCGCAACAGTCTGCGTGAAGTGGTTTGACCCCAGTAATCCAATTCAATATGAAGGTTGTCCTGTTCCAACAAACAATGGAGCAGGGAAACGCGACAATAGCGGATATGCAACGCTCGACAATTTGACATTAACCATTAATTCCGGTTTCCAGTCTTGTAACGTCCAACTAACAATTAATGGCGGTTACGCCGGCGACAACTATATCATCGCTACTCACCCCAATAGCGGCATACTTGACAATGCAACGATTAATACAAGTAATCAAATCGGTATTTTCAGTACCGAAACGGGGTCTGGCGGCACGACTTTTTTTGACAGTTCGTCTTTCACAACGTCTTCTACGCTCACCGTTTGGAGAACGCTCTGGGCTGAACGCGATCGTCTAACTTATACTAATTCAAGTAATCAGCAGGTTATAGCCGACTTACCGCCAGTCGATGGTCTTGTTGAATCTGAACTTGCCCGCGCTTGCATTAAAATAAGAGAATATCCCCTTACACTCAATACAACGGTAAGGCCTATCGGTTGTGAATATGCAAACTACGACATTCTGAATACAGCTCGAAGTATTCCGCAAGCTACTAACACTTTTTGGTCCATATTGCTTGTTGGGGCATTTAGACGTCATAATAATGACGGTGAATCAGCAAAAATTCTAGGAGCCCACTACAATAATTCCACACATGTAATCGGGATCTACAATTGGACAATTACCAATAACATTGATTCCTGGAACGTATCAGGCGAAGGGCCGACGGTAACTGATAGTCAAAGAATTGAGGTTACACGTCAAGTTGTTCTTCATGAAATTGGGCACGCATTAGGTTTATCTCATGTCAATCAAAATTCCAATCTCATGAAAAGCGAGCATAATCCTTCTCAAAGATTAGAAGTACAAAATCGTAGTTTTACGAATGAACAAATTCGAACAATTCAATCACATTCAGGTCTACAAGATCCCGCAACCAGCGACTAATAACCACTCGAAAATTTCAGGACGTTTTTATTTGATACAAAATATTAAGTACAAACCTATTGTAGCGTCGTTTGGTAAGTTATGAGACATATCGTTAGGAATTTTTTTGTTTTCAAAGATTTCACCAGGATTACTAAAATTCCCTGCTCTCTCAGTTGTCCAATATACGCCACTTTTATTGGAGATAAGTTATGAAACTTTTCTACACATTTTTAGTTATTTTCCTGTCGCTAACAAACGTTGGAAGTAACAATAACATGGTGGGATCTAGTGAACCAATAGAGGATTCTCGTAAGGTTGATGAATTGATCGGAGTTTTTTCAACGCCCAATGAACTCGGGACAGTACGTTATACCTATGAGTTATATCCTAAAGAAATTTATTATGGAGATCCTGTATATTTAATTTATTATGCAGAAAACATTTCTAATGAAATTATACCAGATTTTCCTTTAAAAGAGGAACTTCCTTTTTCTGAAACATTTATCAAAAACGTCATTGTCAAACCAGAAGAAAATATTAGGACTAGCGATTTAGAATACAAGTGGACAAGAGAAATTTCCCAACTCCCAACTGTAAGCGCCTGTTATGCACAATGCGTTGACAATCTGTACCCTGGTGAAAAGAGAATAATTGGCTTTACCTGTTTAGATTCTTCTCCTCTAGAGGATTACGACGATTCATTTTGGAGAGAATTACGCAATTCCTTGTCCCCGGAAGGTATTTTATGCAGCCTTTATATTTCAGATCCGGATTCTCCCCCCAATTCGTGGAAGCAATCAATCCTTATTAAGCCTCGTCCAGAAAATAAAATGAAACTTTTGAACGAATGGTATAATCAAACGCCCAAAGAGCTATTTCCTGTTGCTGTTAACGGCAAAAAACTTCCGTGGAACCACAATGAATTGAAAACAAGCGGGAAAACAATATATACAAAATCCAGCGGTAAGAGCGATATCGAGATCAACGGAGAAAAATACAATCCGTGGTTATTTATTCGAACAGGAAACAGAAAACCGTCTGATCCCAATAACCCAACGACGCTCGAAGGTTGGCGAGAATTGGAAGAAAGTCTTGTTCCGAGTACTATGCGCGATGAAATTCACCTCACGCGCTTGTTATTGGAGTATTATTCGGCAAAAGGCGGAAAAGCAACCATTACCGCTGAAAATGAACTCGTCAATTGGTTGAACGCGCTTCCTGAACCTCAGAGAATGGTTTTAACGGCGTATCTTACAGATTCGTCTTATCGTTTTTCCCAAACATCGCTTAGCGATAAGAACAAGCTGTTAATGCGCCGTCTTTCCGATCCTTTCGACTTTGATTCTAATAAGACAATCGACCGTTCGCAACGATATGAATCGCCATCCGTCGAATCAATGCGTCCAACGCAAGACGACCTTGCCGCCTGTCAAATGGATGAATTTGGTTCGCTTATGTCAAAGGAACTCCCCAATGGATTTCGTATTTGGGATTTATATTATCCCAAAGGGACTCCCAACCGCTTTGTTTTGAAATTTTTAGGAAAGGCCGATAACAAACAATCTAATTCATACAAGTTTAAAACACGCGAAGGGAAAAGTATTTACTTGCGCATTAACGATTGTAGTAAAGAAGATCAGGAATATATCTACAAAGCTGAAAATGAAAATATGAAATAACAAAAGTGAAGATTTCACAAGTTAGATTACAAAAATTCCGTGCTCTCGATTGTCCAATATACGCCACTTTTATTGGAGATAAGTTATGAAACTTTTCTACACAT
>CAYUUL010000019.1:0-41705 GCA_964447865.1 uncultured Planctomycetaceae bacterium | reverse complement strand
GGCTTCAGCAGCAGGAGCGGCTTCAGCAGGAGCGGTTTGTTCTTGCGCGAAAGCGAAGGACGCGGAAAGTACTAACGCCAACGCCGCCATTAAGCTCAGATGTTTTTTCATTGAAAATTCTCCTAACAGGGGGGTTGTCGGCGCCGTTTTTCTCCATCTGTCTGAGAAACGTCGCCTTAAATTTTATCGGGGAATCTTATCGACTCCCTTAGTTAGGTGATAATATAACAGTCCACTTTTCTTTGTCAATCAACAAAAAGTTCCCATTCCTCTCAAATAGCTTTTATTTCTTAATCATTCTATTCCACAAAATCTCTCTAACTCACTAAAATAAATCATTTTTTATTAAATTAACCACTTTCCAAAAACTTTAAAAAATTTTCTATTTTATTTATTTTATCTTTCTTTTCCAAGTTACAATAAAAACAATAATGCGATCAAATCCGAAAATTCAGCCGCAAATATCTATTGAAAACGGGACGTCTAATTGTCTCTTACATTACGCAAGGTAGTTACTTAGCCTTCGTCAAATAGAAGTCGGAAAAATACGCGCCTTCAAAGCTCCAATTGTTCGGAACATTGAAAATTTCAACTTTTGTCTCTTGCCCAGCATATTTCGAAAGATTGACGCCAACCAGTAGCCATCCGTCTTGTCCGACGGTCTTTTTCGAAACGGGCGTATCGATCACCTTACGACCGTTTACCTTGACTTCCAGAACAAAATCGCCTTCCGGTTCCTCATGGTAAGTGACAAAGAATTTCAAAACAGTATTTTCTTCCGGCGTAAAAGTTTTTGCAAGAATCGCGGGAGTTTTTTTATCGACTGGATGAATCAAATAAACGTTCTCACGCCCTCGATATTCTCTACGAAAACCAGGATTCATATCCGGACCAGTGGCGACAACTTCAAACCCGAGCAAATATTTTTCCAGAGCTTCTTTATCGGTAAGTTCTCTAAACTTAAATTTTTCGAGTTCCTCATCATTAAAACACGCGTCATCGCCCTCGAGCGGTTTGTCAGTAGGCGCAACCGACGACGTTAAGGCGCTTGGTTTAACGTCTTTCTTAGGGATGTAGAAAAAGCGTTCGCCATTTTCTTCGCGTATAAATCCGCCTTCCCTTTCGACGGCTTGCATCGCGAGTGATTCGCAGACGTCTAACAGCGCAGGGAAATTATACGCGGTATGGTTGAAAACGCTCGATTCGTCGAGTTTTTCAGAAAACCGAGCGGGCAACGCGTTAAATCCAAGCGTAGTGAAAAGGATTCCCCCGGCATTTGATGGATTACAGTCGGAGTCTTGTCCGCAACGAATCGCCAACTTAATTGTTTCGTCAAGGTCGCCAGCTCCATAAAGCAAGCCGACAAGTATGTAAGCTCCGTTAATCTTCGCGTCGATATTGAACTCGCTATCGACGCCGCTACAAGACCACTTTCGATATTCAGGGTTAAGCTGATACTTTTCGTTAATTTTATTCCAACACGCTTCCCAATCGTTTGGAAATTCCTCTTTCCACTGCAGTACGTCGCGCACCATTTCCGCGTACTGACATTCCGCAGGAATGGCTTGCAACGCTTTTTTAATAATCTTAACGACGTCCGTTTCAAAAAAGGCTTCCGCATACATAGCGCCGACAAATTGTCCCGCGTACATTCCGTCGCCATAATTCATTAAACGTCCGAATTTTTCCCCCATAAGAACCGCGTTATTCGGAAGTCCCGGTGAAATCAAACCGGAATAGTCCGCTTCAATTTGATAATCAATATCGTCGGCGCACTTTGAGAATTCCGGACGACTTGAGTTTGGCGGGGCAATTCCAGCGCGAAGATTATGACGACCGCAGACGTTCGCGTGCCAGAGCGGATATTCGCTATTCGCAAAATCAATACCAGCTTGTCTGATCGAGCAGTCAAGTCCATAAAGTTCCATAGTGCGCAGGAACGTCATCTCTACATATAAGTCGTCTTGGTCAAACGCATTATTGATCATATCAGGGGTCCATTGCGGCAGTTCCGATTCCGGCATAATTTTCCCGCAAAACCGGAATTCAGTAGGCGCGCCCCAAGACACGCCGGCAATCTGTCCGATCCATCCGGCCTTCATTTTGTCACGATATTCCGCAACGGAGAGTTTGCGGTAATCTTTTCCATCAATCTGTACGTCCTCAGCCCAGATTTTCGCGGGGAGTAGTCCAAATACGAGAACGCCAACAAACAGAGCCGTACTTTGCAAAACTTTTTTCATTGAAAAATTACCTTTGCCCTAACACCCATTATACCCTGCGCGCCGCACATCGTCTTTTTCAATTGAGCGTCGCGCATTTCCCAATCGTCAAAAAAAAAACGCGCGAACAAAAAACGTCCGCGCGTCAATTATATTGAAGCACGTCGGTAAAATCAACGCGTAAACGCTTTCCCGACGCTATTTCTCAGCAAGTCTCACATAACGATCGTCTGTTCTCGTCCAGGTCCAACGGAAACAAATGAAATTGGTTTCCCAAGAAGTTCAGAAATACGCGCAAGATATTTTCTCGCGTTTTCAGGCAGATCTTCGTAATTCTTAACCTGATCGATTTCTTCTTTCCACCCGGGCAAAGTTTCATAAATCGGTTTAACACGCGCAAGATCGTCGACGTCGTTCGGGAAATATTCAATTTTCTTACCGTCAAGCTCATAAGCGACGCAAATCTTAATTTCGTCGAAACCGCTCAACACGTCGAGCAACATGACAGACAATTCAGTCGCGCCGCCCAAACGACTTGAATAACGCACGGCAACGGCGTCAAACCATCCGCACCGTCTCGGTCGCTTTGTAATCGTACCATACTCATGTCCGCGGTCGCGAATACGTTGTCCGACGTCGTCTTTAAGTTCGGTCGGGAAAGGACCGCCGCCAACACGAGTCGTATACGCTTTTATAATACCGACGACGCGTTTAATAAAAGTAGCAGGCAAACCGGAACCCGCGCAGACGCCAATACCGGAACTATTGCTACTAGTAACATACGGGAAGGTGCCGTAATCGACGTCAAGCAAAGACCCCTGGGCGCCCTCTAACAAGACTTTTTTATCGGCGTCGACGGCGTCGAGGAGGTAATTGACCACGTCGCCGACAAACGGCTTCAGGCGTTCGGCATACTCGACGTATTCAGCGATAATTTTTTCGGGGTCTAACGGTTGAACAGACGCGCGGACCACATCGTTTTTCGCCATACCGGGCAGATAATTGTTCTTGATCTGAACAATTTTACGCACCTTCTCCGGGAAATCCGCGCGATAGAGGTCGCCCATACGAATAGCCATCGAGCGACCCGCTTTTTCACGATAACACGGTCCAATACCACGTCCGGTCGTTCCAATCGCTTCAGAACGTACGCCAACGTCGTTCAGTAGTCGATCTTCTTCCTTATGCCATGGGAAAATGACATGCGCGCGATTGCTAATGAAGAGATTTTTCTCGATTTGTACGCCGGCTTCGCGAAGTCGTTCAATTTCTTCCAAAAGCGCGGCAGGGTCAATCACAACGCCGCTTGCGATGCAAGAGCGAATCTCCGAACGAAAAATTCCGCTTGGAATCAAGGACAACTTATATTTTTTTCCGTCAAAAACGACGGTGTGGCCAGCGTTAGCGCCACCCTGATATCGAACAACGATTTCGTTTTGGGCGGTCAAAAAATCAACGATCTTACCTTTGGCTTCGTCGCCCCATTGCAACCCAATAACGCATGTAGCAGCCATGATCAACCCTTTATCTTTACGCGCAAATAAAACTTAGCGCTGGTACGCCGCGTCGCACACTTAAAGGGTACGCGGCGAAAGCAAGTCGGAAGTTGAACCAGCTAAAGACGCGATCCGTTTCCGACGACTTAAAAATGGTATTATACCACGCGTCAAATAGAGTAAAAGCCCCCCAGAACAACCGATCGCGGTCGAACTGTCGCGAGACAAACGCGATTCGAAAACACGTTGCCCAAGGGTCGTAGCTTTCTCAGTTCGGCGTATCCAAATACGGGTCTTGTCCCATACCGCGCTGCATCTTTTTTCGTTCCTTTTCGTAATAGAGCATAGTTTTTCGATTGCGATAGTTTTTCTTTTCGACTTTTTTTTGCGCCCTATAGAACAAGGTCTCTTTCTCGGGCAATTCCGCGTCTGGAGTCTCCTCACCCTTCGACTTAAGTTTTCTCGCCTTTTTCGGACCAAACGCCTTTTCGAGAATTTCATCTTCGAGCGACAGGTATTGCCGGAACGATCCTGGATCGCCTTGTCGACCGCAACGACCAATAAGCTGTCGGTCAATACGAGCCGATTCATGCACCTCGGTACAAATCACGTCAAGTCCGCCAATTTCCAAGACTTCCGGCGGCAACTTGATATCGGTGCCCCGTCCCGCCATGTTTGTGGAAACGGTAACCTTTCCCCAATGTCCGGCGTCCGCGACAATTTCCGCTTCCTCGGCAATACGATTCGCGTTCAAGACGCTGTGTTCCATTTTTCTTTCGTCCAGCAAACCGGAAAGGATTTCCGATTTATCGATAGTTCGCGTACCGATCAAGACGGGGCGTCCCAAAGCGTGCAACTCGGCGATTTCCTGAACGATAGCATTCCATTTCGCGCGTTCGGTAGCAAAGACGCGAGTCGGCAATTTGACGCGTCTAGGCGGTCTGTTTGTCGGAACGGGGACAACGTGACATTTATAAATTTTCGACAGTTCGCGCCTGGACGAACTTGCCGTACCGGTCATACCGGCAAGATGTTCGAAACGTAAAAAGAAATCCTGAACGGTAACGCGCGCCGCTTGTCCTGTCGCGACGGTAATTTCCACGCCTTCTTTTGCTTCCACGGCCTGGTGTATACCTTCGCGCCACTTGCGCCCTTCGCCCAAACGCCCGGTAAATTCGTCGACAATAACGATCTCGCCGTCGCGAACGACATATTGTTGATCGAGATGAAACTCACGATCGACTTTAATCGCTCGTTTAACATATTCGTAGATATGGTACAATCCGGTCGACGACATAGCGTCTGGTTTCTTAAGTCTGCGCGCCTTCTGTCGTCCCTCGCGCGTCAATTCAACTTCCCGTTTGTCGTGGTCGTATGTATAATCTTCGTCTTCAATGAATTCATAGATCGAATCAGCCGCCCACTTATAAGCTTCAACTTCCTGCTTTTGTTCTTCAGTGGGGAGCGCGCTAATGATAAGCGGGGTACTCGCTTCGTCGATCAGGATGGAGTCGGCTTCGTCGACCAGGCAGAAATACGGTTCGATCCGTTGAGTCGGTTGTTCGTCCTTTTCTCGTTGTTCGCGCAACATAGCGCCCAGCAAGTCGGTCTGTCCTTCGCGAATCCTTCGCAACAGGAGTCGATCGCGTAAAAAGTCGAACCCAAATTCTTTCGCCGTACCATAAGTAATATCGCATTGGTATGCTTGTCGTCGCGAATCGGTCTGTTGTTGAGTTTGTATAACGCCAACCTTCATTCCAAGCGCTTTATAGATTGGCGACATAAGTTCGGCGTCACGAGCGGCGAGGTAATCGTTGACCGTCGCCAACAACGCGCCTTTTCCGGCCAACGCGCGAAGATAAAGCGGGGCGGTCGCGGTCAGCGTTTTTCCTTCGCCGGTCTGCATTTCGACGATAGAACGATTAAAGATAGCGATTCCACCAAGGATCTGCACGTCGAAGTGCCGCATACCCAGCGTTCGATTTCCCGCTTCGCGGACGAGCGCGAACGCTTCCGGCAAGAGTTTCACCAACGGTTCCCCGCTCCGCGCTCGGTAACGGAGCGACAAACTAAATTTTCGAAGTTCCGAATCGTTCAGTTTCTGGAATTTCGGTTCCAGCGCGTTGACGCGCTCCAACTCATACGACCATTTCGCTAAGCGTCCCCGCGTCGTAAAAGGGAAACAACTGTCGATAAGTCGCTTTGGTCCGGATGGTATCGCGCCCACACAAATTCTCCGTTTATTATTTGAATCAACACTAAGTCTTATTCACGCGAGACGTCCAACCAATTCAGACGCTTCGCTTTTTCGTTTAGATAAAGGTATTTTATATTGGATTGAAAGTCAACGTCAACCAAGGAACGTCGTTTATTCGTTTTTGACATTTAAGTCAGCATGCCGTTCAAAAGAAAAACGTCCGAGCGCGCCGCGTTAAAATACGCGACAAACTCGGACGCGTCGACATGTCAATCATTTTCAACGACGTCTCGGAGAGAACGCCGTTAAAAGACGCAAATATCAGAACCAACCGCCATTCGCGACGATAAATCCGGCCGCGACAACGGAAACCATACTCATCAGTTTGATGATAATGTTAAGCGAAGGTCCAGTCGTGTCTTTGAAGGGGTCGCCGACGGTGTCGCCGACAACGGTCGCCTTGTGGACTTCCGAACGTTTACCGCCAAGAGACGGATCGAAGTTTCCTTCAACGTATTTCTTAGCGTTGTCCCAAGCTCCGCCCGCGTTTGCCATGTAAACGGCGACGCAGAACCCGGCGGTCAGCGAACCGACCAACAATCCAATAACGCCGGTAACGCCAAGAAGCAACCCGACGACAATCGGCATAACAAGGCCGAGGAGAGACGGGATAATCATTTCACGCTGAGCGGCCTTCGTCGAAATCGCAACAGGAGTTTCATAATCTGGTTCGTTTTCACCTTCCATGATACCCTTGATTTCACGGAATTGGCGACGCACTTCTTCGACCATACCCGACGCGGCGCGTCCAACAGCGGTCATCGTCAAGGCGCCAAAAACGAAAACGGTCATCGCGCCAAGGAAGATTCCCACAAGCACCTTCGGATTGAGCAGATTACAAGTGTAGTAATTCATCCAATCCATCATACTTGCGGATTTAACGGCAACCATTTCGGTCAAATCGCCGTCTTTTTCCGGAATAAACGGGCACGCGGCTCTAATTTCGTCAGAGACGAGCGCCGGTCCCTTTGAGGAATCCAGAGCGGCCCAAAGAGCGTTTGAATCTTTCCAAAGTCTGTCGGATCCGCGGTAGATCGGCAAATCCTCGTTTGGATTATGCGCTTGTTCCGGCATAACAAGATACGTTTCCGGGAACCATTCTTTACCAGCCTTATCGCAAGCGTCCTTTTCCTGTTCGACAGCTTCTTTACCCGGATAGTATACAACGAAGTTATCGGAAACCTTGTAGAACCCTTTAACGCAATCCCCTTCTTTTTCGATTTTTGTAACGGAGGTAGCGCCCCAACGTTCAAAACCGACGCGCACTTCTTCGACGTATGCGGCCAACAAAGCGAGAGCGGTAAGAGCGGCAGACCCAATCGCGAAACCTTTTCCTGTCGCGGCAGTCGTATTGCCAAGCGAATCTAGCGCGTCGGTACGTTCGCGCACTTCTTCGGGCAAACCGGCCATTTCAGCGTTTCCGCCGGCGTTATCGGCAATCGGGCCGTAAGCGTCGGTCGCAAGAGTGACGCCAAGAGTGGAGAGCATACCGACAGCGGCGACGCCAACGCCATACAGACCAATCGAGAAGGTTTTAGCGTCGGAGAAATCGAAACCGGTCGTGAACCCAAACGCAAGCAGGGTCGCAACGCCAATAATGACGACCGGGGCCCAGACGCTGTACATACCTTCGGCAATACCGGCGATAATAACGGTCGCGGCGCCAGTTTTACCCTGGCGAGCAATGCGCTTCGTCGGTTCATATTCGTAGTCGGTACGGAATTCAGTCCATTTTCCAATGAGCCATCCGGCGAAAAGACCGACGACAACAGAGAACCCGGCGTAACGCGCCGAACCGGTCAACATGAAGTAAGAAATGAGGATCGACAAAACGCCAATAATCAAAGAAGGAAGATTGACGCCTTTTCCCAACGCTTTGAGCAGAGTTCCCTGATCGGCTTTTTCGTCGGTTTTGACAAGGAAGATACCGAAAATGGAAAGGGCGATTCCAACGGCGGCAAGAATGATCGGGAGGAAGAGCGCGCACATCTGCGTTTTGACACTCGCGCCAATAGCGGCGTACGCGGCGACTCCAAGAGCTGCGGCGGAAAGGATCGAGCCGCAGTAGGACTCGTACAGGTCGGCGCCCATACCGGCGACGTCGCCGACGTTATCGCCGACATTATCCGCAATAGTCGCGGGATTGCGGCGGTCGTCTTCCGGAATACCGGCTTCAACTTTTCCGACAAGGTCGGCTCCGACGTCGGCCGCCTTCGTAAAGATACCTCCGCCGACGCGCGCGAACAACGCTTGCGAAGACGCGCCCATACCGAAACAGAGCATAACGACGGTAATTTCAGAGAGGTCCATCGACCAATTAAACGCGGGGAAAATCCAGTACAACACGCCAAACCAAAGCACGATATCGAGCAACCCGAGTCCCACGACGGTCAATCCCATGACCGCGCCGGAACGGAAGGCGACTTGCAATCCTTCGTTCAACGAACGTTGAGCGCCGGCGGCAGTACGGGACGAAGCCCAAGTCGCGGTTTTCATACCGAACCAACCGGCCAAGCCAGAGAAGAACCCGCCGGTCAGGAAGGCCCAGGGCACGATTTTATTTTGAACGCCGACGCCCCACGCGAGGTACATAAGGAACGCCCAAATAACGACGAAAAATACGGCGACAACTTTATATTGTTGTTTAAGGTACGCGTTTGCGCCTTTACGGACGGCCGCGGCAATTTTAATCATTTCCGGGGTACCTTCGTCGGCTTTCATCATCGCCTTGTAGAATTTCAACGCGAAGCACAAAGAAGCGACGGCGCCAGCAAGACAAATAAGCCAAAGGAATCCGAACGGGGAAGTAAAAAAGCCGAGTCTTTCACTCGCACCGTCGGTCGCGGTAGAATCGGCAACCTGCTCCGGTTCGGCGGCGGTCGCCTCAACTGCAGGGGTCGCGGAATTCGCGGCTTCAACATTCTCAACCGTCTCGACGGCGGCATTTTCCTGAGCAAACGTACGAACGGGAGACAACCCGGTTCCCAGCGAAACAGAAAGAGCAAGGGCGCAAAGCGCGAATGCCTGAAGAAATCGTTTGCGGATCTTCATATCAGAATCTCCAACTATACAACAATCCTCGACGCGCAGACAAAGCAGATCGACGCGCGGATGAGGACCACGAACAATCTGTTAAAGACTGCGCTTACGGAAATCATACAACCATTATGATTAATAAATTCCGTGCTTTTACTTTCAATATGAAACTAAGCGCTAGTCTCGTTTACTACAATGTTAGTTACTTTCCTCAAGGCGTCAAGAAGCGCGATAATAAGATATTTCTAATTTTTTGTTAGTCACAACTAACATTAATGAGATGAATTATGAATACCGTTTTCTCGCAAGCGTAGACAACTCGGTCTATTCAAATATTTCTCTATTCACAACTTTATAGAAGGTGTTTTGTAACGTCTCTGTAATCAAATTTCTTCTGGTCGCGACAAACAATCAATTCATAAGCAACGTCGCAATCAACAAACCCAACTAAACGCCGACGCAATATTTTAACTATACGAAACGCGTAAGACGCCGTCGTTTAAATTTCCTTAGACTCTTGTAAGATAAAGCTATATATTCCTGGTCAGTTGCGACTTTTGAAATTTTGAGAAAAATAATTCTTAAAAATTCAGGAACTTATCGACGTTTCTGGAGTCTATAAACACACGTTAGCTAATAATTTTGGAAAATAGTGCGTTCCCCCCACCTTGAAATAATAATAATAATAATAATAATAATAATAAATTAGACTAACGTCCGTGAGAAAGTCAGTTAGGAACTTGCTTTTTTACGTAAAATTTCGCGTTTCCTTTTCGTTGCGTAAAGGCGAAAAAACAATAAACGCGATCGCTTTTCACTTGTCAAATAATATGGATAAAACGCATCGTTCGTTCTGTTGAGTCGAGCGGTTTTGTTTTTGTAAGTCGCGCGTCTCACGACGGTCGCGTTTTTAGTCGTCGTTCGATAGACGACCGGTTCTTTGTTGAGTGATAGACGTTTCCCAGTTCGTTTAACTTATTCCTAAAGGTCTGCGTGATGAAAAATAACGTTTCCAAGCTTCTTGCGCTTTTTTGCGCGGTCGTTTTGGTCGCTTGCGCCGGTTGCGGCGGAAGATCCCAAGTTTCCGGTAAAGTCGTCTTTTCCGACGGAACTCCGTTGACGGTAGGCACAGTCAACTTCACCGACGGCAAAGTCGCCTGCAAAGGTCAAATCGAATCGGACGGCACGTTCAAGATGCGTACGTTCAAGCCTGGCGACGGCGTCCCGGCGGGAACTTACAAGGTTTTCATCACCGATACGCTACAATTTGGAAATTCCGGAAGAACGGTCACAACGGGAAAAGGCGACGACGCGGCTTCCTATGAAATGATTGGAAAGTCCACGAATATGATTCCACATACTTACTCGAATCCGGACGAAAGCCCGTTCCCGCAGGTTACCGTTAAGGGATCAATTAAAGACCTCGTTCTCACAATTGAAGCCGACGGTCCAGCAGACGCCGAATGAGTTAAACGCCAGTTTACCTTGCGTCTTTATTAAAAATCGCGCAAGAACCGTTCGCGTCGAAATATCGTTGTTCGCATTTAGCCATATAGAGGCGCGTTTGCGCGTTGTCGTCTAAGGACAAGACATGAAAAGTTACCGAGTTTTCCAACTACTGTTCGTTGCAACGTTCTTAGGAACGTTCGCGGGATGTAGCGGAAACGCGCATGTTACCGGCAGAGTGACTTACGCCAACGGTCAGCCCCTTACGATCGGTCAAATTATATTTTCCGACGGTTTCTATATGGGACGTAGCGACCTGGATAAAAACGGCGAATACTCAATACACACCCTTTCCCGAAACGACGGGATAAGAAAAGGCGTGTATAACGTCTACATAACGAGCGCGTTTCGCTTCGAAGAAACGGAACCTATCCATGATTCGTTACAAGACTATCGTTTTGATAAACCTGTTTTGCTTATAGATAATCAATACACAAATCCCGACGCGTCGGGTTGGGTCTTTGATATTAAGAAGAATACGCGAATCGACCTCGTCGTTTACCCTCCGGGCGAAGTCCCCGAAGACAAGAAAACAGAAGCCGCCAAGTATATGTTCGATCCAGAATATCGGGCAAAAGTTAAACGCGAACGGGCGATAGAGCGCGGCGAAGATCCGGACAAACCACAGACGCCTAAGAAAAGGCGAACAGTCAATCCGAACCTCCTTTGAGTATTCCCTTTTATATTTTATTTACAGCTGTAGGAACCAGGTCTGCGTTTCAGGAATTATCCAATTACCTCCAAAACAAAAAATATCACGTCTCAAAAGACGATATTCGCGGATATTTTACCATTTTATTTTCCATTTTACGAGGGTTGTTATGACTCACACAACTAAACGATCGGGCTTCACGCTTGTCGAATTGCTCGTCGTTATCGCCATTATTGGTATTCTTATTGGGTTGCTTCTCCCGGCGGTTCAGGCAGCGCGAGAAGCGGCGCGCCGTATGCAGTGTACGAACCACATGAAGCAAATGGGTCTTGCGGTTCACAACTTCCACGACACGCGCCAAGGTATTCCTCCGGCATGTCACTCCTGGCACCGCATGACGATGTGGGCTTATCTTTATCCGTACGCGGAACACACCAATCTTTGGGATCTTCTCAATCGTTCCGACCCGGTCACCCTGGGAATATATTTCTGGAACACCAGCGCCGGCTGGAATAACGTTACCTTGACGGAAGACGAAAAGAAAGGATTCGCAAGCGTCAATTATATGGTTTGTCCGTCTCGTCGTTCTTCGCCGGCGGCCTATGAATATGTCTCAACCTCTTCGAGCGATACCTCCGCGGGTCCGCAGAGCGACTACTGCCCGATCATGTCGACGGACTCCAACGGCAATCAAAGCGGTCGCGCAAGTTCCGGCAACTGTGACGCGCACTATTACGTTCGCGTCACCGAAGTCTTTAACGAGAGTTGCCAATCCTACCAACGCGGATTCTGGCGCGGCGCGAAGTTCCGCGGCACGTCTGAAGCGACGACGAGTTCCGAACCTCGCGACACGTTCTCCCGCGTTACAGACGGTTTGAGCAACCAAATCATCATTGGCGAAAAACACATCCCGATCGACGGGTTGAACGTCTGCAATACCACCGCGCCCAGTACAAACAACTGGAGCCAATGCCACGACTGTTCATATCTTTGCGCCGCAACGTCCACCGGTTGCGGTTACGTTTGGCGTTCAGTCGCGCAATATTGGTCCGACGACGGGAAAACGCCGTATTCCGTTTTGGCCAACGGCGTCGACGGTCCTTACGATCACCTTGCCGCCAATAACCACGCGTCGATCAACTGCGGTCTTGGCAGTTGGCACGCGTCCGGCGCGAACGTTCTGCGCGCCGACGGTTCCGTTTCCTTCCTGAGTTCCACCACCGCGCAAGCGATTATTGGTAAACTCGCTACGGTCGACGACGGCAACAGCGACACGAGCAACTGAAACGAATCAAAGACAAGAGCGCAAATTGAGTTTGCGATTACTTGAAGCCAACGCGTCTCTTATTCATGAGGGACGCGTTTTTTGTTTATTTGTATTTGTTGTCTCTCCATAAAAACAGAGCGTTCGCGTCCATAAAAAGTCAGCGAATAAAGCGACATTGAATAGTTATTCTTTACAGGATATAATAGCGGTAGGAGAGAAACGCGGTAGTTCGCGTAATAAACATTCCTTACAAGAGAACTCAGTCATGTCAAAAAACTTGTTCGCGGCTTGTTGCTTACTATTCTTCTTATGTCTTCAACAGGCGAACGCTAAAACGATTATTCCCCAAGCGCCAGAATCTGAACCGCGTTATTCCGATTTCGAAGTCAGCGTCAACGGAGAGTCGGCGCCAGTCTGGCAGTGTCGCGTCAGCGCGATTCCATTTAACCGGATGTGGCCCGGCTATCAGCGTTCTCTCGACCAAACGGAACTTGCCGGATTCGCGACATGGGAAACAGACGCTCCGGAGACTGAAATTATCGTAAAAACGACGCGCGAACTTCAAGGCGCGTCGATTATAGTTCGTCCGCTTTCGCTCAATATCCAACCGAAAGTCGACGTCGAAAACAAGGAAATTTCTTTTACCGTTCCGGGGACGACGCCCGTCGTACTCGAGATAAACGGCTTTCATAATTGTCTCCACCTTCTTCCCTTCCCAGTTTACGAGCGACCGTCGGATAAAACGGCGCCCAAGTTGCGATACTTTGGACCGGGCGTTCATACGGTCGGCATTATAAAGGTAGAAAGCGGCGACGAAATTTTTCTTGACTCAGGGGCGGTTGTTTACGGAGGAATTCACGGCGCGAACGTAGAAAACGTTAAGATTTCCGGGCCAGGCATTCTTGACGGGAGTCTTTTTAAACGCGGCGATCTCGGCGGAATATTTAATTTTTCCCACTGTAAAAATATCACGATAGACGGAATTGTTCAACGCGATACCGACGTTTGGGCGACAACGCTTCACAACTGCGACGACTTCGCGATTCGCAATACGAAACTCATAGGATTTTGGCGTTACAACGCGGACGGCGTCGACTTATGCAACAGCGAACGAATTCTTGTAGAGAATTCTTTTCTTCGCACGTTCGACGACTCGCTAGTCGTTAAGGGGATCGACGCTGGTAAAGACGGACCGCAAAAGCCCTCGAAAGACTTGACGTTCCGTAATAACGTTATCTGGTGCGACTGGGGCCGCGCAATGGAACTTGGCGCGGAAACGCGCGCGCCCGAATTTTCTAATATCAAGTTCCAAAACATCGACGTCATTCGTACGACGCACATCGCGATGGATATCCAACACGGGGATCGCGCCAGGATACGCGACGTCGTTTTTGAAGACGTCCGCGTCGAATACGACGATAAAATACCGACTCCGATTTACCAGAACACAGACGAACAAGTCTATAACGCCGACGCCGATCCAAACTACTGTCCGGAACTTGCTGTCATCGTTATTCAATCGACGTTTTATTCCGGCGACAAAGAAAACGGATCAGTCGACAACGTTTTTTTCAAGAATATCAAGGTCTACGGCTCTCGCGACCCTTCAATTTCCTTCACAGGTTACGACGCGAACCATATGGTGAAAAACGTCTCGTTTGAAAATTTAGAAATTGGCGGCGAAACCAAGACGTCGGCGATGCAAGTCCAATTGAACGCGAATCAGTTTGTGGAAGGAGTCGAGTTTAAAAGTACGAAATGACCGTCGATTAAGCATGGCTTCGGCTATTTGAAGTTTACGCGCGCCAGATATAATAAACAGAGTAGGCGTCGTCGAATTCAAATTCGGAACGAACAACGCCGAGTTCTTTTTTTATAAAGGCGTAACGAATGTCCAAAAGAGAAATATATCGCATATTAGACGCGGCGGCGAATCGAGGTCGCGAAGCGCTCCGAGTTGTGGAAGACGCGGCAAGATTCATCGACGACAACGAGGAATTGACTAACGCGCTCAAAGCGACTCGTCATCGTTTTGCCAACGCAGCCAACAAATTGGATCGTCGCGAACGGCTTTTGGCGCGCAATACGGTCGGAGATATCGGAACGACAATCGAAACGGAAGACGAATATCAACGTTCAACGCTTCTTGAGGTTTTGACCGCGAATTTTGCGCGCTTACAAGAGTCGGCGCGTTCCCTCGAAGAATTTTCCAAGTTAGTGGAACCTCAACTTGCGCGAGAGTGGGAACGAATTCGTTACGAGTCGTATACGCTCGAAAAACTGGCGTACGAAGCCGCGGCGCGACATGAAGATTCGGTTTCCGACGACGTTTCCGACGAATCGGGCGCCGCTCCGTCCAAAGTAGCGGAGCAAACCGCGGAACAAGTCTCCGTTAGCCGTTCAGAAGTTCCAACAAGCGAACAACCGCGCGTTCCAGTTCCCGCAGAACGTCCGCAAGCGGAAAAACCAAACGAATCGGTTCCAGAAAGCATTTTCAACTTTGGACGTTCCGGCAGTCTCTCGCTCCGCGAACAACGTCGCGAACGTCTCAATAAGTCGGCGTTATGCGCTTACGTGGATCGCCCCTTGTCGGAAAACGACACGGTCGCGCTTTTCCAAGCGCGCGTTCCGATGTTTCAACTCTGTTTTGACCCAGACAATCAAGAGTATTCTGCGGAAACGGTAGAATTATTTCTTAGTAAATTCCTTCGCGCGTTCTCGTTGGAGCAGTCCTGCGCTCGTCGTCCGCTCTTACTTTCGCGCGGCTTTGAAGTCTGGGGCGAAACATTTGACGGCGGGGTCGCGGTTGGTCAAAATTACCGCGAGATGCGCGAACGTCTCGGCGAAGACTACCTGATAGGGGCGGTCGTTTCGGATCTTGAGACGGCTCTTCACGCGTTTAAAGCGGGTCAAGAAGGGATATTAGACTTTGTAGAAGCCGGGCCGGTTTTCGGTTCGAAATACCGCGAACCGACGGGGACAGGCTTTTTACGCGCGATACTCGACGCAGTAGACGGTCGACCTCCAATTCCAGTTTTTGCGTTTGGCGGCGTCACCTCAGAAAACTGCGGGGCTATTTTTGATTCCGGAATCGAGCGAATTGGAGTAGGCGCCGCGATACTTGACGCGGAAGATAAACGCGGAGCCGCGATGCGGATCGCAAGTCTATTCTAATAAGCGAGATACACGTTTCGCGACCCGCGTCGAACAACAGGTTCAACGCGGGTCTTTTTCTATCTCGTTCTATCGCAAACTTTTTTTCTCTCGGCGTAATCCAAGTCCAGTCAATCGATAAATTTTGCTCTTGTTTTCTATTTACAAAATCGGTACCGTTCCAATATTCACGTATTGGGCGCGAACTTGCCGCGCCTTCCTCAGAGGGTGGATCCCGTATCCTACGACAAAATGAAAACGGTAACATTTGAAACATCAAAGTTTTCAACCCGACGATCCGTTTTGAGCGCGTCTCTTTTCGCCGCCGCGTTGTGCTTTATGAGCGCCGCGTCGGGGAGCGAGCCTTACGTATCTTCCTATTCCGGTTCGGCGACGTCGTCGGCCGGGGGACTTGGAATATCGCAATATCAAAACGCGGACGGAGCCGCCGCATATCAATTCGCGGCGTCGACTCAGGAAGGTAATTTTGAGTCGAGCGGAGGGTCTTTAGTCGCAACGCGGGAACGGTACAGCTCGCGCAATAACAACGCGATCTCTCCGGAACAACTTCAAGCGAAATACTCGACGCCCGTAGAATCGGCAAGTTACGAGGCGTATCCGGTCGGATCCGACGCCTATTTTGACGCGATGACCTACGACGTGAAGCAACGCGGTCTTCAGACAGGCGGGGCAGTCGAAGCGACGTCCGGTCGCGATTCAGGTCGCGCGCCAACGCAATCGAAAGGGGTTTTCGGTTATCCTGTTGAAACTAACGCTCGCGAAGGCGATACGTTCCAGGAAAGATGGATTGAACCCGACACGCCTAAAGAAGCGTGGACGTCTCAATTGCTTCCGCAAGGACTTATGTATCATTCCTATTTGGCAAGTCGTAAGGAAGCGCGATTGCAAAGTATTATCGACTATACGCAAGATTACGGGACGCTATGGGATATAACGTTGGGCGGCAAGACTCCGATTTGGCGTTTCGGTACGACGGAAACGGTCCAACCGGAAGGTTGGGAACTTGAATTAGAGGGCGCGGCGTTATTGCGACTCGACTGGGAACGTCACCGCAACCTCGCGGCAACCGATTATCGAGCGGGCGTACCGCTCGTTTACGGCACTAAACGCTGGCAATTTAAGACGGGTTACTATCACGTCAGTTCGCACCTTGGCGACAACTATCTTATGGATAAGTTCCGCAAGCGCGTCCATTATGTTCGCGACTCGATCATGTTTGGTCTTTCTTTTACGCCGACGTCGGACGTTCGACTTTATACAGAACTCGATTGGGCGTTTCATTGCGGTCAAACAACCGAACCGCTTGAATTACAATTTGGGTTGGAGTATTCGCCTCAATACTCGCCGGGCACGTCAACCTGGGTAGCGCGTCCGTTTCTCGCGTCGCACGTACATCTGTTCCAGGAGAGCGACTTTGGCGGTTACTGGGCGACGCAACTTGGCGTTCAATGGCGTTCTCCAACCAACCAACTAATGCGCGTTGGCGCGGAATACTATCAAGGTCGCGACGACGAATACCAATTCCACACCATGTTCCAACGCAAGTACGGGGTAGGATTCTGGTACGATTTTTAGTCATGCGTCGTCGCTTGTCGGGCGCCGTTTTTCTCCAGCGTTTAGAATTCGAAACTATCCCTAATGGATAACACAATCGATCGGTTAAGGAAAATGAAGAAGATATTAATCAGGTTAGCAGGTTCTTCCTTACTCTGGGGTCTTGTCGCAACCTTTATTTTCTATTTTGGGATCAATTCCGGCGCGGTTAAGAACGAAACGCTTGTTCGTTATAGTACGGGTCACCCGGTTGAATACCTGACGATCGCCATGTTTTTCGTCGGGTTAATCGACCTTACGTTCAAGATTTTCGCGACTCAAAAGGAACGTCGAGCGTTGCGGCGCGGCGCGTTATTTCCCCCACAACGTCGAGAAAAGGAGCCGCTCGACCGTGTCGACGAATATCTCAATACGATAGCGAAGGCCCGCGACGTTCGCGGTTCGTCCGTTTACCTGACGCGTCTCGGCGACGCGCTCAACTTCCTGAAATATGGCGGTTCGCCGGACGATCTTGATCAAGAATTACGTTTTCTCTCGGACGACGCCTATGAACAACGCGAATCGGAATACGGCATGGTGCGAACGTTTATTTGGGCCATTCCGATTCTTGGCTTCCTTGGGACGGTTCTCGGTATAACCGTCGCGCTCGGCGGGCTCGACTTAACCCATTTGGAAGCAACCGGCGAAATACTCGCGTCAGGGTTAAAGGTGGCGTTTGACACGACCGCGTTGGCGCTCTCGCTCGTTTTTGTCTTATATTTTCAACAATTTTTTTCTCGCAAGGAAGACGCGGCTCTCGCGTTAAGCGTTTCGCGTCTAGTCGAAACGGAACTAAAGGGACGTTTTCTTCCTTCGAGCGAATTTGGTTCTACGACCGACGAACTTGAAACGACGCGTAAATTCCTCCAATCAGTCGCCCAAACGTTCGAAGAAGCGACGCGCGCGCAAACCGCGCTTTGGACAGAAACAATGACCAAGGTCGCGCAAAAGAACGCCGACTTATTTTCCGAGGCGTCCAATCGGTTTGGCGAAACCCTCGACAAACGACTGACAGAAGGCGGTTCCTCATGGACGCAAGCGCTCGTCGACGCGCAACGCGGATTCGTAGAGGGGACCCTCAAGCCAGCGTTCGAAAGCGAAGGTAAACGAACGGAACGTTTCGCCGCGCTCGAAGACAAACTTACGGAACAAACGCTCACGCTACGTCAAGCGTTGCAAGCGGCGGTGGACGTCGCGTCAATTGAAGAGCGTCTAACGAGAACGCTTGAAAAGATCGCGGAAGTTGGCGAGTTTGAAAAGACGCTCAATAATCTTTCCGCGACCGTGTGCTTACTTAACTCTAAATTGACGTCGATAGGTTCCGCGTCGAGCTTACCGGAAGTCGTCAGAATGGAAAGTAATTTAGCGCGTCGCGCGTCGCGTCGCAACGACGCGTTAGCGGCGTTAGACACGTTGGAATCTTCGTTCGACAATTCGAACGGCGAGTTCGAATCGGCGCCCCAGCCGCTTATCTTTCAGGACTTTGAGACAGGATCAGTCGAGCAGTCCCCGGCGCGCGTCGAACCTGACGATGGGTCGGAGTCAGCGGAGGACGCGCAAACGAATTCACAAGAAAAACCGACAGTCAAACGCTCGCGCGCTACGTCCGCGAAAAAACGCACGGCGTAAATTCGTATTCTTCACGGCGCAAATATTGCGCCCAAAATTTCAATTATCCTTTAACGCGGACGCCTAAGCCGTCCGAGCGCCAATGTCACGACGTTCACGTTCCTCGGAAGACACGTTTACGCTTTTCCCCTTCCTCGCCGTTCTCCTCTGCACGATGGGCTCGCTCACGATGATATTCGTCGCGGTCGCGCAGCAGGGTTCCGACGCGCCTGCGGAAGAAATAGGGTCAAACGCGGACGTATCTTTCGATCCGGAACACGGCTTGGCGGAAATAAGTCAGTACGGAACCGTAATCAGCGCGAACACGCTTGCAGAAACGCTTGCGCGTGACGAACTCGTTAAGCGCGAACCGAAAATGTCCTCGTTGGAAGATTTAAACGAGTCGACGTCGCCCGAACCCGAAGACGAGTTCGAACGCGCGAAACGTCTTGCAGGCAATATGACGTTCGACGAAGTAGTCGGCGAGAAAGAGTCTGTAGAATGGTTCATCGACGAAATGACAGCGGTTCGAGAACGAACAGAGAAATCTCTACAGAGCGAACGTGAAAGATTGGCGACCGCCGAGGCGTCTCTCGCTAAATTGACGTCCAACGCAGAAACTCTAAAACGCAAACTGGAAGCGTTGACGCAATCCCCCGACGCCAACGACAACCAGGACGCTCTGGCGCTTCAAGAAGAAATCAACTCCGTAGACGCAAAAATCGACCAACTCAAATTCGACGTCGATCTTTTACGTAAACGAAATCAAAACGGCAACCGTTCCTATTCAATTCTTCCTTACCAGGGGAAGAAAGGGACGTTCCGCCGTCCAATATACGTGGAATGTACCGGAAACGGAGTCTATTTACAGCCCGAAGGAATTCTGTTCAAAGAAAGCGACTTTTTACTTGGACGTTTTCCCGGCAATCCATTCGACAGGGGTCTGCGCGTCGCGGCAAGGCACTACCTCGAAACGGACGGCGCAACAACGAGTTCCGGCGATAAAGTCGAGCCGTATCCTCTTCTCATAGTTCGACCAAGCGGGGCGCCATATTTCTACGCGGCGTTGTCCGCGCTCTCGTCCTGGGGCGATCTCTATGGTTACGAATTCGTGGAGGAAGAGCAGGCAATTGAATATCCAGAAGCGGATCCCACTTTAAAAAGTTTAGCGCAACAACAAATTGACAATTCTCGAAGAGCGTTGGAACCCCAATTAGCGGCGCTCGTATCCTCGCGCAACGCCGCCAATCGTTACTATTCTTTTCAAGGAGACTACGCGTCCGGAGTTCCGCTCAACAACGTGGGAGGCGTTTCTTCCGAATTACAGTCACGATTGGGGACGAACGCGCGTATTGGAGTCGCAAAAGTTAGCGAAGATAAAAAGCCGCGCGTTCCGAGCGGGCCCAACGCAGGCGGTTCCGAAATGGGTTCCACTCTTGAAACAAGCATAGCGACGACAAACGAACACCCCGGCGATTCCACATGGAATCCGACGTATAACGGAGCCTTCGCGCAATACGCGATTTCCGGCGCAAACGGTCAAGCGTCGTCCAACGGCGCGGGAACAAATGTCGTTCCATCCGCGTCCACCCCAAATTCAAACGGAGGAGTTTCCGACAGTTCCAACGTTCAAGCGAACGTCTTAGCAAGCGCGCAAAACGCCGCGCTCAATTCAGGCAATATTCCCGACGGCGTTTCCACTCAAAACTCGGCGCGTTCCCAAGGTTCCGTCGCGCAATCGTCGTCCGCCGTCGCGCAAACGTCAAACGACGTATCCGCGCCGTCCAACACAAACGCGCCTGGGTATATGGCCAATATGATCACGTCCAACGGAGCTTCCAGTTCAAATGAAAAAGGGTCGGTTGATCTCCGCAAGACGCTCGGCAATACGACGTACGCGTCGGGCGCGAACGGCGTTTCTGATTCCGGAACATTGACGGACGCCCCGCAAAAAGATTCCGATTCAGACGCGGCGTCCAGCGGTTCGCTCGCCATCGAAAAACGCCTTGACAAGGATAGCGCCACGCCCAAAGAAGCTTTTCGCTTATCGCAAGAAAAGCCGGTCAATTCCGGTATCGAACGCGGAATTCTCGTACGATGCACGTCCAAAGCGATAGTGTTCCCCAAACAGGCCGGCGTACGCGCAACAACGACCGTTAGAGCCGATTCCCAAGTAATCGAACAAGAGTTGCTTGACGCGGTCTCTTTTTGTATCAAATCATGGGGACTAGCAGGTAGAAACGCCTACTGGGCTCCATTCATAAAAGTTGAAATTAGCAAGGGTGGAGAAAAACAATTTGCCCAATTATCCGAATTTTGCAAGAGTCAAGGTTTATCTATCACTCTCATTAAACCAGATGTAACGATAAAGTAAAAAAACCTAATTCAAGAGATTGAAACAAAAAAAGGAAATCCCGTCTTACCTCTGTGATTGCGGTCGTTTTATTTAGTAGGGTTGTTTGTTATTTGCAGAATCAACGCTGAATTAAATTTCACTAAGAATATCTTTCCCGAAAAACTTTGCTTGAAAATCCGCTCGTTTTATGTAAACTTGAGGTCAAAGAAAGAAACGCCTAAGACATAGACGGTTTGGTTGTGTTATTGTATATTGTATATTTTGCGAGCGATCGTAAAAATAGAGTATAAGCGCTTTTCCATTCTTTCCCACCCCCCTTGGGACGTCTTTGTCGACGCTGTCTTAACGAGAATCCCCCCCGCGTTGAGATTTTGAGCGTTGATTCGACCGACGTTGTGTGTTTTCGCCTGAAACGCGTTCCTCTCCGTATGAGGAGAAAGGAACGGCGTTAGGGGTTGTTGCGCGTCGTTACAGTCGGAAATCATATTTCCACTTGTCGAACTCGTCATTCATTTTCTATACATTGCGTCGCGGATTTATCGTTGATATTCGTCTGGTCGTCCTTTCGTCGGCGCTCGAGCGACGTTGTTTTAAACGGCGTCGGTCGTGTTCGTAAGTTTTCCGTTGTTTGTCCCTTTATCGGGACAGGGATCCTATTATGGACGATCAATTTGAAAAACAAATTAACAACCAGCTCGACACACCAACGGTCGAGGAAATCACGGAAAACAACGAATTGCTTGACGCGCTCAACGATCTTCTTTCCGACGACGAGCGTAATCTTTTCCGTAATAACGGTTGGACGATACGTCAAGAAAACGCTTACCTTCGGGAATTATTAGACTGGGAATCGGCGCCCATGAAGCCGATAAAAGACTGGTTTGACAAGCCGCCAATAATCATCAATCCGAAAAGCGTGGACGAGGAAACGCTTTCCAGAGAACTTAAGAAGCTATTATTAGAACTCAAACGGTTGAATATAGAGTTCATATATGTGGATCATCTATCTGATCGACGGTTGTATGAGATAATTGTCAAACTTGTTTTACCAATTGGATTGAAATTTCTTCCTAACGTACAGTCGCCATGTTATTGGAATTGCTGTCCTTTCATGGACGACGACAACGAATTACCCGATAAATTCGACCTGACCGACGGTTATTACGCTTCGGTGGAGCAACGCGTCTGGTTGACCTATTACGCGACCGATTCCCAACGAATGCAGTGGGAAGATTCCAAAGAATGGCAGTCCCAGGCGGAACTTCCTCCTAAAATTACTCCGATGCATCGACGCGATTATCTAAAGGACGTATGAACTATATATTGCTTAAACTGAGATTCCACGATAATCGTTTTTCGATAGTGGGAGAAAGTTAAGCGAGAATAAAGTTCAAACCAGCGATACGCAGGTATAAAAAAACGGGGCTACGAACCTACCCCGTCGTTAATTTAGAAACATTGCGTTCTATTTTTTGACTGTCAATTGCAGGTCGTCGACAACTTCTTGACGCCGATCTGAGTTCCAAGACTGATATGAAATTCCTTGTCGGGATCTATTTCGACGGCAATTTCCGGAATTAGTTCTATCGAGTCCTTTTGAAAGAGTTGGACGATTGTGGAACCCCATAAATCGAAGTACCCCATTTCTTCTCCGCGCTTAACGTCGGCGTTCTCTTTTTCATAGACGAAACCGCCAACAGCGAGCGCGCCAACCTCAATTTGAGCAACCTCGCCGAAATTTTTCGTCTTGAGTAAATGCCAACATCGCCGATTCACGCGAAAGACCGGAACCGTACTAAGGGCTATTGGCTGGACGCTATGCAACGCGCCCTCAAGATAATGCCGCTCGCCAATTGTCGCGTCGTCAACAAAGGCAAAATGATGATAATCGGCAGGAGTCAGGCGAAAAATCAAACAAGTTCCGCCTTCAAAACGCTTGGCCAATTCGGAGTCGTCTAGAAAATCCCTTACAGAGTAGCGCGTACCCTTGACTTCGAAAACAGAATCCGGTTCAATTTGAAAAGAGCTGAGCCAACCGTCGCACGGAGAAATCAAATGCGACGGTTCCGCATCAAACTTATAAACGTCTTTTTTGCGCGCAAAGAAATCCGCAAACGACTTATATTCCCTTTTGGGGTAGTCGTCCATCTGAATATTGTATTTTTTGATAAATCTCGGAATCGAACCCTTTGAAAAGCTCGACTGAAGATAGGCCGCCATTAACTTTGTCAGCCCAAGTTTCAGCAGAACTTTCAGAAGAGTCCTACCGCAAACCGAACCGTAAAAAAAGCGCATGGACGCAGTATCCTGCCCCATCAAACCTGTCCTTTCATTTGCATAACCAGAACAACCAGTTCGGCAATACCGATCAGCGCAAAGATCAACATTCCCACCAAGGCGGGTTTCTTCAGATGAAACGGCGTAATGAAAGCGCCGGCCATTAAAAAGAGCACGATTGGGGCCGCCGCGTCGCCAAATTTTGGCAACTGTTGAGCGGCGCAAAAAACGAGGGGCAAAATGACGGCGACCGACGTCACAGGAAGTCCCTGGTAATGTTTACGTCTGGTTTCCATCCCTTCCGCTTCCGCGCGCGCTTGCCGTTCCGCCTCGTCAACGTTGAAATACGCCAAACGAATGAGCGCACAAAGCAGATAAAGCCCACAAATGACTGAGACAATCATTTTGTCGGGAGTCATCAGGTGGACAATCACCGCCGGAAGGACTCCGAAACAAATCAGATCGCTAAGAGAGTCAATTTGAATACCGAAGTTTTTTTGGTTCCGAGTACGATTTTTCATAGTCGAAGCGATACGTCCGTCAAACATATCGCACAATCCGGAAATCATAAGACAGAGCAAAGCAGTCGTAAGGCTGTCGTGGATCGCGAACAACACGCCCGCAAACGACGCCAACATCCCCACGTAGGTGAGAACTACAGTGTAGTTATAAAACCCAAGCATAACAACCTCTCGCCAAAATACGCAGTTGAAGAATTTGCGCGTAGCGCACAACGCCTAGTATATCGTCGTTATCATAACATATTTTTCTCAATCGAGAATTACCACCGGATAGAAAAATGGCGTAATTTACCATTTACGATAACATTGACGCAACAAGCATTAACGCGTCAAGTTCCGTTCGCGTCGTCAGCGTTTACGTTCTTTGTTCTATCGGCCAACGCGCCTCTATATCGCATGCAGGCAACGTCCTCAACAACAGTCAAATTAGCGAGGTCGCAAGTTCCGCCGAGCGTCAGCGCGCGAATGGGCGCCAAGCGAGCGCCTAATGGCAGAGGACCGTTATTTTCCTGCCACTCGTGTATCAAGTTCCAACGCGTATATCTGTTGAAGTCGCTACGAATGAGCGCGGCCCACTCGTCTACCGAGTCGGCAAACTCGGCAAGTTCGCCAGTTTCCGGCTCGAAAAATACGACCTTTCCGTTGTCGACGCCCCACTGTTCGCCAATCGTATTTTCCGCGAAAAACACAATGTTTGAAAGATCAATGAAAGTATAACGTTCCTTCCATGTTTTTTGCGCGTTCCATTCTTCCAAACACGCAACGTTTAAGAGCGCGGTTTTAGGGCGAAGTAATAACGCGCCTTCATACATTACCGCGCCATTACAAAATTTATAAATTTCGCGCAGTTCGCGGGGCAGTTCAAAATCACGGCAAGTCGCTCCGGTCTGTTGAAGCGACAATACGTCAAGATCAACGCTTTCCATGAGGAGCGATTTAATATTTTCGTCGGTCATACGCACTCTTTCTAACAGGCGTGAAGAACGGCGTAAATTTTCGCGAACCTCGTTTATACAAGATTCGCGAAAAATAAGCGCGTCACTTCTTTTCTACGCGAACGACGCGAAAACCGACGTCGCGTAAGGAGTAGTGTTCAGGAAACATTCGGAACGAATCAAAAGTCGAAAATCTAGCGGGTCTGAGCCATGAACCGCCGCAAATAATTTTTTTGACCGTGGTTGTTTCGGATATAATTTGATTTGTTTCGGAATCGACAATCGTCCGTTTAGATTGTAATTCAGAATTGGTCCACTCGGCGACGTTTCCCTGCATATCGTAGAGATCAAAACGATTGGGTTTATACGAACCGACCGGCGCGGAAACACGGCTATAATCGTCGACGTCCCAATCGACAGGACGCCAACCCGGCAACGTTTCAACGCGTCCAGTCCAACCGAACGGAGAAATCTTGCCATGCGTTGAATCCGCTAGATTTTCAAACTGCGCGTAATCGGTTCCAAGAGGTCCAAACCAGAAATCTTTCGCGTTCAGATCGCCCCCGCGCGCTAAGTAGTTCCATTCTTCTTGCGTTGGCAAACGATATTCGTCGCCAGTCTTTTCCGAGAGCCACGCGCAGAAATCAACCGCGTTTTTCCAGGTAACTCGCGCGACAGGCTGATTTTTTCTCGATAAAAGCCACCCGCGTTCACCCGGACTGAATTGAATGAAATCGCCATACTCGATACCCGCGTCAAAAGTAGGGTCGAACAAACGATACTGTTCATTCGTTATTTCAAATTGTCCGACGCTATAATTCAGGCCCGGTATTCTCTTCAACTTAAGCGAGGTCTCGTCAGATAGAGGAACCTCGATAGTTTCAAATTTTTCAATATCGGGCGACGTTTTCGGCAAATTTTCAACATTGTCGACACTCGTCAAAATATAGGAATTACGAACGCGTAAATTTGACTCCTTAACAGGCGCGACGCTCGGCACAACGTTTGGATCGTCGTCCAGTTGTTCAGAACCAGGCGCGTAAAGTTTACGCAATTCCTCTCGCCGCGCAAATTGTTTTTTTACCAGTTCCTGATTATCACGAATCATTTCACCCCAACTTCCGTTATACGGAGCGTTAAGGTCAACCCAAGTAATCAACTTTGCCCAAGATTCCGGGTCGAGTTCAACCTCGTAGTGTCCGCGTTCAAGCAACTGAAAGAGTTCAGTCGTATCGGCGTAAAACTCGTAAGGGCGATGAACCGGCATCTGGCTTTCTTTAGTGGCGGTGCGCACAAAACGCCGCAACTGGTAATAGGCGTTCGAGAAAGGCGACGCCAGCGCTATGTAGTTAGGATTATCAAGAGCAACGACAGGATCCGATTTACGGAAATCGGGTAAAAGCGACAATTCAAAAGTTTCTCCCGGTCGCTTAACCGAAAGTAAGACGTCTGGAGAGACTTTTCCAGCCTCGATCATTTGCGCAACTTTTGGGGAATCTTTACAATGGCACTCGACGCAGTATCGATCAAGAATAGGCTGAATCTCGCGTTCAAATCCAAACCCGCGCGTCGGTCCGTAGAACGGTTCGATATTAACAGGAATCGACTGAGCGGCGATAGCGCGAGGATTTGTCGACGACGTTGAATTTTGAGGTTCGTGACATCCGACGCACGAAGCCACTTCGCCCGGCAACGCGGTAATCCAACTCCGCATAATCTGAATCGCCTTACCATCCTTGTCGAGAGGTTGAAAAGCGACCGGCGTATAGGCGGGAATTTTAAAGAAAGCGGAACCGTCAGGATTAACCGGAACAGTACCAATAATACGTCTCGGATCCCACGGACCGTCTAACCCAACGCTATATGGTTCCGCGCCCATTCCCTGATACGCAAACTGATAACTAAAAACGCGCAAGGCTTTAACTTCGCCGCGCGGCGTTCCCTTAAGTCCTTCTCCTTCGTAAATGTCCGCAATAAAGACGTCGGCGGTCGGCGAACTCAAATCAACGCGATCTGGTAAGACAGGTTGACGTTCCGTTTCACGAAACGGGATTGGTTCGAGCGCGGCGTATTCCTGTTCGCTTACAAGGGGCGCGATATTGTCGTAGACGTCCGCAAGGCAGATTTCCCAAGGCGCTTGAGCGTTTCTTTTACAAGAGACCAGGAAAAGCGTATCAGAGATCGGAAACGGGTGCAAAAACTTCGGCCAATCTTGAGTGATTGGAAGGTCGCACGCAATAGGCTCCACCTTTTTACCATAACCGGGAATGCGTTGTACGACGCCCGACGTTTCTTTTCGTCCTTTTGCAGGATCAAAAATCACGAGGTCGCCCATGCGATTCAAATCGTGGTGTCCAGCGACAATCCCGACAAATTTTGCAGAATCCCCCGGTATCGGACGCGCGTAGAAAATGGAATTTGGCCAATACGATCCACTCCCGTAAAGTTCTGATTGATTTGTACCATCCGGATTCATATGAAACATGATTCGCGAAAAGGCATGCGGAAGATCGACGTATTCCCAGCGCAAGTACATAACGCGCCCGTTGTTCATTACAACGGGATTCCAATCGTGGTCTTGTTCAAGCGTAAGTTGACGTATCGATCCGTCTCGATCTTTCAAGTAAAGATTACAGACGTGTCCGGATCCGTTAATACATGGAACCCCAGTCATATTAGCTGTCGAACAAAATATAACGCGATCATCGGGAAGATAACATCCGTCGTAATTATCGACGTCAAGCTCGTTGATAAGCGGTTTAACGTCGGGATTTTTTTGCGCGGCGTCGCCATTTTCGTTCAACGCCAGTTCCCAAAGTCTCCAACGATTATCAGCGTTGACGTCCGGGGCTGAAAACATCATCTTCGAACAATCGTAATAAAGTTCCAAGTCGCCGACAAACTCCCCGTAAGCAGGTTTATAAACAACGGTAGTCTCCCCCGAACGAAAGTTAAAACGACATAGCTCGTTTTTATAGCCGGTAGGGGGGATGACCGAATTACTATTGAAATTTTCTGGAAGTCCCATTTGACTTGGGTCGCGGCGAATGAAGAAGAACGAATCAAAATCAAGCTCTGGCGAATCGAGTAGCGCGGCTTTTCTCAATTCAGCGTATTCCTGACGCAACGTTTCGGCGTCGACGGCAAGTCGTTCGGGTTCATATTCGGGACTCGAGGCGAACTTTTGTAATTTATCAGAACGCTCGCGTAGAGCAGCAAGTCTTGCCGCGTATTCGGCTCCGCGCGGATACTCTTCCTCGCCATAATTCTCAGCAAACGCGTCAAGCGCGCGTTGGAGCGGTTCAAAATCAGGAGCCACATACGTCGGCGGCGTAAAATCTGAGTCGTCGACGAAATTTCCGCTATTGTCCAACATATTTGCAAACAAGCGTTTGAAATTATTTTTATAGGTTTCCGGCGCGGAATCGAACAAAGGCGAGACACGCCACGCAAAGGCAAAGACTTTAGCGCGCGTTTCGCCGTCGCTGTCCAAAAGTCCGACAAGAAAAGGAATGTTGCGTCCTTCCGCCGGCGCGCGCGCCAGGAACGCGACTTTAGAATCGCACTCGACAGTGAAAGATTCAAAAGCTGGAAACGCGGCGTTCGTAATCCAGGCGACGCCACGATCAAATTCAACGCCGTCAAACGCAACCGCATCCTGATTGATAGGAATTAAACCGGCTTGCGCGCGGTCTTCTCCAAACGTAAGACAGGGCGTTCGTAAATTTTTTCCAAACCCCAACCGTTCAAAGAGAGCCGCCGCGCCGCCAAGTAAAACGACGCCATGTTCGGGATTCGACAAAAGGTAAGCGTTCAGTTCATCGACAACAGGAGCCGAAAACAAATCGGTTTCTTGCGAAATAACGTCGCCTTGATAGATCGCGACAACGTCAAAGGCGTCAAGTTGAACTTTCTCATTCGACCGCGCGACAATCCCCGTCTCCCCCGGAACCAAGAGCGTCAACTCATAACGGATTGAAGAATCAGCGACAATCTCTTGCGTAATCTGAGCGACAATATCCGCTTCCACACGCATAGGAACGACCGCCGGTTCATCGAGAATTAGTCCAATTTTTCTCGGTTCTAAGGCTTGAACAAGCGAAGCAAAGAAGAAACACAGAACAAATAATCCACCTAAAATAAATCGACGCGACATAACGTTCTTCCCAACAAACTCAGACGGAGAGGGCGACAGAACCCCTATCTTTACCATAAACGCTTAAACAACGTTCAAACGATACGGCTCAACATCCGTTTCATTATACATGAAAAGACGCGAACTTCGAACATGACTTCACCAAAAGTTCAGTTTAGACCGAAAAAACGTAAGATCCTGGCGAACGAATACTAAAAAGATACATTTAAACAACAAAAAAGGTCCTCGGTAAAACAGAACCAAGAACCTGAACAACCCGACAAGGATTCGAACCTTGAATGAGGGAACCAAAATCCCTAGTGTTACCATTACACCATCGGGTTATTTAGGTAGAGTCTATCATAAATGCCAAATTCAACAAGGCGCAAAAAACATTATTTTCAAAAATCAATACCGTTCAAAACGGCCTAAACGCTACAGCAAAGAGAAATAATCGCAAGAAAATCATAAAGCGTCCAACCGCAAACGGCAGGACGCTTCCAGACAACCCGACAAGGATTCGAACCTTGAATGAGGGAACCAAAATCCCTAGTGTTACCATTACACCATCGGGTTAACGTGAAGGGTAGTATATATGCGATTTTTTTTTGCACAAGGGGCGATTTTTATTTTTTGTTTTCAAGTTTTTCTTCAATGGTCGCTAGAAAATCGTCTATTTTTTTCGCGTTCACAAGCGGTTCATACAGGGTAAGCGCGTAGTTGCGCACAGCGGTTATCTTAGCAGTATAGGCAATAGGAGCGGAAGGAAATTTCGTCGCTAACAACCCCCAAAACACTTTGTCCGCCATTTCCCTTCTGACGTCGGCTAACGTCTGTAAAACGTCAAGATTAGGATAAGTTGTCGACGGCTTAGATTCGGGAACGCGTTCACTCGTTTTCGTCAACTTTTTCATCCGTTTTTCAAAAAGCTCCTTTGTCATTCGCTCGACGCGGCAATGTCTTCGTTCCTTTTTCAAGTCAAAGACAAACTTTTCGCGCAAACTCGCTAAATTTTCAGCGCGACGCATATTTTCAAGTTCATCGTTCAGTCTTTTGACTTCCGCGCTCACGCGAACAAGTTCGTCATTCATAGTCTTCAAGCGATTAAACACTTGCATTGCGGCGTTTAAAGGATCGCTATTCTCATTCAATAGTTCGTCGATAGAAATCGTCATTTTTCCCCCAATTCACTTAACGATCACAACGGCTGAATCTGAATCCAGTTCATCCTCTTCCGCGTTTAACTCAATTCTGTTACCGCTATCGTCATATCGTACGTCGGCCAACGCAGTTTTGCGATTGGCAACCGACAACAACTTTATGTAGATATCGCCCTTACTTTTACTTCTTTTCACGGCGGCGGCTAATTCGTCGGAATTTTCGACATTTTTTTCCAACTTCGCGGCGGTAAGTTTTTCAGAAAAATCCCCAGAATTAATCTCCGCGATCGCTTCCGCAATTTCAGGAAGATATCGGACAAAAACAGCGCGTCGCGACCCTTCCTGCTTAACGCGTTCTCGTCGTTTAAGAAAAACGCCAAGTTTACGCCCAACCGTTTGTAACGCAAGTCGCAACTCATTTTGGATTTCCGGATACGCCGCCAACGCCTCCTTTGACTCGCTCGTGTATGGGGCCCAAACGCTAGCGAAATGCGCCATGATCGTCAATTGTCCTCGCGGAAGTTGTCCTCGCGTTTGTTGCAGGCCGTAAGCTCGCCAATTGATCTGCATAATCGTTTGCGTTATCGCGCAAGCGCCAGCCTGGAATTGGAGCGGGACGCGATTCGCGTAACGATAAACCGTCGTCGTCTGTCCGTCCGAAAGATTCAACGTCTGTAACGCTTTGAGCAAACTCTCAAATTCTCTCGACGTCAATTTACCGGGCGAAACGCGCGGACGAATATTTGCAACTTTGATAATCTTGTCGGCATTATCAGAGCCGATACCATCGAACGACGCGGTTAAAAATTGCCGAATCGTACGAGAATCGCTTTCCGCAAGATACTCTTGCAACAATTCTCGAGTAACTTTTTGAGTGGAGGGTCCTCCGCCGTAAGCCAATCCGACCTCGATCTGGAACGGATTACCGCGATAAACTGCCGGCGGACGCGTCGCGGCGACAAAGAATTCTCCCGGCACAATCTTACGCAAACCGGCCAAGATATTTTGTTCTCCTATTGGCACGACGCATTCGCTCGACGGCGCGGGAATTTTCGTCTCCGCAATCGCGTGAAATAATTTGGCGACGTCCTCTCGTTCCAATTTACGAGGGTCGGCGCGCTTTGAAATTCCGGCTTTTTCACAAATCGCGGCGGCAATACTCGCGGAAACGCGACAAAACGACTCCATTAAGAACTTGTTGACAGTACCAAACGACGTTTCTCTCGCCATCTCTATCAGGCGTCCCAACTCAACTCCATACGGATGGGGTTGAATTTCGATTGGTTCCGGAGGGAGTTGAGCAACCGTCGCTTCATAATTAAAAGCTCCTCCGTCGGGGTCAATGTAGTGAAAAGTCGCGTGCGGATTTGCCAAGGCAGTTTGAGCAAGATACTCGTCGACGCTACCTCTACCGCGTTGATATTTCGCTTCCAACTCGATAGTAACTCTCGTCCCGCTCGCAACGTCTTCCCAGTCTAGTTCGTGGTCGACAAGATATTTCCTTCCGTCGGCATTAGCTGGGATTGCCTCCCCTTCGCCATTGCCGTTCAAGACGTTTGGTTTGTTCGTTTTAGAGTCAATACGAACAACAAAATACATAGTCGGTCGTCGTATCGACGTTTTTGAGAGAACTTCAAGCGGCTTACCAGTGGTAAGCAAACCATACATACCGGCGGCGCTAATTCCGATTCCCTGTTGTCCTCGACTCATACGTAGTCGATGGAACTTAGAGCCGTATAGCAACTTACCATAGATGAGCGGAATTTGTTTCGGTTCAATGCCAGGTCCGCAATCTTGAACGGCAACTCGAAAACGATTTTCTGAAACGCGAACAATTTTCACCCAGATTTCCGGAAGGATACCAGCTTCCTCGCAAGCGTCGAGCGAATTATCAACAGCTTCTTTGACAGTCGTTAGGAGAGCTTTACGCGGATTGTCAAACCCCAGTAAGTGCCGATTTTTCGCAAAAAATTCACTAACCGAGATTTCCTTTTGAGCTTTTGCCATCGACGCGGCGTCGGCGCGCCGACGTTTCGTCTTTTTATCAGAGGCGACTTGCGCAGAGTCAACCGAACAGGGATCGACAACGCGCCTTGTACCATCGACAATATTCGCGAGTTCAGAAGATGAAGATTGTTGGAAAAGCTTTGAAGTCGAAACGGCGCCGTTCAAAACAGCGGCGCTATCCAGCGACTCCGAAGCTTGCGGAAAAATTTCTGGATCGAACGTACTCAACAGGAAACCTTTCGAAGAAAATTAGGACGCGAACCGCCGCCCGGCATATGCGCGAGACTCAATTCCACGCGTTCGAATCGTACCAAGTAATAATGGAGTCGGCAAAAGCGTCGGGATTTTCAAGCGGCGGCACATGACCGGCATTGGGGATCGTGGCGCGAGTCGCGTTTGGTATAACATTCGCGATTTCGTCTAACGTCTCCGGCGGTGAAAGTTTATCGGTCTCGCCGCCAATAACAAGGGTTGGAATATTGATCGTCGGAAGTAGTTCAACCAGGTTGCGTCGAACCGCCATGCCTCTCGCGCCGGCGGCAATACCGTGCGGACTTTGACTCGACATCATATCGCGCAACTTTGTCACCACGTCCGGTTTCGACTGAACGGAGTTCTCCGCAAGCAAATCAGGAATCATATTTTCCGCGAGAGAATGTATTCCAAAGGGATTGATTGTTTCCGCCAGGTAACGACGAGTGGCGGCCTTTTCGGGCGAATCATTTTTCGCATTCGAATCGCAAAAGATAGCGCCATTCAACATTTGAGGGCGACGACGAATAAATTCGAGAAGAATATACCCCCCCATAGATAGACCGCAAACAAAAATTTTTGCGCCCTTACAACCGTGTTCACAAGCGATTTCAGACCCTAAAATAGCCAAATCGTCAGCAAAACGTCCCATTTTAACACGCGGTAAACCACGAGAGTCATGACCGTTCGCGCCAAGCGGAGTTTTACCAAATCCGCGCAAATCAGGAACGACACAGTAGAACCGAGAAGCAAGGCGTTCAACAACGGGTTCAAACAGACGCCCATCAAAAGGAAATCCGTGAGCAAAGAGGAGAATAGGCCCCTTTCCCCTGGCTTCAACGTAATAATCAGTGTCGTCGACTAAATACTTTTTCATTGGAACGTTCCTTTTTTCGATCAGCCAAATTCAAACCGAGCGAGCCAAACGGCGTTTTCGCGCGCTATCCATCCGATATTATAACGTTTTTTCAGAAAAAATCGTGTGGAACAAATTAAAAAAATCGTTTCCATTTCTTTCCAACACGCTAAATCGTTCCATACGCGTTTGAAATACGCTACAATTACTAATTAAATCAAACGCAACATTATTAAATCAAAGTTCAAAACGCAAATCGGCAAAGCGTCTATTTTATCCAACAAACATTAACGTTAAATATAGATTTTTCAACAAAATAACCAAGTCGTTAACAGACAAGAGACAAAAAGTCGAAAATCGATAGAGGTTTAGTGTTTTTTCAGCGGATCGCGCAACATTTTAACCTTGAAGTTTAAACGAATAGGAAAATAACATGCACGTCAATAGGACGATCAATGTAAAGACGTCGTTTAGGACGCTTTTGTGTTCAGCGTTTCTTGGAGCTCTTCTTTTTACCTACGTCCACCCCTGTTCCGCGCAGATCAGTTTTGGCAAGATGCGCGACGCTTCCGGTAAAACAGGCGCGCCAACGAATGATGGAACCGACGAAGGCGACGAAGCGTTCAACGTCAATTCCAACGAAAAAGACTCAAAGGCAAACGATAAAAAGGGCGCGAAGAAAAACGGAAACGAAGGAACCGCGACGACGGAAGGCAAACGCGGCGGCTCAGTCAATCGTCGCGTTTCTTCCGGTCGAAACGGCGAAAACGTGAAAACAAAGCCGCGCGCTTCAACAGAGAAAGTCCACGCGCGAGACGACGCTCCGAAACAAATCGACGTGAACGAAGTCCAAGTCGATGAAAACGAAACGTCGTCGAAAGCGAAACCAGGTCGTCCCGACGCAAAAAACAAAGCTAACGACGCGAGCGCCAACCCGAATAAACGCGGTCCTATACTTGGTAGTCCAGTCTCTCACAAGTATCGAGCAGGTATGATTTTTGGAGCTCAGCAAAATGGAACGTGTTCTAACGTTATAGGCACCGCTCCTGTCCCGATGGAATTTCCCGAACAAAAAGTTCGAACGCTGGAAGAAGAATTCCCCAGAGTTGCTAAAGTTGATTATCGTTATCTAAGGGAAGGCGGCGCTCGTCAACTCGTTTTCAAGATGCGAGAATTGAAAGCCGGTCAAACAGTTCAAGCAACGGCGTTATTTGAAGTAACTCGCTATCCCATGCTTCCGCCGACCGATCCTGGTATTTACGTCATACCAAAGAAAGTCCCAAGCGAATATATTCGATATACAAAGGCTAGCAACTACATTGAATCAAACGCCAAAACGGTGCGTTCTCTTGCGAAAGAAGTTGTTGAAAACGAGGAAAGCGCCTGGGCGAAAGTAGCCGCTATATTGAGTTATGTTCGCGAAAATATCCAATATAAAGAAGTAATGATCGAAAAACCAATGCGCGGCGCGATGGCGGCGCTAAAGACGCGAGACGGAGATTGCGAAGATTTATCCGCGCTCTTTATCGCGATGTGCCGAGCCGTCGACGTTCCAGCGCGACTTGTCCGCGTACCGGGACATTGTTGGGCGGAATTCTACCTTGTAGACGACCAGAAAGAGGGGTATTGGTTCCCGGCGCAAGTTGCCGGCACGGAAGAACTCGGCTCCTTACAAGACACGCGCGTCATTCTACAAAAAGGAGACAGTTTTAAATTACCGGAATCCCCCAAAGAGGAAACCCTCTACGTCAAAGAACTCTTTATGGGCAACGTAAAAGAAAACGCCCCAGACCCGATTCACCAATTCATTCAGGAAACAGATCCTAAAGATTAAAAGTCTTTTTACGTTTTGACCGCGCCGTTGACAAACGTACGGCAATAATAGATCGACGGTATTCTTATTAAAAGACGCGCGTCGCTTGGGGAAGACTAGCCGTCGGCAAAAGCAGGCGACAAGCGCGACGCGCGTTGTAGAAAGACGGAAAATTAAGGAGGCAAACAGCGCTCAGCTCAGCGAAGAGCGCCAGTAGGTTCAGGCGACGCGACGCGCGCTTCACGACCAGCACGATTGCTAGCCGTTTCATTTACCGGCGAAATCGTCTGTTTCGTCAGGTTGTCGACGATTGTGGAACGTTTGACAACGTTCGCGTAAAATTCGCCTGCCGCGGTTACCTCGCGCATCTTGCGCAATTGCGAAACAATCTGATCCTTTACGTCGGCTAAGGTGACTTCGCGCGCCGGGATGATTTCCTGGCAGTACAGAATAACAAACGTGGAGGCGTCTACCTGGATAACTTGCGACATTTCGCCCGGCTTGAGTGAAAACGCTTCTTCTTCAAGTTCAGGATAACCTCCGTTACGCACAATCGGAGCGATACGACCTCGCATTTGTTTACCGTCCGGTTCAATTGAATAACTCGCGGCCAACTCTCCGAACACGTCTTCAAGCGAACGGTTTTCTTTTGCAGGCATAGTACGCGCTTTTTGCCAGACGTCTCTTGCGCGACGTTCGTCTCCCAAAACAATACCCAGGCACTGAACGCTTTCTCCATAGTTAGCTTCAAAGCTTTTCTGAATATCTTCGTCGGTGACTTTTACCATACCTTCAGATAATTTACGCAAAGCGACGCTCGGCCAAACGATTGTCTTTTTGTAACTTTCTTCATTCGTGTTATATTTGGCCAATTCGCTTTTGAGATACGCTTTAACATTTGGAGAACCGTCCTGCAACGGGAAGGTTGTTTCCGCGGCATGAATCCACACGTCTGTCGCAACGTCTTGATCGGTAACTTCAACGCCGACTTTTTTACATTCTTGTCGCACAAGCGCGATTGAAATCATCGTATTCAAATCTTGTTCGGCGTAAAGTTTCAAACACATTTCCAAAACGGCGTCCAAGTAGACGGGTTTACTGTCAATCAAAGCGGCGACACTTGGATATTGTTTACTCAGGTCGGGATCGCCGATTACATTAATAACCTTCGCTTCTTTTCCAAGTCGCGCAAAAAGTTCGCTCGCAGCAGACTTAAGTTTCGCGGCGCTTGCTTGAACTTGAATACGATCTTTAACGGAATCAATCTGTTCCTGTGGGACAACCGGATCATATTTATTCTCGCAACGGAAAATAACAAATTGGTTTTGCGGTCCATAAGGGCCGATAATGTCGGACACTTGATCTACTTCGAGCGCGAAGAGCATATCTTCCATATTTTTGTCGGCAAGCGTACCGTGGAAAATCGGTTGCATACGTCCTTTGTTCGAGGCGGTCGCCACATCAAGCGACTCCTCTTTCGCAACAGTTCCGAAATCTTCGCCATTTTCAACAATACGAGCGTAAACGGAATCCGCCTTCTCTTTTGATTCACAAACAATCATTTGTAGAGAGATAGACGGTCCATAGGATTTCAGATAAGCGGCTTCAAGTTCCTCATCAGTCAATTTAATTTTGTCGGCGACGAGCGCTTGCAACGCTAAACGCGGCCAGACAACCTCTTCCGCGTATTCCTGATATCCCATAGAGGAATCTTTTTCGACAACTTCTAGATACTGAGTTTTCGTCAATCTAAACGATTTCGCGAGACGCTCAATTTCCGCGTCGACGTCGGCGCGGGTAATCGCCACGCCTTGACGTTTACATTCGGCGAGCACTAACGCGCGATTCAAAATACGCGATAGAACGTCTTCGCCATGCGCTTTAAGAGATTCCTCTTTCAACTGCGCGAGCGTAATTTGCTCGCCGTTTACTTCAGCGACGATTTCCGGATACAGTCTCTTGGCGTCCTGTCTAATCGGATTATCCGACGCGACATTCTGAACCGCGCGCGTCGCGGATTCACGTACAGACACTTTTTCAGCCGCGTTTGCAACGCCTGCGACCACCCCCAATAGAGCCGCGACCGCGCTTACACTCTTCATAAATTTATTCAACTCGTTCATAACACTCGTCTTTCACAAAATCTAATCGACGCCAATAAGGTCGCGAACATAAAATAATCCAGCCCACGATTGTTCTCGAGAATATAACGAAAAAATAAAAAACGCGTCAATAGCGTTTCGAGCGTTACTTGAACTAGTTAAGAAAACAAAATTTGACTTATCGCAACGATCGTCTACAATATGTGTGTTTGACGGCAAGTAAATTCAATAAAGAAAGGGTTAGAGGAGAAAATGGCTTCTGAACATGCAAAACAAGAGCGTACGTTTGTCATGTTAAAACCGGACGCAATTGAACGCGGGCTTGTTGGAACAATTATATCGCGTCTTGAACAAAAAGGTCTTCGTCCAATTAAGATTGTTCTCCGCGATATTCCACGCGAACTTGCCGCGCAACACTATTCCCATTTAATCGGCAAGCCGTTCTATCCAATTTTAGAATCCTACATAACGCGCGGTCCTGTTCTCGCGTCGATTTGGGAAGGGCGCGACGCCATCGCCGTAGTCAGGCGTTTAATTGGCGCGACGGATCCCGCGCTTGCAGAAGCGGGAACAATACGCGGCGATTTTGGACTTGATCCAACAGAAAATTTGGTTCACGCTTCCGACTCGCCTGAAGCGGCGAAACGGGAAATCGCGTTATTCTTCAATTAGGAGCCGACGTTTCTCGCGAGTTTATGAATGAAGAAAGTCCGCTTACAACTAAAAATCGTAAGCGGACTTTTTTGTTATCGATGCGGAACTTCCTCCAATTTTACATCAATAGTTATCGGGAGTAATAAATTTTGAGGCTTCTTCCGCTCGCTCGTCTATAGTCTTCACTTCATCGCTGGACAGAGTTCTCACGCGAACGACTTTCAAATATCCGTCACTCACCCAACTGGCAAAACCAAGCGGTTCGCACCGCGACACTTCAAAACGAGTTCTAAGCGAATGTCCCTCGACGACATAGTCGATAATTTTTTCGTCGTTAACCCATACGCGCACGGTACGCGACGTCACTTGCACGCGAAATCTATACCATTGTCCAGTTTTAAAGTTATAAAAAGAGGACGTTGAATTCTCGGAAGCGTCCATATCGTCGATACTGGAAATACCGGCGACAAAACCGCCCCACCCGCCGTTGACAAAAGTCACGCACTTTTCGCCAATTGGAAAAGTCAGAGCCGAAAAGAAGTCAGTTCCCGAAGCGCGTTTGGACACGTATTCAATTTCATAGTTTGAACGGGGAATTTTGAAGCCCGCTTTTTCCTCATCAAAATGAATAGACGTAGTCGTCGGTCCCATGCCAAGAATGAGATCGCCGTTCTCAACCCTGACGACATAATCGCCGCCATCTTCGTTGTCAACCCAATTCTCGAGCGATTTACCGTCAAAAAGATTCGTCCATTCAAACTTATCGTCGTCCGCCTTTGAAGCGGCGATCGCGTCAAAAACAGGCTTTTCCTCTTTTTTATCCGACGCGTTCGCGCCGTCAACGCTAAAGGTCGACAAAACACAAAACAGAGCCGTCAAGCACGCGGCGCAACTAAAAAAACGTTTCATCGTAAAATTCCTCTCGTATGAAAAACAATGGTCGCGCCAACGTGAGCGACGAGGTCAACCAAAACGTTCTACCCGAACGAAAGCGCGACGCGCTACTGAAGCTTTCCACGCAGGAAAAATTCCATAAGGTTCTGTCCTTGCGGATAGAATCTGCTCGACGCGGCGCCTGTCGTTTCGTCGTAAGTTTTAAAACCGTCTCCTGTAACGTCGGAACCAATAATCATCCACGGCACATACCCGCGAGAATGGGTTTTAATAGCGACGGGAGTCGGGTGATCCGGCGAAATAAGGAGTCTCCATTCGGGGAACGACTGCAATTTATCTAAAATTGGCGGAAGCGTTTTCTGGTCAATATCTTCGAGCGATTTTATCTTTTTTTCAACGCTTCCTTCGTGTCCAGATTCGTCAGGAGCCTCGACATGAACGACGACTATATCGTATTCGTCGAGAGCCTTGGCCGCGCGTTCGCCTTTTCCTGCAAAATTAGTATCAACATAACCGGTCGCGCCGTCGACTTCAAGAACGTCCCAGCCAAGATTGGCGGCAATACCGCGCAACAAATCAACGGCGGTAATCATCGCACCTTTTCCCCAACGAAACTTTTGCGCGAAGGGGGTAATTTGCGGTCTCTTTCCCTGTCCCCAAAGCCAACAATCAGTGGCGGGCAACTTCCCTTCGGCCACGCGTCGAACGTTAGTTTTCGCAGTCTTAAGGTAATCGGCGCATGCCTTCATCAAATTACAAACGGCGTCGCCGCCGGGGCCTTGCGGATATACCTTAGCGACAGATCGATCGGAATAATCATGCGGCGGAGTCGTCATAGTATCGCGATTGAAAGGCAACAATTTTTCATCGGAATCAGGCCTAAAGATCGCAAGGTTACGATAACTGACGCCCGATTTAAATTCAACAGTTCCGCCAAATTCAGACGCGAACTCCTCCCACTTCGGCGCGACGTCGCGTTGAATATCGTCGAGAAGTTCCGCGGCGTCTTCCGACGAAATATGACCGGCAGTAAACGACTTCATCACGTCGTTTTCCAAATAGACGAGATTACAACGCCAAGCCCAATCGTTCGGGCCCAGTTCGATACCTTGCGCGGCGGCTTCCAGAGGCGCGCGACCAGTATAAGACTCAAGCGGGTCATATCCCAACAGCGCAAGCGTTGCGACGTCGGATCCTGGAGAAAGTTGAGGGGGCACGTTATGCGAACGTCCTTGCACCCCGCGAGGCGCCCAAGACTCAAGCGTCGGGGTCGTAGCCGCCTGCATAGGCGTACGACCATTCAACGTCGCAATCGAATCGTCGGCGAATCCATCGGGAATCACAATAACGCGTTTACAATTACTCATGGATAAACAATTCCAAGGTCTATGGGACGTTCCAAAGCGTCAAACGCCCGTTGTTCATAATCTTTTCGCGCATTTTCGCGACTCGTCGACGCTTAACAACTCGCGACGCGATTGGAACCGATTAGTCGAGGTCTCGCGCGGCGATTACGTCGACGCCAGTCCCAAGAAGATCAGGAACGACGACGTCTCCGCGACGAACAGGTTTTGTCAAACAGACAGTATTAATTACTTTCATAGCGTCGAAAAGTTTCCCTTTCGGAATTGGCGCGGCGGTACGAACAGGTTCCATGTCGGAAGTATTCCCATCCTTATCAACAACGCAGACCGTTGTTGTCAGCGTACGAACGGGGGCGGTTGCTTCAGCAAGTCCGTAGACGGCGCCGCGAGGACAACTGTTGCCAACAACAGTTTTCGCGTCAACGTCGACAACCAACGCGCACCCTCGAGGACAAGTAATACAAGTAATGTTCTGCTGACTCATTTTGATTAAACCTCATAAGATGGCAAAACCTGGACTACTTCGAATAGGTAGCGCGACAATTTTTAGTTTCCCAGAATTCAACTTTTAGGACATTGAGTCCTTGTGAAGCCACATATTCGAAGATCATTTTCGCGAGCAACTCGGCGGTTGGATTACCGTCGGTCAAGAGAACAGGCTCGCCGACCTCAAGAAGGATATGCGCGACCGGATCGTCTTTTGATAGAAAAACGCGGTGATCAAGCTCGTCGTCGATCCATTTTCCGACAACGTCCTTCAAATTGACAAAATCAAGAGCCATTCCCTGCTCATTGAGTTCATTCATACCAATTTCGACGCGAACCTCGGCATTATGTCCATGCAACCGTCGACACTTACCCTCGTAACGATAGAGACGATGACCATAAGAAAAGGAAAAATTACGAGCAACGGTAAACATCGATTGGCTCCGGAGAACTAACGACAAAAAAGACGCGTTGAAGCGCCCCGTAAAAACTACCTGAAGTTGGTATTGTAACGTCTTTTTCGATTTTTGGAAGTGAACGTCTATTTTCCTTCGTATAGAGATAAAAAATTTCTTGATTTTTTATGCGTCGCGCCGATAAAAAAGATAGGATAGATAATATACAGACAATAAACGTAGGCGCTGTCATTCGGTCAAAGTTTCCGAGAGCTTACGTCGAATATAGGAGAAATGGTGCGTTCGATTGAAACCAGTTTTCGCCGCGCGTCCGATCGGCGGCTATGTTTGATCGACGTGTTTAACGTCGCCTTTCGCGGCGAAAATCCTAAGGAGGATAGAATGAAATCGAATCTGATTCTTTGCTTTGTCGCGGCGTTCGGAATTGTCGCCGCGAACGTACAAGCTCAAGAAGTGAGCTCTTATTCCGGAACTGGCGATGTTTCGGCGACCGTATCGTCGGTTGCCGACGCGGCGGTCGCTCCCGCAACCGACTCAACGCAAACAACCGTACAACCAACGGGTGATTGTCCAGATTGTCAGGAATGTGAAGGCGGTTGGGGAGTTGGCTTCGGACGTTTCCGCGGCGGGTTTGGTCTTGGCGGTTTCCGCGGCGGTTTCGGTAAT
>CAYUUL010000018.1:18068-42108 GCA_964447865.1 uncultured Planctomycetaceae bacterium | reverse complement strand
TTCGACGGTCTTTTGATAAATCGGCCTGGCGTTTTTCAAGAGAAAGAGGTCGAAGGAGACGTATCCTGAAGGACGACGCTGAGCGACGTAAAAGTCGGCGCGGTTCGGATCGGCGTTTGGCGCGGAGATTGTTTCGAGCGCGGTCGCGTTTGGCAGTCGGTTCCAACGTCGGCAATAGTCGAGGGTTTGAGAAGAAAAGGCCCCGAACAGGACGTTTGCGGAACGTCCCTGCGCTTGCGCGTCGGCAAGAAACTGGTCGAGCGCTCGCGCGGCTTCGTCGTCGAACGCGTCCCAGTAGTAAGTCGGTTCCAGCCCCTTTTCGGCGGCGCCTTCGACTCCGCCAATCGCGGCGTTATAGAACGAGAGATATTGCGGACACGAACGATAGAGGTCGAACGCGGCCAGGACGACGGCGGCGACGAGCGCCAGGGCGACGACAAAGCGGCGCGGCGCGGAAGAACGCGAGGTTCGTTCGAGTAAAAAAGCGGCGCCCAATCCAGCCAGGACGCTCCAAAACGGGAGCGACGCGACGAGGAGCCGAGCGCCGTCGTGAACGGGAAGCCCCGGAAAGGCGCGAACAACCGGCAGAGTCAACGCGAGCGCGAACGCGGAGACCATAAGAACGCGTCGAGTCGGATCCGCGTCGAGACAATCGGGCGTTCGACGTTTGCAAGACGTTGCGAGTCGAATAATCCCCAACGCGGCAAGCGCTAAAGTCGCGAGGGGAACGACGGCGGCGACCCAAAAGAGTCCGTTCCACCAGGGGAGCGGACGAGTCGGGGAGTAGAGTTTGTCGAAGAAATAGACGGGGATATTGAATCCGTCGCGGCGCGTATTCAAATTCCAGAAAGTCGTCAAGGCGTCGATCGGACGCGTCCAAAGGGTCGGTTCCGTCGCGAAAAAGGCGGTTAGTCCGACGGCGACGCCCAACGCGAAGAGCGCTAATTGTCCCGGTTGACGCGTCGAGCCGAACGCGAGCGCGGCGGCAAACGGGACGACGATCAGGAACCCGCTGAATTTAGCGCTGAAAGAAAGCGCGAGCGCGAGCCCCCAGACGACCGCGCCGCGTTTCGAGCGCAACGCGGTTGGAAAGGCGGCCCAGGCGAGGATCCAGGCGGAGACGAGGAGCGAGTCCCCTCCGGCAATTTGCGCGTGAGCGAAAACGCGCGGCGAACAGAGCGTCAAGAGCGCGGCGCAAAGCGCGGCGGGTCGTCCAAATGCGGAGCCGGTTCGAGCGTAGAGCGCGGCGAGGGCCAGGGCGAACAGGCAGACGCCGACAAGTCTGAACCCCTGTTTTTCGGAGACGAGACCGCGCAAGGGGGCTGAGAGTCGGCGCCCAAGAGCGAGCGCGATCGAGTATCCCGCGGGATGTCCTTCGCGATAGACGGCGTGCGGAACGCCCAATTTGAGAGCGGGTTCTTTCAAGAGTTCTTTTCGAGAATTCAACCCGGCGAAATAGTCGGCGAGTTGAGCCGCGTACTCTTCCGACGCGGAGCGAAAGCCGTTTTCTGGGCGTTCTTTCGGCGTCAGATTTTTCGGACCGAACAAGAGCGCTTCGGCCCAGAGTTCGAGACTTTCGGCGCGGACGAACGCGTCCCCTTCGTCCCAGACGAGCGGGAGACGTTCGGAAGAAAGGAACGCGAGCAGAAAGGCGGCAAGCGCGACGGCGACAGACTCTAAGCGCGTTCGCCAGGCAACGGTAGTTTGCGCGTTAAAATACGTATCCAACGCTTACTCCGTCAAACGTTCGTCGCGTCGTCGGGACCGTTTTCGGACGTCAGCTTATTGAAAGCGGCGACGACTTCGTTTCTCCCTTGATCTGAAGCGCCGTAGACGCGGCAAATACGGAAAGATTTTGGGTCTTGACGAAATTCTTTAGCGCCCTTAATGGAGACGACGCGTTCGGTTTCCGGATCGTAGAGAAAGTTCCTGGTCGCGGCGGAGTCGGGTCGCATGGTATGTCTCGCGACGTCGAATCTCAGGGGGATATCGCGCAGATTTTCGGGCAATTCGGCGATAACGGCGGCGCGAAAGAGTTCGGGCGAGGAAAAGACGCTTGCGCCTTCGCTGGCCCCTTCGGTAAAGAAAATCGTTTTTTCGGCGAGAGTTCTCCAGCGAATACGGCGCTGGGTAAAATCTTGCCATCTTTCGGCGATCGCCAATTTTTTTGGATCTTTCGAGCGGTTCCAGGAGGCGACGTCGGAGACAAGCGACCAATCGGTAAACCGGAGGTATTCGTCGAGCGAGTCGAGAGGGTTGCCGTACGGATAAAGCAAGTCGGCGCTTTCTCGGAACAGGTCCGCCAATTCGACGTCGATTGCTCGAACGGTTCGATGAAAATAGACGGATTGAAAGAGTTCGGCGCGCGCGTTAAGGAACCGTCTCAGGGCCGCGACGCCTTTTTTGTGAATCGCGAGCCCTTTGGGGGTAAAGAACGAATAGTGCAGGAGTCGTTCAAGGTCGAACGGTTGTAAACTGAACCCGGAGGCGTAGGCGTCGCGTTCGACGAAATCGAGGTTGTCGACGGTGTAAAGTCCGGAAAAGAGCGAACGGAGCATGCGAAGCCAGAACGGTTTGCGTTCGTCGGAGTCTCCGTTTTGCGGGCGCACGATTAAGAACGCGACGTCGTTGGGATCGAGTTTTTCGCCCGACGCAAAGACTCCGTTTGGGGAACGACGTATCCCGGAAATAATCTTGGCGAGTTTCGTTCGCACAATTTCGGCGCCGAGCGTTTCGTGAGTCAGTCGTTCGCCGGTTCGCGTCTTATATTTATAGAGGAAATTATCGTCGAAGAAATGCCCAAAGGGTCCGTGTCCGACGTCGTGCAGGAGCCCCGCCACGCGCAGGAGCGATTCGAGACAAAAGCGCGAAGGGACGGGTCGCGAGGCGTCTTCCCCTTCCCCTTTGCAGAGATCCGGGTTTTCGTCAAAGACGCGGTAGAACCCGTCTTGCCATTCGTTCCAGACTTGACTGGCGCTACACGCGGTGCCGAGAACGTGTTGAAATCGAGAATGGTCGGCGGTCGGATAGACGAGCCAGGCGGTCTGCAACTGGTGAATTTGTCGCAGTCTTTGGACCCACGGGGAGTCGACGAGATCGCGTTCGAAATACGTTTCGTCGGGCAAGCGGTCTTTGACCGGGGAAGCGAAAGAGATATAACCGTGAACGGAATCCTGCACGAGCGTTTCCGAGCGAAAACTTTCCTGGAACATCGTTTCCCCCTTAATCCTCTCGCCGCCATGCGAAAGCAAATAAAATGCAAAATATGGTTAATTTATAACAGGTAAAAAATCAAAAAAACTTTTTTTTATCCTTGTATGACGGCCAACACGACTAGCATTTTCAACTAAAAGCGAGTATAGTTATATAATGAGTATGGTTATACTCTATGGTCGCGTATCTCGCGTGAATCGTAAAGTCGCGGCTAGTATATTTTTTCCAAAAGTTAGGAGTTTTCAAGTATGCGCAGTCGAAAAACGCGTCTTTTTTTAACCATTCTCTGCTTCTTTCTTTCGGGAACGTTTCTTTTTGCGCAACAGCAGATCAAACTAGATCGTTATTTTCCAGATTCTACGCAGATTTATTTTTCGATATCGGACGTTAAGGATTTAGGCGATCACTGGAAAACGACGCAATTGAACGAGGTCCTTTCGGATCCCAGGTTCCAGGCGTTCCGCGATTCTCTTCGCGAACAGATCGAGACGGCGTGGCCGAATCGGCTTGGACTTGACTTTTCCGACTTTTCCAAGCTTCCGACGGGCGAAGTTGGGGGCGGACTTATCGCAGCGCCGGGCAAGACTCCGGGTTTTGCCATAATGATGAACGTCGACGGGAACGCGAACCAGGTAAACGAATTTCTTGTTCGTCTTATCCGCCAGGCGACGAGTAAACAAAAGGGGCTCGCGACGAAAGAGCGCATCGCGGTCGGGCAGCAGGCGGTGGAAGCGACCGTCATAACGTTCCCGGCCGATAAAGATCGTCCGACGGCGCGCACGATTTATTACGTCGTTCTTCCCAAGCTCCTTATCGCGACGGATCAACGTTATCTTGCGGAGATTCTTTTGCGCAAATTGGCGGGCGACAAGCAAAATTCGTTGGCCTCGCGTCCGGAATATCAAGCGGTGTTCCAACGTTGCGCGCAAGACTCGAAGACCAGGACTCTTCCGCAAATCCGCTTTTTCGCGAATCCTCTCGCGGCGGGCGAAGCGATCCGCGCGCTTGCGGATCCAAACGCGGCTAAGACACGCTCTCCGTTCGACGTGCTCGCGAAACAAGGGTTCGACGGGATCCAGGGGGTCGGCGGCACAATTGATTTCGCGTCCGAAAATTACGAGATGGTCTACCGCGTCAAGCTCTATATTCCTCAAGAGAAGACGCGCGCGCTCAAGTTGCTTTCGTTTACCAACGTGCCCGAACTGACGCCGCCAAGTTGGGTTGGCAAAAACGCGACCCGATACACCGCGTTCAACTTCAACGCGCTTTCGGCGTTCGACAGTATTGGTCCGCTCTTTGACGAATTTCTGGAAACGGAAGGCGCCTGGAAAGACGTTCTCGATTCTTTCGAAACGGATAAACTTGGTCCTCAAGTGAATTTGCGTACGGATCTCGTCGCCAATTTCGGGCGTCAGCTTTCTTCGACCAACGCGTTTGATCCGGAGAATCCGAACGAGGGCGAAAAGTTCATTTTCTCACTCAATATTCTTGAGGGCAAAGAACAGGCGGTAATCGACGCGCTTCGCAAAATGTTCGAAACGGATCCCGACTTTAAGAAGGTCGAGCTTGCGGGTTGCGAATTTTGGCAATACGTTCCTCAACAGGGCGGGACGTCCTCCGCCGGCGGCATGGCGACTCGACCCGGCGCGACTCGACCCGGCGCGACGCGTCCTTCGTCTTCGCGCGTAGCAAACGCGGCGAACGCGGCGGCTAAGCGAAGCAAGCGACCGACGGCTACGACAATCGCTCCGGCGGGTCCGGAAGCCGAACTCATCGAGGGGGGCGTCTTTGGCGTCGCGAACGGTTACCTTTTCGTGTCGAACGACGCGAAATATCTGCAAAAGAAGATTATGGAAGCGGACGATTCCTCGGTTCTTGAATCTCCGTCGCACCAACGCGCGCTTGCGATTCTCCAGTCTGAAGCGGCTGCTAAGAACGGTTTGTTCGTTCAAGGTTACGGACGCAACGTCGACGGCTTCCGCGAGAACTACGAGCTTTTCCGCCAGGGTAAGACTCCGGTCGGCAAGACGCTTTCGGCGAAGTTGATCAATACGATTCTGACTCCGGTCGGGACGAAGGGCGTTCGCAAGGCGAAGTTCGACGGTTCTTTGTTGCCGCCGTTTGACGAAACGCTCGTTGAAAAGATCGGATTCAATTTCTTCTACGGAGTCGACGAAGGGGACGGTTACTTCTTCAAGGGCGTCTGCGCGCGTCCGGAAGGGAACGAATAAGATTCCAGACGTCGTTTAGATTCGAGTTTACGCAAAGGCTCGCGCTTACCGCGCGGGCTTTTTTTGTTTTGAGACGTAAAAGTGAGAAAAAAAGGGCGTAAAAATTTGCAATTTGCAACGCGGTCGTTTATAATGAGGTCAAGCGCGCCACTCTAGCGCGAAAATTACGCGAGTTGTGACAATCGGAGACGCGCATTGTCCGCTCGCCACGCCTATACGCCAAGAAAGGATCATCAATGAAACACGACGCCAACGCATGTCATTGTCACTGTTGTCCCACGGTCTCCACGACGTCGAAATCGAAGAGCGCAATAGAACTTTCCCGCCGGACCTTCCTCGGTTCAATGGTCGCGGGCGGCAGTCTTCTTTCGAACGTCGCGTGGAGCGCGCTCTCGGACAACGCGGCGTACGATCCCGACGGTCCGGACGGTTATTTCCCTCCGGCGCCGGGTCGTAAGGAACTCGTCGTTTTGCCGGTTTTGATTTACGACCGTCACACGCGCCAGGAGGAGACGTCGTGGCGCGGCTGGGGCGGAGTCCAGAGTCCCGAGGCGGCGGAGAAAGAAGGCGAGCAAATTAAGAAGGAGCTTGCCGAACTCCAAAAGCAGCCGGATTTTGACTTCCCCGCCAAATTCCTCCCGCTTCAAATTTGCAATCATATCGGCGAAACGAAGAACGCGGATCAGGCGGACGTCATTCTGGTATACGGGGCGGGTTGCGGAATCGAAGGCCTTCAGCGGTTCAATAAGGACGCGATAATTTTCCAGCGTTGGCATTCCGGCGAAGTCTATTTGCAATATGAGATCGTAAGTCCTCGCTTTTTACGCCAGCATCAGGACACGTTGCAACTTAAAAACATCCAATACGACGACGTTGTAACGGACAGTTACGACGAAGTGAAGTGGCGATTGCGAGCGCTGTGCGGTTTGAAGAACGCGCGCAACAGTCGAATTTTGTGCATAGGGGGTCCGGACGCGTGGTCTCAAAACGCGGAACGTCAAAAGATTCTTTTCGGCGCGATCGACAAGGCGTGGAAAATGGATATTCAGACGGTCGAATACTCGAAGCTCGACGAGTTGCTCACGGAAGCGCGAAACGACGCCGGGCTTATCGAGTGGGCGAAGAAAGCGGCGGACGCGTATCTTGCGACGCCGGGCACGACGCTTTCAACGAAGAAGGAATTTGTCGTCAACGCGTTTATCCTGACGTCGATATTCGCGAAACTCATGCAACGCGCGGATTGCAAGGCGATCACGGTCTTTGGGTGCATGAACACGATCATTCCGAAAGCGCGCACGACGGCGTGTCTTACGCTCAGTTTACTGAACGACGCGGGCTATCTTGCGTTCTGCGAATCCGACTTTGCGGTCATCCCGTCGGGAATGGCGTTGGCGGCGATCACGGGCAAACCGGTATTCCTGAACGATCCGACGTACCCGCACGACAAATTCATCACGTTGGCGCACTGCACGTCGCCGCGTAAGATGGACGGCGTAACGGCGCTTCCGGCGGAGATTGTGACGCACTTTGAGTCGGACTACGGCGCGGCGCCCAAGGTCGCGTACGAATGCGACAAACTCGTGACCTGTATTATGCCGGACTTCCTGGGAGCGCGTTGGGTCGGCATGAAGGGCAAGATTTGCGACGTTCCTTTCCGTCCGATCTGCCGCAGTCAGTGCGACGTCAAGTATGAAGTGAGCGACGAGCTTGTCAACGAGAAAATGCCCGGCTTCCACTGGATGATGTGTTACGGCGACTATATCCGCGAACTCGGCTATATGCTCCGGCGTACGGAAATTCTGTGGGAAAATCTGGACAAAATGGACAGAACCTCGTACAGGTAACAACAGGGAGCCGCGTTCGAGTCTTTGCCGGTCGAACGCGGTTTGCGTTTTCGGTCAGGCGTATAAATCGCTGGACGCGTCTAGCGAATTACGCGTTTAAGGCGAGAAATTTATCCGTCGTTTTCTTCTCTCTGGGCGCCAATTGTTTTATCGAGCAACTTCGGCGCTTCTTCAATAATCGGGGCTAAGACTTTATAAGGGTCGGGCAATTCGTCCGCGACGCGGTATGTCGCGACGCCCATCGGCTTGGAATAATCTCGAATCGCCAACTCAACGACGCTTTTATTCGCCTCGCGGCAAAGTAGAATCCCAATAGAAGGATTTTCGCCGTTTTTGCGTTCCTGTTCGTCGAGCGCCGACAAATAAAAATTGAGTTGACCAAGGTAGGAAGGCTTAAATTTACCTTTTTTCAATTCAACGACGACCAACGCTTTCAAATCGCGCTGAAAAAAGAGCAAATCGGCGTAAAACTCTTCCCCGCCGACTTCAATTCTCCGTTGATTTCCAACGAAGCAAAAGCCGGATCCAAGGCTCTGAATAAAGTTGCGAATATGACTAACTATTTCATTTTCCAAGACGCGTTCGTCCAAATCTTCCGGATCGGTCAGGTCGAGTTCTTCCGTATTGATAAAATCGAGAAAGTATTCGTCCTTGAACATTCGCATAGCTTTCGCGTACTGCTTATCGTCCGAAATAGTCGACGAAAAGTTATTAGGAAGCTTTCCACGCCGATTGTATAAATCTTCATTTAGTCTTGCTCTCAACGCGTTTTTAGTCCAACGACCGGCCGCGCACTCTCGAATATAAAAAATCCGTTCGTCGAGCGTTTTTGTCTTACGCAGGATTTCTAAATGGTGCGAGAAACTTATTTCCACAAACTCTTTCATAGGGAAATAATCGAACGCCGTCAGGCGGTTCGCGGGTTCGGTCGTTTTAATCGGGGCGGTTCGCGTTAAATCGCCAGATGCGTCCAGCGAATTGTCTTCCGGCAACAACGCGGGATCCGCTTGGAGATAATCTCGCCATTCTTCATAGAATTGACGCATCATTTTAACGTTGGCGGGGGAAAATCCTCGCAGGCCGGGCAATTCTTCGCGCAGTCGAGCGCTGATTTCCTCAATAGCGCCGGTTCCCCAGGTTCCTTCGCGCGAACGACTGGCGACATACCCGCCAATGTTGTAATAGAGGGCGAGCATTTCCGCGTTGGTATACTTCGCGGCTCTGTTTTGGCTTCTCAGAATTGCGTTTTTTATAGTTTTAACAGCTTCTAAAGATTTCTCGTCCATGCTTTTTTCCCTCCGCGATTTGCAAACTCACGAAAAAGCCGAGCGGCGCCAGGGCGCGATCGATTTTCACTCCGTCCCAGGTATTATAGCTATTTACGAGGCGCCGCGTCAAAGCGTTTTCGCCAGGCGTATAAATCGCCAGACGCGTCCGGCGAATTACGCGGTCGAGTCAAAGCGTCGTGGCGTCGGGTTACAACGCCTTGTCAGTTCGCGTTTTCGCGCGCGTTAAAGTTCAACGGTTTCGAGAAAGGATCCAATCGCGCAATTCCCGAACGCCTTGAACCGAGTCGACAAACGCGATATCGCCTTTTGGCGCGTCGTCCAGAAGCGCGACTCGTCCGGCGCCTTCAATCGGTTCGGGCGTATAAATTTTCACGCCGTCCTGTCTTTTTTTCCGGAGGAGTTCCGGAGTCGCGACGCAATAGACTCGCGAGCCGTCGCGTTGGCAACGTCCTGTTTTTTTCAGAGCGACGTCGACAGTTCCTCCGCGCTTGACGATCGCGGCGTTCCCATTCCACAAGGCGAACAAAAGGTCGCAATTCTCCACGAGCCATTCTCCAAGCCGAACGTAGCCCGACAGAGGGTCGAGCGCGTCGGCGTCGGGATCCGCTAAAACAATCGTCTCGTCGCAACGTCCCAGGAGCGCGCAAAACGCGTCGCGTTGAGAAATTCCGTCAGGGGCGGGCGTCGTTTTGAAGTCGCGTTTGTAACGTTCCGCGTCGAAGGGCAAAACCCCGACGAGTCGAACGTTGGAGTTTGGCGCGGAATCTTTTAACTCAAGCGCGAGTTGCGCGACAAGAGAATCGGCGCCGATCGCCAGACCGGAACAGACGCGAATTTCACCGTCGAACGATTGCGCGACGGCCTTGAGAGCGTCGCGAGTCGCGCGTTTGACGTCGTTCCAGGCTTCCGGGACGACATGGCGCCGACCGGTTACGCCGAGCGTTAAAGAGCGGTTTTCCATATTGGAGCGTTTCTTATATATTTTGAGCGTCGAGATTTTTGGGTATAAGAAAAAAGGCGCTCGAAAATACGATCGCGGACCGACTTTCGAGCGTCTTAACTACCGAGCGAGCAAGGATTATCAAGCGTCTTTCAGGGCCGCGTCGACAATGCGTTGCGCTTCTTTCAGGATTTCGTCGAGGTGTTCTTCGCTCTTGAAGGACTCGCCGTAGATTTTGTAAGCCATTTCCGTACCGGACGGACGCGCGGCGAACCATCCGGCTTCGGTCGAGACTTTCAAGCCGCCAATTTCCGCGTTGTTGCCCGGCGCGCGCGTTAAAATCGAGACGATCTTATCTCCGGCGAGCGTTTCCGACTTAACCTGTTCGGGGGTCATGCTCTTGAGGGCCGCTTTAACGGCGAGCGTGGCGGGCGCTTCGACGCGTTTATAGAACGGGGAGCCGAACTCGGCTGCGAGCTCCCGGTACCGCACGCCCGGATCTTTTCCAGTTTTCGCGATCATTTCCGCGGCGAGCAGATTGAGAATCGGACCGTCTTTATCGGTGGTCCAAACAGTTCCGTCGAACCGCAGGAAACTCGCTCCGGCGCTTTCTTCGCCGCCGAAACAGATTTCGCCGTTGAACAAACCGGGCACGAACCACTTGAACCCGACGGGGACTTCGATCAGCTTTCGGCCTCTGGCGGCGACAACGCGGTCGATAATCGCGCTCGAGACAAGCGTTTTCCCAATTCCAAGTTCTTTCGACCAGGTGGGACGGTGCGAAATAAGGTAATCGATAGCGACGGCGAGGTAATGGTTCGGATTCATGAGACCGACGCTTGGCGCGACGATACCGTGTCGGTCGGAGTCGGGGTCGTTCGCGAAGGCGACGTCGAACTTATCTTTCAGCGCGACAAGGCGTTTCATAGCCCACGGACTGGAGCAGTCCATGCGAATTTTCCCGTCGTGGTCAATCGTCATGAAGGAGAAAGTCGGGTCGATTTTATCGTTGACGACGGTGATATCGAGTCCGTATTTTTCCGCGATCGGCTTCCAGTACCCAATCGCGGCGCCGCCCAACGGGTCGACTCCGATTTTGATTTTCGCGTCGCGAATAGCGTCCATGTCGATCACGTTTTGCAGGTCGTCGACGTAATCTTGCACGTAGTCGATTTTTTTCGTGGAAGGCGCGTCGAGAGCGCGATCGTACGGCATGAATTTGACGTCTTTATTGCCGTTTTTCAGGTACGCGTTGGCGCGTTCCTCAATCCAGTTCGTGACGTCGAGATCGGCGCCGCCGCCGTTTGTCGGGTTGTATTTGATCCCTCCGTCGGTCGGAGGATTATGAGACGGGGTAATAATAATACCGTCGGAGTAGTTGGGGCCTTTCGCTCGATTGGCGGCGAGGATAGCGCGGGAGACGGCGGGGGTAGGAGTGACGCCATTGTTCTCCTGCACGTTGGTCAGGACTTCGTTAGCCGCGAGGACGCCGAGCGCGGTTTTCTGGGCGGCGTCGGAAAGCGCGTGCGTGTCTTTTCCGAGCCACAAGAGATCGGGAGCTCCTTCGGGAGATTGACGTCTCCAATCGACAATCGCCTGTACGATCGCTTTAATGTGCGCTTCGTTAAAGGAGTTTTCGGCGGCTTTTCCGCGGTGTCCTCCGGTGCCGAAACGAACGCGTTGTTCCGGAACGTTGACGTCCGGCTGGTTAGAGAAATACGCGCGTTCCAATTCCGCGACGTCAATGAGGTCGGAAGGCTGAGTCGGTTGACCGGCACGTTCGCTAATCATGATATTTTTTCCTTTACGCTGCCAATCTGAAAGCGGTCGAAGAGGACGTTGAAGCGCGTCCTAGCGCCGCGGTTTTTTATAACTAAATTCGAAAGCGGAATCGAGTTCGGCGCCCAGGTCGAACAGGTCGTCGAAATCCTCGCGGGAATCGTCGGGCGATTTTACGAGCGCGCCCGCTTTTATCAAGTTGAAAACGACGTCTCCGATATCGCTCGTCGTACGAATACCGAGACTTTCCAACACTTCCCGCGCGAGCATGCCGTACTGAGAAACGGCGAACGCGACGGCGAAACGACAAAGGATTTGTCCGGTAATATGGGGTTCCTCGTTTTCGGCGACAGATCCGTCTTTTTGTTCGGTGCGTTTCATTTCGCTGACGCCCATTCTTTGCGTGAATCCGATAAGGTCGCTGACAAATGCGTAAGCGCCGAGCGGGAACCTCTTATCCTCGCGCAAAAGTTTTTCGATCGCCTTTTGTATTCTCCCCTGTTCTCCCTTCGGGGGTTTTGCGGGCGTTTTTTTATCGTCGTCGCGAGGAGCGAGCTCGGAGTCGGACTGAGCGTCGGTTTCTTTTGTATCCTCGTCGGACTCTTGCGCGGCGGAAGAATCGGCGGATTTTTTGGGAGTCGCCTCGATATTGAACTCAATATTGATCGACCCGTCGTCGTCGCGATCTTCGCCATCGCCGTCATCGTCGCCGTCATCGTCGCCGTTTTCATCGCCGTCGTTGTTCGAGAATTGATTGTCAAATTCGTTTTCGCTTTCGAATTCGTCGTCAAACTCGTCGTCCATATAGTCCATTCGTTTCCCCTTTACGCAGACAAGACCGGAAGCGCGTTATTGTTGCGTTTTCCGACTAGAAGCCTCGCCCGTCGAGGTATCGAGCACAATAGTCGTTCCGGCAATTTTTTTCGTGGTGTATTCATAACGGGCGAAAATCATTCTTCCGGCGCTCGTCTGCAAGACGCTCGTAACGGTTACGACGACGCGTTCGGCGATATGATTGCGTCCCTGATCGACGACGACCATCGTGCCGTCGTCGAGGTAGGCGACGCCCTGTCCGACTTCTTCGCCGGACTTTACGACGTCGACTTCGAAACGTTCGCCGGGTAGAAAGACCGGCTTAAGGGCGTTTGCCAAATCGTTAAGATTGATAACGGTCACGCCTTGGAGTTTCGCCACTTTATTGAGATTATAATCGTTTGTGACGAGTTTTCCTTCGAGATGTTTCGCGAGCGCGACGAGTTTCAAATCGACCGGCTGTTTGGCGTATTCGGGCAAATCGGCGTCGTCAATTTGCAGATCGACGCCGGGCATATTCTGCAATTTGCTCAAGACGTCGAGCCCTCTCCTTCCCCTCGTGCGACGGCTTTTATCGGAGCTGTCGGCAATATGCTGGAGTTCGACGATAGCGAATCTCGGCATAACGAGCGGGCTGTCGATGATTTTGGTTTCCATGACGTCGGCGATGCGACCGTCGATAACGACGCTCGTGTCGAGAATGAGCGGTTTGACGCCCTTGACGTTCCGTTGAAATTCGACGAACGGAATAATGAAACGGAAATCGTTGCGCGTTTGCAACAGGAAACTGACGCCGCAATAGCTAAAGACGAGCAACATCGTGGCGGTAATACTCTGACGCATCGTTCGAGTCGTTTCCGCGGTATCGGAAAAGAACGGTTCGATAGCCAGGCCCATGAGGTAAGTCGTAACCAGGCCGATAAGGAGTCCGAAATAACCGGCGGAGATCCACACGATTTTTTTCTTTGGAAACGCCATGTCGAGCCCGATGGTGAGGAGCGCCAGAAGAACGATCAAGACGAAAGTCGTGGGACCGGCGGCGCTTGAACCGACGCCTCCGCGCACGAACGCGACGCCCATACCGCTGGACGCCAAAATGAAAATGCAACGCAAAATCAATAACGGCACAACAAACTCCTTGAACAAGGTTTCGCGTTGCCAAACGGCGTCGACCAACGCGACGCGCTCCGCGAAACCGCCCCAACTCCAGGACGACGCTCGTCGTCCTACTCCCTAACCTCATAATCTCGAATAAAAACGTCCGTTAGTATATCGCAACAAGATAAAATCGGCTAGGGGATGAATATTTTTTCATTTGAATATCGCCGCTATTTTAGAGCGGTCTTTCGACGTTAGAGCGCCGGACTGGAATCGCGAAAAACCGCAGAAGAGATAAAAGACGCAAGACCCGAACGAAGAACGCGCAAGCAGCGCGGCGCGCGAGGAAAATCGTCGCGCCCCCCTTGCTTTTCAGGCTGGTAAAAGGTACCATTAATGAAAATATTCAGACGCGTTTTTGAGTTTGTTCGCGCGTCGCAGGCGAGCGTTTTTACCAGACGTTCGCGCGATAAATAAGGGAGTCGTAATCGCAATGTCGAAACATTTTTTCACCAGCGAATCGGTCGGTATGGGTCATCCGGACAAATTGGCGGATCGAATCTCCGACAGCGTGTTGGACGCGTGTCTGGCGCAGGATCCGAATAGCCGCGTAGCTTGCGAGACGATGGTCGCGACGGGTCTTGTCGTATTGGCGGGCGAAATAACGACGAACGCGAATTTAGACTACCAGAAGATCGCGCGCGGAGCGATCGAGCGAGTCGGCTACACGAACGACGCTTACGGGATTAACGCGTCGTCTTGCGCGGTTCTTGTCGCGTTGCATCCGCAGAGTCCGGACATCGCGCGTGGAGTCGACCAATCTTCCGACATTCAAGACGTCGGAGCGGGCGATCAGGGGCTCATGTTTGGCTACGCGTGCGACAGACTCCGGAACTCATGCCGCTTCCGATAGCGCTGTCTCACCGCATTATGAATCGTCTAAACGACTGTCGATTCTCCAAAGCGGTCGACTGGCTCCGCCCGGATTCCAAGTGCCAGGTTACGGTTGAATTTGAGAACGACAAACCGGTTCGCATCGACGCGGTGGTGCTTTCGACGCAACACGATCCCAGCGCGACGCGGCAAGATATTTCCGACTGGGTTATCCCGAACTGCATACTTCCCTGCCTTCCCGAAGAGCTTGTGGACGACAGGATTAAGTTTTTCATCAATCCGACGGGACAATTTGTCGTCGGGGGGCCTTACGGGGACGTGGGTCTTACGGGCCGCAAGATCATCGTGGACACGTACGGCGGCTGGTCGCGACACGGAGGGGGCGCGTTTTCGGGTAAAGACGCGACGAAAGTGGATCGCAGCGCGGCGTACATGGCGCGTTATATCGCGAAGAACGTCGTAGCGGCGGGTCTTTCGGAGTCGTGCGAAGTACAACTTGCGTACGCGATAGGCGTATCGGAGCCGGTGAGCGTTCGAATCGATTTAGGCGGTAAAAAGCGCGTCGACGAAAAGAAAGTCTCGGAGGCGGTTCGCGAGTTGTTCCCATTGACGCCGCGCGGTCTCGTCGAGGAATTACAGTTGCGGCGTCCGATTTTTGAAAAGACGTCGTTTGGCGGTCACTTTGGGCGTTCTAAGGACGCGTACGCCTGGGAAGAAAACGTCGGCACGCCCTGCGATCCGGACGCGTACTTCACCTGGGAGAAGACGGACAAAGCCGCGGAGCTTGCCAGGTTGCTTTAAAACGTCAAAAAAAGGGCGTAAAAAAATCGACGCGGCGTCGATTTCGCTTGAAACTTGACGATCAAAGTCGTATAATTTATTCGCCCGTTCACAAATATAAAGTTCGTTTATCGCGAAAACGAAAACGCGACGCGCGTTTGCGCCTTGCGTCCTACCACTAAAAATAAGGGTTAAATCACATGGAAATGACTCGTAAAGACTTTTTGAAAGCGGTCGCGTTGACCGGTTTCGCCACGACCTTCAGCGCCGTCGAGCCGCTTGCCGTTCTCGCGCAAAAAGGGTCCGTCGAAGGCAAAGCGGTCGATATGGTCGCGTTGCTGGGGGGCGAGCCCGCGCCTATGTTCGAAAAAGGAATGGAAGCGCTCGGAGGGATCTCCAAGTTTGTGAAAAAGGGCGACCGCGTTACGATCAAGCCGAATATCGGTTGGGACAAGACCCCCGCGCTTGCCGGCAATACCAATCCGGAACTTGTCGTCGCGTTGATTAACGCGTGCAAAGACGCGGGCGCGAAAGAGATTATCGTATTCGACCATACGTGCGACAACTGGCGACGTTGCTACGAGTCGAGCGGAATTGAAGAAGCGGCGAAGAAGGCGGGCGCGATCGTCATGTCCGGAGACGAAGAAAAGTACTATCGCGAAACGAAACTTCCCAAGGGCAAGGCGCTCAAATCGGCGAAGATTCACCAGGCGATTCTCGATTGCGACTGCTGGTTCAACGTTCCGATTCTGAAGAATCACGGCGGCGCGCGCATGACGGTCGCGATGAAGAACCTGATGGGAATCGTTTGGGACCGCCGCGCGTTCCATCAATTGGGTCTTGACCAATGCATCGCGGATATCGGGACGCTCGATAAGCCCGCCTGCCTGAACATTGTCGACGCGTACCGCATTATGAAGACGAACGGTCCTCGCGGACGCGACGCGTCGGACGTGGCGGTCGCCAAAGGCTTGTTCATGTCGACGGATCCGGTCGCGGTCGACGTCGCGGCGATCAAGTTCTTCGGTCAATTCCAAGAGACGCCGCTTGAAGACGTGAAATACCTTCCGCTCGGCGAAGCGCACAAGCTCGGCACCTGCGACGTCTCGTCCTTGAAAGTCGAACGCGTCAAGATGTGATAATTGGCGTCAGTTGTAAAACGCGCGATTTCAATAAGGGATCGTCGGGACAAGAAGTTTCGGCGATTTCTTTTTATAAGGCGAAAGGCGCTTAGCGAACGTCTTTCGTATCGGCAAGAAAGAAAAAACGGGAACACTATGAAATATAAAATGTTGCGCGGACTACGCGTCGCGATCGCCTGCTGTATGCTTTTGGCGATACTGTCGTTTTTCCTCGACTTTGACGACAAGATTCCGCAAAGTTTCGCCTGGCTCGCGAAGGTTCAACTCTTGTGTTCGGTTCTTGGACACTGTTTTAACGCGTTTTTTATAATTATCGTCGCGACGTTTCTCGTCGGTCGGGTCTATTGTTCCGCGGTCTGTCCTTTGGGGATTCTTCAAGACGCGATCAACTGGCTGGGGCGCGTCAGTAAGAGCCTGGTCGGCAAAAAAGACAAGAACGGCAAACGCCCCAGGATTAAGCGCGAGAATCAATATCGATCGAACCACAGATACGTCCGACTGGGCTTTGCCGTTTTCGCGATACTGTCGACGGCGTTGGGCGGTTTTTACTTTGGTCTGATCGAGCCGTACAGTATTTTCGGGCGCATCGCGGTCAACGTGTTCAAGCCGCTCTACGTTCTGGCGAACAATATTATGTACGCGATTTGTCAACACAGCGACTCCGCGAAATGGCAAACGGCGTTTTATTACGTCGACCTTCGACCGGAAAGCTGGGGCGCGTTGATCGTCGGATTGTTCTCCTTTATCGGGATAACGATATTCGCGGGCAAATTCGGTCGACTCTACTGCAATACGGTCTGTCCGATCGGTTCGTTGCTCGGTTTGATTTCTCGCGTATCATTTTTCAAGACGCGAATCAACGCGGACAAATGCGTCGGTTGCGGACTTTGCGCGAAAGCGTGCAAGAGTTCGTGCATTAACGTAAAGGACAAGACGGTCGACTCGACGCGTTGCGTCGTTTGCTTCGACTGCTTTAACGCGTGTCAAAAAGGCGCGATTTCCTTCGGACCAGGCAGCAGGAATCCGACCCTGGCGCCAAACGAAGCGCCGACGCAAAAGCCGACTCAAGAGACGCGACTCGACGAGGAAACGCTTAAGGAGAAGGAACGCGCGCAACGCGAAGCGCAGGGGTTCGACCGCGGCAAGCGCGAATTTCTGACGCTGACGGCGTTGGCGGCGACGGCGACGGTCGCCAAACTGGCGTCGGGCGCGGCTCAGACGGACGAAAGCGAGTCGAGCGCGAATACGTCGGAGCCTGTCGGGGAACCGGTCGCGAGCGCGGAAGAAAAGCCCGCCGATTACGGACTTAAGCCGTTCAAGCGCGAACATACGATCATGCCGCCGGGAGCGCCTAACCGCAAACACTTTGAGCATCATTGCGTAGGGTGTCATTTATGCGTGGCGAAATGTCCGTCGCGCGTCTTGAAGCCGTCCGGATTAGAGAACGGTCTTCTCGGGTTCATGCAACCTCGCGTCGATTTTACTCACGGGTTCTGCAACTTCGACTGCACGACCTGCGGGGACGTATGTCCGACGGCGGCGATTCTCCCTCTTACCCAGGAGAAGAAGCACGTAACGCAAATGGGACACGTCGTCTTTATTAAAGAGAACTGCATTGTTTACGCGAAAGACGAACATTGCGGGGCGTGTTCCGAGCACTGTCCGACCCAGGCGATTCACATGGTTCCTTACGGCGATTCCGGTCTGACGATCCCGGAGACGACCGAAGAACTCTGCGTCGGTTGCGGAGGTTGCGAGTTTATATGTCCGGCGCGTCCGCACCGAGCGGTCTATGTTGAGGGTAATCCAGTCCAGAAGGAGGCGACGCCGCCGCCGAAGGAAGAGGTTAAAGAAGTCGAGAACGTCGATTTTGGATTCTAAGTCCGGAGGTTGACGCACAATCAGGCGAACGCCGCGCGGGGGACGTCCTTTGCGCGGCGTTTTTTATGGGGGGGAGAAACGGTCAAGACTTTTCGCGGTCGGCAGAATTTTCGCCGACGTTGGTAAAGACGCGCAAGTTCTCGTCCATTTCCCAACTTGAATAATCGGGGAACGCGGTGACGCATTTCATCTCGTCGTCGACGCGTTCGGCAACGACGCGAATAGGCACGCCGTATCTTTTCTCGACGCAAACGTATCTGTCGGGCTGTTCTTCCTCGACCGGCTTGCCTTTGAGGAGCGAGTCGTCGGTTTCTTGCAGATACCATCGCGAATTATCGGAAACGAGAATATCGGAGACTTCGTACATAAAGCGCTCGCCGGTCCAGCAGTCGGGGATCTGCGTTTTACCATATTGAGCGGCGTTCGGGTTAGCGTGTCCTCCGGACCATCCTCTCACGGACGTCGCGGGGAATCCCTGATCGTCGAATTTTTTTCTCGAGACGCGGAGAATCGGACTCCCTTCTAAAATGTGTTTCGTACGTTCCGGGTCGACAAGATTGACTCCGGTTCTTACGGCGTTCAAGGCGAGTTGTTCCTGGCGATAGACGTATTTCTGGTAGGAGCGTTCGAGCTCGCTCACGGCGCGAACGCACGGATGATACTGGCTGCCAAAGAGTTTCCACAAGGGTCTTTTGGGGTTAAGCGAGCGATCGGGAATCGTTCTGATTCCGAGCGTTTCCCCGCGCTTATTTAAAGTTCGAATCGTCGTCGGCATATCGTTTCCCCCTATCTTCAAAGACAGAAAAAAGAAAGGCAAAGCGCGAAAAAGTCGACGCGCCTTGTCTTTTCCAGTTGCAAAATGGACGCCAAACGAGTTGGGGTTCGCCAGAGTGATTCGAGCGTTTTTCAAACTCGCCCGAGCCCGACAAGTTTGCGAACCTGTTCGTATTTCGCGGCGGCAATAGGCGTAACGGCGTCGCGACCTCGATCGAGGACGTCGTCGACGAGTCCGGATTTCATAACCTCGGCGAATTTGTCTTGCAGCGCGACAAGTTTTTGCACGAGCGTTTCCGCGACTTCCTTTTTCAGATCGCCGTAACGAGCGTTTTCAAAGCGCTTTTCGGCTTCCGGAATGGAGATTCCGGAAAAGACGGCGTAGATAGTGAGAAGGTTGGAGACGCCCGGTTTATTTTCTTCGTCGAAGACGACGCCTTCGCCGCAGTCGGTCACGGCGCCCATAATTTTTTTGCGAATATCTTTTTCTTTGTCGTTCAGGAAGACGGACGCTTTCGGATTGGCGGCGCTCTTACTCATTTTTTTCGTTGGGTCGAGCAAATCGCGGATTTTGGCGCCGACCGTTGGAATGAGCGGTTCGGGGACGACAAACGTTTCGCCGTATTTATTATTGAAGCGTTGCGCTAAATTTCGCGCTAATTCGACGTGTTGTTTTTGATCGACGCCGGTAGGCACGACGTCGGCGGAATAGAGCAGAATGTCGGACGCCATGAGGATCGGATAGGTGAAAAGTCCGCAACCGATTTCCTTGTCCTTTTTTCCTTCCGATTTCGCTTTAAACTGCGTCATACGGGACATTTCGCCCATATAAGCATGGCATTCGAGGATCCAGGAGAGATTGGCGTGCTGAGGAATTTCCGACTGGATATAGATATGATTTTTTTCGGGGTCGACGCCGCACGCGATATACATAGCGACGATTTCCCGGACTCTACGGTGCAGAGTTTCGGGATCCTGCGGGACCGTTATCGAGTGCATATCGGGAACGAACAGGAAAGTTTCGTATTCGCTTTGATATCGAGTAACCTGGCAGATGCTGCCGACATAGTTTCCAATAGTGAGCTCGCCGCTCGGCTGAAGACCGGTTAAAAGTCTCTTTTTCATGTTTTATCCTTGTAACGCCGTTGTTTCAACGCGGTCAAAAACCGCCGTATGTTCATTATACGCGCCATTGCGACCGCGACAAGGACGAGGGCGCGATATTCAACGTCATTGAGCTTTACCTGTTGTCGCGAATCAAGTTCCGACCTGCAAGAGCCGCAAGCGGGAACGCGGTCGAACGTTTTTATCAGAGCGTCGCGATTGTTCATATAATCCAGGCGGGGACGTACCAGTTCTTTTTATCGATCGGGATTATGTCCGGAGGCAGGCAAACGACCGCGCCCGACCCGATCTTTGTTTTCAGGCGCGGAGGTTCGTCGACCGCGGAATCGGAAACCTGTTCTTTTTCAACAGGGTCAAGCGCGCTAAAGTTTTTTGTCGCGTTCTTTGGCGCGGATCCTTTTTTGATTGTCACCGGATGAACGACGCAGTCTTGATAAATAATCAGGTCGATTTCTTTTTTGGCGCCGTCTCGATAGAAGTAGAGCGGAGGTTGCGTTTTACCCTGATTGAGATAACTTTTATAAATTTCCGAGACGACCCACGTCTCAAAGAACGCGCCGTCCATAGCGCCGCGCTCTAACGTTTCCGCGCTCGTCCACCGCGTAAGGCGCGCGCAAAGTCCCGTGTCGAGGAAATACATTCTCGGAGCTTTGACCACCCGTTTTAACGCGTTATTGGAAAAAGGCTGAATCAGGGCGACAATTCCGGACGACGTTAAAATAGACAGCCACTGTTTGACGGTGGGCGCGGATACGCCGACTTCCGAAGCTAACGTCTCGTAGTTCACGTTAGTCGCGGTGCGCGCCGCAACAATCGCCATAAAATTAAGAAAAGCCGTTTCGTCGCCGACCTGCGCCAAATCTTTGAGGTCGCGGCTAAGATACGTTTCGAGGTAGGACTCGTAATACAGTTCCCGGTCCACCGCCTCGTTTTCGTAAAGTCTCGGCATGGAACCTTTATAAATTCGTTCGAAAACGTCGGAGACGCACATTTTTGGAACCGCGTTCATACGTTCGAGCAACGCTGGAATATCGACCGTGAACTCGGGAAAGCGAGCCCCGTTAATTTCGCTATTGGCAAGTCCAGGCATTCGGACGACTCCGGCGCGTCCGGCAAGGGATTCCGTAGCGCGCTTCATCATGCGGAACGATTGAGACCCGGTCAACCAGAAGTCGCCGCATTTTTTTTCACGATCCACATAGACTTTAATGTAATCGAAGAGTTCCGGAGCGTACTGCGCTTCGTCAATGAGGACGGGGGCGCGTAGCGTTGGAGAAACAGTTCCGGATCGTTTTTAGCAAACGCGCGAATAGTCGGATTGTCCAAAGAAACAATTTTACGATTGTTCTCAGCCAGACTCGTAAGCAACGTTGTTTTTCCGACTTGTCTCGGACCGGTAACAATTAGCGCGGGAAACGTTTCGCTAATTTTTTTTACGATTGGCGCGATCGTTCGCTCGTAATACACGGAGCAACCTCCATTTCTTCGACAGTCATGCAAATCTAAAGTCGCGTTTTGATTTTACATTTTTATATTGGAACCGCAAGATACGGCAAAGGTTCGACGTATATTCAACGCGGAAACGTTTTCTATCGGCTGCAAGCCGTTTTTTTTGAGACGTTTAGGCAATTGGAAATTGCCGCGTGAAAAAAACAAATTTGCGGAATGAAAAAACGGTTCATGGTTGCGCCGTCATACTAGACGAAAGAGACGTTTTCGATTAAAATTTGGAAAGCGAGCGCGGATAGGCGACGCGTTGATTCCACGCTTGCGACAGGGCGAAATTTTCGACGCGCTCGAGCCGACAGGTTCGTTACGCGCTCTAACGTTATACGGTTAAAAACGAAAGACAAGAGAGAAATGGAATTGCACGAACTGATTCAACAGTTGAAGACAGACGAAGGCGGTAAGATTGTCATGGTGGTGTCCGACGGTATCGGGGGCCTTCCTCTTGAACCGGGCGGGCCGACGGAACTTGAAGCGGCGTCGACTCCGAATCTTGACGCGCTTGCGAAACGCGGCGTTTGCGGCATGTCGCTTCCAATTCTTCCGGGTATTACGCCCGGATCCGGTCCGGGTCACCTTGGGCTTTTCGGGTATGATCCTCTCGTTTTCCAAATTGGGCGCGGGGTTCTTGAAGCGGCGGGAATCGCGTTCCCGGTAGGGCCGAACGACGTTTGCATGCGTTGCAACTTCTGCACGATCGACGCGAACGGGAATATTACGGACCGACGCGCGGGCCGTATTCCGACGGAAGAAAGCGTGGAAGTAGTCAAGACGCTTAAGGCGATTAAGATTCCGGGCGTAGAAGTATTTGTCGAACCGGTTAAGGAGCATCGTTTTGTCGTGGTATTCCGCGGCGAAGGTCTCGGCGGGAACGTCGCGGACACCGATCCTCAGAAGTGCGGCGTTAAGCCGTTGGATCCGGTCGCGACGAATCCGGACAGCGAAAAGACCGCGAAGATCGCGAAAGAGTTCTTCGAAAAGGCGCTCGTTATTCTTAAGGATCAACCGAAGGCGAACTGCCTGACGATGCGCGGATTCGCGAAGAAGCCGTCTCTTCCGAGCTATAAGGAACTGTACGGACTGAACGCCGCGGCGATCGCGGTCTATCCGATGTACAAAGGTCTCGCGAGTCTCGTCGGTATGGAACTTGTCGGCAAGCCGGCGAATCTGCAAGAAGAAGTCGAAGTCCTGAAAGAAAATTGGGACAAATACGATTTCTTCTTCCTTCACTGGAAGTACACGGACTCCCGCGGAGAAGACGGCGATTTCGACGCGAAGCGCAAGATGGTCGAAGAACTCGACAAAGTTATGCCGGAAATCGCGGGTCTTTTGGGCGAAAACGACGTACTCGTCGTGACGGGCGACCACAGCACGCCCGCCAAGATGGCGTCTCACTCGTTCCATCCGGTTCCGACGATGATCGTCGCGAAGAACGCGCGTTTCGACTCCTGTCAGAAGTTTGGCGAAACGGAAGCGAACAACTACGGCGGACTCGGGCATTTCCAGGCGATGCATCTTATGCCTTTGGCGATGGCGCACGCGAATCGTCTCGGCAAATTTGGCGCGTAGTTTAATTAGAGCGGGGACGGTTCTTTCGAGACGCGAACAGGGCCGTCCGTTGGAACGAACGCGGCGTCGCAACCGGCAGGAATCGTCGGCGCGGCGCCGTTCCCTTGTTTTCACAAAGGCAAAGGCGTATTCTCATGGTCCGATCTAACTTATCTCTTTCTCTTGTCGTTTTGTTCACGTTCGTCGCGTTTTCCTCGCTCGGCTGCAAGGAGAAAGCGGCGCCGGAATCGGAGGTTGTCGTTTCCGGCGCGAATTACTCCATGGCGGAACCTCTCGAACTGACGGAAATCAAGGATCCCAAGGCGTTTGACGAATTTTGCGCGAACAACGAGATCGCGGTGGTGAAATTCGGAGCCGAGTGGTGCGGACCATGCCGCGAACTTATTCCGCATTTACAGAAGATGGCGGGTTATTACCAGACGCAAAACGTCGCGATCGCGGAAGTCGACGTCGACGCGGTTCCTTCCCTTGCGGAACGCTTTAAGGTTACGAATATTCCGCATACAATCGTGTTTTACAACGGGAATTTATTGCAGGAGATTATCGGATACGAGCCGTCGTCTCTCGCCAGTTTAATCGACAGCCTTTGCCAACGCGTCGTTGAAACGCCGGAAAAAGCCAAACCGGAAACGAACGAAGCGCAAGAGCCAAAAGAAGGCGAGGAAGCCCCAAAAGACAAGGACGTCGAAAAAGACTGGATCGACGAGGAAATCGAGATTTCGGAGGAGGAGAACTCCGCGGCGGAAGAAGCGAAGCCGGAGCCGAAACCGCAAAACAACGGGTGGCAAGCGCCCGAGGGACCTTATTCCCAATCGGAGCCCGCGGTTATGCCGAAACTCAATAGCGTCGAGGAATTTGAGCAATATTGCAAAGACAACAAATACGCGCTGGTCGAATTTGGCGCGGAGTGGTGCATATGGTGCAAGCGTCTTCATCCGGAAGTAGAAAAGATGGGGACGTATTATAAAGAGCGCGGTCTGGTCGTCGCGGAAGTCGACAGCGACGAACAGGGGGAGATCGCGGGCCGCTATAAGGTCGGCGGCATTCCGCACACGATTCTGTTGCGCGACGGCGAGTTCTTCGACGAAGTTATCGGTTGCGATCCGGAAGAACTGACCAAAAAGATTGAGGCTATGTTGAACGGAGACCCCTCTCCGAACAA
>CAYUUL010000018.1:0-17968 GCA_964447865.1 uncultured Planctomycetaceae bacterium | reverse complement strand
GCGGAAGCGGAAGATCAGGCGGAAGCGGAAGATCAGGCGGAGTGAAGGACGAGCGACGCGAGCGATAAGAAATGTTGAACGACGAACAAATAGAGCGCGGCCCCGCGGAGCCGGGAGCGACGTCGAACGAATCTGGCGCGGCGCCGGAGACGCAGCCGGTTAAGCGCGAGCGGTTCTTTTTCGACGCGAGCAAACGCGTCAGGAAGCAAAAGGACTTCGATCGAGTGTACGAGTTCCGAGCGCGTTCTTACAACGAGCGTCTGACGGTGTGTTGTTGTCCGACCGGTTCTCACGCCAGATTGGGGCTTTCCGTTTCCAGGAAAGTAGGGAACGCGGTCACTCGAGCGCGTTGGAAGCGTTTAATTCGCGAAGTGTTTCGACTCAATTATTCGCAACTCCCGCAAGGGTTCGATTACGTTGTGATTCCGAAACGTCAGGAACGCGTTCCGAGTTTTGCGACGCTTTCCGACGACGTTCCCTATTTAATGAGACGGGCGTCGCGCAGAGCGCTCAAGATTCAGGAGCGACGAGCGGAGGAAGAGTCGAGTCAAAACGCCGGACAAGTTGCGGAACAGGCGAGTCAACCGGAATCAACCGCGTCGGAGAAAAGCGCGGAGGAGCGCGGGTAGATGGGCGATATTCGCGAACCTGGACGACGCCTGGCGCGTTGGGTCGCGACGATTCCAGTTCGCGTCGCGATCTACCTTGTCCGTTTTTATCAAGTTTGCATCAGTCCGTTGCACGGGCCGTGTTGTCGATTTACGCCGACGTGCAGTCAGTACGCGATTTTGGCGTTTAAGAAATACGGTTTTTTTCTCGGGGGGTTAAAGACGCTTTGGCGCATTCTTCGTTGCAATCCATTTGGCGGGAGCGGTTACGATCCGCCTTGAGCGCGGGGGGCAAAAAGTTATGAATATACGCTTTCAATGCGAATCGTGCGCTAAATGGCTCTCCGCGGACGAATCGGCGCTTGGGCGCGCGATACGTTGTCCCTATTGTCGCGCGACGATTACAGTCAGGCAAACGCGCTCGACGTCCAACGCGGACGAATCGGACAAGGAACCGAGTCGAGACGCGAAGTCGAAGCGGGCCGAAGAGGAACCGCTTGAGTTTGAACAATTGCTTTCGCAAGCGGCGGCGGAGCGTGAAGAAGCGGCGAAATCCGACGCGAAGTCGAAGCGGGCCGAAGAGGAACCGCTTGAATTTGAACAGTTGCTTTCGGATTCGGAAGAAGAATTGAGTTTAGACGCGGAATTAGCAAGCGTCGACGAAAGCACGCTCGATTTTGAAGAGTTTAAGAGTCGAACGACGTCGGGTTCGGACGAGCGCGACGATTCGAAAATTCACGAAGGTACGGAAGATTCAAAAGCGTTTGAGCTTGGCGCGACGCTCGACCCGGCGGCGGCGCAGAACGCGGACGAGTTCGACGACCGACCTCTTACCGCCGAGGAGCAACTCGCGACGCTTGAGGCGATGGACGCGAGCGCCGCGGAGGACCGCGAGGCTATGCGTCAAATCTGTCCGAGTTTTGAACCTAATCCGTTTGGTTTTTCTTTGCCGCTCGATCGTTTGATCGAAGAGTACAATCGCATGCGAGGCGACGGGGCCAATCCGGACCGTCAGGAAAAACAGGAGAAACCGCAAGTGGAATCGTACGACGTGGACGATTTAATCAAGGGCGTCGACGACGATCTTAAGTAATGGAAATCGTTAAGAGGTAAAGCTCTATGAATAAGAAAGCGGTAGTTTTGCTCTCGGGGGGACTCGATTCCTCGACGGTGTGCGCGGTAGCGCGTTCGCAAGGTCGCGAGGTCTATGCGCTCACGCTTAACTATAATCAACGCAACGTCGCGGAACTTGACGCGGCGCGCAATGTGGCGAAGGCGAACGAGGTCAAAGAGCATTTGATCTTTCCAATTGATTTAACGCTCTTTGGGGGCAGCGCGCTTACGGACGCCAAAATCGAGGTTCCCAAGGACGTTCCGTTCGAACAGATCGGAGCGTCGATACCGGCGACGTACGTACCCGCCCGAAACACGGTCTTTTTGTCGTTGGCGCTCGCGTTCGCGGAGACGCGGGGCGCAAGCGAGATTTGGATCGGCGTGAACTCGGTCGATTACAGCGGATACCCGGACTGCCGACCGGAATACATCGAGGCGTTTTCGCGACTGGCGACGCTCGCGACGAAAGCGGGCGTCGAAGGGAACAAAATAGAAATCAGGACTCCTCTTTTACATCTCGACAAAGCGGGGATCATCAAATTGGGACTGTCGGTCGGAGTCGACTACTCTCTGACGCGAACATGTTACGATCTGGACGCGCAAGGGCTTTCCTGCGGACGTTGCGAAGCGTGCCAACTCCGTAAAAACGGGTTCGCGCAAGCGGGCGTTCCAGATCCGACCCCGTATCGCCAATAGGTCGGGCGCGACAAACGTCGAGATAAACAAAGAACCGGCTCGAGCGCGAACTCGAACCGGTTTTTTTACGTCTCGCGACAAATTACGCGCAACGCTTAACAAGTTGCGAGCGCATATGTTAAGCGCGTTATTTCACAATAATAACGTCGTTTCTTCTTTCCTCGGGCGTCACTTTCAGGTCGACGACTTCCCCGTCGACAATTTTCCCTTCAAGGACGGTGCGTTTCGGAGCCCACAATTTGAAATCGGCGTTCCATTCTTTTGGGCACGCGGGATTTAAGAAGATTTTATCGCCGTCGTACTGCACAATGGCGCTTTCCGTAGCGGCGAATAAGATCCCTCCGTGATCCTGATCGGGAGTCCAATCGAAGTTCGGGCCCCAGAAGGCGGGGAATCTCATATTGGGGTCGTGTACGGCGGCGCGACGCGAGAGGTAATCGCGCAGATTGGCGCGGTCGCCAAGATAGGCGTAGAACAATTCGTCCTGGACCCATCCGGACGGGCTTTTCGTTATGCGCGGTTCCATAGCGTTGCGCGCGTAGTCCGCGTTCGGCTGTTCAAATGAGTAGAGGCGAAACGGGAAGACGGGATAGAGTTCCGGCGACTCAATGTTGTGTCGATCTTCGAATCTGGCGGCTGGGGCAAGCGCGATTTTTCCGGAATCGGGCAGGATTCTCGTGGGGATTTCCGGAACGCGTTCGAGGAGTTCGGCGCAATATTTTCGAGATTCGGAATCAAGCGCGGAGTCGGGCAAAGAGAGCGTTTTTTTGAGCACGGCGCGCAACCCGGCGACTTCCGGAGTCGCGTTGTCGCAGTCCCACCACGTTTCGCAGGCCTGACCGGGCGACATCTTCAATTTGCCGGTTTCCGGGTTGACCTTATAGAAAGTGTCGAAGAACTTCAAAACAGAGAGGGCCGTGGGAATCGCTTTTTCTTTCAGGAATTTTTCGTCGAGGGTATATTCGTAGTATTGGAGCGCAAGGAACGCGATTTCCAAACCTCCGACCCATTCCCAACGGTGATATCCGGACGATTGCAACGGATCGTCTTTCTGATCCCAGGGAGTCAAGCCGTAGGCTTCCGGGAAGACGTCGCCCCAGAAATAGATGCACTCGGGGAAATAACACCCCTGCACTTTTCCGCCGTAGTATTTTTGGACGCGATATTCGCAGAGCGGGACGAGTCCGCAATACATATTAAAGAAAGGGGCCATAAAATCGAAGTCGCCGCTCGCCAGGAACGGATAATAGGCGAGTCTGGTATTTTGGAACCAGTACCCGGCGCCCCAACGACGGTAATCGTGTCTTCCGGGCGCTCCTTTGACAGGGGCGGTGGTAAAGAGACCGCCGTTAAATTTAATCGGGAGTTTTCCGCGGCCATGACACGCGGCGATAAAGCGTTGCATCGCGTATCCGAGCGAAACGGCGCGCGTTTCCTCTTTGACTTTTTCGAGTTCGTCCTGGTTTGCGCAGGCCTTTTCATTTGGCGCGAATCGGACCCAGCTTCTTTCGTTAAATTCTTTCCAGTACTCGTCTCGCACCTGTCGTCGAACGTCGACGGGGCTATTCGCGGATTCAAGGGCAATGGCGTCGGCTTCTTCGAACCAGCGTTCGGGTTCGTCGCCGTTCGGGTTCGGCATAACGTGACCGACGATTTCGAACCGGGCGGAACGCGCTTTCGGGGCGACGAGCGAGTTTGCGTCGACTCTTGTCGCGCCGGGCGAGGAGATCAGGGCGCCGAAAGTACGATTCACGAACGGGTCTTTATTGCCCGGAAAACCGTCGGTTCCCTGGGTTTTCGAAACTTCGTCGAAATAGGGGGTTTTGACGTTGCGGTGATAGACGGCTATTTGATTGGCGTTTTTCACCATATTGTCGTCGGCGAGGACGTCGGGTCGAATTTGGGCCGGGGTTTGCGATTTCCAGAAGAGATCGCCGACTTCCGGGTTGGAGATAATTCCTGCGTCCTCGTCGCGCCAGATATAGAAGGAGGCGCGAGGCGCGATCTCGTTCGCCGAATCGACTTCCACGACGACGGTCGGGCGATCGACTTCGACCCAGATCTCGACGCTGGTTTTATTCTGCTCGGAGCCGTACGCGATGGAGAGCGTTCCGCGTTCGGAGTCGAGCGTCTGCAAGTAAGGGACGCCGTCGGTCCAGGCGGGCAAATCGTCGACGAGAACTTCGGCAATTTTCACGTGTCTTCCCAGTTCATCCATAGCGTCGATACGCGCGAGGAGCAAGTGGAGACGACCGATCGCACCGTCCAGATAGGCGTTGACGGCGAGTTCGCCGTTGCCCAGCGGCATAGTTCCGTTCCAGTTTGTAGAGGGAGAGGACCAGGCGACTTTGTAGGGGGACGGGGCCTCATCCGCGCAGGCGGCGCAGCAGCACGCGACGGCGAGCGCGAACGCGCATAAAACGCGATTAAACGTATTCATGAAATTTTCTCCTTACTTCGGGATATAAGGGCAAGCGCGCGCCAACGATCGACGCGCGGCTATGAATAAATGAAATTATACCACGCGGAGCGCCTCGAGTGCAAGCGTCAGGCGCTTTTAATCGTTCGATTGAGCGAGTATAATTCGAGGGTCGTATTATTGGATATTTCTTATTAACCCTTAAACGCGAAAACAAAAGGAGGCGCCGAAATGACGAAATTTACGATTCGCCAGGCGACGGAGCGCGACGTTGAAAAGATTTTGTATTTCCTTCGGAATCTCGCGGCTTACCAGAAGATGACGGACGACGTCGCGGTAACGGAAGACGAGTTGAAGGAGTGGCTTTTCCATCGCAGGGTCGCGGAAGTCATTTTGGCGGAGGAGGACGACCATGAGGTCGGAGTCGCGATATTCTATACGCATTTTGCGACGTTCATAGGACGCGGGGGGCTTTACATAGAAGATTTGTACGTGTCTCCGGAATATCGCGGGAAGGGCTACGGCAAGGCGCTTTTCCGGCGTTTGGCGCAGATCGCGGTCGAGCGGGATTACTGCCGACTCGAGTGGCGGTGTTTGAACTGGAATCAGTCGAGCATCGATTTTTACCATTCGCTGGGGGCGCGGGAGCTTGACGACTGGACGACGTTTAATCTTTCCGGGCAGGCGATATCCGCCCTGGCGGGTTCGGGTTCCCGCGATTGCAACGATTAGTCGCGACAAAGCGTTCGAGTAAATTCGCACGAGGTCGAGGGAGCGGCGTCCTTGCTTGACGTCGTTTTTAAGACAGGTAAAATTACGGGAAGGCGTCGTTAGTATAAAAGGGAATCCTTGCGAAGCGACTCCGGGCGGCAGTCGTTCGGGGTCGGGATTGCGCGGCGCCGCGGAGGAACTAACCATGAACGCGCCCAACGACGAGCAACCTTGTCGCATAAAGCGAACCGCGATTGAGCCTGGCTTAACGCGGGGGCGCGTTTTATCGAGCGCGAGCGTTTGGCGACCTTACGCGAACCCAATCTACCAATTATTCTTTATTTGTGAAAATCTCTCGCGTCCAGTTCCCTTCTCTCTCTTTTACGCGCGCATTTCCCAGTCTGGCGATCGCGTCGCGTTGCAACCCCTAGCGCAATTTGGAATCATCTATGAAACTCACCAAGTCAGAGCGAACCCGCGGACGCGAGTCGAAGGGCGTCGCGTCGGAACGTCGAACGGAACTCCGAGCGTTCCTGGCGGGCGCGGCTTTTCTTTTAGCGATACTTGTCGGCGCGTACGGATACGGTAAGAACGCCGTCAGTCAAGAAGAAACCGTCGAAGAACCGATCGTATCCGGAACGATAGAAGACCCGGAGAGACCGGAAGCGGCGGGGGACGAAGTGCCGGTGAACTGGCTGCCGGACCTGCACATTGGAGCGGGGGCACCGGAGACTCACGTCGACCTTGGAGTCGTTACGAAGAAATTCTGCGAGCAGGACACGTTCAAGGGTCTCGCGGCGAAGGATCTCGAGTGGGAAATCGAACAGGTCACGAATCCTGCGGTCGCGGAAGTCGACATAGCGGGCGACGATTTGAACGTCAAGTGGAACAACGGTTCGACCGGCAAGACGAAGATCGTTTTGAAAGTCTCTCCGAAAGGGGACGACGACCATAAGGGTTACGCGTCGTTTTACGCGGAGAGCTGGGCCCCGGACTATAGAGCGCTCACGTTGATTTTCATCGGGGGACTCGGACTGTTCTTACTCGGTATGAAGAATATGTCGGACGGTCTTACGGCGATCGCGGGCTCGCGGTTACGGCGCCTGATCTCGATGTTTACGAACAATCGTTTACTGGCGGTCATCGTGGGGGTCGTGACGACGACGCTTGTGCAGTCGAGCACGGCGACGTCGGTCATGACGCTCGGCTTTGTGAACAGCGGACTCATGACGCTTAAGCAGGCGCTTGGGGTCATTATCGGGGCGAACGTCGGGACGACGACGACCGGCTGGCTTTTAACGTTCAACGTAGGGGCGTACGGTCTTCCGATCCTGGGAATCGCGGCGATCTTTCTGATTTTCTTCAAGAGCGAGCGTACGCGCAATTTCGCGACGTTCGCGATGGGCCTCGGCATGATTTTCTTCAGTTTGGAGACGCTGAAGACGAGTATGGCGCCGTTGGCGGATCTTCCGCAATTCGCGGAGACGCTTCGTCTTTTCGAGGCGAACTCGATGGTCAACGTTGGGAAATGTATTCTGGTGGGTTGCGTAACGACGTTCCTAGTTCACTCTTCGGCGGTGACGCTGGCGTTGACAATGACGCTGGCGACGCTCGGTTCGATCGATTTAAATTCGTCGGTCGCCATAGTTTTGGGGAGCAATATCGGGACGACGTTGACGGCGCTTTTCGTGTCGATAACGACGAGCGCGAACGCGCGCCGAGTCGCTTACTTCCACCTGATTTTCAATTTGTTCGGAGTGCTTTGGGTCTGGGCGGTATTCTTTAGCGTCCTGATACCGAGTATCGAAGCGATCGGGAACGCGGTCGGCGCGACGACGGACGTCACGAAGATCGCGCTTACGCACACGATATTCAACGTCGCGAATATGTTCGTGTTTGTGCCGATTCTAACGCCCGTGGCAAAGTTGCTTACCAGGATGGTCAAAGAGGGTCCGGAGCCGGAACGCAAGACGACGACGAATTTGACGACGTTTGTAAACGAGGAGCCGGTCATTGGTGTCGAACGCTCTCGACTTGAAGTCCACCGCATGTTCCTCGACTGCCACACGATGGCGCACATGCTTATCACGGTTCACGACGCGAATTACGAGGATCGCGAGACGATCGACGACGTTTTCAGGCTGGAAGAAAAGTTGGACAACGTTCAAGACGAGACGATCGATTATATCTCGCGCATGACGACGAAAGCGATCACGAGCGATTTGGCGAGTTCGGCGCGGGAACAGGTTCGTCTCGCGGAGGAATTGGAGACGATCAGCGACTATTTCGCGGGAATTCTGAAATCGAATTTGAAGTTGAAGAACGCGGGCTTGTCGCTTCCGCCGGCGCTTTGCGACAAATACTCGGTCTTTTTGGGGAATACGCTGAAGATTCTCGACTGGCTTGAGAAGAACTTTGCGCAGCGCAATCACGTTCATCTCGCGGATCAGATGGGGGCGTGGCGCAAGCAGTACGTGGAGGACGTGAAAGACGCTCGAGACGCGTTCATGCAGGACATGTTCGCGGAAAAGAACGATCCTCTCGTCATTGTGGCGGTCGAGTACCAGCTCAACGCATGGCGCCGCGTTTACGAGCATATGCTGAATATCGCAGAAGCGATGGAACTGCCGTCCGGAAAGCCCGCCGCGCAGGTCAAACGGGAACAAAAGCAGGCGGGAGGAACCGTTTGACGCGCAAGCGTCGGGCGTCGTTTTGGGGTTCTTCGCGAGCTTTTGGAAACGGCGCTCGACAATGGCGTCCGAATAAAATAAAAGCGTCGCGAGGGGAAAGTTCTCGCGGCGCTTATTTCGTTTTGCGCGGTTTCGTTTAGAACGTCGTCGCGCTCTATTTCCTGCCTTTGATCGCTTGCTTTATCTCTTCTTTAATCGCTCTGTAGCCGTCTCGACCGGTAACGGGGCGCGGGCGTTCCCGGCGCCGCGGCGCGGGAGTTTCCGCTTCCAGCTTTTCCTTTTCCAGGCGTTCTTTTTCAAGACGCTCTTTCTCAAGGCGTTCGGCTTCCAGTCTTTCCTTCTCAAGGCGCTCTTTCTTAAGGCGTTCCTTCTCGAGTCTCTCCTTCTCGAGGCGTTCCTTCTCAAGTCTTTCCTTTTCAAGGCGTTCGGCTTCGCGTTTTTTCATCTCCCGTTTTTCGGCGGCGGCGCGTTTTTTCGCTTCGCGTTTTTCTTCGGCGGCGCGTTCTTCCGCTTCCAACCGTTCTCTTTCCAAGCGTTCGGCTTCGAGTCTTTCGGCTTCCCGTTTTTCGTCGGTCTCTCTTTTTTTCGCTTCCCGTCTTTCCTTAGCGGCGATTTTTTTCGCTTCCAGCCGTTCTCTTTCCAGTCGCAAGGCTTCCCGTTTTTTAGCGGCGCGTATTCGATCGGCTTCGCGTTTTCTGGCGGCGCGTTCTTCCGCGAGTTTGCGTTTCTCCTCTTCAATACGTTCGGCTTCGCGTCTTTCGGCTTCCAAACGTTCTTTTTCCAGGCGTTCGGCTTCGCGTTTCTCGGCCTCTCGTTTTTCGGCGGCGGCGCGTTTTTTCGCTTCTTTATCGGTCGTTTTCTCAGTCTTTTCAGGTTCCGGCTCGGCTTTTTCATCCGACTTCCCGCCAAAGAGAGCCTTAACCGCGCCCGCTACTTTACCCAACGCGGACTTTGGCGCGGGTTCCGGATACTTCCTTGGTCGACCGCGTTTCGGACGTTCGTCTTCCGGGAGATCGAGGTCTTTCACCCTGACGTTAAATTCCTCCTGCGAGGAGAACTCGGGCGCGACTTCGGGCCCTAATTCGACTTCTTTGAAGTTTTCGTCCCTTTGCAGTTCGGCTTCTCTTTGTTCGCGGGCGAACTCGTTCGCGGCGGCTATGTCGGGCGAGGTCTCGTCGGCTTTCTGTTGCGGAAGACTCGCGGTAACCGAGGTTCTGATACCGTCGGCGAGCGTTAAATCGACGACGTTTTCGGAGTCGTACCAATCGATATCGAGACGAAAATCTTTGGTAATTTCGTATCTTTGTTTTATGTCGTTAAGTTCCTCGACGACTTTTTTCCGGAGCGATTCCGGTTCCATAACGACGGCGTGGCTTCCAAATTCGAGGAGCCAGCGAATAAAGGCTCTGTTTTCCTCGACGGTCATGTAGGCCAGGATGGATTCGTTTGATTCTCGAACGTATTTTTTAACGACTCTCGGTCGTTCTTCGGCGATGATTCTCGCGGCGTAACCGTTGAAGCGGACGACCGCGTTGACGACGGAGCCGTTGGTGCAGTAGGGCGCCACGCAATTTTTGAGATAACTTGCGGCGTTGAAATTGGGGTCTCGACGAAACGTTTTATTTGCGAGAACCTGTACGTCAAAGAGGCGATCGACTTTCCAGAATTTCATTTTTTTGTCGTCGCAACAGTTCCCGATGAAGTAGATGGAGCTTCTCCAGCTGACAATATTGTAAGGACAGACGTTATACGTCTTTGCGGATTGCGAGTGCAGGGATCTGTAGCGGATTCTCAGGACTTTTGAATCGGCGATCGCTCGCGAGGCGGCGTTGATGAATTTACAAGTCGATTCTTTGTAACGTCTTCCGAACTGTACAAATTCGTCGGAGAAAGGGGCGATTCTGTTCGCCAATTCGACGTCTTTTTCGCCTAAAGACCGCTTGATTTTTTCACTTGCCGTCTGAACTTTTTCGTAGAAATCCAGGCCGCGCATCGGTTCCATCATTTTCAGGCCGACATAGAGCGCGAAGAGTTCGTCGCGTCCGAGGACGCCGTCAAAGGTTATCGGCTGTTTATCGAATCTGTAGCGTTTTCTTCCATGGGCTTCGCAGTATTCCCTTAGTTCGCCGAACACGGAAGTTAAAGAGATTAAGTCGCGTTTTATGGTTTTTTCGCTGACTTCGAATTTTGTCGCCATCTCCGTTAAGGTCAGACCTTTATCGGTCAGGGACAATTCTTTGAGCAAATCCCACTGCCGTTTTAATACTATTTCATATTCCGACATGAAGTCCCCTCCTTATTGGAAAAGCAAACCGACTTACCCACATATAGCCATATGGATTTACCAGAAAAACCGCGACGTTTGCCGGAGTCGGTTTATAAAAGCCCGGCGCTACGCAATTATTTATTATATTTTGAGAAAAAACGTTCGTCAAGCAAAATAGGACGTTTATCGTCTATTCTAGGGAAATTCTGAGTCCAACCGTCGTTTTAGCGAGTTAAAACCCGCGTTATTTTTCCGTTTACGCGAAACAGTTTTAAAAAAAGTCAAAAAAAACTTGCATTTTACGACGCGACCCGGTATCATAAATCGCGACGCGGGGACGTCAAACCAGAACAATCACCTATTCACCACAGTTTTTGCGGAAGGAGCAGCGATGTCAAACGCTAACACTAATCCGAAACTTCATAACGCTACCTGGCCCGGCGTCGTCGGAAAAGGCCCCGATTCGGAACCTTGTCTCGAACTTGAAGAAATGCTTCGCCTGACGTCAAACGCGAACGTCGAGGGCGCGCGGTTCGACGGGTTCGATCTTTTCCTCAGCGCGCCTCATTTCGACTGTTCCAATATGGCGGCGGAAATCTATCGAATCGTGAATTATTGCGACGAATATCAACTCGAGGTCGGTTCGCTTGTGGCGAACGTGTGGGCGGGGTCCGCGATCGGTTCGGACGACGCTCGCGATACGTTCCTCCGCGAAGTCGAGTTGGGCTGCATGGCGGGTTCGAAACTTCACGCGCTTGGAGTGCGACCGTCGGGTTGCGTGCGTATTGACTCTTCCTGTTCCGTGTCGGCCTGGGCGGCGGATCCCGAGGCGAATACGCGTCAAATCGTGGAGACGTTCAAGACGGCGTGCAATATCGCGGATTCTTACGGGGAGAAGCTGGCGCTCGAGGGCGAAGTCTGCTGGGGCGGCATGCACAGTTGGAAACGTTGCGTAGAGATACTCGAGGCGGTGGATCGACCTCGCACGCTTGGGTTCCAGGCGGACATGTCGCATACGAATCTTTTCCTTCTTGGGGCGAACGCGCCGGAGGACCGTCTTTTACCGGACGATTTCCAATGGGGTCAGACGGAAGTCTACGACGAGGCGTACAAAAAGATGACGGACGCGTTGAGGCCGTGGACGATTGATTTCCACGTCGCGCAGAACGACGGCACGGTGTTCGGGTCCGGCGCTCACGACAAGACGGGCCGTCACTGTCTCCCGAACGATCCGAACGGGAAACTTGATATTCCGAAGTACGCTCGATACTGGCTGACGGAGAACGGGGCGCCGACGCGCAAATTGCGGCACATATGCTGGGACGGCTGCATGTTCCCGAACAGCGCGATGCAGGATCCCGCGACGTGGAACGCGGTGCTTGGGGCGATGAAAGCGGTGCGGGAAACTTGCGGGTGGCAGGATTGAACGCGAACCGGGAGCGAATTAAGGCGGACGCGCTTTTCGTTACAAAATATTAAAAAAGGGCGCGGCTCTTCTTGATAGATTGCCCATTTTATTGTATATTGCACATATTGACGTCGTTTTATCAAGTTGTGGAACGGCGTTTACCCGATGACGGCAGGTTATAACGTCTCCGAGGGGGTTGCGCGTCGGTTCGCTCGGCTTTTTCCGGAGATACAAACATAAACCCTTTTCGAAAGGCACTCGATGAAAAAGACGTTCCTTTTGGGAGCGCTCGCTCTCCTCGGCGCGGCGTGTCTTACGCCTAATTTCGCCGCAGACTGGAAACCGGTCGACGGTATCCTTCTCTCCAAGTTCGCCGGCGACGTAGATCCGGCGAAACCTCTTCCGGAATATCCGCGTCCGCAAATGGTCCGCAACGACTGGGTCAATTTGAACGGGCTTTGGGACTACGCGATTCTTCCGGTCGCAGAGAACTTTGAAAAGTCTCAGGGCGAGATTCTCGTACCGTTCTGCGCGGAATCCGCGTTGTCCGGGGTCGGCAAGAGCGTCGGTCAAGACAACAATCTCTGGTATAAGAAAACGCTTCAGATTCCGGAATCCTGGGCGGGCAAGATGATTCTGCTCAACTTTGGGGCGGTCGACTGGCGTTGCGACGTTTATCTTAACGGGACTAAAGTCGGCTCTCACCAGGGCGGCTACACTCCGTTCACAGTCAACCTGACGCCGGCTCTTAAGGACGGCGATCAAGAGCTCGTCGTTAAAGTTTGGGATCCGACCGATAAGGGCCCTCAACCGATCGGCAAGCAGCTTGAACGTCCGAACGGGATCTGGTACACGCCGGTCACCGGTATCTGGCAAACTGTCTGGATGGAACCCGTCAGCAAGGCTCACATCACGAAAGTTCGTCCGATTTCCGATATCGACGACATGACGGTCGCGGTCGTAGTCGACGTTGAGAACGCGGAAGGCGCTCAAGTAGTTATTGGCGATCAAAAAGCGAAGGTCGTATCCGGCAAGGCGACGATCACGCTGAACGTCAAAGGGCAGGAGCTCTGGACTCCGGATAATCCGAAACTTTACGATCTTTCCGTCTCCCTCGTTAAGGACGGCGAAACGGTCGACGCCGTGGCGTCCTACTACGCGAACCGCAAGACTTCGCTTGGCAAGACCCCGGACGGCATTACCCGACTCATGCTGAACAACGAATTCGTATTCCAACACGGTCCACTGGATCAGGGCTGGTGGCCGGACGGACTTTATACTCCTCCGACCGAAGCGGGCATGATTTATGACATTGAAGTATTGAAATCTTTCGGTTTCAATATGCTTCGCAAGCACATCAAGGTCGAACCGGCCCGTTACTATTACGCATGCGATAAGATGGGTATGCTCGTATGGCAGGACATGCCGTCCGGCGACACCGCGCACTACATTGGCGGACGCGATCCTGACGCCGAACGTTCTCCGGAATCCGTTTCCTACTATGAAACGGAACTTCGTCAAATGTTCAACGCTTTGGACATGTTCCCGTGCATCGTTCTCTGGGTTCCTTTCAACGAAGGTTGGGGCCAGTTTGACACGGCTCGCATCGTCGACCTTTGCAAACAACTCGATCCTACTCGTCTGGTTACCTGCACGAGCGGTTGGGCGGATCGTCCCTGCGGCGACGTCCACGACATGCACAACTACCCGGGCCCGGGCATGTTCCCGCCTGAGGAAAACCGCGCGACCGTTTTGGGCGAATACGGCGGACTTGGCCTTCCTGTGAAGGGGCACTCCTGGAAAGAAAACGGCAACTGGGGCTACGTCTCCTTCGCCGACACCGACGCGCTTTTCGCTCGTTACAACAGCCTGAACCGCGCCATGCGTCCTTTGATCGAAAAAGGTCTTTCGGCGGCGGTCTATACTCAAACGACCGACGTTGAAATCGAAGTCAACGGCTTCATGTCCTACGACCGCGAAGTCATTAAGTACCCGGTCGACAAGATGCGCAAGTCGAACGAAGCGCTTCGCGGCCCCGCTCCGAAGTACGACGTCGTGATCGGTTGCTCGCACCATGAAGGCAAGACCTGGAAGTACTCGTTTGACGCGCCGGCCGACAACTGGGCCGCGGCTGATTTCGACGATTCCTCCTGGAAAGAAGGCGAAGGCGGCTTCGGAACCGTTGGGACTCCGAACACGTCCGTCCGCACCACGTGGGATACAAGCGACATTTGGATTCGCCGCGACGTCGAACTGACCGCGGAACAAATCGCGAATCCTGAAAACATGGTTGGTTACGGTTATCACGACGAAGATTGCGAAGTCTACATTAACGGCGTCAAAATCGCCGACTACGACGGATATCAATCTTACACGTATCAGGACGTCGACGTCAACGCGTTGAAATCGGCGCTCAAGGTCGGTAAGAACGTCGTCGCGATCCACTGCCATCAAACAACCGGCGGTCAATACATCGACTTCGGTCTTGTTAAGGAAGTCCCCGCGAAATGATTTGAAGCGATCGAGCTTTAACGGATAACAAACCGCGTCGGCGCGCAGACAAGTCGCGTTGGCGCGGTCTTTTTTTCTTGCGGTTGGAGGCCGAGCGTCGCGTTTGGAACGCGTCGGCGCGTTTCTCGACGCTTTGCGGACGCGGGAGCGGCGATTATTTGAACTGGGCTCTATCGACGATTTTTATGAAAAACTTTCTGAGTTTAGGGTCGTCGCGAAGCATTTTAGCGACGTCGCCCGCCACTTTCTCATTGACGGTTAAATAGATCTGGTATTTTTTTCCTTAGCGAGACTTTCAAGGCAGGGCAAATATTCTTCGGGGATATCGTATTCCCGCATGACTTCCAACGATCTTTCGCGGAACTTCGCGAGTTCTTTTTCGCGCGCGTTGTTTTTTGAATTCTTCGAGTTTTCGCTCTTCACGTTCGCGTCTTTCGCGTCGTTTTTCTACTTCGCGTTCGAGTTCGAGCGCTTCGAGAGTACGAACGCGCTTTTCTTTTCGCAGGGGTTCCACAATCTCCATAATTCTGTCGTAGGTTAAATAATATTCCGAGTTATAGAAGTAGGCGGGCTCAATTCTTCGACATTCCAGCGCGACGCCTAAAGAATAAAGCAAATTGAATCCTTCCATGTCAAAACAGGAAATTACTTTCTCTTTATATTTTTTCATTTCCGCCGAAAAAAAGCGTCTTTCAAAATTCATTTTATCGTTGAAGGTAAAAGGCCAGGCGAGTCGGAAGAAATGGTTCGACAGATATCCGTACGAGATTCCAAAAGCGATATATTTTTGACCTTTTTCATCATTGAGATTTTCGTACGCGTTCAAAATTTGGAAGTAAACGGGGGTTTCCCACCTGTCGCCGCGGAGAACGTCCAAATCATTCCGCAAGTTATTTCCAGACAAGGCGTCATAAGCGGGCCTCAAGTAACGGAGATCAAAGGGGAATCCCTCGCCGTGAAGTTTATTGAGTTCATTTTCCAGATCTTCTTTACTTTTTTTATATTCTTCGTCGGTCATAGCTAACCTTTCATGGTAGAAGAGTGATAAAATAAGCGCGCAGTCCTGCGTTTAAGCGAGAAGGACAGAGATTCGCGGAACGCTTTCCGGCGGGGCGAGTCGGTCGTTGGGTCGGCGTTCTTTTCTGGAAGCGCGTCGAGCGTTACGGGTCAAACGTCCTCGTCGAATAAGCAAACGAACAGAGCGACGTTTCCCTAACCGCGAATCGAAGTAAGCGGACGCAAAGTCGGAATTTCCGCCGTTCGTCTCGAAAGAAAGCGTCAAGGATCAAGCCGTCGAGAGAAGTCCAACCGCGAAAAGTAAAACGCGCGGTTCCAGGGGGACGTTCGCAAAGGTTCTCGTCAAAACAAGTCAATATGAAATTAACGTTAGACGCAGAAAAACTGGGCCGATCATATAGAGACGAAAGGGAAATCAGAAGAAACAGGCTCCCTCCGAGGGAGCCCAACCGTAACAACAACTGAGGATCGTTTCCAACCCCCATTTACAATAATGTCTATCACAGTCTCTTATTATCACAAGGGGCAGTTTTAAAAAATTTTAAAAAACTGTGGAAACTGGTTCAGGCGCGGTCGCGTTAACAGAGTTCGCGATACTTTTTTACGAGCGCGGAGACGAGTTCATGGCGCGAACTTTTCTCGGAGCGACAGGAATTACGCCGATTTCAAAATTCGTTTTATATCGTCAAGGCTTTCGACAAAACAGATTCCTTCCAGTCGCTCGTTCGAGGAAAACCCTTTTTCAACCATACGATTCAGAAGCGATTTCAAATCATTGTAGTAACCGTTGAGGTTATAGATAATACAGGGCGCGTTCAGGAGCTTTAAAGACGCCCTTGAGATAACCTCGGCAATTTCCTCCAAAGTTCCGGTCCCGCCGGGAAAAGCGATAAAGGCGTCCCCAAGCTCAATCATTTTATTTTTGCGTTCCGCCATGTCCCCGGTTACGATCAGTCTGGTCAAGCCGTTATGCTGAAATTCATTTTCGATGAAGATCCGCGGTTCAATCCCCGTTACTTTACCCCCCGATTTCAAAACGCTATCGGCGAGCGCGCCCATCAATCCGGATCTGGAGCCGCCGTAAACAAGATCGTTCCCGCTGGTTCCGATCCATGTTCCCAACTCCTCAACCGCTTTTCGCAAATATGGATCATTCCCCTCGTTGGAGCCAAGATAAACCGTAATATTCATGTAAAAAAGTCTCCCGTAACTTCCGATTTACAGAGGCGACGCGAATGTAACCCGTTGTCCGGCGCCACGCCGTCCCTTCTACTTCCTGACGACCCAAACTGGTTTTCGTTTCGTTCCGTTTTGCGTCAAAATTCCTTTTTCCAGTAAGGAAACAAAAATTCTGGAGACAGTTCTCTTTGACGTTCCAATTTGTTCCGCGTAATACGCCTGCGTTGCCGATGGATTTTGCTCTACCGCCTTCAGCAGTTTTTTTACTTGTTCCCGCTCTTTTGGGATCGGAGCATTAACGCCATTTTTAGAGCCATCGGCGTTAAATTTGGCGTTATTTTTGGCGTTAATTGCCTTGTCCTGATTTCGATAGATATTGACGCGTAAATCCACATCTCCGCCAATAAACTCCGGTTCTCGCAATCCGGCGGCTTTTACCTTGCCGATAATTCTCGGGACGCCGCTACCCCAATGTTCAATCAAATTCATGTAGGCAAAGGCATATGCCAGCGCTTCATTTCTGATTTTGGAATATCCTTCTTTCATACGCTCTATGGTCTGACCCATCGGCAGCTTTCCGGGAGAAGTGATTTCCAGCCGGTCATCATATAGCGCAATCTGAATCGTACCGTGATCCAGGTAGCTGCGATGCACCATTGCATTGATGATTAGCTCACGAATGGCATCCGGCGGAATTTCATAGACATCCTGTCGATAAACGCCCTCGAATGTTGCGCCCAAATGAATATTCCTAAGAACAAACTGGTACGCTTCTTCAATCTGCTCCCACAACGGGCCGTCATACTCGCGGCGGTCAACAAAAACCTCTTTTGTCGTGCCCTTGAAGACGCCGCACTGCGTTGCAACGTGAAGTCCTCCGCATCCAGTCAAAATAGCGAATGCATTGGACGGATAGTCCTTTCCGTCTCTCTCAATCAAAATGCCCCAGGAGCGCAGCTGCTGTCTGCCGACATCTTTGACGGATGCTTTCTGCTCCTCACTATGCGCATTCTTTATAGCCTGTTCCTTCATGGCTTTGCAGAGACCATCAATCTCCTCATCCGTGATTGTTAAACCGGTACACAAAACCTGATCGAAATGGCGGTTACTGCCCTCGAACAACAGCTCCTTGATCATGTACTCGTCAGCAAGGCGAGTAGTGCCCGCAACACGGACATATACGCCGCCTTCTCTGCCAAGGGCTTTGATATAATATGGGCGCTGTCTGCCCTCGGAAACCTCCACAACAATCACGGTCTTGCCATCAATCGTCTGTGCTGTAATGTCCGGAATGATGGCCGGTTCACAGCTGTCGGATACCGCATTGGCAATGGCATCTATTTTCTTGAA
>CAYUUL010000017.1:37839-42531 GCA_964447865.1 uncultured Planctomycetaceae bacterium | reverse complement strand
AAAAGTCTCTCCGAATCCGTACTCATTGTTTGACCCGACGCGCGTCCGCCCGCCGTGACGTCCACTTGACTCCGGCACAACGCGCTCCCGTTCGTGTTCGCGCGAACTACGCCGCCAAGAAACCTGTTCCCCGTCTTGCTGAATTTTTCGTTGACAAGTAAAATCGCCGCGCTACCCGAACCGATCGTCAACGAAGCGAACGCGTCCTTGACTGTTTGGCGCGTAAGCGTTTGATTCGCGTTTAATTCTGCGATAGTCGTCTCCATAAGAGCCCGACTTGTCTCCGTTCCAACAACGATTCCAGCCTCTATTTGCCCTAGCTCGATCATGTTCGCGATAAGGAACGAACCGGTTACAAGGCCGAGGCACGCGTTTGAAACGTCGCAAATGAACGCCGATTGAGAGAGTCCCACGCGACGATGAACGTCGCAGGCGGTGGCGGGCTCCTGGTAATCCCTGCATACGGACGCGTGAATAAACGCCCCGACTTTAGAACGGTCGACGCCGGTCGTCTCTACAAGTTTATTGACCGTAACGACGCTCTGATCGCCGGGTAATTGACCTCGTTCCCATAACCCGCGCTCTCGAATACCCGTCATCAGTTCAAGCCTGCCGTAAGGAAGTCTTAACCGTTCGTAAAGGGGTGATAGTCGCGATTCAAGTTCGTCCGACGTTACGATTTCAGGAGGAAGCGCGCATTCTATCGCTTCCACGCATACGTTTTTGTATTGCATAGCTATATTTCAACTTGTGATTGAGAGACCGTATTCCTCCCTTCATTGAACACATTTCAAACGTTTCGTCAAGAGCCGGGCGACAATTACGCTAACTCGAAGTAAAGAATATAAAAAGAGACGTCAGTAATAGAGTTTTAATCGCAATAGAAATTCAAGAGCCGAACCGACGTCGACGCGCTTACGTCGACGCCGACTTGATTTTTAACGTTTAATGACGTTTGGCGCTTAATTCGACGACTTCTATTTTATAAACGTCCGCTAATTCAAACGACTTCGCGTCGTAATCTAACGCGCCTTCAAACCCGGACCGCCGCATGAGCGCGTCGAGACCGACTCGCTTTTCTTCCTCGGAAGTCGCCTTTTGCGCGATTCCCTCGCCGATCACGCTTTCAAACCGGCATGTCCAGCGACAAGGCGACGAACCGTCCCCATTAGAACCGACCGACAATAACCGATCCGTCTCAAACCCGACTCTGCGTCCGCCATCCGTCCCCAATAATCTGGCCTTTCGACCGGATTGGGAGGAATGAAAGTAAAATGTGAACCGGGAGTCCGATCGCGTCCATCCATAATTTACCGGGACGACGTAAGGATATTCCTCGTCTGGAATAGCGACTCGAAGTACGGGACAATTTTTTAAGATTTCTTCAATTTTCGCCGGATCTGTAACTTCACGATCGGCGCGTCGCATTGGGATCTTCATCGTTCGTCCTTATTATATTGGGTAAAAACACAAAAAAAGTAGGACGCGCCGCGCCCTACTCGCAACTAACCGACTATCTATGTTTAAACGTCGTTTTCTCAGTTCTGTTTCATCGCCGCGGCGAGAATAGCCGAAGTCGTGGGACGCATAATGCGAGGATCGACCTGTTCGCCCTTTTGCAACGTGGCGCGAACCGCTTTACCGGAGATGAAGACCGGCTTTTCGTCCGGATGATTTTCCATGAGGTCGACGCGTCCGAGAGATTCGTAATACGCGGCAAATCCAACCTTCAACGGTTTCTCTTGAAGATCGCCGTTCAAGTGTTCAAAGATTTCCTGCGCGTCGAAATCGCCCCAGATCGCCGTGCCGTCTTTGTAAGGCGCGTCCGCGTGTTTGCGACCGATAATGACGTCGGTGAAACCAAAGTTCTGACGGTAAATCGCGTGCATGACCGCTTCTTTAGGACCGCCGTAGAACATCTTGATATCCAGACCGAGCAAAATAACGCGATCCGGAACTTCTTCTCCGAGTTTCTTCCAGAGTTCAACGTCGGAATCGCCTTCGCCCAGCGCTCGATCCGCAATGAGTTTCTCGTAGGTTTGCATACGGATTTCCGCGTTGACGTCGTCGCCCTTGGTTTCGCCGACGAGAGGATTCAAACACGCGCCCGCGTTATATCCTTCTTTGAGCAATTTTTCCAACCCGTAAACCAGCGCGTATTCGTGCGCTCGGTGCAACGGATTACGCGTTTGGAACGCCACGACGCGGTTCCAGCCGCGTTGCGCGATTAAGGCGCGAACTTCGCGCGGAGAAAGCACGTATTTCCCAAACGCAGGATTCTTTTTTTGGGGAAATACGTTAATAACGCCGCCCAGTAAATAGCTCTTGTCGGCGTCGTGAACCAGCGCCATATCCGCGCCGGGATGATCCACGCGGTCGGTAAGATAGACCGATTTGAGGTATCGAGGTTTATCCCATGGGAAGACGTCCGTTATTTCCAACGTCGCGACGATTTCGCCAGACGCGCTTGTAAGCGCTACTTCCTGACCGGCTTTGAGCGTCCTGGCGAGTTCTTCCGTGGTCGGAAGCGAGAGAGGAATCGTCCAGGCGTACTTCTTACCTTCGTACTCAATTACAGATTCGTCAAGGACGCGGTTAAACGTTGCGGAATCCATGGGCCCGGAAAGAGGCGTCAAACCGCCGTCGCCCCAACGATAGACCGTCGACAAGTCGGCGTCGCTCACCGGTACTTTTACCAGCGTCGACGCTTTCTTCATTTGTTCGTCAATTTGTTCCGAAGGAATAGCGCGGCAGACTGGTTCGGTCCGTCCGCCGTGGTAAAGAATCAGGTCGCTCATAGTCGCCTTTCTGGATGGTCGTGGACGCCGCCGCGAAACGCGTTCGACGCCCTTTTCAGTACTTGTAATTCGTTCATTATAACGCAAACGACGCTCCAAGGAAGGCGCGCCAATTCGCATATTCGAACCGTCTGTTTCAAGGTTCGACAATATCAGGCGTTTTTACCGTTTGTTCGCGCAAACGCCTCCCGCGCAACGCAAACAACCTTGTCGTAGACATCGGCGTTATTGAATTGATTCTTGATAAATTGCGTCTTTTAACTTAATTTCCTATTTATTCGTTTCCGTTTCTCACGATTCGACAATTTGTCAGTCGAGCGCTCGAGTGACTCGCTCGAGATCTTCGAAGAAGTTGGGATACGTTTTCGCGACGCAACCGGGATTTTCGACGACAACGCCGGGGATTCGTAACCCCGCCAGCGAGAAACTCATTGCCATACGGTGGTCGTCGTACGTCGCGATCGTCGCGCCATGAAGACCGCCGCGAGGATCGACTGTTAAACCGTCGGCGCGTTCCTCTACTTTCGCGCCAAGTTTGCGCAACTCCGTCGTCAGCGCCGAGAGTCGATCCGTCTCTTTGACGCGCATGTTCGAGACGTTTCTGATAGTCGTGGGCCCTTCCGCGAAAAGCGCCGTTACGCCGAGCGTTTGCGCCGTGTCGGGAATTGCGTTCATATCTACGTCGATTCCTAGAAGGGGAGTCGACGCCGCGCGCGTTACCGTGATAAAGTCCGCCCCGCGCGTTACCGAACATCCCATGCGCTCAAGACAGTCGACAAATCCGACGTCCCCTTGAAGCGCGTTCTTCGATAAGTTGCGGATTGTCATAGACCCGCCCAAAATCGCGGGTAGGGCAAAGAAATAACTCGCCGCGCTCGCGTCCGGCTCAATCGCGTATTCGCGGCCCGCGTAACGTCCCTTGTCGAAATTGACAAACCGTCGGAACGCGGCGTCGGTTTGAACCGGAACTCCAAATGAACGCATCATTTCAAGCGTGAGTTTAACGTACGGTCGCGAGGCCAATTCTCCGTCAATCTCGATTGAAAGTTCGCGATTAGCCAACGGCGCCGCCATTAAAAGGCCGCTTAGGAATTGACTTGATACGTTGGCCGCAATACGACATACTTTGGGAGAATCGTCCGCAAAACGTTTGCCGACAATTTTCAGCGGAGGACATGAGTTGCCGTTGAGACTTTCCGCGTCGCGACCAAGTTCGCGGAGCGCGTCGAGAAGATCTCCGATCGGACGTTCGCGCATACGCGGTTTGCCGTCGAGCGTGTAGACTCCGTCTTCCGCGAACGCGAGCGCAGCCGTTAAAAATCGCGTTGTCGTTCCGCTGTTGCCCACGTAAAGGTCGGCTCTCTTGTTTGGAAATTTGCCGCCGCAACCTTCCACGCTTGCGGTCTTTGTCTCCGCGTCGAATTGCGCGTTTACTCCAAGAAGTCGCAACGAGTCGAGCATAACTTTTGTGTCTTCCGCGTCTAACGCTCCGGTCAAAACGCTGGAACCCTCTGCCAGCGCGGCTAAAAGAAGCGCTCGATTGGTGATGCTCTTGGACCCCGGCGGAGTCGCGGTCGTTTGCGAAAGAACGGAAGGGCGGACTGCGTATGCGTTCATCTGCGTCATCTCTTTCTCGCTTGCCTCGCGGCGTTAATGTGTGGTACGCGGCTCCGCGACGCCGGAAAACCGCTCTTTCAGTATAACGGTTTGACGCGTTCCCGCAAACCCTCCCGGAACGCGACCCTTTGTCGAACGCGCCGCGCTGGGAACGTCACCGCGCGTCGGGCGCGTAAGGGTTGATTTGCCCCGTTTCCCATTGACTCGGTAAAGTTTGCGTTGGCCCCTGGTATTGCGGCTGATATTGCGGTTGGAACTGCGGTTGATATTGCGGTTG